>CAYNQJ010000048.1:0-31211 GCA_964399305.1 uncultured Luteolibacter sp.
ATGGAGCGGTAGCTCAGTTGGTTAGAGCGCCAGCCTGTCACGTTGGAGGTCGCGGGTTCGAGCCCCGTCCGCTCCGCCATCCCTGTTCGTGAAAACGCCCCGCCTGCAAAGGCGGGGTTTTTTCGTGGGATCCTCCGGTTCATTCCAGCCCGCGATCGGCCACATCATCCTCGTCCCAGCCGAGGTAGTGTCCGAGTTCGTGAAGGAAGGTGGTGACGACCTCGTCGCGGAAGTCCTGTTCGTCCGCGTCCGTCCATTCCCAGAGGTTGCGCAGGAAAAGCCGGATGCCCGGGAGTTCCGCGGGATCGGCCTCTTCGTCCGCCGCAGGGCCTTCGAACAGTCCGAGCTCGTCACCCTCAAGCTCGCCATCAAAAGCGCCCATGCCGGGTTTTTCCTCCATCGATACCCGGATGGTTTCCGCGGCTTTTCTGACATCCGGGGGCAATGCCTGCGACAAGGATTTGAGTTCCTCGTTGGCCCAGCGGCTTAGTGTTTCAAAATCCATGCCACTGGAATAACTGCCCGGAGCGGTGCTGGCCAGCCCCTAATCCCCGGATTGGCCGGATCCTGAAACACCCCGGAAGATGCGAGATCCGTCTCCGTGCCTGTTTTCTAACGGGCGAATCGCGCGGCGTTTTTTGTTAGGTCCGGTTGTTTCAATTCCAGCGGTTCCGGTGTGCCCGGTCACCCTGGCGTCCGTGGCTTGAGCGAGGGTGGTGGGGCGGCCGCCGCTCCGCAGATGCAAACTTCCAGGGCGGGCACCCGGGAAGACGGGTTGAAATCGTGGCCAGACGGAAGCAGGGAGCCTGCGGATCACCGCTGCAGCGGGCGCGTGTGGTGGAAAGGAATCAATCGGGGGATTTTGCCCGATCGTTGAGGGTAAGCCAAGGGGATGGCGTGAGGTGGCTTTGAAGTACACTTGGGCGAAAAACTTTCCTTGGATTTGGTAAAAATTTTAAAAATTTATCCATTTTTGGCCAGTACCAAGGGTTTTTTGGCGGGGTTTGCCCTCGAAATTTACTCTTTAGGCCATTGAAAATGAGTCACTTAAAAAATTCCTACTGGAAGCCTAAATAATCCTTGTGGACTGAGTGTGTTTTAGTGTACTTATCGAACACTGACCTGCGCGTCATTTCCGCACACTCGTGAACAGCACCTCCCAACGCTACAAAGGCTTCAAGCCATTCAAGGTGGACCCGAAATTTCGGGTTTCCATCCCGACGGCTTGGCGGCCGGAGTCCGGGGCGTCGTTGTTTTTGATGTATTCCAGCGAGCATGGCATGCCTTTTGTGAAGGTCTTGAGCCAGGAAGCCTACGACGAAAAGGTCGAATTGATCAAAAACAGCGAGAACACCCCGGCCGAGAAGGGCCGCATGCTCGGGAAGCTGGCGATGTTCAGCCGGGAGGCGACCCTCAATGACCAGGGCAAGCTATTGGTTCCCAAGGATTTGAGCGAGCGGGCCGGGATTGCGGCGGATTCCGAGGTGATGCTCGCGGGCCGTGGCATTCATTTCGAAATTTGGAGTTCGGCGAACTTCGAAGTCAAGCTGGGCCTTGAGATGGCCCAGGAAGAGGACAAGGACCTCGGAATTTTTTAAATCATCCACTCACACCCCACTTTGATCCCGTCCATGTGGCTTAGCCAGGCAACCCAGGAACATGCAGCGCCCCGCACGGCGGCGCCCGGGTCCGGCGTCTGCCGCAGAGGGTCGGGTTTCAGCATTTTTTCACGGAATGGCGAGCTCGGGACAGCGAGCCGTTCCGGTCAAACAACAGATCCCCGCACTGCTCCTGGCTGGTTGTCGGTGCGGGGTCTGGTTCCTTTCATGGCACGACGCGGAAGCTCTCTCGGGACAGAGGCTTTCCTGCCATTTGAATCGATGGTCCGCGCGGCTTCTGGCTGGTTGTCCGCGCGGCCATCGCGAATTTTCCCTGAAAAACGCAGCGCGACGCCCGGGACGGCGGCGCGTTTCGTCAAGATAACGGATTCCCGCGCCGCTTCTGGCTGGTTGCCGGTGCGGGGTCCGGTTGCTTTCATGGCCAGAGGTGGAGATTCCACGGCAACGGGCGTCTTCCCACAGTTCATGGCGATGGTCCGGGCGGTTTCCGGTGTCTTTTCCGCGCGACCATCGCAAAACTTTTCCGCAACGCCGGTGGAGGTGCCGGAGAACCACTTGGGTTCGGACGAGGCGCCGGGATTCCACCACTTGCCGGTGTTCCCCGCGGAATGCGGCGAGTGGATGAAGGCCGCTCCCGGCAGCTTCATCATCGATGGGACGCTGGGTGGCGGCGGGCACAGTGAGATTTTCCTCAAGGCGGGGGCCCGCGTCCTTGGTGTCGACCGCGATCCTGAAGCCTTGGCACATGCGCGCGAGCGGTTGGCTCCATACGGCGACCGTTTTTCCACCTGGGAGGGAAATTTCGCCCGGCTGCTGGAGATCCCGGCTGCCGAACGCGGCGGCCTGGCGGATGGTTTGCTGTTGGATCTCGGCGTGTCGTCGCATCAACTCGATTCCGCCGCGCGCGGGTTTTCGTTCATGCGCGAAGGTCCGCTCGACATGCGCATGGGGCCATCCAGCTCGCACACCGCTGCGGAAATCGTCAACCATTGGGATGAATCGGAAATCGCCCGCATCCTTTTCGAGTTCGGCGAGGAGCCGAAAGCCCGCCGGATTGCCGCTGCGATCGTCAGGCAGCGTACGGCCAAGCCATTCGAAACCACGCTCGAGCTGGCCGGCTGCATTGAGGCCGCTGTGGGCCGCCATGGCCGCACCCACCCGGCGACCCGCGCGTTTCAAGCGATCCGCATGGCGGTCAACGAGGAGCTCGAATCACTGGCCGCCGCATTGGCCGCCGCACCCGCCGTCCTCAAACCCGGCGGCCGCCTGCTGGTCATCACCTTCCACAGTCTGGAGGACCGGATGGTCAAACGTTTCCTCCGGCACCGGTCCAGTCCATTCATCGATGATCCGGGGTGGCCGGAGCCCCGACCCAATCCGGACCATCAGTTTGAGCTGTTAGTCCGCAAGGCGATCACTCCCACCACCGCAGAAACCCTTCTCAACCCGCGAGCCCGCAGCGCCAAACTGCGGGTCGCCCGGCTTTTAGCCCCCACGCCATGAACCGCCGCCGAGACGAAACCAAGACCCCCGTATCCGTCTTCATCGCACTGATTCTCGCCGCCACCACAGTTGCCGGCGGCGGAGTGTTGTACGCCTATTACAAAAACCGCCAGATCCAGACCGTGCGGGAAATCGATGCCATCGAGCGCCGCATCGAACATTGCCGCCTCGACATCCGCACCACCGAGATGCGCATGGACCAACTGCTCAACCGCTTTGTGATCCGCAAGCAGCTTGAGGAAAACGGCTCCCAGCTCCGCCCGATCCCGCTTGCCGCCGTCGAGGAAATCGATGCCCTGCCCAGCTCCCGCCGCAATGTGGCGGCGGCAACCCCCTGACCCGTGCGTTTTACCTTCCAAACCCGCTGCATCATCCTGTGCTCGTGCCTGATGGCCGCGCTCAGCGGCTTGTCATGGCGGCTCGTGCAGATCCAGTTGGTGGATCGCCAACACTACGCGGAAAGCTCGCGTAAGGCTTATCACCGGGTGGAAAAGCTTTCCGCAATGCGCGGCATGATCGTGGACCGTCGCGAGGAGCCGATGGCGAAAAGCATTCCGGTGTCCACGGTATTTGTGGACAAGAACCATCTCTTCGACCCCAAGATTGCCAGTTATGGTCTGGCGTTCCGCGAGGCCTCGGCCGAGCCCGGATGGGAATCGTTGGAGCGTGACAAGCAACGCCGCCGCATCCAGGCGCTGCGCAGCGAGATTCTCGCCAGCGAGACCTCCGAGGCGATTGTCCGCAAGCATCTTGCCTACGCGGTGGGCGAGCTCGCAAGGCCGCTCGGCATGCGCCGCGAGGAGCTGCTGTCGAAAATCGAGGACAGCCGTCCGAAATGGGTGCCGATCGTCAAGGACCTGCCCGAGGATGTCGCGGATAAATTGCGCGAAACGGTGGACAGGCACTGGATCCAGGGATTCGAGTTCCAGAACTCGATCAAGCGCTGGTACACCGCGCCCAATCTGGCGACTCATTTGTTAGGATTCACCGGGGAGATCGAGAGCGTCGATGAGGACGGCAAGCCGCAGACCCGGGTGGTCGGCCGCTTCGGAGTGGAGGCGTCGATGGAGGAATTCCTGGCCGGCCGTGACGGCTGGCGCGAACATTGCCGTGATGTTTACGGCCTGGTGGTTCCCGGAAATTCCAGCAGCCTGATGCCGCCGCGCGCGGGGCTCAATGTCCAGCTCACCGTGGACATGGGCTTGCAGGCGATCGTCGAGGAGGAAATGGATGCATGCCTTGAGCAATTCAAGTCCGAGCGCGGCGCGGTGGTTTTCATGGATCCGAAAACCGGCGAGATCCTCGCCATGGCCAGCCGGCCCCACTTTGATCTGAACCGCAGGGAAAAGATTGCTGAGAATGGTTTCAACTTCGCCATCCAGGCGATTTACGAGCCGGGATCGACCTTCAAGATCATCCCGACCGGCGGGGTCATCAACGAAGGCCTCGCCTCGCCGCTGACCACGGTGTTCTGTCACAACGGTCTCTATCAGGAGGGCAGGATCCGGGTGCCGGACCACCATCCGTATGGCGGCCTCACGCTGGAAGGCGTGCTGGTCAAATCGAGCAACATCGGTGCCTACATGTTCGCCCGGCAGCTCGGGACCAGGAAGTTTTACCAATACACCGAGCGCTGGGGGTTCGGCCGCAAGACCGGCATCCAGCTCAGCGGGGAAAGCTCCGGCATCGTCCGCAACACCGGCAATGCCGTGGACTTCTCGCGTGCCAGCTACGGCTACGCGCTCAATGCGACCCCCCTGCAAATGGCTTGCGCCTATGCGGTCATCGCCGGCGACGGCAAGCTGCTCAAGCCGCGGATCGTCAAGTCGCTGGTGGCCAACGACGGCACGGTGGTGGAATCCTATCCGCCGGAAGTGGTGGCCGAGGTGCTCAAGCCGGAAACTGCGAAAAAGATGCGCGCCGCGCTGCAGAAGGTCACCGAGCCAGGAGGCACCGCCACGCTCGCGGCCGTGCCTGGATTCAAGGTGGCCGGCAAGACCGGAACCGCCAAGCGCCACAACCCGAAAGGTGGATACTTCGCCAACAGCTACACGGTTTCCTTCGCAGGCATGCTGCCGGCCGAGGATCCGGCGTTTGTCTGCATCGTGGTGATCGATGACCCGAAAACCACCGAGGTCACGCGGTATGGCGGAACCATCGCCGCACCCGCCTTCGCCCGCATCGCCACCCGCGCCGCGGCCTACATGAATTTGCAACCCACCGAGCCCGTTCCGGAGCCGCTTGCCACCACTGACAGATGATTCTCAGAGATTTGATTTCCGACCTTTCGCGGGTCACGCCGACCGGTCCGATGGACCTTGAGGTCGCGCGCCTCAGCGCCTCGTCGCGCGATGCCGGTCCCGGCGTGCTTTTCGCCGCGATCCGCGGTACGACGGTCGATGGCCACCGTTTCATTGCCGACGCATTGGCCGCGGGTTCCACCGCGATTCTCGCCGAGTCCGCGCCGCCGGCGGATCTGGACCCCGCCATCGCCTGGCTGCATGTTCCGGACAGCCGCAAGGCGCTCTCATCGCTCGCCGCGCGGATCCACGGCCATCCGTGGCGCGATCTCGCCATCGCCGGTGTGACCGGGACCAACGGCAAGACCACCACCGCGTTTTTGATCCATCATGTGATGAAGTCCGCGTGGCACCGCGCGGGTTTGTTAGGAACCATCCTGGTTGACGATGGCGAGACCGTTGAGGCCGCCCGGCACACCACTCCGGGTTCGATCGAGCTTTGCGGCCTGCTGGACCGGATGAGGGGCCACGGCTGCCGCGGGGTCGCGATGGAGGTTTCCTCCCACGGCATCCATCAGCACCGGATCGCGTCGATTGGCTTCGACGCCTGTGTCTTCACCAACCTCACCCAGGACCACCTCGACTACCACGGGACGATCGAGGCATACTATCAGGCGAAGGCATCCTGGTTCCATGCGCTGGCCGCCGACCCGATGGGTAAAAAGCCGGTGGCCGTGATCAACATCGATGATGCCCATGGTGCGGACCTTGCCGCCGCGCTTGACGGCACAATGCGGGTCGCGCGCTTTGGCTTTGGCGTGCATGCGGATTTCCGCGCGAACAACTTCCGGCAGAACCCGCGCGGCATGGAGTTCGAGCTGACAGCCAAGGGCCGCAGCTTCCTGGTGCGCGCTCCGTTGATCGGTCGCTTCAATGTTTACAACCTGCTGGGTGCGATTGCGGCGGCAAACGCCTGCGGCATCCGTCCGCGCGAGGCGGTGGCGGCGCTCGCCAGCGCTCCGCAGGTTCCGGGCCGGATGGAAAACGCGGGCAATGCCGGTGGAGCCACGGTGTTTGTGGATTACGCGCACACGCCGGATGCGTTGGAAAACGCGTGCCGCACGCTCAAGGAACTCGATCCGCGCAGGCTGATCACCGTGTTTGGCTGCGGCGGCGATCGCGACATCGGCAAGCGCCCGCTGATGGGGGCTGCGGCGATGCGGCACTCGGACGCGTGCATCGTCACCTCGGACAACCCTCGCTCCGAGGACCCGTTGGAAATCATCCGCCAGATCGAATCCGGCATGGGCGGTGGCGGCCACCTCAGCATCCCGGACCGCGACGAGGCGATTTCCCACGCGATCAAAAACGCGCTTTCCGGCGACATCATCCTGATTGCCGGCAAAGGCCACGAAACCACCCAGCAATTCGCCACCGAAACCATCGACTTCGATGACCGGAAGCGCGCATCCAAAGCCCTGCGCGACCGTGCGCAGGCGATCGCCGAAAACCGATGAACCCGCTCACCGCACACCAAATCGCTGACATCCTCGGCGCGCGGGTGACCGCCGGCTCCGCCGATGCGCTGGCATCCGCCGGTGTCTGCACCGACACCCGCCGGCTGGTACCGGGAGCGCTTTTCATTGCCTTGCGTGGAGAGAACTTCGATGGCGACTCTTTTGCCGCAGGTGCCTTGCGAGACGGGGCCGCAGTGGCGGTGGTCCGTCAATGGCAGGGTGAACCACCTGCGGGGACCGCCGTCATCGAGGTGCCGGACACCTTGCTGGCACTGCAGAAACTCGCGCACTGGTGGCGGAAACAGCTGGACCTGCCGGTGGTGGCCATCACCGGTTCCAACGGCAAGACCAGCACCAAGGACTTCACGGCGGCGGTGCTGTCGCGCGTCTATCAGGTTTCGGCCACCCGCGGCAACCTCAACAACCACATCGGCGTGCCGCTCACCGTGCTCGCCACCACCACGGAGCACACCGCCGCGGTCTGGGAAATGGGCATGAACCATTCCGGCGAACTGGCCCCGTTGTGTGAGATCGCGCGGCCGAAGTTCGGCATCATCACCAACATCGGCACCGCTCATATCGAGTTCCTGGGTACGCGTGATTCGATCGCCGAGGAAAAGGGAACCGTGGCCAAGGCCCTGCCGGCGGATGGCATCCTGTTCATTCCGGCGACTTGTGATTACCACGAATATCTGCGCCAGCGGACCAAGGCCGCCATCATCCCGGTGGGCAACGGCCGCGGACTGGTCCGCGCGGAAGACCTGCACTTCGCGGCCGATCACACGCGTTTCACCCTGGTCATCGACGAGCTGGGTTCGGTTGAAGTCGTTTTGCCGGTGCCCGGCCGCCACATGGTCACCAATGCCCTGCTCGCCGCCGGTGTGGGATGGAAACTCGGCGTGCCCTTGGAGGAAATCGCGGCCGGGCTTTCCAACGCCATGCTCACCGGAGGACGCCTCCACCGCTACGAATCCAACGGCGTCACCATTATCGACGACACCTACAACGCGAACCCGGAATCGATGGCAGCCGCCATTGAAACGCTGGCCGACCTGCCGTTGCGCAATGGCGCCCGGCGCTTCGCGGTGCTCGGCCGCATGGGTGAACTTGGCATTCACGCATCGGCCGCCCACCAGCGTGTCGGCGAGCTCGCCGCACGCCGCGGGCTCCGAGTGATCGCCGTGGGCGAAGGCTCGGAGGAAATCGCCCGCGCGGCCGACGGTGCGCCGCATTTCCCGGTCCTTGGCGACGCGGCCGTCTGGCTTGCCCGCGAGGTGAAGCCGGGTGACGTGGTTTTGTTCAAGGGCAGCCGCACCGCCACCGTCGAGAAAGTCATGAACTCCGCATTTCCCAAAAGCTGATGTTACCCGCGATCTATGATTTCTGGCTCCAGGCGTTCGAACTGGAGAAGGCGAATGGCAGCCCGGGTTGGGCCCATGCCTTTTCATTTCTCAACCTGTTCCAATACATCACCTTCCGCGCCGCCAGCGCGGGCTTGCTTGCCTTCCTTCTCTCGCTGGTCATCGGGCCGAGGGTGATCCGCAAGTTGATCTCGCTCAAGGTGGGCCAGCCGATCCGCACCGCGGCGGAGGTCCACAAGCTCGCCGAACTCCATGGCGGGAAAATCGGCACCCCCACGATGGGTGGGGTGCTCATTCTCGGCACCGTGCTGGTGGCAACCCTCGTCTGCGCCCGTCCGCTCAACCCATTCGTCGCCGTTTGCGCCTGCGCCATGCTGGCCTGTGGCTTGTTAGGTCTTTGCGACGACTACAGGAAGGTGAAGGAGAAGAACTCGGACGGCATCAGCAGCCGCACCAAGCTTGTCTGGCAACTGGTCATCGCGCTGATCGCCGCGGGGTTCATTTATTTCAAGACGGAGATATCCGGTTTCGGCGCGGACCCGGCCAGGCTGGCGGCCGGAGAGGTCGGCTACACTCTTGGGAAAAACAATCCGATAGGGATCGGCGCGATCTGTTTTCCGCTCGCGAAGTTTCCTCTGGTCGATCTCAAGTGGCTGGCCATACCGTTTTTCGCGCTGATCATCGTCGGCACCTCCAACGCCGTGAACCTGACCGACGGCCTCGACGGCCTGGCCACCGGCTGCACGATCAGCGTCGCCCTGTCCTATTCACTGCTGGCATATCTTGCGGGACATTATTTCATGGCGGCCGAGTATCTGGTGATTCCGCACAACCTTTACATCGCGGAGCTCTCCGTGTTCCTGATGGCCCTGGCGGGAGCGTGTTTCGGCTTCCTGTGGTTCAACTGTCATCCGGCGAAGGTCTTCATGGGCGACACCGGCTCGCTCGCGATCGGCGGCGGCCTCGCCACCGCGGCGATCTGCACCAAGCAGGAGCTGCTGCTCATCATCATCGGCGGGGTGTTCGTCATGGAGGCGATGTCCGTGATCCTGCAGGTCGGCAGCTTCAAGCTGCGCCGCAAGCGCATCTTCCGGATGTCGCCGATCCACCACCATTTTGAACTGTTAGGATGGCATGAGAGCCAGGTCATCGTGCGCTTCTGGATTCTCTCGATCATGCTCGCGTTGTTCGGGCTCGCCATCCTCAAAATCGTCTGATCCCCAAATGAGCCTGTCAGGAAAACATGTCGCGATTCTCGGAGCCGGTCGCAGCGGGCGGGCGGCGGCCATGTTGGCCATGCGCGAGGGCGCGCGGGTCTCGGTCTGGGATCTGGCCGAAGCGCATGCCTTCTCCGGCATGCCGCCCGGTGTGGAGATCCATCCGGACGCGGGTGCCGGCGAGGGTGCCGGTGTGGTCTCGGATCTGTTGGTGGTCAGCCCGGGCATCGACACCTACGGGCCCTATGTGGCGGCATTCGCGGCGCATGCGGGCGAGGTCATTGGCGAGGTCGAGCTCGCGGCTCGTTTCTATCAGGGCAGGATCATCGGCATCACCGGCACCAACGGCAAGACGACCACCACCGAGTTGGTGGCACGGATCCTCGCGCATGCGGGAATGGGAGGGATTCCCTGCGGCAATTACGGCACACCGTTTTGCGAGGTGGTCTATCCGGCGATCCAGCCCACGGCCGTCGCGCTGGAACTCAGTTCGTTCCAGCTCGAAACCATCCGCACGTTGCGCCCCGAGATCGCGGTCTGGCTCAACTTCGCGCCCGACCACATGGACCGCTATCCGTCGGTCGAGGCATATCGCGAGGCCAAGCTGCGGATTTTCGGAAACCAGCTCTCCAGCGACACGGCGGTCGTCCGTGCGGGCGAGGATCTTCCGCCGCGAAACGCGCGGACCGTCACGTTTTCGACCATCGACCGCAGCGCCGACTGGTTTTCCGACGGCCACATCATCCATCATGGCGGCGAGGAATGGCTCGACATGGTGGGGGAAACCAGCCTGCGCGGGCTGCACAATGCGGAAAACCTGATGGCCGCGCTGGCGGCCTGCCACGCTCTTGGCATCCCGCGCGAAGTGATGCGCCAGGCGTTGCACGGCTATGCGCCGCCTCCGCACCGTTGCGAATTGATCCGCACGCTCGACGGCGTGGAATACCTCAACGACTCGAAGGCGACCAACCTTCACGCGCTTGAAAGCGCGCTGCGTTCGCAAACCCGGCCGGTTGTGCTGATCGCCGGCGGCAAGGACAAGGGGCTCGATTACGCCCCGGTGGTCCCCATGCTCAGGGAAAAGGCTCTGGCGGTGGTGACTTTCGGCCAGATTGCCAGGCCGCTTGCCGCCTTGTTCTCCCAAGCGGCACCGACCGAGTGCGTGGCCACGCTCGCCGATGCCGTCTCGGTGGCCCGCAGTCTCGCACCGCGCGGCTCCACAGTGCTCATGTCGCCCGGCACTTCCTCATTCGACCAGTTCTCCGGCTATGAACAACGTGGCAATGCCTTCCGCGACCTTGTCCACCAGCTGCGTTGACGATTTCCAAAAATCCTGTTCCCTTATTATTTAAGATACGTTAATATTCAAGCCATGAAATTTCAAACTCTTCCTGTAAAGCGCCGCCCGGTTCCTCAGGGAATGTTTCGCCGCCTGAGTGCGGTCACCAGGAACCGCAGGCAACGGGTGGCTGCCGCCGCGCCTGTCGGGGCGGGCGACATGGATGTCGAGGATGGCAGTTCGAAAATCTCGCGTGCGCTCACCATCATCTTCCTCATTCACATCCTGGCCATCGGGTTGATCTTCGTTCACCAGAGGTTCCTCGACGGACGTCCGGCCGACGCCAGCAGCGCCTTCGCGGCTTCAGATGATGCCCCCGGAATCAGCGCCGATGCCCCCGCCGCTCCGCGCGAGGATTTGCCGCGCCTTGCCTCTGGTGAGAAGCCCTACATTGTGCGCGCTGGTGACAACTATGCCCGTATCGCTGCAGCCGAAGGAGTGGAGGAGGCCGATCTCCGCCAGGTCAATCGTGATGTCGATATTGGCCCCGGGCTGATTTTGAAAATTCCGCCGAAGCGCATCGTTGCGGTGGAGCCCAAGGAAGTGAGTGAAATCCGTCAGAAAAATCGCGCAAGCGATGATCGCGGTTTGGTGGAAGCGATCCCCGTCGACGTGAGGAACGCGCCGAAGGCCCGGCCAGCCGATCACGCAGCGAACGCGGAGGAAGATCCGCCTTCCGCGGCGGGCAGCTATGTGGTGCGGCCCGGAGACAGCGTTTACCGCATTGCCACCCGTTACAAGGTGAGCCAGGAGGCTCTGATGCGCGCCAATCAAATCACCGATCCCCGCAAGATGAGGGCCGGCATGAAGCTCAAGATTCCGCAGCCGTAGGCACCGCATTCCCGCAATCCGCATGGCCCGCCATTGTTCCATTCTGCTCTGCACCGCAGTGGCCCTGCTGGTGGCGCTGGGGCTGATCATGTTGGCGAGCACCAGCGCGTGGGTCAAAGGGGTCGAGGAACCCTATCATTTCCTCCAGCGCCAGACGCTGATGGTGATTGTGGGATTGGTCGCGGCTTTTGTGATGGCGCAGTGGCCGCTGGAAAACCTCCGCAGGCTGGTGCCGTGGATGTACATCGCGGCCTGTGTCCTGCTCGCGCTTTGTTTCGTGCCCGGCATAGGCGTCACCATTTTCGGATCAAGCCGATGGATCATGGTTCCCGGCATTGGCCAGTTCCAACCCTCGGAGTTGGCGAAAATCGTCGTCATCATCACCTTGGCCGCATGGTTTGCCCGCTGGCAAACCGAGATCCATACCCTCTGGCGGGGGTTTATCCTGCCTGGAGCGATCGTGGCATTTCCGGTGTTGCTGATCGCCGCGGAGTCGGACATCGGCACGGCGCTTTCCCTATCGGTTGCGATCGGTGCGGTGATGTTCTGCGTCGGCACCCGGATAATTTTTGCAATGCCCGTCGCCTTGTCGGTGATTTCCGCCGCCGGTTGGTTCATTCGCAACGACGCCAACCGTTGGGCCCGCATCGAGGCATGGATGGATCTGGAGAAACACCAACTCGGGTTCGGCATGCAGCAGTGGCGCGCACTGCTGGCTCTCGGCAACGGCGGCCCATGGGGGGTCGGCCTTGGCAATGGCTACGAAAAATTCGGCACCCTCACCTTCGCCCACATCGATTTCATCTTTCCCGTCATTGGTGAGGAACTGGGGCTGCGGATCACTCTTCTGGTGGTTCTGTGCTACGTGCTCATTGCGGTTGCCGGGTGTGGCATCGCCCTTCAGGCCAAATCGATTTTCCATCGCTGCATTGCCCTTGGCCTGACCTGCGTGATCGTGATTCCTGCGATTGTGAACATCGGGGTGACGACCGCCGTGTTGCCGAACGACGGATTGCCCCTGCCGTTTGTGAGTTACGGGGGCACCAGTTTGATTTTCAGCCTTGCGGCGGTGGGCATTCTCGTTGGCATTCACCGCCAGTCCCATACGCGGGTGGTGAGCGAGTTTCCGCTCAGCAGGGAAAAGCGGCTGGCTGTCCGCCTTTGACGCATGGCAGGCGTGCACCGCAGCTGGGGTGGCAACGTCCGTGCGGGGCATACCCCGTGGCCGAAAAATATTCGTGATATCCGCGTATTTCAACGCTAGAAGACTGCCAAAACCGCCGTTTAAAGCTCATGCCCCGCGTCACGATCACCATTCCGGACAAAACTCCGCAACCTTACCGCTTTCCGCTCGACCGTCGTCTGGTGAGCCTGGGGCGTGGCAGTGAAAACGACATTCCCATCGACTGCGGATCCGTCTCGGTGAAACACGCGGAAATGCGGCGCGTGGATGGTGGCTATGAACTGCGCGATCTTGGGTCCACCAACGGCATCAAAAGCGATGGTGAGCGTAGCGATGTGATTCCCTTGAAAAACGGCATGTCGGTCACTCTTGGGGATGTCGCATTTGATTTTCTGCTTTCCGAGGAGGAACTCAACGAACTGGCGGATGAAAGGGCGCGCATGGATCTGCCGGTTCTGCCGCCGGTGCCCGAGCCGGGCGATGACAATGAGGCTCCGGAGCCGGCGAACCAAGCGTCTGATGCCGATGGCGGCCGGGAAAAAGCCGGGGATGCAGGTGGTGACGCGCCCTGTGTGTGTTGCAGTCCGAACCGTGGCTGGATGATCCTGTTGTTTGTGATTCTCGCCGCTGCGGCATTCATCGCCGGCATGGCGGTGCGCCACCAAAAGGACACCGGCAAGTCCATGCTCAAGGAGGTCGGTTCCAAATCCGAGGCACCTGCCAAACCGGAAGCCGCCTCGAAAACCGATGAAGACTCCGCCGGCACGGAGGACGCCCCCGCAGGTGAGGACGCAGCGTCCGATACTCCTGCCAATGGGGACGAACCAGAGGGCCAAACCACCGAGGAGGACGATCTTTTCGGACCGGAAGTCGAATCCGAATGACCTGTGGCAGGCCTGCCCTGCCACATGCCATGTCCCGTAATTTTGCATAGCCGGGGAGCTGAATCTGATGAAATTGCGCCTTGAACGGCATGCGCCGGGCAAGCAGGGTGTTGCGAGTCCATGCCGAAAACGGGAAACGAGCCAGAAGTCATATATGAGGGGATTCCCGCCTCTCCCGGCATAGCCATCGCACCGATCCACGTGGTTGCCCGCGGGTTTTCCGCGCCGGACGTCTATGAAATCGAGGAGTCGGAAATTCCGCGCGAGTGCGAGCGGTTCCGGCAGGCGGTGGAAATCACCAAGCGGCAACTCGTGGAGTTGCAAAGCCGCTTGCAGGATCTTTCCGGCAATGACGAAAGCAGCATCTTCGAGGCCCATGCCATGATGCTCGAGGATCGCGCGGTGGTGGGCCGTGTCGAGGCCGCCATCGCCAGCCGCATGCAGAATGCGGAGTTCGCGTTTTACGCGGTGATGCAGAATTTCCTGGAGGCGATGCGCAGGATTCCCGACCCCTACCTGCGGGAGCGCACGGCCGATATCGAGGATGTTGCCCAGCGGGTGTTGAGGAATTTCTCACCGGACAGCGAAACCCGCCACCAGGGGCCCAACGACCACCACATCCTCGTCGCCTACGACCTCGCCCCTTCGGATACGGCCTCGATGAACCGCCGCCATGTCCTCGGGTTCGCCACCGAACAGGGGAGCGTCAATTCCCACACCGCGATCCTCGCCCGCGCCTTCGGCGTGCCTGCGGTTGTCGGCCTTGAAGGTGCCGTCATCGATGTGATGGCCCTGGCCCCGGCGATTCTCGATGGCTACACCGGCAAGCTCATTCTTCATCCGTCCGAGGAAACCCTGCAGCGCTACATCAAGCTGCGCGATGCCAAGGCGCAGGTCCGCAGCGCGCTGGATGCCAAACGCGGTGCCGCCACCGAAACCATCGACGGCCGCGCGATCACGGTGTCCGCCAACATCGAACTGCTGGACGAACTGCCGATGGTCAAACGCAGCGGCGCGAAGGGCATCGGCCTTTACCGCACCGAGTTCATGTTGCTCAACGGCGAGGAAATGCCGGATGAAAACGAACAGGTTGGCATTTACACCAAGGTGGCCCGGGAAATGGCACCCCACACGGTGATCATCCGGACGCTCGATGCCGGCGGCGACAAGCTGCCGGTGGAACCACTGACCGAGCCCGAGCCCAACCCGTTCCTGGGATGGCGCGGCATCCGGGTTTCGCTCGCGAGACCGGCGATGTTCCGCGAACAGGTCCGGGCCATCCTCCGTGCCAGCGCGGCCGGCAAGCTGGCGGTGATGTTTCCGATGATCTCCGGCCTGTCCGAAGTCTGGCGCGGCAAGGAAATGGTCCGCCGCTGCATGGATGAACTCGACAAGGAAGGCGTGCCATTCGATGCCAATCTGCCCGTGGGCATCATGATCGAGGTCCCCGCCGCCGCCCTCTGTGCCGACCTGCTCGCGCCGGAAGTCGACTTTTTCTCGATCGGCACCAACGACCTCATTCAATACACCGTTGCCGCCGACCGCGTGAACCCGCACGTCGCCGGCCTTTACCGGCCGACCCACCCGGCGGTGATCCGGCTGATCAAGCGCACCATTGATGCCGCCAGCGATCATGGCATCTGGACCGGGATTTGCGGAGAAATGGCCGGTGATATCCGGTTCACTCCATTGCTGATCGGGTTGGGAGTCGAGGAACTCTCCGTCGGTCCGCAGCAGGTGCCGATCGTCGGTCAGGCGATCCGCTCGCTGAGCTACGCCCAGTGCGCGGCCATGGCGGATGAGGCGTTGCGCCACAACCGCAGCCAGGGGATTCTTGATCTTTCGATGGCGCTTGCAACCAAGCACTACAGCGAATTGCTCGATTGAATCCCGGCTCCCGAACCCACCGCCACCCTACGCTTGGTTCATGAGATACTTCCTGTCATCCTCGCCATCCAAGCCCCGTCCTGAGCGCCGGGACGCCCCGGCACCCGTGCCACGCCGTGCTCCGAACACCTCACCCTATCCCGCCCCATACCCGGCGCCCTATCCCGCTCCTTACCCGGCGCCCTACCCCGCGCCCCGGCCTCCGGGCTATCCATTCCCGCGCCGCCCGCGCTATCTGGCGGCCTCTGCGGCAGAACGTCCGGCAAAACCTGTGGATTCTAACACCAAAAAGGAAATTGGAGATTTGGGATTGGGGTATTAAGGTCCCAACATCAGTCACTTGGGCATTCGCATGAGTTTATCACAGAAACAATGAGCACCGCGATTCTTGAAATTTCCCTGATCCTCATCCTGCTTGTCGCCAATGGCGTTTTCGCCATGACGGAAATCGCGATCGTCTCGTCCCGCAAGGGGCTGCTGCAGTCGATGGCGGAAAAGGGCAGCAAGGGTGCCGCCAGGGCACTGGCCCTTTCCGAGTCCCCCAACCGCTTTCTTTCCACGGTGCAAATCGGCATCACGCTGGTCGGAATCGTCGCCGGTGCGTTGGGAAGCGGAACGGTGGCCGCGCGCCTCGCCGAGATCCTGGTGGTGCTGCCCGGGATCGGCGATTACGCAAAACCGCTTTCTCTGGCGATGGTCATCGGCGTGCTCACGTATCTCTCGCTGGTGGTGGGCGAGTTGGTTCCGAAACGTCTGGCCATGAGGTTTCCGGAAACCATCGCCAGCGCGATGTCCGCGCCCATGGCCGGATTGTCCTCCCTGGCCTCTCCCCTGGTCAGCCTGCTGTCCTGGTCCACGGGCGGCCTGTTGAGGTTTTTCGGCGTCCGCGAATCCGGGGATAGCGGCATCTCCCGGGAGGAACTCACGGTGCTTGTCCGGCAGGGCATGACCACCGGTTCCATCAACCCGGCCGAATCGAGAATGATGCAGGGCGTGATCGGCTTCGGCAAGCTCGTCGCCTATGACATCATGATTCCCCGCTCGAAGATCGTTTGGATCGAACAGGATGCGAAACACGACGACGTCTGGCCGGTGATCCTGGGCAGCACCCAGGGCGTGTTCCCCGTCTATCAGGGACGCAGGGAGAATCTGGTGGGTGCGGTTGCGCTCAAGGACATCTATGCCACGCTGGCGGCGGGCAAACCCGTGTCGTTTTCCGACATCATGCACCCGCCGCTGGTGGTTCCGGAAACCCAGAAGGCCGGAGTGCTGCTCGAAACCTTCAGGACGACCGGACAACGCGCGGCATTCGTGCTCGATGAGTTCGGCAGCGTCATGGGCATGGTCACCCTCATCGACCTGATGGAAACCATCGTCGGGGATGTCCCGTCGAAAGAGGAACAACTCGCCATGCCTGTCAAACAGCGTGAGGACGGCAGCTGGCTCATCGACGGATTGTTCGAGATCGAAAAACTCGCTGACCGCCTTGAGGGATTCATCATGCCTGAAGGCGGCGGTGACGAGTTCCAGACCGTTTCCGGCTGGCTGATGAACGAACTCGGCCGCGTGCCCGTGGAAACCGACAGGATTACTTCCGGTGACTGGACGTTCGAAGTGGTCGATATGGACAAAACCCGCGTCGACAAGGTCCTGGCAATGCGGCAGCCGCAGGCCCAGGCGCAGCCATGAACATCACACGAAGGGAGGGGTTGATTCCCGCCGGTTCGTGAGATGGCAGATGCATGGCTCTCCATAGGGGCTTTGTGGAAAAACATCCGTTTCTGCAAGTCCGGCGAGGCCTGGTGAGTATCCGGCATTTTCGATGCCGTTTCCTCCACTCGACTTCCGATGATGATTTTCAATGGCCAGCCATTCCTGATCCAGCGGCGCCCCGGTGGGGCCGGTGGCATTTGCGCCATCGCCTGCACCTGTTTCACCACCTGCTTGCAGGAAGTCTCAGCCGAAGCGGATGACAAAGCCGCATGGTCCCGCCGGATCCAGCCGGTTCTCGAACAATACTGCTACGACTGCCACGCCGAGGGTGTGAAAAAAGGCGGGGTTTCACTGGATTCCCACCGCGACCTCGAGAGCCTGATGGCGGACCGGAATTTGTGGAAACGCATCCGCGACCAGATCGACTTCCGCCTGATGCCGCCACCCGATGAGGACCTGCCTTCGGATCAGGAACGCGACGAACTGATCCGCTGGATCGATGAGACCGTCTTCCCGGTCGATGCCGCCAACCCGGACCCCGGCCATGTCACGCTGCGCCGCCTCAACCGCACGGAATATCAAAACACCCTCCGGGATCTGTTAGAAGTGGAGCCGGATGTGGCGGATATCCTTCCTCCCGACGATGCCGGGTATGGGTTCGACAATATCGGCGACGTGCTGAGCCTTTCGCCCGCCCATCTTGAGCGCTATCTGGATGCGGCGGAAGCCGTGCTCGACCGTGCGATCCGCATCGGGCCGATGCCGAGGACGAGCCAGGCCGCCGGGGGGGACAAGCTGCGTGGCGACGGCCGTGCCGCGCCCGGCGTCTATCATCTTCATTCCAATGGCGAGGCCCGGGCGCGGTTTGACGTGCCGCGCTCCGGCCGCTACCGGGTGGAAATCACGGCAGGCGGAACTCCCGGCGGCGACGCCGATCCGCAGATGGAGCTCCGCATCAACGGCCGGACCCGCCATGCGTGGAGCGTCGCCGCCAGACCGGACAAGCCGGCTGTTCACGCGCGCGAAGTCGTGATCCGCAAGGCGGGGCAGGCGACGGTCGCCGCGGTCTTCACCAATGATTTTTATGACGAAACGGCTGAAGATCCGGCACGGGCGGACCGGAACCTGTTGGTCAGCCGCATCACCCTGGTCGGTCCGCTCGACGGGCCGCCGCCGCCGAAGCCCGCCACCCACCGGAGGATCTTCGATGAATCCGCCGGGGTGAAACAGGTTTCCGAACGGGCCACCCGCATCCTCAAACCCTTCCTTCGCCGTGCTTTCCGCAGGAACCCCACGCCTCATGAGCTGCAACGCTACCGCGATCTCGCGCTGGAGCACGCGGACGGCGACCTCGAAAGGGGCATCCGCGATGCCATGCTCGCCATCCTGGTCGCGCCCTCATTCATTTTCCGTGAGGAAGCTCCGGTGGCAACGGATGCCTCCGCCACCGGCAAGGCGCTCATCCACGAATTCGCGCTCGCCTCGCGCCTTTCCTACTTTCTCTGGAGCACCATGCCCGACGACCGCCTGCTCGAGCTGGCACAGGCCGGCAAACTCCGGGCCAATCTCCATGGCGAGCTCAGGCGGATGCTCGCTTCGGAAAAATCCGCCGGGTTGGTGGAGGACTTCGCAGGCCAGTGGCTGCAAATCCGCGATATCGATGTGATCGCCCCGGATTTGAAGGTATTCCCGGAATTCAACCGCGGGCTCGCCAACGACATGCGCCGCGAGACCGAGTTGCTTTTCCAACATGTCCTCCGTGAAAACCTGCCGCTGCGGACGCTCATCGATGCCGATTTCACCTTCCTCAACGAACGGCTGGCGGATCATTACGGCATCCCTGGCATCCGAGGCCCGGAGTTCCGCAAGGTCTCTCTCAAGGGGACCCCAAGGCGTGGCATCCTCGGTCATGCCTCGATCCTCACCCTCACTTCCTACCCGACCCGGACATCGCCCGTCATCCGCGGCAAATACATCCTCCACAACATCCTCAATACCCCGCCGCCACCTCCTCCTCAGAACGTCCCGCCTCTGGAGGCCGGCCATGAAAAAGGCGAACAGCTGCCGCTCCGCAGGCAACTGGAACGCCATCGCGCCGACCCGTCCTGCGCCTCATGCCACGCGCTGATCGACCCGCCGGGATTCGGCCTCGAAAACTTCGATGCCATCGGCCGCTGGAGGGAAATGGAAAACGGCCACCCGATCGACCCATCCGGCAAGCTCGCCGACGGGCGGACTTTCGCCGGACCCGATGGTTTGTTAGAGCATCTGCGCGATGACCCGCAGGACCGTTACCTGCGCGCCGCCGCATCGAAAATGCTGACCTACGCGCTGGGACGCGGCCTGGAGTTTTACGACCGCCCCGCCGTTGACGCGATCGTGAAACGCACCAAGGATGATGGTGGCAGGATGCAAACCATGATTCTTGCCATCGTGGAGTCCGTTCCCTTCCAATACCGCAGGGCCCGGTCAACATCCTCCAAACCCTGATCCCCCCCGATTGCCATGCATACCCGCCGTCACTTCCTCAAAAGCCTGTCAGCCACGCTCGCCCTGCCGCATTTCGCCAGCCTGCAAGCCGCGGCCTCCCGGTCCGCCGCCGCCACTCCCCCCCAACGCATGGCCTTCATCTACGCTCCCAACGGCGTGAACCTCGAACACTGGGTGCCAAAGGATGGAACCAATCTGTCAAAAACCCTCGCCCCGCTCGCCAAACTGCGGGACCATTACTCGGTGATCCGCGGGCTCGATCACCAGAAGGCCCAGGCCAATGGCGATGGCCCCGGCGATCACGCCCGCGCCAACGCCACCTTCCTCACCGGCGCCCAGGCCCGCAAAACCTCCGGTGCCGATATCCGCGCCGGCGTCTCGGTGGACCAGATCGCCGCCCGCAGGATCGGCCACCTCACCCGCCTGCCATCGCTCGAACTCTCGACCGATCCGCCGCGCCGCAGCGGTGAATGCGACTCCGGCTATTCCTGTGCCTATCAGTTCAATCTGTCCTGGCGTGGCGAATCCACCCCGCTCCCCGCGGAACGCGACCCACGCCGCGTTTTCGAAAAACTCTTCGGCGGTGGCGACGCGGCCGGCGACGCCGAACGCCGCGCAAGGCGCAAAAGCGTGCTGGATTTCGTCATGGACGATGCCAAGCGGATGCACCGCCGCCTTGACGGCGGGGACCGCGCGAAGATGGATGAATATCTCACCGCCGTGCGCGATGTCGAGCAGCGCATCGAGGCTGCGGAAAACTTCCGCACCGAGGTGCCCGAGGAACTGCGACCCAATGGTGTGCCGGAAACCTACGGCCGGCACATCCGCGCGATGTACGACCTCATGGCGCTCGCCTTCCGCACCGATTCGACCCGCATCTCCACCTTCCTGCTCGCCCACGACGGTTCTAACAGGAGCTTTCCGGAAATCGGTGTCCCGCAGGCCCACCACGAGCTTTCCCACCACCAGAACAAACAGGAGAGCCTGGATAAAATCGCGAAGATCGATCTCTTCTACATCGAGCAGTTCGCCTACTTCCTGCAGACCCTGCGTGACACCCGCGAGGCTGATGGCAGCTCGTTGCTCGACCACATGCTCATTGTCCACGGCGGAGCGATCGCCGACGGCAACCGCCACAATCACGACGACCTCCCGATCCTGCTCGCCGGCCACGGCGGCGGCTCCGTGCGCCAGGGCCGCCTGATCCAGGCTCCCGCGGGCACCCCGATGACCAATCTCTACCTATCCCTGCTGGACCGCATGAACCTCCCCGTCCAGCGCTTCGGGGATTCCTCCGGACGCCTGAAGGTCCTTTGAGACCGCAATGCCTGACCCCTTGCTCCGGAACGCTGGAAAATAATCGCAAAGACGCCGGGAACGCTGAGGTTTTCTCATGAAAGGTGTTGGAGTTTGATTATTATTATAGATTTTACAAAAAAATTGTAAACTTGGATAATTTCACTATAATTTACTCATGGACCCCATCAATAATCCTTATGCTCCGGGTGCGGGGACTCCTCCGCCGGAACTAGCTGGACGCGACGAACTTCGTGAAACCGTGCGGATTGCGTTGGCGCGGGTAAGAGCGGGCAGACCCACCAAGAGTATTTTGATGGTGGGATTGCGGGGCGTCGGCAAGACGGTCTTGTTGGACAAATTACGCGATGAAGCAGCGGCATCGGGTATGGAGACCATTCGAGTGGAAGCACCCGAAAACCGGTCATTGCCTGCCATTCTATCGCCACAACTCCGGCAAGCGCTGCTCCGCCTGTCCCGCAACGAAAAGGCCAAAGAACTGGCACAAAGAGCATTGCGGGGATTGGCCGGCTTCGCGAAGGCCTTGAAGGTGAAATACCAGGATATTGAGGTCGGAATGGATTTCGAACCCGAGCCAGGCTTGGCCGACAATGGCGATCTGGAACACGACTTGCAGGCGTTGCTTGAGGTCGCGGGGGCGGCGGCCAAAAAAGCGGGAACAGCACTGGTCATGTTTGTGGATGAGCTTCAATACGTGGAGCAGGAGCAGCTTGCCTCGCTCATCACCGCCCTCCACCGTACCGCCCAACGGTCGCTCCCCGTCGTGCTGGTGGGAGCGGGGCTTCCACAGTTGCCGGGAAAAATGGGACGTGCCAAATCCTACGCCGAACGCCTGTTTGACTTTCCGCAAATTGGCCCGCTCCCCGAAGAGGCCGCACGGCTCGCGATCAGCAAACCGGCTGCCGAGCAAGGAGTCATCGTGAACGAGGACGCGCTGGATCAGATCATCACCGAAACGCGAGGATACCCCTATTTCCTTCAGGAATGGGGAAAGCATTCGTGGGATGTGGCCGCGAGCTCACCCATCACCCTTGCGGATGTCAAACGGGCAAACACAACCACAATCGCCGCGCTTGATGAAAGTTTCTTCAGGGTAAGATTCGACCGCCTGACGCCGCTTGAAAAAAGATACCTGCGGGCAATGTCGGATTTGGGAGCGGGGCCGCACCGGTCGGGAGACATCGCTGAAAAGCTGGGCCGTGATGTGACCTCGCTTGGGCCTACACGCAGCCAGTTAATCGTCAAAGGCATGATCTGGAGCCCCAGTCATGGTGACACGGCCTTCACCGTTCCCTTGTTTGATGAGTTCATGAAACGCATCATGCCGGGAAACGAATGGCGGCAATGAGTTTCATTCCTCCACCTTGATGCGTGCGGGAACTTCCTTGACCGGGATGCCGGCCTTGGTGAGGGCATCCCAGACGTGGAGCAGTTGCTCGACGGAGAGCTTGCGGTCGGCCTCAAGCTCCAGTTTGCGGCCGGGATTCTGCCGTTGATAGGCGGCGAGATACGATTCCAGCAGGCCGTTGGGAACCGTGAGGCTGTCGAGGGTGATGTTGCCCGCGGCGTCCACGGCGATCACCGAGCGGGCGTCGGCAACGGTGTCCGCGGGGATTTCCCTCACGGTCGGCAGTTCGATGCGCAGGATGTTGCGGGGTTTTTTGAAATTGGTGGAGACAATGAAGAAAATGAGCAGGATGAACAGGATGTCGATCATCGGGACGATCGGCACCTCGGCGCGTTTGCGTGGCTTGCGTTGGAAATGCATGGCGGTTCTGGCTCAGGCCTCCGGGTCTTTTTTCTGGCAGGCGTGCGAGAAGTCGGCGAGCAGGGATTCGAGCCGCACGGTGAAGACTTCGATCTTGCGTGAGAAGTGGCCATGGGCGACCACGCATGGGACGGCGATCGCCAGTCCGAAGATGGTGGTGTTGAGCGCGATGGCGATGCCGCGTGCGATCGCGAGGTGGTCCGCGGCGTCGCCGAGACCATCGAAGATCGTGACCAGTCCGGAGGCGGTCCCTAACAATCCGAGCAGGGGGGCCACGGTGATGACGATGTCGAGCACGCCGATGCCTGCATGGAGCCTTGCGGTTTCCTCGCGTGCGGACGCCTCGACCGCGAGGATGATGTCGCGTTGGGGTTTGCCGCGGTGGCGCATGGCGGAAGCGCACAGGCGGGCGAGTGTGCTTGCTCCCTTGTCGCACGCGCTGACGATCGCCCCGGCCTGGGCGGGGTCGCTCATGTCCTCGCAGTTCGCGACATTCCGGGCGAGCGGTTCGGGGATGACGCGGTGGTGTGAAAGCGCGAGGAACTTGTAAATGATGGCGCTCAGGCCGATGATCGAGGTGATGGCCAGGGGGATCATGAACACCCCGCCTTGCAGCAGGAAGTTCCATGCGGCCCGGCCTGCGGCCACGGGGTCGATGGCTGAGATCAGCGGAATCGCGCAAAGGGTGGTATCGTGGGTCATGGGGTGGTGGTGAGGATCGGGATGATGATGTTAGAAGTAGAACCGGAACTGGAGCTCGAGCGGCTCGTCCTGATATTCGCGTTTCAGCGCGGGCGGCATCGGCGGGATGTCCGCGTCGCGGATCGAGCTGTGGGTGAATCCCTTCTGGACGGCTCCGGACAACTGCTCGCCGACAAACTCCACCGAACGCACGCTGCCGTCCGGTTGCACGAAGAACCGCACGGTGAGGAATCCCGGTGTGATGAAATCCCGGTGACGCACGCAGTTGCGCTGCCACTCGAGTTCAACCGCGCGGCTGATGGCGGCCTGATAGCGGCCGAGCGGGGAATCCGCCACATCCAGCGAGCTGCGGCCGTTGCGGGTGATCGACCCCACGATTGCGGTTTTGCGCTGGTTGCCCCTGAACGACGGCTGGCGGGTGGGCTTCGGCGATGCATCCGGTTTGGCGGTTTCCTTTTCACGCGAGGCCGTGTCGGGATCCGGTGGTTTTGGCGAGTCGGCGGGATCCGGTGCGGGAGGCTGGGGCGGATCATGGTTGACCTGGTCTTGTCGTGGCACCGGGATGTCCACCGGGTTGGGGCCTTCCAGCAGACGTTCGGTGTTGCTTGGTTTCGGTTGCTCGGTTGCGGCTGGCCGGGTGTCTTCGGGGGCAGGCTGGCCGGATGCGGTTTCCTGGGGATCAGGGGCGCTGACATTTTCCGGAATGTCGAGCGCGCCGTCCTGATAGTCGCTTTCGGTGGTTTCGATGTCGGTGGCGTCGCGTGGCTGGATGCCCGCTTGCGATGGCAGTGGGGGAGAATCCGCCTTGGCTGGACGGTCGCTGGTGGCGCGGGTGTTGCGTTCGCCGATGAATGGTGTGGGCTTTTCCGGTGTGCCCGTTTGGTCCGGGGTTGTGCGCGCGAAGCGCGGGTCCGCGGGCTGCGCGACTGGCGCCACAGCCTGGACGGGTTCCAACAAAATGGTGGCGGCCGATTCGACCGGAGGCTCCTGAGCGGGGGCCTCCATTTCATTCACGAATATGAACGAATGAGTGGCCCAGACACCGACTCCGAGCAGGATGGCCACATTGGCCATGAGCGACAATGCGACGGCGGTCATCCATAAATGACCGTCGCTTCTCGGGCTGGCAGGGCGCAGGGAGAGTGTCGTCAACGGCGGACACCATGGTGTTGAATTTCCCCCCGCGCAATCCGGGAAATGGGGCGAATTGGCAGGATCCGGATGCGGCGGATTCAGTCGGGATAGCAGGGATGACGGCATCCCCCTTGTCAGCAAGCTGGCGGGACATATCCCTGCGGATTGCCCATCGCCTCAGGCGCGGGCTATTTCAGATCGTCAAGGACCACCACCTGGCCGACTTCGAGCCCGCCAAGAATCTCGGTAAGATCTCCGGCAACGCGGCCCCGTTTGACTTTGCGGCGCTCGGATTTGCCGTCGGCCAGTTTGACTTCGGCAGTCCAGCCATCCACCCCATAGTGCAGCGCCTTGGTGGGAATGGCGATCGCGGCCGGCTGGTGATAGGCGATCAAATCGATACGGGCCGTGGCTCCCACCACCGGCCGTGTGTCCTTGGGCCACTCCGCGGAGAAGTCCGCGCGGTAGCTGCCATCCGGTTCAGGGGTGGGGCTGACCCGGGTGAGCTTGACCGGCAGGGCGATGTCTTCGCGGCCTGCCAGCGTGGCGTTGCCGGCGACTCCTTCCTTCAAGCCACGGGCGGACGATTCATCCAGAAATGCGGTTAGGGAAAGCGCGGCGTTGTCGGGAACAAAACTCGCGAAGGCCAGTTTGACCGGTGGCTTGCCGTGCTTGATCAGGGTTTTCACCACTTCTCCGGGAAGCCAGCGGCCATTGGTGATCGGGCCGTGGTAAAACCAGCCGTTGGCGGGTGCCTTGATCTCGAACAGGGCGCGGTCATGTTCCAGATCGGCCAGCTCTTGTTTGCCGCGGGCCAGGCCGGTTCTGAGTGATTCGACCTCGATTTTTTTCAGTTCGATCTCGCGCGGGATGTCTTTTTCCCCCTTGAGTTTGGCGATGGAGGTGTCGCGCTGTTGATTGGCGAGTTTCTCCGCTTCAAGCGGCAGGTTCACTTCGAGCGTCCGCTGGTGATCGAGCTTGGCCATGCGCAGTGCGAACTCCGCTGCTTCCACCGCATTCTTCTGGCGGGTGAGGATGATTTCCTCGGTCTCCTCGGTCAGATCATCGGCCGCATACATCTGGGTCAGTTGCTTGAGCTCCTCCTGCTGGTTGTCGAGTGACTGTTTGCTGCGTTCGAGCGCCTGTGCCGCGGCCTCCTCTTCCGCCTTGCGGCGGGTCTTGGTGAAATACTCATGCTCCTCGGCCGCGATTTCCGCCGCGCGCTTCAACGCATCCATCTTGTGGGGCGCGGTTTCCATCGAGTTTTTCAAATCCGCTTCGGCGAGTGCCAGCTTGAGCTCGTTTGTGGCAAGCGTGCGGCGGGTGTCTTCGAGCTTGCGGTCGATCGCCTCGGCATCGAATGTCACCAACACCTCGCCCTTGGTGACTTTTTGTCCGTGCGCCGCCAGTTCTTCGATTTCGAACTCCTGCCATGACTCCGGCAACAACTGGATTGCCATCACATCCCCTCCGGGCATTACGGTGCCGGTGGCCGATTTATGGATGGTGAATGGCCGGGGAGCCACGGTGATTTCAGCCGCGTTCAGGGCAAGGATCGACATCGACAATACCGGAGCCAGGGGGAAGAGACGGTTCATGCGGACACCCAGAGAGCACCCTGCGAGCTAAAAATCAAGCCGCACGATTCGCAATCGCCCCGCATTCCGGCGGATGGTCCGGAGTTGAGCCTCCGCAGGCACCATTACGCGGGTTGCTGCTGGGAAATGCAGTGCAGCGTGCCGCCCTCTTCGACCAGGTCCAGGCAGTCGATGGCGGTGATTTCCCGGTTGGGAAACAACTCGCGGATCATGCCACAGGCGCGGTCGTCGTTGCGGCCTTGCCGGAAGGTGGGAACCAGCACCCCGCCGTTGACGATCAGGAAATTGACGTATGAGGCGGGCAGCACCGGCAGTCGCCAGCCAGGCACCTCGCAGGCCTCGGGCAATGGAATCTCCACCACCTCGAACGCACGCCCCCGAGGATCGTGAAACGACCTCAGCCGCTGCAAGTTTTCCGTTAGAATGTCCCGGTTGGGCGACGATGCGCCGCGCTCGACGCACGCAAGGATCGTGTGTTCATCGACGAACCGCGCGAGGTCGTCGATGTGTCCGTCGGTGTCATCGCCCTCGATGCCCTGGCGGAGCCAGAGGATGTCAGAAACCCCGAGCCCGTCGCGGAGGTGTTGTTCGATGGCCGCGCGGTCGAGGTGGGGGTTGCGGTTTGGATTGAGCAGGACGGCCTCGGTGGTGAGGAGCTGGCCGGCGCCGTTGATTTCGATCGCGCCGCCCTCGAGAATCATGCCGCCCTGGAAAACACGCATGCCAAGCGAATGGGCGATGCGCCCGGGGATCGCGTTGTCGAGATCCCATGGCGGAAACTTGCCGCCCCATGCGTTGAATTCCCAATCGGTGACCGCCACCTCGCCGGTGGTGCGGTGTTTGACGAAAACCGGTCCGTGATCGCGGCACCAGACATCGTTGTGCGGGTGGTCGAAAAGCCGCAGCCGTTCCGGTACCGCCTTCGCACGGTTGCACACGCTGAGGATGTGCGTGTGGTCGGATGCGGGCGCGTTGATGCGGACCTCCTCGTGTTGTGAGATTGCCGCCGCGATTTCGGCGAACTTCGCGTGGATCAGCCCGCGTTTGGCACCGCCCCAGTGGCGCGGGTCATTCACCGGCCACGACAGCCACACGGCTTCCTGATCGGACCATTCAGGCGGCATGGCAAATCCTCCGGCGGCGGCGTTCATGGCGTGAGCATGTGCCATGAGCCGCATGCTTGGCCAGTATTCTCATCGCGGGCGGCGGGGATTTTTCCGGCGATTGTTGCGGCGCGCGTCCTGTGCGTGCGGGTTGACATGCCGGTCATCCGTCACCATGGTCCGGCAATCGCCCGTCCGGCGGTTTGTTTCCATCATTGTCCACATGATTTTCAAAAGTCTCTGCCGTCATGCCGGTATCGGTGCGAATTCCTATTTGTTGGAGACCCGTTCTGCCAGAGTGGTGCTGGACGCCGGCATGCATCCCAAGCACGAGGGGCTCGAAGCCATTCCCCATTATGAATTCCTCGAGGATGGCACGGCGGACTCGATCGTCATCACCCACTCGCATCTCGACCATGTGGGCACCCTGCCGGTTTTCCTCAAACGACAGCCGCAGGCCAGGGTCTTCCTTACCCCGGAAACCGCGGATCTCGCGTCGGCCATGCTGCACAACTCGGTCAACGTGATGCAGGCCAAACGCATCGAGCACGGCATTGCCGAGTATCCGTTGTTCGAACATCGCGATCTGGACCGGATTTCCGAGCTGATGGAGACACGGGGAGTTGAAAAGCCGTTTGATCTTGATTCCCAGGGCGCGATCCGCGCGACCTTCCATGATGCCGGGCACATCCTCGGTTCGGTGGGCGTGACCATCGAGAGCGGCGGCCGGCGGGTGATGTACACCGGCGATGTCAACTTCGAGCATAGCACCTTGCAGAAAGGCGCGCTGTTTCCCGGGGAGCCGGTGGACGCGCTGATCGTCGAAACCACGCGTGGCGCGCAGCAGCGCAAGGCCGGCTACGACCGGACGACCGAGGAGAACGAGTTCGCCGAGGCCATCGCGCGCGTGCTCAAGCGCAAGGGCTCGGTGCTCATCCCGGTGTTCGCGATGGGCAAGACCCAGGAGGTGCTCGCCATGATCCACCGCTTCAAAACCGAGCGGCTGATCCCGGAAAGCACGCCGGTGTATATTGGCGGGCTCAGCACCAAGATGACCCATGTGTATGACCGCCACAGCGATGTCTCACGGCGGCACCTGCCGGGATTCCGTTTTCTCAAGGACATGGAGATCGAGGGTGCCGGCAGGAAGCGCCGCGGGCCGATCCCCTTTGGTCCCGGTTGCATCTACGCCTTGTCCAGCGGCATGATGTCGGAGAAAACCGTTTCTAACAACTTCGCGCGGCAGGGGGTTCTGGAGAACCGGCGGCACGGCTTGTTTTTCGTCGGTTATGCCGATCCCGAGACTCCGGGGGGCAGGATCCGGACGGCGTCGCCGGGCGACAGCGTGCTGCTGGATCCGGCCTATCCGCCGGTGCCGTTGCACTGCGAGACGCGGGTGTTTGACTTCAGCGGTCACTCGACCCGCGAGGACATCGCCGACTACATTGTGAGGGTGCGTCCGAGGAAAACCTTCCTGGTGCATGGCGATGACGACGCGGTCGAGTGGTTCCGCCACGAGATCCGGCGGCGTCTGCCGGACACCGAGGTCGTGGTGCCGGTACCGGGTGAGGAGCACCGGATCTGATCCATATTTTGCTGTCAGGCGGGACCGGACTTTCATAGCCTGCCGGTGATGAATACCGATGCGTTGCGCGCCGCCGTCCGGGATGTGGTGGATTTCCCGAAACCCGGAATCGTTTTCAAGGACATCACCCCGATCCTTGCGAACGGGCCCTTGTTCCAACAATCGATCTCGCTGCTCTGTGAGACCGCCGGTCCGGTGAAAATCGACAAGGTGGTCGGCATCGATGCCCGCGGGTTCATCTTTGCCGCCGCGGTTGCGGACCGACTTGGCGCGGGATTTGTCCCGGTCCGGAAAAAGGGCAAGCTGCCGTGGAAGACCCGCCAGACATCCTACTCGCTGGAATACGGCGAGTCGGTGGTCGAGCTCCATGAGGACGCGATCCGGCCGGGGGAGTCGGTCCTGCTGGTGGACGATCTCCTGGCTACCGGCGGGACGGCCGCCGCCGCGGTGAAACTTCTGGATGAGCTGGGGGCCCGGCTGATAGGCATTTCCGTGCTGATCGAGTTGAAGTTCCTTCAGGGCCGCGCCAAACTCGCTCCGCACCCGGTGTTTTCGATCCTCACCTATTGATTCAGCAGGCCCTTTCCCATCGCGCTCCGCCCAAATCCCTGCTTGCAATCCCGGGCTGTTTTCATAATTTCACCAGGTTGGCTGGCACTCCGCCGGTCATCGCACGATCAACAACCATACCCAACCAACCGTTATGAACCTCGTTAAACTCGCCATTGCCGCCGTCATCGTCACCATGTTTGCCGCGTCCTGCTGCCCGAGCGCCGCTCCGACCGCTCCGGCTCCTGTGAGCTCCGCGAAGTAAGATCCCACCGGTCTTCCAAACCCGGTTCCTGACCCCAGGGACCGGGTTTTTTATTTGCGGAAAACCGGGAATTTCGCTCCAGGCCTGACCTCGGCCGGAGGTTCGATGGCAAAGGAGATGTGCTCACCCGCTTGGTATTCGCCATAGGCGATCGGCACCACCGTCAGACAGAGCATCGGGTCGTCACCTTCGATCACCCGTTCGGCATGCAGGACCGCCGCGCAGTTCGGGCTCTTGCTAACAGAAAGCAGGTCGTCAGGCCTGAATTCGCGGATCACGCCCTCGTCATCGGTGGGAAACAAATACTCGATGATCACCGGATAGGGTGCCGGTTTGGTGAAGTCGTCGGGTTTGACCATCGCGCGGGCCCGGACCGCGAAGCCACGGGTGATGAAGTCGTCGGGCCCGAGCTTGCGGGTCTCTGAGACCTGATAGTCACCCTCGATGTAGACCAGGGCGAGCGGGCGTTCGAAATTGGTGAGGTAGTTCCGCATCAACTGCGTGTTGAGCCGCGCGAGCTGATCGTCGGTGAGCGGGAAAAACCGTGCGTAAAGCGCTTTTGGATCGCGCGCGGTTCCGTTAGGGGCGTCCAGCACCGTATAGCGTTTGAGCTCCGGCAGCCGGCCGATTTTCCGCAGGATCTCATAGTTGCGCGGGATCTCCGGGTTGCCGAAGACATGCAGGCAGGCCGTCCAGCTCAGCACCGCGAAGCTGAGGGCCAGCGCATTGGCAAGCAGCCACCAGAAATAGGCGGGGCGGGGCGGCGCGGGTTCTTCGAGGGTGCGTGGCACGGCCGGCTTTGTGGGTTAGTGGGATCCGCAGGCTTCGCCGTCGGCCACGGCATGGGCGCCGGGTGGTTCATCGGCGGCTTCGAAGGAGGTTCCGCAGCCACATGAGCGCGACGCGTTGGGGTTGTGGATCTTGAATCCCGCATCGGTTAGATCATCCGAATAATCCACCTTGCACCCCTGCAAGTGCCTGATGCTGTCGGCGGCCACGATCACCCGTGCGCCGCCGGATTCGACCACCACGTCATCCGCCCGGGGGTCCGCCACCTGCATTTCATACTGCCAGCCGGCGCAACCACCACGGTTCACGCTCAGGCGCAGGCCCGATTGTGCGGACTTGGCCCGGGTGGCGAGCAGGTTCCGGAGTTGTTCGGCGGCTTTCGGCGTGAGGGAAATCATGGCAGGCGACGCAACCTAAGCCGGGTGCGGCCAATTGAAAACCTGAAATCGTCCGGAATTCGGCCTTGAAGCGTGCCAATTGGTTTTGCTTGAAATCCCCGCGTTGCCGCGCCATACCCTGTGGCGGCCCGCAACCCAAAGGAGGGGTGGTAGAGTGGTCGATTGCGCCGGTCTTGAAAACCGGAGGGCCGCAAGGTCCCGTGGGTTCGAATCCCACCC
>CAYNQJ010000049.1:0-30817 GCA_964399305.1 uncultured Luteolibacter sp.
CGGCAGGAAACGGTCAAGGAGAGGGGAAATTTCCGCTCAATATTGGACACCGTTGGGTAACTGATAATAAGTCAGACTTTTTATCAAGGCTTTGCTTGCGGTTTTCGGAGGGGTGAGCGTCATATCCGTCAAGGCCGCCAAACCGGGAAAACACGCGTTGCCTGAGCCTGCGCCAGAGCGCAAACGTTTCCGCCGGCACCGGCATGCTCCCGCCGCCAAGGAACCGAAATCGAGGCGGCGGTCAGTGGCTGGCGCTCGTTCTCAAATGAGAAGTTTCGCGCGATTCATCTGCCCCGATGGTCATGAAGCGCCGGCATGCGCTCCGTTGGAAGACGATGGCGCGACGCCGACAGGCCGCCGACATGAACCCATGTCAGAGGTATTTGTCGGTGACGGCGCCTTCGCTGGCGGTGGAGACGAGCTTCGCGTATTTCGCGAGCACGCCGCGGGTATAGCGCGGTGAGGGCTGGACCCAGGCGGCTTTGCGGGCCGCGATTTCGGCGTCGCTCAGATTCACGTCGAGGCGGTTGTTCACCGCGTCGATGGTGATCTCATCGCCATCCCGGAGGATGCCGATGGTGCCGCCGGTGAAGGCTTCCGGGGTGATGTGGCCGACCACAAAACCGTGGCTGCCTCCGGAGAAGCGGCCATCGGTGATGAGGGCGACGTCCTTGCCGAGGCCGAGGCCCATGATGGCGCTGGTGGGGCCGAGCATTTCGCGCATGCCGGGGCCGCCCTTGGGGCCTTCCATCCGGATCACGATCACGTCGCCCTTGACGATCTTTTTGGCGAGGATCGCCTTCATTCCCTCGTCCTCGGAGTTGAAGACGCGGGCCTTGCCGGTGAAGACCTCGCCTTCCTTGCCGGAAATCTTGGCGACGGCACCGCCTTCGGCGAGGTTGCCGTAGAGCACACGCAGGTGGCTGTCCTTCTTGATCGGGTTGTCGAGCGGGCGGATGATATCCTGGCCTGCGGGGTAGGGTTTGGCGAGTTTTTCGAGGTTCTCGCGCATCGTGCGGCCGGTCACCGTCATGCAATCACCGTGCAACAGGCCGCCGTCCAGCAGCATTTTCATCAACGGCACCGTGCCGCCGATTCTAACCAGATCCGCCATCACGTATTTGCCCGACGGCTTGAGGTCCGCGAGCACGGGCACGCGCTTGCCGATCCGTTCGAAGTCGTTGATCGTGATGTCCACGCCGGCGGCATGCGCCATGGCGGGCAGGTGAAGGGCGGCATTGGTCGATCCGCCAAGCGCGATGAGCACGGTGATCGCGTTCTCGAAGGCCTCCCTGGTGAGGATGTCACGGGGCCTGATGCCGAGTTTGATCAGGTTCAGCACCGCGGCTCCGGCGTCGAAGCAATCGCGCATCTTGTCGTCCGAAACGGCGGCCTGTGCGGAGCTGTTAGGAAGCGACATGCCGAGTGCCTCGATCGCGCTGGCCATGGTGTTGGCGGTGTACATGCCGCCGCACGCGCCGGCACCGGGGATCGCGCAGGACTCGACGGTTTCCAGTTCCTCGTCCGAATACTCGCCGCTGGCGTGCTTGCCGACGGCTTCGAATACCGAAACGATGTCGAGGTCCCTGGCCTCGCCCTTGATCGTGGCGCAGCCGGGGAGGATCGTGCCGCCATAGACAAACACGGAGGGGCGGTTCATGCGGGCCATCGCCATCAGGCAGCCGGGCATGTTCTTGTCACAGCCGCCGATCGCGACAAAGCCGTCCATGCCTTCGCAGCCGACCACGGTTTCGATCGAGTCGGCGATCACCTCGCGGGAGACCAGCGAGTATTTCATGCCCTCGGTTCCCATCGAAATGCCGTCCGAGATCGTGATGGTGTTGAAGATCACGCCCTTGCCACCTGCGGCGTCCACGCCGTTGCGGGATTCGAGCGCGAGCTTGTCGATATGGACATTGCAGGGAGTGACTTCGCTCCAGGTTGAGGCGATGCCGATGTGTGGTTTGGAAAAATCCTCCTTTTTAAAGCCGACGGCGTAAAGCATCGCGCGGCTGGGGGCACGGTCCGGGCCATCGAGCATCGGACTGGAAAACGGTCGTGTGGTGTCATTCATCGCGCGCGGAGTATCCGGTGATTCCGCAGCGGAGGTCAAGAGCCTGAGCACCCGGCGGGCGGGATTATGGCGCGGTTTCGGACTCGCAATAGAACATCTTCGCATCGAGGTCGGCGTCCTCGATCTCGTCGCGGCGGCTGCTTTCCAGTTGCGGGTGTTCCTCAAGGGGTTCCACCGAGATTTCCACCTTGGCACCGGGTTTCCGGTCGGCGATCGGCAGGCGTTTGCCGCCCATGATCATCCAGTGCATCACGTGAATCGTCGGTTCGCTCCATTCGCCTTCGATCACCTTGTCCACCTTGTATTCCGCGACGCTGAGGCTGCGGGTGTAGGGTTGGATTTCATCGAGTGCGGAGGTTTTCGCCTGTTTCACCAAGGTTCCTTGAAAGCGGATCCGGGTTGCGGGTTTGCGTTCGGCATGCAGGGCGGCGATGGCGCGGGCATGGGCGACGGCTTCCTTTGACAAGAGGGCTCGGGGGTATACGGCGATGCCCTCCATCCTTCCTTGCCAAGGGTCGGCGCCTTTCCAACCGGCGCCGATGAGAAGTTGGCGGGATCCCCAGGCGGGTGGTTGTTTCGACAGCGTTCCGGATCCGGCGGTTTTGCCATTGCGGTATGCCAGCCATTTCCCCTTGCCGCAAAGAATGACCACATGGACAGGTTTCCCGGCTTCCGGGGTGAACAATGGGATCGGCTTGTTATCCGGGAGCCGCAGGGCCAGTCCGGTTTTGTCCTGGATCAATGCGACATCCTCACCCTTGGAATCACCATAGGCCAGGATAACGCCGGTGGACTTCGGTGGGGACGCGTCGGGCGTGAGGGTCACCTCGAGGGAAAACGCGCCGGATTTGGCGACTTGGGTTCCGATCCATGCGCCGGCGTTGGGCGCATGAAAAGCACCGCCATCACATACCAGTTCGTGGTGACGGCCGAACAATCCGCGCCGCCACGTGCCGAGAGTGAATCCCATCAGATCACGGCCCTTGTCGTCGAATGCGATGACCGGAGACGTCGTGTTGCCATCGCGCAGTGCGAACACCGCGCCTTCGGCGCTTGGCCACTCCGAGGAAAATTCCCCCTCCCCTCCTGCAGGTTGCTTGCCGGGCTTTGCGGCCTTGCCTGAGGCAACCGTGCCTTCCTGCTCGATCCACGCATGGGACTGCATGCACTTCGCCCCTTCATCGACCACCTGCACCCATTCCTCGATCTCGGTGAAATCCTCGTTGAAGCGTCCCACCCAGATGCGGGCTTCATTGCTGTCTGGCCCCATCAACGAAATGTACCGCGGATGCGTGCTCCAGCGGGTGAGCCACACTTGCTTGCCCTTGTCGCCAACGCCCGGCATCGCGGTCATGTCAATTTTACGCGGATTGGCTCCATCCGCATCGGTCATGTTGATCGACTTGTGGCCACCATCGAGACGAAACATGCGGTAGGAATTGTCCGGCGCCAGTCCCGGGAAGCAACCGCCACCGATGGTTTTGAAAACCGATTTTTCCTGATCGATTTTCCCATCGGAGTCATATTCGAGATTGAGCTGTCCGATGTTGGACCAAGTGGGTTCGAAGCACGCGCGGGTGCCATCGGCCGAGAGCATGAAGTAGATGTGGGTGGTGGTGCGGTTCCAACACATTTCCTTCTCTTCGGGCTTGTCGATCGGGAACCGGTGCATTTCGCCCCATGGCTGGTCCCAGTTGCGGTTGTCGGAGCCGGCATCGTTCACATAAACCCAGTCGCGACCGGTTTTCGGGTCACGCCAGACCGTGAGCAGCCCGCTGTATTTGCCGGTCGTTAGGGTGGTCAGTTTTTTGGTCTCGGTGTCATACATCATCACGCTGCGGTCGTCGGCGGAACCTGCGGAGCAAAGCACCTTGAGACCGTCGGTCGTCAAAAGCGGCTGATTGGCATTTGGAAACGGAAGTTCCTCGATCTTGCCTTCCTTCGTATCGAAGTATTGGATTTTATCGCCTTGTGCCCAGACGACTTTGACCCGTTTGCCGTCGGTCATTTTGAGCAGGTCCTTCGCGGCGTCGGCTCCTTCGAGCGTGGCGGGGAAAAGAACGAGGGCAAGGGCCGCCACAGTGCTTGCGGCATGGGTATTGAGGAAATGGCGCATGATGGCTGGAGTCGGGAGGGATTGATTTGGTTGGGAAAAACGCGCCATGGCCCGGCGGGTCATGACTCGGATTCGCAGTAAAAGAGCACCGCATCCAGATCGAGATCCTCGATATCATCCCGGCGGTTGCTTTCCAATTGCGGATGTTGCTCCATGGGCTGGACACTCAGCTCCACCTTCACGCCTGGTTTGCGGTCGGCGATCGGCAGACGCACGGCATCCATGATCATCCAGTGGGCCACCACGATGGTCGGTTGGTCCCACTTGCCTTCGAGCACCTCATCGACCTTGTATTCGGCGAAAGAAAGGCTGCGGTCGTAGGGGCGGATTTCCTCGAGGGTCGAGGTTCTCGCCTGCCTCACCAAAGTTCCCTTGAAGCGGATGGTGGTGGCGGGCTCGCGTCCGGCACGAAGGGCAGTGCTGGCCTTGAATTGGGTGGCGGCTTCCTCCGCGGTCAGCGCACGTGGAAAGACGGCGATGGCTTCCATCCGGCCGTGCCATGGATCCTTGCCCGACCATGAGGCACCCATGGTGAGTTCGCGTGCCGCCCATTTGGCCAGACCGGATGGCATGTCACCCGTGCCGGCCGGCTTGCCATCGCGATAGGCTGTCCACTTTTGCTTGCCACAGGCGATCAAGACATGGACGGGCTTTCCAGCCTCAGGGGCGAACAAGGATATCGGTTTTGCTTTTCCCAATGTGAGGGAAAGCCCGGCCTTGTCCTGGCGCAGGGCGAAGTCCTCTCCATCATCGTTGCCGAAAGCAAGCGCCACGCCGGGTGATTCCGGTTTGGCGGCCGCAGGTGTGAGAGTCACCTCGATTGTGAACTCGCCGGACTCGGCGACCTTGGCACCAATCCATGATCCCGCATCCATGGCGTGGAACGACCCACCCGCACAGGTCAGCTCAAAAAAGCGTCCGGGCAGTGCCCTGCCGCGCATATCGCAATTGTAAGCCATCAATGAGCGGCCTTTGGAGTCGAAGGCCACCACGCTCGAGACCACGTTGGCATCGCGCTGGGCGAACACCGCGTCTTTGACGGCTGGCCATTCGGGGGCTTTGGCATCTTCCGCAGACAGGGTGCCGAGACCGAATGCCAGCACGGAGATGGCGGTGACGAGGTGCTTGTTTTTGTGGGATTGCATCATGATCGGTTTCTTTTTTTGGATTTCATTCAAGCGCCCGATTGGACGCGGTCATCAACGCTCCGAATCGATCCATGCGTGGGATTTCCAGCATTTCGATCCTTCGTCGTTCACCTGGACCCAAGACTCGATCTTGGTGAACTCCTTGTCAAATCGTCCGACCCAGATACGGGCTTCCGGGCTATCCGGGCCCATCAGGCTAATGACCCGCGGATGGGTGCTCCAACGGGTGAGCCATACCTGCTTGCCCTTGTCTCCCACGCCGGGCATTCCGGTGACACTGATTTTTCGCGGCTGGTCGCTATCGGCATCGAACAGTTCGATCTCCTTGTGGCCGCCGCCGAGACGGAACCAGCGGTAGGAATTGTCCGGCGAGATCCCGGGGAAACATCCGCCGCCGTAGGATTTGAACTCGGATTTTTCCTGATCCATTCCACCCTTCGCGTCGTATGCGAGCTTCAGGATGCCGATGTTGAAAAACTTCGGAGCGAAGCACGCGCGGGTGCCGTCCGCCGAGAGGCTAAAGAACTCGTGACTGGTGGTGCGGTCCCAGAAAAGCTCGCGTTCCGCAGGCTTGTCGAGCGGGATCCGATAGAGTTTGTCGCGGCCGGCATCCCATGAGCGCTGGCGGTCTCCGCCGGCTCCACAATCATTGATATAAACCCAGTCGCGTTTCGTCTTGGGATCCCGCCAGACCGCCACCGGATTGTTGTCCGGGCCTTTGGCGAGCTCGGTGACCTTCTGGGTCTCGGTGTCAAACATCACCAGCATGCGGTCCGAGTCGTCTTTGCCGGACTGGGCGATGATTCTGCGGCCATCCGCCGTGAACCACACGTTGCGAAACACAGCGTCGCCCGCCGTGCCGGTGAATGGCAGATCGTGGATCTTGCCGTCCTTGGTGTCGAAATACCGGAAGGCGGATTGTTCCGAGCCTTCATTGCCTTGGTTCCACACCACCTTCATCCGGCGGCCACCGGTCAGTTCCAGCAGTTGTTTTTTGGTTTCGGCGGTGTCTGCGGCGGCAAGTCCCAGTGTGAGCGCCAGCGTTGAAATGCAGGCTGCCAGGGTTTTCAACGATGGGTTCATATGGAGTTCCTTAAAAATTTCCGGCGGCGGGGAGACCGCCGCCGGAGATGTTGGCGAAAAGAGATGTTGGGAGATAAGGCCTCTGTTATTTCTTCTTCGGCTCAATCCATGCCTGGGATTGCCAGGCTTGGGCTCCGCCGTCTTCGGAGACGGCCACCCATTTTTCAAACTTGGTGGCGTCCTTGTCGAGGCGGCCGATGCAGATTCTGGCCTTGGGACCGGCGGGTGCGACCAGGGTGATGTAATCGGGATCCGTGGACCAGCGGGTCAGCCAGGTATTGCCCGGCGCACCGAACTTGGCACCCATCACATCGACTTTGCGGGGGTTGGCATTATCAGCGTCGCACATGGTGATCGAGCTGTGATCGCCGTCCAGGCGGAACAGGCGGTATGAATTGTCGGGTGCCATCGAGGGGAAGCATCCGCCACCGAAGGTTTTGTATTCCGACTTGTCCTGGTCGACCTTGCCGTCGGCGGTGAAGGCGAGTTTCAGTTGTCCGATGTTCGCCCAGCTTGGTTCGAAGCAGGCGCGGGTGCCGTCCTCGGAGAACATCAGATAGAAGTGGCTTGTGGTGCGGTCCCAGAACAGTTCGCGCTCCGTCGGTTTGTCGATCGGGAAACGGTTGATGGCGCCACCTTTCGCATCGTTCCATGCTTCATTGTTGTCGCCGCTGCCGTTGACATAAACCCAGGTGCGTTTGGTCTTGGGGTCGGTCCAAACCGCGAGCACATGGTTGCCCGGGCCAGGAGGCACGAGTTCGGTGAGCTTTTGGGTTTCGGTGTCATAGGCCACCACCTTGCGCTCCTTCGCCTTGCCCACGGCCACAATGATCAGGCGTCCGTCCTTGGTCCAGAGAGGGGCAGTTCCACCGAAGTCCAGTTTCTGGATCTTGCCATCCTTGGTGTCCAGATAGTGGCATTTCATGTCGGCCTCGGTTCCCTGGTTCCATGCGACCTTGACACGGCGGCCGCCGGTAAGTTCGAGCAACTCTTTTGCGGTGTCGGCGGCGGCGTTGACGGGCCCCATGGACAAGAGCAGGCCGGCAAGGGCGGCTCCGATGTTTTTTACAAACAATGTGTTCTTCATGTTGTGGTTTTTTCTGTGAAGCTTTCTTTGGGTTTCAATGGCTCCCGGAAGCAGCGGCAGCATTACGGGGTGCGGCGGATGTTTCAATCACCATTTATCGCACCGGTTGTTACCACCGGAATTACCTGGGTCTGGCCGGACCAAACTGGCCGAGGGCAGGTTCACTTCTTGGTGAGGGGAACGATGCGCCAGCCCTGGCTTTCGGTGAACTCGCGGGCGGTGAAGCACCAGACGACGACTTTCTTTTTGGGTAGGTAGTCCGGTTTCGCGGCGGCGCGGTAGAGGTTGATGCGTGCCGGGGTCGCTCCGGACCCCCGCACCGCGCGGAGGTCCACCGCGATGCCGAGTTCATAGGCGAGCTGGTCGGCCAGTCCGCAGCCGGAGGCGAGCATGTCACCGCCGGCTTGGAAAACCAAATTGTGGCTGTCACCCAGCAGGATCACCGGGCTTTCAGGGTCGGGTTTCACGATGGCGGTGCCGTCGGTGGTGATTTTGCGGAGTTTCAGGGTTTCCTTTTCGGGGCGTTTGGATTCCTCAAGTGAAGTCCAGAGGTCGCCGGCGATCGGCGCGGAAACGACTTCCTGTTTGAATTCCGTGCGCTTCACTTCCCCGTACCAATCCATCTTGCGGATCATTTCGGCGATGCGTTTGGCGGCATGGTTGCATGCCAGACCCGACCAATGCGTGTCCTGACGGCAATACATCGGGCCGTCGTCCGTCATCCGGTTGGCGAGGAAATCATCGGTGAGATCGAGCACATTCACCCCTTGGTCACGGAGCAGTTTGTAGAATTCCTGGTGCGCGGCATCGAGCCTCGCCGGAGCCTTGCCGTCGGCCGGGGCCTTGATCGCATCGGAAATTTTTTCCGGGTAAATGACCGCCTTGGGCGGCACGGGAGCGAGGATCAACTCGATACCCAACGCATCCAATTGCTTTTTGAAATCGAGGATGGCGGGAATGGGGTCCGCATCCTTGCCTTTCGCCTTGCTGACTTTCGCCGCGTTTTCACCCCAGAACGGGCCGACACCGATGTGACGCAGTTCGTTGTTGAGGAAAAGCCAGTCATCGGCACCGATGACCGCCATCGATTTGTCGGCGGCGGCGGCTTTCTTGGCGCAAGCATCGCGGAAGACAGATGCCAAATCATTTGGATCCGGGGTTGTCCCGCCGTCTGCCGGCTGCGGTTCAGGGGCAGGTGCCGTTGTTTTCGTTGGCGTGACGGGTCCCCCGCTCGATTTGTTTTTTGCTTCGTAATCGGCCCAGCCATGTTCGGCATACACCGCCTCATCACTGTCGAGCAAACTGCCGTTGATCGATCCATACTTTGCCTGCACATCTGTCCAGGGGCGGATGTTCAGGCGGACCGTGTCACCGGGGCGGTAACGAGATGCAGGTGTCGCGACATTCTCGCGCATGCTCCATGTCTTCACGACCGCTTCCTTGCCGTTGGCATCCGGATCATCGGCGGACTCGATATCCGCAAGATGCAGCATGAGAATGTGATCCTTGTAAGGCACGGAACCTGGCCGCGGCGAAGGCGAAGCTGCACGCACGGTGCCTTTGATCGCCACGGTCCTGCCTTCCGCCGGCACATACATGCCCACATCACGCTTTTCACCGAGCGCCATCGACAATTCCTTCCAGTCACCGCTGGCCAACTCGCGCGAGGCAAACTCCCAGATGACCAGTTTCTTTCCTTCCAAGCGGTCGCGCCCCACTTTCATTTCATTGGAAAGCATCTCGCGCGTTACGTACGATCCGGCATCGTTGCGCGTGATCGCATCGACCGGCAGACCCAGCGCCAGACCCAGGTGTTCGACAAACCCGGCGGATTCCCCCCAGTTCATCAGCCCGAGGGAAAAAATATTGGCAAAGCTGTCGCCGAGAAAGAGCACCTCAGCATCCGCCGCCGGACGCCACAATTGATTGTCCTTCAACACCTGCCGCAACCGCACCTTTTCGGGCGGGAACACGCCTTGCCCAGGCGGCAGTTTGAGCATGTTTGCAATATCTCCCATTGCCTCAACTTCCATATCCACAGTCGAGTAAAGCCCTGTGTCGGCATCCGGCAGGGTGGCGGTCTGGCGTGCGAATTCCGCCAGTTTGGCGGCGGTCAATTCCATGGCCTGTGGTGTCCAATGGGTATCCGTCTTGAGATAGAGCGGCTGGCCGGGATTGGCGGCCTTGGTTTCCGCAAACAGATCGGCGGGATCGAAAACCGTGACACCCGCTTCCGCCAGACGCTGTTTGAATTCGACGTAGGACGGGTTTTGCACGATTACATTGCGGCCTTCGTAGCGGCTGGAGTGGAATTCCGGATGGATCGATGGCTTCACCGGGGCGGGCATCACGATCAGCTGGATGTCGCGCTCGGCGAGTTGGTCGCGGAATGAAACGATCGCCTTGACGGGATCCGGCTGGGGCGGGGCCTTCAGTTCGTTGCCACTGGCGGCCCGCTGGCGCAGGACAGCCGGGTCGAGGAAGCCACGGCCGGTCAGCGAATCGATATCGCGCCGATAGAACAACCATCCGTCGCGCCCGCAATAGGCGTCCTCATTGCCGCCGCGGAGCCAGCCGGTGATGACGGTTTGCATGCGGGGAATCAGCCATTGGATCATGGTGTCACGGTCTTTCAGCTCGCGCTCGTAGGTGCCGATGTCCCGCAGCAGCCGGTCATTGTAGGCCTTGGCGGCGGCAAAGCGGCTGCTGTCTTTTTCGGGCTGGACCATGGCTTTGATTTCCGCGGACTTCGGCCACGGGAATTTGAAGACATCGCACCATTGCGGCATGGCGGGAAGCTCGCGGATCGTTTGCAGGACCGGGACGGCGAGGATGATGGCGATGAACACGAACGAGAGTGTGCGTGTCACGCCAGGAGACGCCTGGGTGTGACCGATCTCGATCTTGGCGATTTCCTCGCGGGACCGCTTGGGATGTTCGACGTGGGCGTGGTGGGGATGGGACATGTCAGAAAATGAAATAGATGAACGGGTTGAACGCCTGGGTTTCCATCATGGCGAGGGCGAGCAGCAGGACCAGCAGGCAGTAGATCGCCTTGGGCCAACTGATGACGCGAGTGAAATCCCAGGTCTGCGAACAGGCCCACACGACGGTTCCGGCGATGGCGAAGCTGACCAGATAGTAAGGCTGATAGATCAGCCCCGCCAGCAGGTCCGCGCCGTCCTGGTCCGCGCCGAACCCGAGCATCGTCTTGCAGTAGTTCAGCGCGGACGGCAGGTCCTTGGCCCGGAAGAACACCCAGGTGAACAGGACGATCACAAAGGTGATCGCGACTTTCAACGGACCCGGCGCGCGCCGGTACCAGCTGTCCTTGCCCTGGAGCCGTTCAAAACCGAGCATGGCCCCGTGGATGGCGCCCCAGATGATGAAGTTCCATGAGGCGCCGTGCCACAGCCCGCCGAGGACCATGGTGATTCCGAGGTTGATGTAGGTGCGGACCTCGCCCTTGCGGTTGCCGCCTAACGGAATGTAAAGGTTGTCCCGCAGCCAGGTGGAGAGCGAGAGATGCCAGCGCCGCCAGAACTCGGTGATGGACTGGCTTTTATACGGGGAATCGAAGTTCTTGGCGAACACCCATCCCAGCATCAGGCCGAGGCCGATCGCCATGTCCGAGTAGGCGCTGAAGTCGAAGTAGATTTGGAAGGCGTAGGCACAGGCACCATACCATGCGTCGAGCGTGCCCGCCGCGCCGGCATCGAACACGGTGTCGGCGATCTTGCCGCACGGGTTGGCCAGCATGATTTTCTTGCCAAGCCCCAGCGCGAAGAACGCCACTCCGCGGCCGAATTTCTCAAGCGTGTGGGTCCGCACGATGAACTGGTCCGCCACATCCTGGAAGCGGACGATCGGGCCGGCGACCAGTTGCGGGAACATCGCCACATAGCACATGAAATCCAGAATCGAGCGGATTGCGCGGGCATCGCCCCGATAGACATCGATGGCATAGCTCATCGACTGGAAGGTGTAGAAGCTGATGCCCAGCGGCAGGGTGATGCGCAGCAAGGTGTCCCAGCGTGCACCATCCCATCCCACGGCGTTCATGGCGTCGTTCCAGTTGTCGAGGCCGAAGTTGAAGTACTTGAAAAAGCAGAGCGGCAGCAGGTTGGCGATGATGGAAATGGTGAGCGCCATTCTCTGTTTGCGCGTGCGTTTGCCGCCTGGCTCCAACAAAGGCATCTCGCCATGTTTCGGTTGGCTCCAAAGGCCTGTCATGTAGGCGCCCGCCACCCAGACGACCAGGGTCTGGAACATCATCAGCAGCACGAACCACGGATTCGCCCAGCCATAGAAGACGTAACTCACCAGCGTCAGCGAGATGTGCTTGCCGCGCAACGGGAGCAAATAATAGATGAGCAGCGAAAGCGGCAGGAAATAGAAGATGAAGAGGTGGGAACTGAAGACCATGGCTGGCTGGGAGGGTGGGGCTTTTTTCGGGTCGGAAGCGGAAGACGGCGCTGGCGGTTCGTGCGGGTGCGCGGGCGGAGTCTGGTATCCTTGGGCGGGGATTTGAAGCGGGAAATGCGGAGTGGCTTATTTTGACCGGGTGAATCCATGTTCGCCGAGCCAGTACAGGCAGTCAGCCGTCCACGGGTGGAGGGTTTTCCCTCCCAGGCCGATGCCGTGGACCTTGCCGCTTTGATAGATATGCAGGTCGAAGGGCACGTTGGCCTTGCGCAGCGCCAAGGCGAACGACAGGGAGTTTTCCACCTTGACCGCCGGGTCCTCCCAAGCGTGCCAGATGAAACAGGGAGGGGTTTCGGCGGTCACTTGTTTTTCCGCGGACAGCTTTTCAATCAGCTCGGGCGACGGGGATTTTCCCAACAGGTTCTCACGGCTTCCCAGATGGGTGTCCGGCCCCATGGTGATGACCGGGTAGCACAGGATGCCGAGGGTCGGGCGCGAACTGAAACGCTCGACCGGATCCGCCGCCTCCGGCTTGCCGGCGTCAAACCCGGTCAGCAGCGTGGCGGCCAGATGCCCGCCGGCGCTGGTACCCATGAGGCCGATCCGTTTGGGATCGATTTTCCACTCGTCGGCCATCGCGCGTGCCAGCCGCATGCCGCGCTGCACATCCTGGAATGGTGCGGGGTAACGGTAGCCTTCCTTGCCGAGGCGGTATTTCAAAACAATGCCTGCAATGCCGTGCTGCGCCAGCCACTCGGCGTAGCCCGCACCTTCATGGTCAGCCAGGAAGCCATAGCCGCCACCGGGACAGATCACCATCGCCGCGCCGGTCGCCTTTTCCGGAGCCGGAAGAAAGGCGGTGAGGGTGGGAATGTCTTTTTCCGCTTTGCCGAGAGCGCCGGGCGCGCCATCCGGCCACAGCGGAAGCGGTTTCAGTGGGGCGGCACCAAGCGCGGCTGCCGAGCCGATGAGGGAGCCAATGAGGGGGAGCGCTCGCATGGGAAGAATCGTCGGGTTTCAGAAGGGTTGGCGCGCGCAGCGCGGTTGGCGGGCAAGGGAAGGACCAGGCCGCATCCCGTCGTGACGCAGTGCACGGAAGGATTTTTTCAAATCCGCAAAAAATACGCGGAAACCGGCGCAAACCGGATAGGAAGCCATGCCCATCTGAGTCCTTGCGACAGCCTGCCATCTCCAATCGCAACAGGCGTGCTTCGGGAATGCCGGACTCATGGCGCGCGAGCATGGTGCTCCCGCCCGCCCGGTCAAGGGTTTTTCAGGACGTGCCAAAAGCATCATCAAGCCAGGAGATCCTCGAAGCCGCAAAAGAGTCTGGAATCCACAGGCGGCTGCGGCGGCAACGGGGTCGCATGGTCGAGATGGACATGGCAGATCCGGAAAAACTCCTCCGGGGTTCGCGCCCGGCGCATGTCATACTCGAAGGTTCCCTCAAGTCCGTGGCTGATATATGCCAGGGTTTTCTTCATTCGCTGGACATGGGCGTTCGGAATGAATCTGCGCGTCTCAGCTGCCATCTCGTCGTATAGCTCGCAAACATATTCCAGAAGGTCGCGGTGACTCGGCTGCGGCACGAAAGCGCCGGAAAACGAAGCCTGCATCTGTGCGAATATCCATGGATTCCGGATCGCGCCGCGGCCGATCATCAGCCCCGCCGCACCGGTTTTCCGCAGGTAAGCCTGCCCGCTCCCGATGTCCACCACGTTGCCATTCGCCAGCACCGGACATGGCATCGTTTCCACCGCCATCCGCACGCAATCGGGATGGACCGCACTTTGATATCGTTCATGCACGGTCCGCCCATGGATGGTCAGCCCATCCAACTCATGCCTGCGGAAAATCCCCAGCAAGCCCTCGAACTCCGACGCCGCCGCATAACCAATCCGGGTTTTCACAGTGAACCGACCGGGCACAGCCTCGCGCAAGGCCCCCAACAGCCGGTCAATCCTCTCCGGCTCCCTCAACAAACCCCCGCCCGCGTTTTTCCGGCACACAATCGGGGCCGGACAGCCCAAATTCAAATCAATCCCCGCCACCGGCAACTTCGCCAGCTCTACCGCGCTGCGGACCATGCTCGGGACATCGCTGCCGATAATTTGAGCAAATACCGGTCGGTTGGTTTTATTTTCTGTGATGGATCGCAGGATGTAAGCGTTAAGGCATGAATCCGGGTGAACGCGGAAATACTCGGTGACGAACCAATCGGGCGGGCCACGTCGGGCAATGACGCGCATGAAAGGCAGGTCGGTGACGTCCTGCATCGGTGCGAGCACCAAGGCGGGACGGTCGTGAGGGAGAAGGTCGCGCATGGGTCAGGGAGTTCAGGAACAGGCGGAAAAGGATGACTCAAGTGGCGGTTCAAGCCAAGAAATTCCGTTGACAAGGCCCGGTCGAGGCGTTGTTTTGGAGTTGTTAACCAACACCCAAGCAGACTGCCGTGGAAAGTGATCTATTGCACACCGAGAAAATTCTGGCGGATCGGAAAGTTTTCTTTCTCGATCTCAAGCAAAACGCCCGCGGCATGGTGGTGAAGATCACCGAGGATGTCGGCGGCAACCGTGACACGATCATGGTTCCCGCGGAAATACTCGGAGACTTCATTGCGGCGCTGTCGGACATCAAGGCGACTGCCGACGATCACGCCTGAGGCTGCCGCCTGCGGTGGATTTTTTCGGGGAATTGTCAGGTATCCATTGCCAGCGGCCGCGAAACCAGTATGTTTCGCCCCCCGGTCCCGGTGACCGGTCCTCTGAAATGAACCAGCCTCATGTTGCGATTGTTGGTGCCACGGGTGCCGTTGGCGTGGAAATGCTTCTTTGTCTCGAGCAGCGGAATTTTCCGCTCGGCAAGCTGAAACTGCTGGCTTCGGCCCGCTCCGCCGGGAAAAAAATGAAGTTCCGCGGCGAAGATGTGGTGGTGGAGGAGCTCACTCACGATTCGTTCACAGGCGTGGACATCGCGTTGTTCAGCGCCGGGGGCGGAATTTCCAAGGAGTTCGCGCCATCCGCTGCGGCGGCGGGCGCGGTGGTGATCGACAATTCCTCCGCTTTCCGAATGGATGATGACGTCCCGCTGGTGGTGCCGGAAATCAACCCGGAGGCGGCTAAAAACCGCCCGCGCAACATCATCGCCAACCCGAATTGCACCACCATCATCTCATTGATGGCGCTGGCACCGCTGCACGCGGCCTTCGATCTCAAATCGATCATCGCCTCCAGCTATCAGGCGGTGTCCGGATCGGGTGCCCAAGGCATCATCGAGCTGGAAGAGCAGGTCCGGGCCATCCATCTCGGCGAGCCGGTCACACCCAAGGTTTACCCGCGGCAGATTGCCTTCAACGTGATTCCGCAGGTCGATACCTTCACCGACAACGGTTATACCAAAGAAGAACTCAAAATGCTGAACGAAGGCCGCAAGATCCTCGGCCTGCCAGCACTCAAGGTCTCCTGCACCTGCGTCCGCGTACCCGTCTATCGCTCGCACTCGGTTTCCATCACCGCGCAGTTCGACCGCCCGGTGGACCCGGATGCCGCCCGCGCCGCCTACGCCGGAAAACCCGGCATCCAGGTGGTGGACGACACCGCCAACCGCGTATTCCCGGTGCCGCTCGATACCACCGGCAAGGATGACTGCCTGGTGGGCCGGATCCGCAAGAACCTGGTCCTGGACAACGCCCTCGACCTCTGGGTCGTCGGCGACCAGGTCCGCAAAGGCGCCGCCCTCAACGCCGTGCAGATCGCGGAAATCCTCTAGGCTTGGGTTTTCCACCCGCCGCCATGGACCTCAAGCTCTATCTTGCCGCCCGACGCTCCGAAGTGGATTCGGCGCTGGACCGCTGCCTGCCCAAAGCCAAAACCCGGCCCGCCACGATCCACTCCGCCATGCGCTATGCCGTCTTTGCCGGCGGCAAACGCTTGCGCCCGATCCTCTGCCTGGCCGCTGCCGAAGCTTGCGGTGGACAAACCGCCGATGCCCTCGCACCGGCCTGCGCGGTGGAACTGATGCACACTTATTCGCTGGTGCATGACGACCTCCCGGCCATGGACGACGACGACCTGCGCCGTGGCCGCCCGACCTGCCACAAGGTCTATGGCGAAGGCATGGCCGTGTTGTGCGGCGATGCCCTGCTCACCCAGGCCTTTCTCGTGCTGGCCGGAACTTCTAACACCCGTCGCTACGGAGCGCGCGAGCACATCACCGAACTCGCTACCGCGGGCGGCAGCCTGAAGCTCATCGGCGGCCAGGTGATGGACCTCGGATGCGAAGGAAAGAAAACCACGAAGCGGGATCTCATCCGCATCCACGAGGCAAAGACCGCCGCGTTGCTAACCGCATCGCTGCGACTCGGCGCGATGACCGCGAACGCCACCCCCGGAAAACTGGCCGCGCTCACCGAATTTGGTCACAATCTCGGCCTCGCGTTCCAAGCAATCGATGACATCCTCGACGTGACGCAATCCACCGAAGTCCTGGGCAAAACCGCGGGCAAGGACCTTGCGGTCGAAAAAACCACCTATCCCTCCATTCTCGGCCTGCCCGCATCGCGCAAGGAGGCCGCCCGCCTCACCCATGCCGCCATGGATTCCCTGAAACCGCTTGGAAACAAAGCCTCGCGACTGGCCGAAATCGCAAACCATCTCCTGCAAAGGGAGTATTGAACCAACGTTCACGCTCCACCACATCAGGCTTGAGTAAAGCACCGCCCGTCCCTAATTTCCGCTGAAAGATTTCTACCCCGATTTGCCGTATTCTTCCCTGCTGCCCGCGCCAATCCAAAACATATCCTGACCAACCAACACTCTCTCCAACCCAAAGAACCCCAAACACCATGTCCAACGAATCGTGCTCCACCGAACCCTGTTGCTCCGACGCGTCAAACAAGCTCGCGCTCGTTTACGGAGCCCTGATCCTCCGCCTCTGGCTGGCCGTCCGCGCGATCCAGACCGGCATCGAGAAATTCGCGGGAACCACCGCTTCCGACAAGGTCATCACGGTTGATGGCGCTCCCAGCGAACACGGCCTGACAGCCCCCGGCGCCATCAAGGAATATGCCTTGAGCCACTATCACGGCGTTCCGGAAGGAATGCTCAAAATGTTTGAGAAAGAGCCCCTCATGCTTGGTTTCGCCCTCAAGATCTACAACATCGTGCTCGGCCCCGCACTGTTGGTCCTCGGCCTCACCATCCTGCTGGGCATCGCCAACCGCACTTCGCTGTTCCTGCTAGGTCTGCTCTACATCAGCCTGACCTGGGGCCTGATCCTGATCAAACAGGACGAAGGCGTCTCATGGCTCGGCATCCACATGATCCTCATCGTCATGGCGCTGATGCTCGCTCCCCACAACCGCTTCGCCATCCTCAAGAAATGGTAATCCCATGAACCCAGAACTTCCCACCTTCATCAGCCGCCGCGACTTCCTGACAAGGACCGTCGCCGGCGCGGGAGCCGGCCTCGTGCTCGGCGCCCCTAACATCCTTCGCGCCGCCCAACCCGGCGACTCGGAGAAGATCCACGTCGCGCTGGTCGGCTTCGGCAAGCAGGGCGAGGTCCTCTTCAACTGCCTGAAAAACATCCCCGGCCTTCACTTCCAGGCGGTCTGCGACATCTCGGGATGGAACCTCGCAAAAGGAAGAGGCCAGGTGCGCTCCCTCCAAGGCGAGGCCCCCAAGGGCTACTCCGACATCGATGAAATGCTCGCCACGGAAAAAGGGCTCGACGCCGCCGTGATCGCGACACCGGATTTCTGGCACTCTCCCCACACGGTCAAGTGCCTCGAAGCCGGACTTCACGTCTATTGCGAGAAAATGATGTCCAACACCATCGACGGCGCGCGCGCGATGGTTCACGCGATGGAGAAATCCGGCAAGCTCTGCCAAATCGGCCACCAGCGCCGCAGCAACCCGCGCTACCGCTACGTGCTCGACAAGCTGATCAACGGCCAGAAAATCTGTGGACAGATCATCAATGCCAACGCCCAGTGGAACCGTTCACTGGGCTCATCGCAGGATATCGGCGGGGATAAAATCTCGAAAAAAATCATCGTGCCGACCGATGTTCTGAACAAATACGGCTTCAAGGACATGCACCAGTTCCTCAACTGGCGTTTCTACCGCGACCTGTCCGGCGGCCCGATCTCCGACCTTGGAGCGCACCAGATCGATATCTTCAACTGGTTCTTCGGTGCCACGCCCAAGTCGGTCTTCGCCTCCGGTGGCAACGACTACTTCACCAAACGCGAGCACTTCGACAACGTGATGTGCATCTTCGACTACGACACCCCGCAGGGCGGTGCCCGCGCGTTCTATCAGGTGCTCACCACCACCAGCTCCGGCGGCGGGTTCTGGGAAACCTTCATGGGAACCGAGGCCACGATCAAAATCTCGGAAATCGCCTCGTCCTCGGCGATCTACCGCGAGGCCAACGCCCCGTCATGGGACGATCTCGTCAAGCGCGGTTATCTGATTACCAAGGCCGCTCCGCCAAAACCCCCGCCGTCCGCCGACGCGGTCAAGTCCTATGAATCGCCACCGGTGGAAGGCTTCGATCTTCCCGGCGGATTCAACAAGCCGGCCCACCAGCCACACTTGGAAAACTTCTTCGCCGCAGTGCGCGGAAAAGCCAAACTGAACTGCGACGCCCGCCATGCCTTCGAGAGCGAAGCCCCCATTTTCTGGGTCAACCCCTCCGCCCTCCAGAAGGAACGCATCGAATTCACCTCTGAACACCTCTCCGTATGAAACACAAACACATTGCCCACATCCTCTGCGCTTTCACCGCCATCGCTCTCGTCAGCTGCGGCGATAAATCATCCAACTCCAGTTCGGGCGGCTCCGCCAGCTCCGGCGGCTCTGGCGGAACCGATTCGTCCACCGGCACCGCCGGCGGCGTGGCCCTCACCACCGAGCTTCCGCCGGAACTCATCGAGGGCACTCCCAAGCCGATTGACGTGCCGGACCTCATCCCGGCCGCCACCCAGGCTCAGGAGTTTTCCGTCCCGGAAGGCACCACCCTGCTTTCCGCCGGCAAGCCCGTGACCAGCAGTGATTCGGACCCGATCATCGGTAGTCTCGATTTCGTGACCGATGGCGACAAGGAAGCCGGCGAAGGCTACTTCGTCGAACTGGTGGAAGGCCTGCAGTGGGTCCAGATCGACCTCGAGCAAAGCGCCGCGATCAACGCGATCTGGGTCTGGCACTTCCACTCGCAGAAGCGCGCCTACCATGACGTGATCGTCCAGATCTCGGACGACCCGGAATTCAAAACCGGTGTCACCACGGTCTACAACAACGATTACGACGACTCCGCCAAACTCGGCAAAGGCAGCAACAAGCCGTATGTTGAAACCCGCTTCGGCCGGATCATCGACGGCCTCGGCACCAAGGGCCGCTACGTCCGCCTCTACAGCAACGGCAACACCGCCACCGAAATGAACCATTACATCGAAGTCGAGGTTTACGGCAAAGCCGGCTGAGACCTGGTTGCGAAATCCTAACCGTGAAAGACCTGAAACGCCTCCGGCATTTCAGGTCTTTTTCTTTATCCAAAGCCTCCCAAAACCCAAAACATGAACCGCAGGAATTTCCTCAACCAAGCCGCCATCGCCACCGCAGGATTGACGATCCTTCCTTCGGGGTTCCTCCGTGGCGCGGCATCGCCTAACAAAAAGCTCAACCTGGCCCTGATCGGAGCCTGGGGCCGCGGCGGCGCCCACTACGACTGGATGGCGCAGGAAAACGTCGTTGCCCTCTGCGATGTGAACGAGAACCACCTCGCGGAAGCCCTCAAACGGTTTCCAAAAGCCAAAACCCACGTCGACTGGCGCAAATGCCTCGAACAAAAGGACATCGAGGCCGTCGTCATCTGCACCGCCGACCACACCCATGCGTTCATCGCCAACTGGGCGCTCAACCGCGGCATGCACGTCTTCTGTGAGAAACCGCTCGCAGTCAGCGTGGAGGAGGCCCGCGTCGTCCGCGAAAAATGGCTTTCCAAAAAAGACAAGCTCGCCACCCAGGTCGGCATGCAACGCCACGCCAACCCGAATTTCAACCGCATCCGCGAGTTGATCATGGACGGCGCGATCGGCGAGCTCCAATCGGTGGATTCCTGGGGCAACCGCCAGATCCGCCGCAAGGGGTATTTCCCGGCCGCCGGCAATCCGCCGCCGGAACTCCACTGGGATCTCTGGCTCGGCCCGTCCCCGGAGCATCCCTACAATCCCGCCTACTTCGCCGGCGGGCCGGGCATGAACTGCCTTGAATGGAACATGTTCTGGGATTTCGGCGTCGGTCAGATCGGCGACATGGGCAGCCACACGATGGACCTCGTCTGGAATGCCATCGACGCCAAGCTGCCGACCACCATCGAAGCCAAGGGCGAGGCATTCAACCCGGACGTCACTCCGGTCGAGTGCGAGTCCCACTTCGATCACCCGGCCAACGACTGGCGCGGACCGGTCCGCGTGAGCTGGTACCAGGGCGGCCTCATGCCGCGCTCGCCGAACCGCGCGCTCAATCTGGGAGCCATCGACCACGGGGCCATGTTCCGCGGATCGAAGGGCTACCTCATCGCGGATTTCGAATCGCGGATGGTGTTCCCATATGGCGAAACCGCGGATTTGACTTACTACAAATCCCGTACTCCGGAAACCGTGATCAAACCGTTGGGCCACTTCCACCAACAGTGGCTCGACGCCTGCAGGAACCCCGCACTCAAAACCGCGTGCGACTTCGAATACAGCGCCGACATGATCGAACAAATGCTGCTCGGCCTGGTCGCCTACCGCGTCGGCAAGAAGCTCGAATACGATCCCGCCGCGGGTAAGGTGACCAATCATCCGGATGCCAACGCCCTGCTCCGCCGCGAATACCGCAAGGGCTGGGCGCTCGAGGGCTGAACCACAAGCGCCAGCCACGAATCGGGGCGCAGTAAAGGTTTGCGGCCAACGCCACAAAGGCCAAGGATCGCGTCATGATCAACGGCTTCTATGGTGCATTTGACACGGAACGGCGCTCGGGTACCACGATCGACGGCGATTACCGCACGCCATTCCAGATCGACCGCGACCGCGTCCTGCACACACCGGCTTTCCGCCGTCTGCAGAACAAAACCCAGGTGTTCTGGAGCGGGGAATACGATTTCTACCGAACCCGCCTGACCCACTCGCTGGAGGTCGCGCAAATCGGCAAGTCGATCTGCCACTGGCTGAAGTCCCGGCCGGACGGGCCGTTGCACGACGGGTTTTTCATCGACCCGGACCTGGTCGAGGCGGTGTGCCTTTCCCACGACCTCGGCCACCCGCCATTCGGCCATGCTGGCGAGCGCACGCTCAACCACCTGATGCGCGATCACGGCGGCTTCGAAGGCAACGCCCAAACGCTGCGTTTGCTCACCGAGCGGATTTTCTCCGCCAAACGCACCGGCATGGATCCAAGCCGCGCGTTTCTGGATGGCATCCTGAAATACAAAACGCTGTGGACCGAACTCAAGACCACCACCGGTGCCATCCCCGACCATCATTTCATCTACGATGACCAATCGGGCCACCTCGACTGGGCAATGGGCGGCCATGACTTCCCGCCGGAACTCACACCTGGCGATGTCCGCGACGGTTTCAAGGCGATCGAATGCCAGGTGATGGACTGGGCGGATGATACCGCATACTCACTGAACGACCTGTCCGACAGCGTGCGTGCCGGATTTCTAACCATCGAAAAGATCGAGGCATGGGCGGAAAAGAAAAGCCATCCGGTAGGTGAGGGGACACCGCTTGCCGAACTCATGGCCGCCATCCGCCGCAAGCGGGTGGACGCCTTTGTCGGCAAGCGCATCGGCCGTTACATCCAGGCAACCCGGCTGGAATCCGATGTGAATTTCCTCAGCGGGCAGTCGCACCGCTACCGATACCGCCTTGCGATCGATGATGCGGTGAAAGCCGAATCCCGGCTTTTCAAGCGACTCGCTTTCGAAGTGGTTTTCCTCTCGCCACAGTTGAAGCAACTCGAACACAAGGGCAGCCGGATGCTGCGGCAACTCTGGGAAGTTCTGGGCGAACGCTACATCAGTGGCGGCCGCATCGACGGGCAGGATTTCCAACTGCTGCCTGCCGACACCGCGGCCGAGATCGCGGAAGCTCCCGACGAAGCGTCCCGCGCCCGGCTCGTCTGTGATTTTCTGGCGGGCATGACCGACGGTTATGCCGCCCGGACCTACAAGCGGCTGTTTTCCCCGGATTTCGGATCGATTGGCGATCTGGTCGGCTGAATCCCGGACATGGCCATGCCTTTTTTGTCAGGACGTGGCCGGAACACATACGGTCAAAGCCGGTGCACATACGAATTACCGCATCATGAAAGCCAAGGCCGCCGCCATCCTTTTCCTTGTGTTTCTCCTGTTTGTGATTTGGGCGGCGGATACCGGGCGGATGCCTTCGCTGTTCCGCGCCATGTATGGTTTCCCGAATGGCGACCGCGTCGGGCATGTGGTGCTGTATGGAATCCTGTCATTTCTGTTGTCCCTGGCATTTCCACCCGCTGGCCGGAAACCCCGGCTTTGGCTTCCTGTTCCGATCATTCTCTTGCTTCTGTTCAGCCTGGCGGAAGAATGCAGCCAGATGTTTTTCTCCACCCGCACGGCGGATCCCATCGATCTTGCTTGCAGCTTTGCGGGGATTCTCATCGCGCATGGGGTGGCCACGGTCTGGATCGATCAGCGCAAAAACGGATGAACGGACCCGGCTTCGACACGCCGCAAGCCTGCTGGAGATTCCGATTGTCTGACAATCGGCGAATCCATACTAACGAAACATCGGGTGTGCCAGCCAGCCGGAGTTTCGCCCCGCCCCGCGCGGCCTTTCATCATTGACATCCGTGGGGGGTTGCGCTGGCATCGCATGGTTGAATCCAGTTCCAGCATGCTCGCTCGGAAGGCCCGTGCTGTGGCTGGGTTCAAGACTTTCGCAGGATTTCCGGCACCATCAGGGGAGGATGGCACCGGGCCGATCGCAAGCCTCCCACCATCCAAACCCAAACAAGGACAAACCGCCATGGACGAATTCCTCAAATTCAAGAAAATGATCACACCGATCATCATCCAGATTCTGTTCTGGATCGGAACCGTTTGCTCGGTGATTTTCGGCCTGCTCAGTATCGTCGGAGGCCTGAACGCTTACAGCGGCGGCGGTGCCATGGTATTCATGGGGCTGCTCACCATTTTGATCGGCCCGGTCATCGCGAGGATTTACTGCGAAATCCTCATTGTGATTTTTTCCATCAACGACACGCTGGTCGAGGTGAGGGATCTTTTGAAAAACAAAAAAGAAGTGTAACGCGCGGCCTGCCGTGGATTACATTATCCTTGGCAAATTCCACAACTTTTCGTTCGGCAAGGGGTTGGTTTCGGTGTAAACCCCACTTGCCACATGAATCGAAGGCCAATGGATCGCGAAACATCCCTGGAAAACGACGCCGTCTGGAAATTGCTCGACCAGGCCCCGCCGGTCGTTGCCGGCCCGCGTTTTGTCGATGACACCGTACGCGCGGCACGCCTTGCCGGGCGGCAGGGCCCATGGTGGCGGAGTTTCTTTGCTCCCGCGCCACTGGCAGGCCTGGCCGGAGCAGCCGCGCTGGTGACCTTCGGGCTTTTCAGTCTGCCTGGTTCGCCCGCAGCCGGTGATCGTGTCCTCACGTTCACCGATTCCGCGCAAGCCGCCGAAATCGAGGACATTGCCGAAACAGAAGCGCTGATCGCCGCTGCCGATCACCTTGATGAATTCAGCGACACCGAGCTGGTGAACCTGATTGGATTCTGATTCGTCTGATTTCCCACACCATTGATATGAAATACCGCAAACTGATCCTCGCCGCACTCGTCGCCTGCCAAATCCTGCCTGCCGCGGCAGAAACGAAAGCCGAAGAAAAAGGGTTTGTTTCCCTGTTTGACGGCAAGACCACCAAAGGTTGGAAAAATCCCTACACCTGGGGCAAGGTGGAAGTCGTGAATGGCGAAATCCATCTGACTGCGGACAACAAGTTTTTCCTGGTTACCGAAAAGGACTATTCGGATTTCATTTTTGAATGCGAGGTCCTGCTGCCCGAGGGCCAGGCCAACAGCGGCATCATGTTCCGCGCCCATGTCGAGCCCAACAAGGTTTCAGGCTATCAGGCGGAGGTCGATGGCGACCCCAACCGCGGCTGGTCCGGCGGGCTTTATGATGAAAACCGCAGAGGCTGGTTCATCAGCCCGAAAAACGGTGACGCCGCCAGCATCGCCGAGTTCAAAAAACGCGCCGGCAACACCTTCAAGCGCAACGATTGGAACACTTACCGCATCACCTGCAAGGGCAGTAAAATCAAGATCGAGGTCAATGGCGTGGTCACCACCGAGGTCGAGGACAAAACCGACGCCAGCGGTCCAATCGGCATCCAGCATCACGGGGAAAAGGGCAAAACCTACAAGTTCCGCAACCTGCGCATCAAGGAGCTCGGTTGATTTGCAGGAAGCTGGCGCGATCGCTCCCGCCGGATCTTCACATCCATGCAGCAAAACGGTCAGGACGGCGCGCCACCGCGGACACACCGCATCCAGCGCATGCTTGCGGCGTCCTCACAGCTCCCTCCCGGGCGGCAGGTCACCCTGCGCGCGGGTCGGCGCGACTTCCTCAAGCGGAGGTGGAGCGGCGTTGCGGATGACGGCACCGTGTTTGAATTCGATCTGGAATCACGGCTGGCGGATGGCTCTGTGATTTTTCACGGGGCGGGGGCCGACTATGTGATCCGTCAGGCTCCGGAGAAGGTGTACCGGATTCCGTTTTCCAGCCCGGCTCATGCCGCCCTGGTCGCATGGAAAGCCGGCAACCTCCATCTGCCCGCACAGATTCTCGGGGATTCCATTCTGGTCCTGCATGACGAGGCCATGGCGGCCCTGTTGGAAAACGAGGGCTGGGAGTTTTCCGAGCCCGAGGTTTTGTTCCAGCCGATGAAAGCCGCCGCCCATGCTCCGTGAGCCGGCCCGGTAGCAGCAGGTGGCCGGAATGCGGCATTAACCTCCAGCAGAATGATCCGGAAAAGGCACATACGTGCTGGGAGACAACCCGCTCACGTTGAGGTTCGGCTGGCGGCATATGAGGCGGCATCCAGCCCGCAGGGGCTCTTCGAACAGGTCGTAGCGGTGGTTGCTTGGGGCGGCAATTCATTAGAGGAATCAGCCCAATCGCCCCCCGTGACCGATTCCGAGAACCAGCCACGTGTCGCACACCAGCGTGCGCACGGGTCCGTGTACGGCGTTTGCGCTCGGACGCGGGACAAGCCGATACCTGCTCCTGACCGCCCACATGCTTTCTATCGCATCGGCTCCTGTTCCACCTCGCCGTCTGGCGTCATCGGTGGATTGTCCGTCCGCTGCGAGGTTGGCCTGCCTTCCCCGAGTCGGGCGCCCTTCCCGAGTTGGTCTCGGATGGCAGTCTCTTCATTTTCCTGTAGGGGACTTGCACCTCATTTGGATCACGCCCATGCTGGGGACACACAAACCGTCACTCCTAACGAATGACCCGCCCCCAGGACCAGACTTCATGACCTCTACAACATCAACCCCGCGCTCCATCCCCGCCGCCGGTCAGGTGTGGGAGGACTCATAGTTGGGCAAAAAATGACATCCAACACAAAATACCATCCAACGCATCGCAGAACAACCTGCTTGGTCGTTTCCTTGATGGTGGGATTCTTTTTGGTCATATTGGCGATCTGGGCATGCCTAGACCGATCGGGTATGATTTCAGATATGAATCCGTGGTATTTTTGGGGGACTTGTGTCTTTTGCCTTGTGCTTCTTTTTACAGTGCAACGGTTCCTGTGGAATCACTGCAAGTGCCCGATATGCAAACAATGGATAGATCGTCCACACAAGCCCGGCGCAATCGGGACCAGGAAATTTTTCTGCCCCTCATGCGATGTTCTATGGGATACAAAGATGGAACAGGATGTTGGTTCGTATGACTAAAGAATCACCATTTCATGCGGAGCGTTCTCGCGACATCGAATCCCGTAACAAGAAAATGGAGACAGTGAGCAGCGGCGCTTGAAGGGCGCGCCATGATCCCACGGCCACGGAAACGGGAATCCCGCTCATGACCATCGGCCTGGACTTCGGCGACAAGAAGTCGGGATAATGAGTTCGCATGAACCGGCCCGATCCGGAGACGCTGCCTGGAAAATGGTTTCAAAGGCCGCGCTTTGCGCTCAGGGGGGAAAAATCCTTGCGCAGGATGCGTGCGGTCCCCGAGAGAAGACAGTCCCCGGCCCGCGGCTCAGGGCAGCGGGCGGATGAACATTTCCTTGTAATGAATCGTGCTTTTCGGGTCGTGCGCCTGGATGGCGATGGTGCCCTCGCCCAGCTTGCGGCCCGGCATGTTGTTGAGCGATTTCTCCGGGTTCCAATCGGCGGGCTCGGTCCAGTCGGTGGTGACCTTGCCGTTGATTTTCACCACGATGTGCCTGCCCTCCACCCTGATCTCGTAGTCAAACCACTCGTCATCGGCATGGGGAGCCTTGTCGAGCACGTCGGCCACCGCGTAGAGGCCACCGGTTTTCTTGACATCGGTGTGGGTGGCATTGACCTGGCACTCGTAGCCGGCGGAGGGCCAGCCCTTGTCCTGGTAGCGGGTGTGGAAATAGATGCCGCTGTTAGATCCGGGGGTGGTTTTGACCTTGGCCTTGAACTCGAAATTCCGGAACACCGCCTTGCCGTCCTTGCCGGCATAGAACAGGTGCGCGCGGCCGCCGCGGACGACCAGCTCGCCGTTCCGCACGGTGAAGACATCTTTCAGGCTGGCGGCGTTGTCCTCGGTGGCGGTGTTGGATTTCCAGCCATCGAGGCTGTCGCCTTTGAGCATCGGAATCCAGCCATCGGCCGCCCGGGAGGGGGCGAGGATGGCGAGGCAGAATGAAAGCGTGAGCATCAGGGTTTTCATGGCGGTGCAGCGATACAGGCGCCTGAACCGGGTCCTTTCATGACGGCCCCATCTGGCGGGAGGCGGCTTGATTTTTGCGGAAGCGGCCGGGGGACTCGCCGGTGATCCGCTCGAACGCGCTGTAAAATGTCGGGGCGCTGCCAAAGCCGCAGGCTTCCGCGATTTGCCCGAGGGTGCGCCTGGGTGACAGCCGCATCATCTCCTGGGCGCGCCGGACACGGAGCCGCGTGAGATAGGCATGTGGCGAGCTGGCCAGGCCGCCACGGAAGCGGGTCTCGAGTGTCCGCTTCGAGACCCCCGCGTGTTCCGCCATCGCGTGGATGTTGAAGGAGGTTCCGAGGTGTGCCCGCATGTAGCCGATGGCGCGCTGGATCACCGGATCGCCGGCATAGAGCATGTCGGTGGATTGCCGTGCGACCACGCCCTTCGGCGGGACCAGCAGGTCTTCATCCGGCGGATCGCCGCCGCGCATCATCCGGTCGATCAACGCGGCCGCCTCCCAGCCGACCCGCGTGGAGTTCCGCGAAACACTGGTCAGGGTGGGAACCGAGTGCTCGCAAATCGTTTCGTCGTTATCCATGCCGACCACGGCGATGTCATCGGGCACCCGGAGCTTCGCCTCCTGGCAGGCTTCGATGACCACCTGGGCGCGGTAATCGTGCACCGCAAAAACCCCCGCGGGCCGTGGCAGCGAGGCCAGCCATCCCGCCAGGCCGCTGATCCGCCGGGGCCAGTCCATGGAGGCCTCCGTGATGGCCGGTGACTGCAGCACGTGGCAGGCGACTCCGGATTCCGCCGCGCGTCCGGCGAAGCCCCGGCACCTTTGTTCGGAATACCAGAGGTGGTCCCAACCGACGTATGCCAGGTGCCTGAGCCCGGTTTCTAACAAATGATCAGCCGCCATCCGCCCGGCGGCGTGGTGGTCCACCATCACCCGTGGGACGCCGTGGGATTTGGCGATGCCACCGGCCAGATTGATCACCGGGATTTTCAACTTCCTTGCGTGCCGCAGCTCCCCCACCTCATGGGTCACCGCGATGATTGCGTCTCCCTTCCAGCCGCGCATCGCGCGCAGGTCCAGCACGGATTCCCCCGCGCTGGCCATCGCTGGCGGACTGCTGAATAGGTGCCAGCCGCCGTTTTCCCGCGCATAACGCCGGATGCCGTCCAGACACCGCGCCATCCATGGCACGGCAGCCGGGTAAATGATGGCAACTCTGGGAGGCATGGGTTTGCGCGATTCTTTATAAAGTTTGCGCATTCCTTAGGTTGCGCGCAAACTCAAAAAACCCTAGCCTCAACGGTGGAATCGGCGGATGCCGCGTTGCCGCGTTGCAATGTCCGTTGGTTTGGCGCTTGTTGGTTCGTATCCCGCATGCGTCCGCATGTGACCGGCCACCACCCACCCATCACTGACACTCCATGATCCAAGCCTTCACGCCCGCACTCCGCCGCATCAGTTGTCTCGCCGTTTTGGCCGCAGGCCTGCTGCCGGCCATCGCCCCGGCCGCCGGGACGCCCAAGGTCCTGATTTACACGCGCAACCACGTCACCAACGGCAAGGGCTTCGTGCATGACAACATTGCCGTGAGCGTGGCCGCCGTGAAGGAGCTTTGCGCGGAAAAGAACATCGAATCGGATGTGTCGGACGACCCGGCGGTCTTCACTGCCGACAATCTGAAAAACTACCGTGCCGTGATTTTCTGCAACTCGAACAACGAGGCGTTCTCCACTCCGGAGCAAAGCACGGCCTTCACCCGCTATGTCGAGAATGGCGGTGGCTGTGTCGGCATCCATTCCGCCACCGGTTCGGAACGCACCAACAAGGACTTCCGCCGGATCATGGGGGGCCTCTTCAAGTGGCATCCGCCAATCCAGGAGCTCGCCATCGTGGTCAAGGATGGCAAGCACCCGTCAACCACCCACCTGCCGGAAGTGTGGAAATGGAAGGACGAAGGGTATTACTGCGAGGTCGAGCCCGGCCTGCAGGTGCTGCTCGAGCTGGACACCACCAGTGTGACCCACCCGCCCCGCAATGCCTGGCCGGTGAAGTTTGAAGGCAACCGCTTCCCGCTCGCCTGGTGCCATGAGGTCGGCAAGGGCCGCAGCTTTTACACCGCGCTCGGCCACGCCAAGGAAACCTACGCCGATCCCGCGTTCCGCAAACACATCCAGGGCGGCATCCTCTGGGTGCTCGGCATGGCCAAGTGATTCCGCACTCCCGCCAATCCTTCCTTCAAACCTGACGCAACCCAACATCCCATGTCCAACCACACCTCCCGCCGCCAGTTCCTGAAATCCACCGGCCTCGCCACCGCGGCCATCGGCTTTCCCACCATCATCCCGGCCCGCGTCCTCGGCGCGGATGCCCCTAGCAAGAAAATCAACATCCTGCAGATCGGCTGCGGAAGAATCGGCAAGGACATGGACATCCCGGGCATCCTCCGTCACGACGCCGCACGCCTCGTCGCCGTCTGCGACCTCGACGCGCTGCGCGTCGCCGATGCCAAACAACGCGTTGAAGGCCACTACAAGGGGAAAAAGGTGGACCTCAAGGTCGGTGCCTACGGGGATTACCGCGAGGCCCTGCAGCATCCGGACATCGATGCGGTGTCGATCAGCACGCCGGACCACTGGCATGCCGAGCCGGTGATCGCGGCAGCGCTGTTAGGCAAGGACATCTACGTGCAGAAGCCGCTGACGATGACGCTCAAGGAAGGCCGCGCGGTCAGTGACATCGTCAGGGAGAAAAAGTGCATGTTCCAGATCGGCAGCCAGCAGCGGTCCGGCGGACAGTTCCGCATCGCCTGCGAAATGGTGCGCAGTGGCCGCATTGGCAAGCTCCACACGGTCAAAATCGGCCTGCCCACCGATCCCGCGGGCGGCAGCACGGAGGAAATCCCGGTGCCCGAACATTTCAACTACGAGATGTGGCTCGGCAGCACCCCGCTGGCACCCTACACTAGGGACCGCACCCACCCGCAGGGCCCCAACGGCACCACCAGCTACGGCGAACGCCCCGGCTGGCTGCGCATCGAGGATTACTGCCTCGGCATGATCACCGGCTGGGGATCGCACCATGTGGACATCGCCCACTGGGGCATGGACACCGAACTGACCGGCCCGCTGAGCATCGAGGGCAAGGCCGAGTTCCCGAAATCCGGATTGTGGAACGTCCACGGCCCCTATCATATCGAGGCGAAATACGCCAACGGGGCCACCATGATCATCGATAACAACTTCCCCAACGGCGTGCGCTTCGAAGGCAGCGACGGCTGGATTTTCGTCACCCGCGGAGCCGAGCGCGTCACCGCATCCGACCCGGTGCTCAAGGGCGGCGGCGGCGGTGCCCTGCAAGCGAGCAAACCCGAGATCCTCAGCACCCCGCTCGGCAAGGACGACGTCCGCCTTCACGAAAGCCCGCAAAACGACCACCATCTCGACTGGATCACCAGCATGCAGACCCGCAAGCCCGCTGTGACCAACGCCGAAGTCGCCCACCGCTCGACCAGCGCCTGCATGATCGGATGGATCGCCATGAAGCTCGGCCGCAAGCTCACCTGGGATCCGGTGAAGGAGGAGTTCAAAAACGACGACACCGCCAACTCGATGCGCGCCAGAGAGCAACGGGCTCCCTATGGCATCGACCACATGAAGAAATAAAGCCGCCCGGCCAGACGCACAGTGGTTGGTACCTGGCGGCCCTCCGGCAGGAACGCCCAAGCTGCACAAGTGAGGAACGAACCCGATGCTGGAGGCCGGGGCGCAAAAACCCCGAAGGCTTGTAGGGGTTTTGGACAGGAACGAACGCGACGTGCCCCGAAGGGGTGAGCAGCCGTGAGGCGGCTGCTGGAGCGTCCCCCGCAAAAGTTGGACAGGTAACAAGGACAAAACTTCGCCCGCG
>CAYNQJ010000050.1:0-30226 GCA_964399305.1 uncultured Luteolibacter sp.
CCGCATTTACCTCCACGGGTAAACCAGACGACTTCGCTGTGTTGTGCCAGCTCGTCGTGCCGTATCGGCCTTCTATGCGGTTCTTGTCCATCAGCTCGCGGTTTTTCTCCGCGCGTTTTTCTCCTAGCCTTCCTTCCCCGCGGTGGTCACCCTTCCCGAGTTGGCTTCAGATGGTGGTTTCTTCATTTTCATGTTCTGGTATTTCCACAGGGGACTTGAACCCCGTTTACAACATGCCCATGCTGGGCACACACAAGGCGCATCGTGCAACCACTACCAGCCGTTCAGTTTCGATGATTTCACCTGACTACAACCTCTACCCCGTGTTCGACGCGCTCCCCCGCTGGTAGTGGTGCACGTGCTCGACGTTCACCTACGCCAACATCCCGATACCGATCACTCAAAACGAAAGTTGGCTTCCTACTTCGTGAGCTCTATTTCATCCACCACTATTACGCCACCGGGCACTAAAAAAGAGGCACACCAAGACGCACCATCCAACGACTGGCAGCGCATCAGTTTGAATCCGGGCTTCCATTTCGCCGGCGCCACAGCTAGACGTACCGCCAAAAGAATGAAGCCAATCACGATCATATCGGTAGCGATGTTTTGCCTTGCGGCGAGCGCACTTGGACATCCTCAGGCGGAGCACTTGAAGGAGGCATACAAGGCTCAGGGTGATGGGTTTTTCGTTCCACTTTATTGGTTGCCTGAGACGCGGCAGACAGTCGTGAAGCACATTCCCGACCACGATGATTGGGTGGGGTTTGAGTTCGGATATTGGAAAAAGGTCACTGAGGCAAAGAAGATCGTGTTACTCGAAGAAATAGGAGAGCGGTTTGATGGGATGGAGAGCGAAGCCTTGAATAGAACATGGCAGCGAGTCCGAGATTGGGACCGGGTTGGCTCTCAACTCTCCCTCTTGTCATGCTTTTTCGATCAAGACGAAGGCTTTCTCGACATGGCTTTCGACGACCCCTCACTTCGCCCTGCATTCAAGTGGCTCACTGACAGACGAAAGCCGGGTTTCGATACGAAGCACATTGGTTCGTCGTTCACCTCCGGTGAGATGGCCTTGTTCTACCCACAACTCATTCAGCATCTTCTGGACATGCCCGAGCGGGAACGATTGATGTGTTTTTCTCGTCTTCTCGCACGAATCGCTGCCACCAAACCAACTGGGGCAGGACAAGACGGTGGTGGAAACGGAGGACAACCGCCTACCCACTCCGGGTCGAAATGACCCTGACTACAACCTTCACCCTTGTTCAGGATTGGCGTTGCCGGTAGCCGGTGCTGCAAGCTTCCCTTGTCATGAAGACAGGTTGAAAGCAGAGGATGTGGGCCGCAACCACCGACACCGAACCATGAAGAAGTCCAGCTCTTGAGCCAGGTGATGTTGATCCGTATCACCGGCCTCCGGCGATCCCTGATCCGGCCGTGGTCTCCAAATGCGGATTTCAGGTTTATCCGCAGACATGCGCCGGAATAACACCGCATGGTGACGGATGGATTCCGCCACCATGCCGAAGGCGGCCATGCTCGATCACTCGAACCTGAACCAGTCCATCGACTGCACGTTCTCGTTCGGGAAGACGAGGAACAAATCATGCCTGCCCTTGACCGGCTTGATTTCGCAGGAATCCTGCTTGAAGGGCAGCGTTCCGATCAACTGGCCATCCGGAGCGCCGAGGCGGAGCTCGATGGCCGTGGCATTCGGCGGATCGATGAACTTCTCCTTGCCGGGAAGCCCCGGAACGATGAAGCCTCCACCGACAGCGGCGTAGTGCAGATTGACGGTCGCCCAGAAGTTCCCATATCCCTGCATGGCGGGTTTCCAGGGCTGGTCGTCCTGCACCACCTTGACCAGAAACTCGTTCCAGCCCTGCTTGAACTCGACGCTCACGCGCTTGCTGTTGGCGACGTCGCCGAGTTGTGAGAACACCAGCTTGCCGTTGACCCACACCTTCACCCCGTGAGAACCACGGACCTCGATATCGGTCCGGCCGCCGCCTTTCAGATAGACGCTGGAGCGGGCATAGCACGCGCTGTTCGCGTGGTTCTCGCCGTTGGCGATGTCGCAGTTGATGACGCCCAGCGGATTGCGGACGGTGGCGCGGCTGACCAGTTCCTCGATCACCGGTTTCCATTTCACCTTGTCGGCGCCGCCCTTTTCCGGGGCGAACTCGACATCGAAAAGCTGGGGTCCGGTTTTCCCATTTTCGGTGAACACCTCGCTGATTTCCCAGTAGGGATGGGGCCTCCAGACATCGGTCAGCCACATGGCGGGAATTGTTTTGCCCCCGACTTCCTTCTCAAATGTCTGGGCGGGCGCAACCCATTCCAGAAGGGTTTTGAATTTCTTGTATTGCCCCTTGCCGAAATCGATGTGGTTGTAACGGGTCCATGAATTCTTCTCGAGCGGGTTTCCATGCCGGGTCCTGACCTGCTGGTTGGTGATGCGGTTCTTGAAGATCCGCGAGAATGCCGCGGCACGGCGGATCTCGCCGGCGGGCTGGCCGATGATCTCGACCAGATCGAAGGGGTAACCCTCACGCAGGCCGATCTTCGACATGTCGGTTTCCTTGAAACCCATCGCCAGGGCGGGCGACTCGGGCTTCAACTTGTAATCGGTGTATTGCGCATCCCACCATGGGCGCTTGCGGTCGAACATCGGATCCCCGTATTTCGAGGTCTTGTCGATGCCATCGGCCGCCTGGTTGCGTCCGGCCACCTGGTTTTTGATGTTTTGTTCTCCCTGTTCCGCAGGCAATGTGGGATCCAGCGGCTTGTAGAAATACAGATTGTCCTTCGCCTCCTTCAGGATCGGCTGGGGCTTGCCCATCGCCATCTGGGTACCGATGCCACCTTCATAGAGCATGCCGATTTGCGAGGCGACGATATTGTTGGACCAGACCATGTGGTGGGAGGCACAGACAAACGGCTGGATGGTGGCCGCGGCGCTGAGGTCGCAGTCGGCGATGATGTTGTAGAGGTTCAACTGGTCGTTGCCCTTGGACATGATCGCCCGCGAGCGGCCGCCGCCGGTGATCCAGTAGATCAGGTTGCCGCGCAGTTCCGCCTGGTGCGAGCCGTCGTCGTTGAAGAGCACGTGCAGCCAGTGTTCCCAGCCGGAGGTGTTGGTGCCGTCATGGAGCGCGTTGTATTCCCAGCGGTTGCCGGTGCCGGCCCCCCACATCGAGATCATTCCCATATCGTCGCCGAAACGAGCGATCTGCGAGAAATCATTGTAACGGATGATGCAGTTGCGCGAGTGAAGCAGCTCGGCGGCCTCGTTCTCCTCGGTCACGACGTATTCGCCGTAGATTTTGATCTGCTCCATGTTGAAGCGCTGGATCTGGTCCGGCGGCACGCCGACATCGCGGTTGGTGGCATGCAGGCCGTTGACGAGAATGGCGGGCCAGCCCTTGAGGGTCACGCCGTAGTGGGTGATGCCGTGGAAGATGTTGTGCTCCACCAGGTTGTCACCGCTGAAGTTGAAGTAAATGCCGGCCGCATAGACCGAGAAGCGGCCGATGTCGTGGAACACGTTGTTGCGGATGACGTGCTTCTTGTTGACGTAGGATTCCGCGACCGACTTGAAGGGCCCGCGGCCGCACTCCCAGCCCATGAAGAACATGCCGTTGCAGCCGGCGTTTTCAAACCAGCAGTTTTCCACCAGGGTTTCCTGTGCCCAGCGGTTGCCCATGACCCCCATGAAGCCCGCACCATACAACTTGCTGTTGCGGATGGTCACCTTGCGGGCGTTTTCCAGATAGAACTGCCCGTGGCGCATGTCTGGCGCGATGACACCGTCGCCAAGGCTCTTGCCATTCCACGGCCTGCCATCGTATTCGCCGTCCCAGTTGGTGGTGTAGGAATCGCCCTTTTTCCACTCCGGCGCGAAATCCGAACCGATCATGTAGAGGCCGTCGAAGATGATGTTGCCGGCGATCTGCTCCATCGAGCGCCCGTGGATGGCGAACACGCTCTTGGCGGTACCAAGCACGATCAACTGGTCCTCGATCGGCAGCTTGCGCGGGTGATAGACCAGCTTGTCCCCCTCCTTCTTCCAATCGCCCGCAGGAGCGCCAGCGAAGGTGTGGAAAATCCCGCCGTTCGCCGCCTGCTCGTTTTCATAAAGCATGTAGTGCTGCTGCAATCCCGGAACCGTCGTTTCGTAGAACCCGTCCGCCGCGGCCTTCCATCCGGTCACCGGCTTGCCGCCGTAAATGCGGGACCCGAGGTTGGGTGCGCCGCGGTAAGTGATCGTGTGCCCGTCACGGCCGCTGTCGCGGTCGTCAAACACCAGCGTGTTTTCGATGAAATAATTCCCCTTGCCGAGATAGACGACGATGTCCTCCTTCATGCCGTTGGCGATCATCGCGCGGACCTTGTCGCGCGCGGCCTCGATCGTTGCCAGCGGTGCCTTGCGGGTTCCGGGATTGCTGTCCTTGCCGACGGGTGCGACATACAATGCCGCAGCCATGAGGGTTTGCTGGAGCGACCAGACCGCGAGGCAGGCGAGGATCGCGGGCAAGCGGCGTGATGGTTGGGTGGCGAGTTGGTTTTTCATGCGAATCAGGAGGCTGGCTGACGGCCGGATGATCCGACAGGGCTGAGAGCCTTGTCACGGATTTTATGGTTTTTCGACCACGACAGCGTCGAGGCCGGCGAAATACTTGTCACCGCTGGATGACGGATTGGCACCGGTGAGTTCGGCGCGAATCAGGAATTCCCCGTTCTTCGCCTCATGCGTGCCGAGATCGATGGGACCGGAAGGCACCGGTTTCTCCGCGTAGCCGTCGAATTCCACACCGGCGGCCTTGCCGTTCACGGAAAATGCCAGCTTGCCGTAGTCTGGCGCACGCGTGGCGTGCATCACGAGTTTCGCCTTGGCCAAGTCACCGGCAGGCACCTTGATTTCGACGAAATCGCCCGCCTTTTTCCCGTGCACCCAGAGATGGGCATCGCTGCTCCAGCCGCTTCCGTATTGGGCCAGATCCTGGCGTCCGGGATTGCTGCCGGGTGAGCTGGCGGTGACCACGAGATCCTCGCATTCGAGCGCGCCCTTGAGCATGGCCGATTGCGGTTTGGTGAGGTTTTTCCGCTCGTTGAGCGACGGCAGTTTGGGAAACGGCGCGTGAGGTTCGGTCTGGTACCAATAAGCCACCGAGGAAATCATGTCATTTTTCAGAACACGGTATTTCGGCCCCCATCCCAGCGCCTGGATCGTCACCCGCAGGTCCTTCTCGAAGTTGATCGGATCCTGAACGTGCCAGCGGTAGACGCTCCAGAGCTGCGGCGGATCGGCATTTTCGTTAGAAGCAAGCGTCGAGCCGGCGTAGGCGGTCGAATAACGTTCCGGAAAACCAAAGCTGGCCAGGAAATAATCCTCGGTGCCGGTGCCGCAGATCGTGGGAAACTTGCCGTCGCCATCCATGTAGAATTTCACCTCGCCCTCGCCGAACCATCCCCTCTCCATCTGGGTCCATGAGATGAAAGTCCCGGCATAGCGCCCCTGGCCCTTCACTCCGTCCAGAATCGTGTAGGGATTCTGATCCGCCGTCCGCGCCTGGCGGTATTGCGCGTGGAACCTGCCCGCGTTGGCCGGCACCGTGGTCTCGACATAGGTGATCTGATAGGCGACCAGCGTGTTGTCCTCGCCGCTTTCGTTGGTCAATGTGACCCGCGCCCGCTTGTCGAACGGCATCGGCCAGAAGCAGTTGAGCGAGTTCCGCGCATTGACGACCACCGGCAGCGAGTTGACCGTGCCGACACGGCCGTGGCCGACCGCGAAAAACTCCAGCGCGGGACACTCGACGGACGGCTCCTTCTCGTCATCCCAATACATGCGGATCACCATGCCGCGGCCCATGTTTTCCGCATGGATGTTTTCCACCAGCCACATGTGCTGGATGATACCCGGGCCCTTGACGTCCATCAGCGTCGCGGTTTCGCCGGCGTTGATCCGCAGGAACGGGCGGACCTTCCATCCCTGGCCGAGATCATCCGCCGCCCTGGCACCGGCCGCGGGCTTCGGTTCGGACGGATTGGGAATCGCCATCCCTCCCTTGCCCTTCTCGCCGGTCGGGTTTTCCGCAGTCACCGAGCGGGTGCGGCCCTGGCCTAACAGCGGCAGCGTGCCCAGCCCGGGTTGCAGGCCACCGAAGGCACCCGCAGGGCCACCGGCCGGCGCGATCTGGGCGTTGACAGGAGCGACTCCGTGAAGAATCACGGGAACGGCAAGCGCGATCAAATAATTACGGTGTTTCATGTGATTGGGAAGTTCGGTATTCCATGCGGTCCGGAGCCGATGGCAATCATCGACGCGTCATACGTCGGCGAATGCCCGGGTTGTTCATCAAATGTGCGGCCTGGCCGTTCCCGGAAGCGGCTTGCACCGCACCCGCAGGAATGGCGCGGGCAAGCGATTCGCCTGGCCCGGTCACTTGCATTCGATGCCGACGTCCAGTTTCTGCCCGGCTTTCAGGGTGATCCGGTTATCAAGGCTCACGGCGACGCGTTGCCCATCCTGGTGGAACTTGTGGGCGAGCGCCCTGCCGCCGGCCGCGACCGACACCTTGCCGGCCTTGGTGCCGGCCGGCAGCTCGAAGGCGGCCTCCGTCAGCCCCAGACTGCCCCATTTAACCTCGATGCTGTGGTTCTGGGTCCGGGTGGCATCCCGCTTCTGTTCAAACGATCCCCAGCCGGACGCGGAGGTGAACGCCCCCTTGAAATGTCCGGGAGTCACCTTGGGAGCGAAAGCGATGGCTCCTTTCGGTCCGTCGTACTCAAACCCGCATGCCGCGGTGAACACGCCGTAGCTGGCCATCGCCCGCGAGTAGAAGCTGCCCCATTCGACCTCGTTCCATGGGTTGCGTTTGGCCCCCTGGTATCGCTCATGCATGATGCGCGTGTGGGCCAGTGAACGCTCCGGCATGCCGTGCCACATCATCAGCGAGCTGGCGGCATACTCGAAGCCGGACATGCACTCGTTCAGATATCCGGCGAAGTAGTCATGGCCGATCGTCAGCGCCTCCGCCCCTTCGTTCGGCCACGTGCACATGATGAATCCACCCTCGCCCTGAACGGCAAACCAGCGCCCGCCCTTGAATTGGTCGCGGTAGGGACCGACGTCGGTGGTGAAATTGTAACGCCAGATGCTGTCCAGCGCCTTGGTCGCCTTCGCCGGATCGACCACCGCCCCGAGGCCGAGCTGGTATGCCCAGCTTTGGCCTAACAACTGATCGAGATGGCAGCCCTTGTAGGTGCCGGGCGACTTGGGATGTTCCGGGTCCGGCAGGTGGATGAAATACTCGCCGTTGAAAAGATCACCCTCGATGAATTTCCGTCCGCGATCCGCAATGGCGCGCCATCCGGCCGCGGCATCCTTGTCATCCATGACATCGGCCATTTCGGCGGCCGCACGCAGCGCCGCACCGTAGTAAAGGGAGACCCAGGTGATCTTGCCGTACCACTCGGCGTCCAGCGTGTTCATCTGCGCGCCGGTCAGAATGCCGTCCTTGTCGGAGTCGTGCTGGTTGACCAGGAAATCCATCGCCTTCCTCACCTGCGGATAGACGCGCTTCAGGAACGCGTCATCCGGCTGCATCTGGTGGACCAGGAGCGTGCGCAATATGATGCCGGCCTGGCCGTCGTCCGCCGGATTGCGGACCATCTCGCCGCGCTGCCCGATGCCGCCCGTGTTGGCATCAAAGCCGACTTTCGGATTGTAATCGACGATTTCCCGCAGGCTGCGTTCCAGTTCCGGGAAGAGCCGCCCCATCGCCTGGACGTATCCCCAGACGTGCGTGCAGGTGCCGTATCCGAGGTGATCGCCTTCGAATCCGAAGAACCTTCCGCCGTGCAGCAGGTAGCTGGTGTTGCTGGCAAGAATCGACGTGTTGATGAAGGTGCGGTCCAGGAACCACCACGGCAGCGTCGAGTCATACCAGGTTTCATGCCACAGGCGGGTTTGCTCTGTTAGCTGGTCGAGATTTTCCACCACATCATCCGCCACGGCGCGGGCCGACGGGAAACGCTCGCCGTAATCGCGGTCGGTCGGTGTCGCCAGGGCGGCCCCACGGTAATTCGGGAAATACCAGGTGAGGACAAAGCGCACCGTCGCCTGTTCGCCGGGTTTCAGCTTGAAGGATCGTGCCAGGGCCCCGACCGGCGCCGGGGCGGAGCAGGCACGTTCCGCTTCAGCCGTCTTGTCATCCACCACGCCGTCCGCAGGCTGGAAATCGGCAGTGGCCTTGACCAGGTTCTTCGGTTCAACCAATGCCAGCGCCATCGATCCGTAATCGACACGGTCTTTCATCCAGTCTTCCGATCCATCCGGGATCTTGTCGCAGAACACCACATGATCGACGGCGATGTTCGCCCAGTGCCCCTCCAACTGGTCGAGAATTTCGAGCCGGGCCTTGCGGCCTTGAAGATCCGCGACATCGAACGACTCCATGCGCAGCTCGTTGCCGTTCCTGCCGGTCGCGGAGCGCACGACCTTGCCATCCACCAACAGATTCACGCAGGTTTTGCCGGGGTGTTCGCCGCCACCGATGAGAAACGCGATCAACTTGCGCTCGATCTTGAACTCATCGCTGAGCATGGATCCCTGGTGAGCGTCCGCCTTGCCGGGGTCCTCGCCATTGCGGACGTTGTGCGAAACCACTCCGCGGCGTCCCTTGAGATTGGTGTTGGCCAGATAGGCCGCCAATTGATCCCTGCCCATCGGGCCCTCGCCAAACGCGGTGCCGGTGACCTTCCAGCGGGCGTATTTCCCACCCTCGAAGTCATCAAACAGGATGTCCGCCCTGTGATCCGGGCCGCCAGCGGATCCGCCGACCCTGGAAGTGAACTCAAGGACGCTTGCTTTGGCGTTTTTCTCAACCCGGTTGTGCCGGAGCATCTCCGGTTTTTCCTTTCCGCTGTCGATGCACACCGCGTTCTGCAGCCATCCTAACAGATCACCGGAAACGGTTTCCCGGCTGGTGTTGGTGACGGTGTACGAAAGCACCGTCGCCGGATAGGCGGATCCCTTGAGATCCAGTGGACAGAACGGCGAAAACGCCTCCAGAACCACTTTCACCGGTGATTCGTCGTCGGCATAGCTGACTTTTCCGATCGGATACTCGCCGCGAAAACGGATGTCCTTGAATCCATCGCGATCCAGGGTGCGTGTCGTGCTTTTTCCATTCCGGAGCAGCCTGACGGCAAAACCCTGCTCAAGCTGGTAATATGCCGGATTGCTTTTGTCGCTTCGGGCATAGGGGTTCTTGAACTGGTGTTCATGGCGGGTGTGGCCCATGTTTTTCGTATTGAAAAGGTCCCAACCCCAGAGTTTGCCATCACCACCGAGATAAAGCAGCCCGGCGCCGATGCCGCCCACCGGCATGCCGATGTATTCGAAGTGATTGCTGTTTTCCCGGGTATAGACAATCGGCTCTCCACGCTGGTCGAGGCTGGCGGCCCATTCGGCATTGAGGTTTTTCAACGTGGGCGTTTTCCCTTCGGCTCCCCGGGTGAGCCGCTCCAGCCTTTTTCCGTCGGCCACGGGCGAAATTTTCTCCGCCGCTCCGGCGGGTGCGGACAAGGCAACGACACATGCGATGCCGAACGTCGCTGCCAGAAGCATGCGCGGATCGCGTCCGGGAAGGGAATCGGGATGCATCCGGCTTGGATGTGGGTGGCGGCACAAGTGGATCATGGTTTCGATCTTTTGGTTGGGACTCGCTGGGTGAGGAAAACAAAGAGACACGGCGAATATGCGTGAACACGCTCTTTCCGCCAAGCAGAAGTTCGGGGAAAGGACTAGCAGCAGATGGCGACCAAGGTGGCAAACCGCTTCACCAGACGTAAACCCAGCTGTAGGTCGTGTAGCGGGTGCGCTGGCCCTTGCCGTAGGCAGGTGGCTCGTCCTTGCCGCCGTGGACGCTCTCCCAGTTGCGGCAGGTCATCCGCAGGCCCTTGCTGAAAAAGATCGGGTCCTCGTCATGGAAGCGATAGGCCGAGAAGGTTTTCTTCCCCTGGTCCAGATGTGTCAGGCCCGCCGTATCCGAGTGGAAAAACCCGGTGTCGAAGTAATAGGTCCCGAGGAAATAATCCTCCAGCCCCGACGAGATCATGACCGGCTCCTTGCTTCCCCCCTTGTAGGCGCGGATGCAGCCTTCCAGATACGTGATGCCGCCGTCCTCCAGTCCCTCCGCGGCGATCGCCACCTGATAGACCGCGCCATTTCCCTTCAGGTCGAACAAATCCAGCTCCTTCAGCGCCTCGACTTCCACCTTTTCCTGCCGGACCAGTTTCAGCCTTGCGGCCTCCGGAAGCTTCTCTCCGCCGAGGGTCACACGGCCGTTCTCCACACCGCGGATGATCCACCAGATCGGTTGGCCGTTGTCGGCACCCTCGGCGGCCTGGGCGGTCACCCGCACGCTCTTGCCAAAGGGAATCCGGTAATTGTTGAACACACCGTTCTGTTTGCCGATCTTGCCCATGTGCTTGTTGGACCAGGGGGCCTTGTTGTCGTTGAAACCGATGCCATGGCCCATGTAGAGGTCCATGTCGATCGAGGCCTTCTCCTCCCCATCCACATAGTAGCGGATCCGGGTGTTCTCGACCCCATTGAAATTGCCGCCGAACCAGAAGTGGGTCAGGCATCCCCTGCCCTTGTGTTCGAACAACACCGCTTCCTTGCCGCCACCCAGGATCTGCTGGTGTTTGCCGATGTTGCCGATCAATTCCAACTCCTGTGCGCCGGCATTGAGAAACATCACTCCCGCAACCGCGAGACACGCCATTGATTTTATGGATTTTATCATGTGTTTTGATGATCAGGTTTTGACTTTCCGTTTTCAAGGGGAAAACACCCCATGCATTTGCCGCTCCGGGGTTCGCGTCATACCGATGGAACCCGGCGGGTCTTTCAGCATTCCGGCCGGATAAGGACACATCGCCAATATCGACATGGAAAGATCCACCAACTCGATCATCCCGCCTCATCAGACAGCGCAAATCGCGCTGCTTTCGGAAACACGAGATCCCGCGTTTCATGCGGCCCGAAATCATGGGATTCAAAGCTCTCGAAATGGAAGAGCGGCAAAGGCTTGGCCAGATCCCCTGTGGACTCCACCAGCACCTTGTACCGGGCTGGGAATGACGTGGGATTGGTCACCGTCAAGTGCAGACCATCGTCATGAGAGCGGGTCCCGTCCACCCGGACCGTGTCGAATGCATGGACAAGTCCGGCATCGGGCAGCACATACAGGCTGGGAATCTCAAGGCAGGCCAGCAGCATCGCCGTCTGGCACCAGGGTGTGCTGGCCTTCCAGAACGCGCCCGGCATGTGGACGTCGGTGGTGCTGTATCGCTCGGCAATCCAACCTGGTGGAATCAGATCTCCGTCCTCCCCATGACTTGGGCGTTCCGGGCGGGACATCACCCGCAACTGGCCGTGAATGATGTCTCCCAGCAAATCCAGATAGCGTGATTCCCGGGTGGACCGGTACAAGCGCAGCAGTGACAGTCCGGAACCGACACACAGTCCCGGCACGCCGATCCTGTTCTGTGCGCTGGCCCACACGGCACCCACGGTCTTGAGCTGAAGCCGCTGGAACTCGCATTGCGGGAAATGCCGGCTGAAATCGTAGTCGTAGCTGCTCACCCATGTGGCGAGCAGCCAGGCGCAATGTTCCGCCATCCGCAGCCACCGGGGATCGCCCGTCGCATCGAACAAATCGCAAAGCCCGTCCAGCAAGAGCGTCGGCCCCTCGCTGTCGGGGCTTTGCATGATGTCTGCCGCCGTGCCATTCATGTTCCCCCATGCGGCATAGTCGTCATAAAGCCGTGCCGCCAGGGCCTTGGCGGTCTCCAGATACTCCGTCTCCCCAAACTCGCGCCATGCCATCAACAGCCCGGAGGGGATGCTTGCCGCAGCGGTCGAACCGCCAAGCCGGACACCGCCCGTGACCTGGTCGAGATACTGGCCAAGCTGGCCGTGGTCGCGGAACGTCCGGCAAAGCACATCGGCGGAACGCCTGATGTTCTGATAGAAATCATGCGGCGGCTTCCATGAGGGGTTTTCCTTCCGGATGAACCGCGAGGTCTTGATCAGATAGAACAACACGTCGCCGTGGCGCCGGGAGAGCGTCCAATCCTTCATGTGCGGCTGGTTTGCAAGCGGTCCGAAACCCGGCACCACATTGTCGCCGGTCCACACGCCGGAGGGATCGAAGCGGCCGTACATCAGCCCGGACGGCGACCATCCGGTGTTGTAGGTTTCCATGGCGGACTCGACATGCGCGCGGTCCGCCGCCGTGCCGGTGGCGTAAATCGGGTAGTCCTTCATCATGCCGCCGGTCCAGCCGGTTTGGAAATACCATGGCGGGTTTGGTTCGTCGAAAAACAGCCTGTGTTCTGCGGACCAGCGGTGTTCCGCCATCGGATGATGCTGGAGGATCATCGCCCTGCCGAGGGTGAGGCCCGGTGGTTCAGGCAGATCACGCATGCCCTGCTTGCGGATGCCGAAGAAAAACCGGTGGAATTCCCGCAGGCTGCCGCAGGGGAAATCAAAAATCGCCAGCTCCAGCGTCACGGTTTCACCTGCGGCGAATGCGGCACCGCGATCGGGAGAGGGCACGAACCCATCCAGCGTGTGGAACACATTTTCCCGCACTCCGGGAAGCGTGAACCGGACCCAGGCGTCGTCATGCGCCGGATTTTCCTCGATACCGATGAGCGTATCACCCTTCTCCGAACCCTGATCGGTCACAAGAATGACCGCCCGCTTTCTTGCCGGGCACCAGAATCCGACGGCCGGGGTCGTCAGATCCCTGGTGAGCAACTGCACCTGTGAAGGACCGCCTGTTTCGCAATTCAAACGGGGAATTTCCGTGACGATCTGATCCGCTTCAGGTCCGGCGTCCTCCGCAGCATAACACCCATACCAGCCGCAGGGATAAGAGCGGAAACGGTTTCCCTGATAGAGAGCGCCCGGCATGAACGCGTGGACATCTTCCGACCAGCCCGGCAAATGGAAAGCGACGCCCACCGTCGCATCGCCACAAGGAGCATCCATCCGCGTGAAACGGAAGCACATGTGGAAACGTCCGGCTCCTGCAACAGCGGGAAGCACGGAGCATGACGGATCGACATTCCATGTTCCGTCCGGAGTCCCGATGACCACCGGATTGTGACCCGCCCCGGCGGGCACACGCGTGCGTGACGACAACGCACTGCCCTGGTAGCGGTTGATTTCATACACCGGCACAGGATCCATCACGTCCGTCGGCGTGGCCGCCGCATCACCGGGCCGGCAATCGTTTGGAGCATGTCCCATGGGAGTTTCGGGAGTTGCTAGGGTTGCACCTTTTCCAGCACCAGCACCCAATCCTGGGGCGAGGGAACATTCTTTTTGAAACCGACCGGTTTCGCCTCCTTATCGCCCTTCCTGGCACTGGCCTTGATGACGCCTTGGTCGAACTCGCGTCCGGTCGCCGGATCAAAATAGTAAACATGCCAATCCACATCCGGTTCGAGATTTTTCACTTCGGGCCCATCCCAGTTGTAGATGTTGCGGCGGGGAAGATAGATGAAACGGACTTCGCCGGGAATGCCTGCGGCAAAGCAACCCGGCGCCCATTCGGGGTGCGGCTCAAAACGCCACCACGGGTATTTCTCCAAGAGCTTCTTCCCGTTGCCCAACTGGGCGGATCCGGGATAAGCCATGCCCTCCTTCCAGGTGGTCCAGTCATAGACCTGGCCTCCGAAGGCCCCGACGACGCCGGGATCACCCTCGACGCCCGCATGCCAGATGCCGGCGGCCCCATAGGTATGGCCCGCCGCGCCATTGAGCAGATACATCCAGAACAAGTGCCGCTGCACATCCTGGAATGCCTGCTGCATGTGCCCCTCATAGGCCGTTTCCCCGACCAAGACCGGCATCGGCGGCTGCTTCGCCGCAGCGGTCGTTAGAATGCCGAGCGTCTGGGCGGACATCGCCACAGGGGCCTCGTGGCTCCCCCCGACCATGTCGTAATCGATCAGGCACTCATCCCCCGCCGCCCCGCGCCGACCCTGGCCGGTGTGGCAGGTCAGCGGATGCCGGTAAGGATCCGTATCGCGAACATATTCCGCGACCTCGGCCCAGGGCCCCTTCCCCCATTTGGTCTCATCGGCGATTTCGCCGGCGAGGATCCAGACAACCGGGTAGGCGCCATAGCGTGCGATCACGTGACGCCAGTTGCGCTTGATGCCGGCCACGCCGATACCCTCCATGCTGTTGCAATCCCCGCGTCCCCAGGCACCCACAATCGCAGGGACAATCCCACTGTCCACGAGATGCCTGATCCTCCGATCCGCATAATCGAAATACCTCGGGTTCACCACGCTCATGTCATGCGGCTGGTAGGCCATGCCGCCTTCATTCTCCCAACTGGGTTTGAAGAAGCCCTCGTCCGGATAGGGTCCGCAGACGATCTGCACCACGGAGAATCCCTTCGCCTTGCGGTCCGCCGTCAACTCCTGAAACCCCTCCCATGTCATCCGCTTGCACAGGCATTTCCACCAGGTGTCGCCCAGCCAGAAAAACGGCGTGCCATCCGCGTGCGCGAAGTGACGCCCGTCGGCCGCGATTCCCACATGACCGTGCTTCAGCAGCGGGTTGTCACCTTGGTATGGTTTGACATGAAGCACATCCTCCTTGCCGTTGAGATCCGCGTTCTCCTTGTCGGTGCATTGGACCCGGAACCTGTAATCCCCCGGCAACGGTGCCGCAAAACGCACCTTCCATGTGCCACCCCCGGTCCAGAATGCCGGCACCGTCCATTTCTTTTCGCCATGGGTGAAGACCACATCGACCTCCACATCCACAAACGGATTGGCATAGGCTTTGGTGGTTTGGAAGGAAGTCTCGAAGACCTCCCATTGCGCGCTCTCCGCCGCCATGGCGGAAGCCGGTGGCAACACCAGCCATGACAGGGTCACCACCACCTTCAGGAATGCATGATTCAGGTCCATTCCCCCATTTACGGGAAAGATGAAGCATCCTGTCAACCTCGTCCGACTCCGCAAATGACCTCAAACTACCCGCTTATTTTGTGATGCCAAAACTATTATCACGACGGACTCCGCATGATTTGATCAGATTCCGGGGGAAACCCCACACACTGCCATGAAAAAACAAGCCATCGGAATCCTGGTTGGCGGCATTGTCATCAGCGCGGCGGCATCGGCCAAGCATGACATTCCGGAATACAAGGTGGACGCCAAATTCGCCCAAAAAGCGCTGCAAAACACACCCGTCGGCATTGCCGTAACCGCCAAGGACCAAATCCACATCCTGATGGATAACGGTCGCGTCACGACCTGTGATCTATCCGGCAAAGCCAGCGGTGGATTCGATCCGAAAATGAAGGCACCGCCTTCCGTGATCGTCGAGAATCAGGACAAGATCTATCTGCTGGCCACGGAAATGAAGCAGAAGGAAGTCGATTTCCAGGGCAAAAAGCGCACCCTGACCCAGCCTGCCGGAGTGGTCTGCGCGGTTTTTTCCGCGGATGGCACGAAGGAATCCGAGTTCGAGCTCCCCGGACTGTTATCCGCCAGGGACGCCCATTTCATCGACGGCCAGCTGGCTGTCGGCGATCTGCAGCAGCGCCAGATCACCTACTTCGAACTCGGCAACGGCACCGCCAGCATGAAAAGCGAAATCAAGGGGGAGTTCCGCCTTTGCTGTGGAATCTTTGATTTCTGTCCCACCTCCGATGGCAATTCCATTTTTGTCGCGAATTTGGGAGCCTTCAAGGTTCAGGAATTTTCAAAGGGCAAAAAAACCGCTGAATTCGGCGCACGCGGCGGCAAGCTTGAAGAGTTCCACGGCTGCTGCAATCCCGTGAATGTCGCAGCCTTGGGCTCCGAGTTCATTGTCACGGTGGAGAAGTCTCCAACCCGGGTGAAAATCTGCGACAGCAAGGGCAAGGAAGCGAAAATCATCGACGGACTGGGCGAATTGGTGAACGGCTGTTCCGTCATCCCCGTCGCGGTGGACCACAAGGGATCCATCTATCTCGCATCCGCCACCAAAAAATGTGTCGTTAAATGTGTCACTGCCGACCCGGTGGAGGGGCTGCCAACCGCCGCCGCGAACAAGACCGCAAGCGGTCATGTCGAGTTGTCCGAATCGCGCACATGGCAGAATGCAACGACGGGAAACAAGATCGTCGCAAAACTGATAGCCTTTGAGGGGCCCGATGCGGATGCATCCGTGGTGCGGGATGGCAAGATCCGGCTGCTGGTCGGGAGGAAAACATTCGCGGTCCCGCTCGATCAACTCAGCCAGGGTGATCAGGACTTCGTGGCGGACCTGGGCAAGGAATCCAAAGGTGATTCCACGGAGTGACCTGCCTTTGAAAACGACAAACTCCGATCCGTGGCAAACCATGAACTCCGCCATGACACGCAAGGCCTGCGGGCTGCTGTCCATCCTTTTCATGCAGACACTCACGGCTGCGGAGCCCGTGGCGGGCGAAACCGCATTCGCGGCCGTCCCCGTGCCAGCGGCAGAATCCAAGCCGGTCACGCTGCGAATCGGCGTCAACGACATCTATTGCGCCAAAACCGCTTGTGAATGCATCGCCGGGATTGCGGGACGCGGATATGACGGAGTGATCGCGGAGTTGAAAAAATCCGGCATCACGCTGGAAGTCACCTATTTCATGGAAGTGATGGATTTGGACAAGGCGATCCTGGCCGGGAAGTTTGACGGAGTCATCTGCAAGCCATGGACCGCACTCCGCCATGCGCCCGCAACAGGACGCGACTTCAAACGCGTGGTCGACATCCTCGATCCCAACAACGTGAGCAGCGTCCGTGGCCAATTTGTGACGAAAGCCGGTTCCCCTATCAAAAACCTGGCGGACATCCAGGGCAAACGCGTCGTGTTCGGCCAGGAGGATGCATACGAGAAACATCATGCGCCGCTTCTCATGCTCGCCGCGAAAGACATCAAGCCGGGTGAATCCCGCTATCTGTCGAGTTGCGGCGAAAACCTGGACGCCCTGATGAGTGGCAACGCCGATGTGGCGGTGATTTCGGACTACGCGCTGACAGCAAGCTGCGCGGTGGATTTCGCCACACCGGAGGACTTCAAGATCGTCGCCACAACCGGGGACATTCCGCTCACCTCGCTGCTGCTGGACATGAAGCGCGTGTCGGCCGCCACGGCCACCCGTGTGAGGAAAGCCATGCTCGATATTTCCGGCAAGCACACCCCGGATGACCTGTTGGGCAATGGCTTTGTGGCACCCGCGTCATGGCGCCCGGTCACGGATGCTGTGACGCCTGCCATGCGGAAAGCCACATCCAAACCAAAAAGCTGATCCCCATGAATGCAGGCAGGCGCAAGTTCATCCGCCTCGGCGGGCAAGCACTTGGCTGCTCCGCGCTCGGCGGTGCCGCATGGCGGATCATCGCAGGATCCGATCCCGATGCGGAATTCACCCAGCCGAAAGGCCCCTACGTTTGGCGCATCAATCCTGAAAAATGCACGTTCTGCGGCAAATGCGAAACCGCCTGCGTGCGCAGTCCTTCCGCGGTGAAAGCCGTCAATGACCAGGTGAAATGTTCATACTGTGTCGCCTGTTACGGACACCTTGCGGATTTGGGGGTCGCTTCGGACCGCATCATGAGCGAGGGCAAGCGTGTTTGTCCTCATGATGCCGTGATGCGGACCGAGATCAGCGGTGGCAAGGATGGCTACCACCGGTATTTCATCGACCCCAACCTTTGCACCGCCTGCGGCAAATGCACCCAGCGCTGCAACAAGCTCGGCACCGCATCGATGTTCCTCATCATCCGGCCGGACCTTTGCATCGGATGCAACCGCTGTTCGATAGCCGCGGTCTGCCCCGAGAATGCCATCGAATTGGTTCACTGCTATCCGGAGGACGACTACCGCGGCGACTACGGCCTGGACCAGATCATGGCCGCAAATGAAATGTCCGGCCAAAATCGTGGACCGGACGGAATGGGCGGAAGCCAGGGGGAACCATGAAGCCGCTGCTGATACTTGCCACACTGCTGCTGGCATTGACGCCGGCCAGCCCTGCAGCGGATGAAACCGGCGATCCGTTTGCCGAGGCCGCCCACGATGCCACGGACTCTTCGGCTACGGAGGATCAGTCCACAGCGGAAACAGCCGGTGATGAGCCCGCGGCAATGGATCCTGCCCCTGGCTGTTTTGCGATTCCCAGCACTGAGGAACTGAACGATAGCGTGGAAATACGCAACTACCGGGAACAATTCGCACCCACCTTGTATTCGCCCGAATGGCCCGGATGGCGCAACACGGATTTGGTCATGCTTGCGGCAATGCTCATGCTGGGCATGGCGATGGCATGGAGACACGTTCATTCCCGCTGGTTCTGGATCCCCGCCTTGCTCACGCTGGTTTACTTCGGATTCATCCGCGGAGGCTGCATTTGTCCGGTCGGATCAGTGGCGAACATGTCCATCGGACTCGTCCATCCGGAACGGATCGGCCTGTCCACGGCCATGATGTTCCTGCTACCCCTGGTCGCGGCCATTATCATGGGGCGGGTGTTTTGCAGTTCCGGATGTCCACTGGGAGCGCTGCAGCATTTGTTAGGCGGCCGCCGCAATCTGAGCCTGCCCGACCGGATGAACCGAATGTTGCGGTTTTTCCCGGTGATCATTCTGGCCGCCACCGCATGGCTTGCCATTCGCGGGACATGCATGCTGGTTTGTTGGCTCGATCCCTATAAAACGGCTTTTTTCTTCGGTTATGGATGGATCCAGCGGGCGATCCATTATTTCCAGGGTGGATTGGTGGAGCCCGGATTTTACCGGGTGGGCGATGCGGGAGCCTGGGGAATCCTGATTGCCTCCCTGCTCGCGGGGTTCTGGATCTATCGGCCGTTTTGCCGGTTCGTATGCCCGTATGGCGTGTTGCTCGGATTGTTCTCTCTGGCCGCCTTCAAGCGCCGCCACATCGAACAAAGCCAATGCGTGCAATGCGGGGTTTGCGAAAAGATTTGCCCGGTAGACGCAATCACCCGCGATCCCGTCTCCAGGGAATTTTCGATTTCCGCGTTCCACTGCATCCAGTGCAACAAATGCTCCTCCCGCTGCCGCAAAAACGGCATCTGTTAGTGTCACCGCACGGGTCCGGATGCCACACCGAGCAGCTTCAACCGTTTTTGGAAATCCACCAGCCGGATTGAAAACCCGTCAAAATTCCTGTCCTTGCGATCGCTCCATCCGGTCTCGGCGATCGCGCAGAGGCGCGGAAACGACCTGGCATCCACCTTCTCCAGCGACGACGTGGTTTCGCCCCACATGTTGCCCTGCACCCCGAACACATGCTTTTCGTCTCCGGCGGGCAGATCCGCCGGGACCGGTTCATACTCATAGGTGAGTCGGATCGGCGTCTCATTGTCGAGGTAATACAGCGGATGCAGCGCGACGATGGCATCGCGCTTCTGCGCGGAAGCCCCACGAACCGCACTGTCACCGCGCCATGCCATGACCACTGCCGGACTTCCCGTCTTCAATCCACCATCAAGAACCTCGTCCCAACCCACCATCCGCCGGCCTTTTGCTGTGAGATGCAGATCGATTTTCCGGATGAAATCACCCTGCATGCGAGAAACGTCCTGATGGTATGGCAGACCGCCGCTCGACACCTTGACCCGGAATGCGGGCACATCCGCCGGCAGCGACATACCCACGAGCTTGTCCATCACGGGTTTGCACTTCACGCAGCCGCGCCATGGTCCGGGCGGCACTTCGTCGGCACCGACATGAATGTATTCCGAGGGAAACATGGAAATCACCTCGTCCAACACATTTTTCGCGAATTCCAGCGTGGACTCCTGCGAAACACACAACGGCGCACTCCATCCGCCCGGATGTTTCCCACCACAGCCGAGCTCAGGATAGGACGCGATGGCCGCTCCGCAATGCCCGGGCAGCTCGATTTCCGGAACCACTGTCACATATCTTTCCGATGCGTAGCTGACGATCTCCTTGATGTCTTCCTGGGTGTAGAACCATCCTTCGCCTTTTCTTCCGGTGTAATCCGGCAATCGCGAACCCGTTCCAACCAGCTTGGGATATCGCATGATCTCAATCCGCCAGCCCTGGTCATCGGTCAGATGAATCTGGAGGGTGTTGAGTTTCTGAAATGCCAGGAGGTCGATGTAACGCTTGACATCATCTTTCGTCCGGAAATTGCGCGCAGGATCCAACAAATAGCCACGCCACTTGAAACGCGGACGATCTTCAATCGACACACATGGGACCGTCCATGACATTCCTTCCACCTTCTGCCGGCTTTCGATCCGCACGGGAAGCAATTGCCTCAATGTCTGCATGCCGTAAAAAACGCCTGCCGGTTTCGCGGCAGTGATGGTCACTCCCTTTGGATTGCAGACCAAAGCATAACCCTCATCGCCAAGATCCTTTCGCGATGCGTCCGTTCTAAGCACGATGCCGCGGCTATCGGCGGATGATGCCAACTGGACACGGAGCTTCAAACCTGTGGCAGGAGCGACCAGATCCGCAAGATATTGCCCAAGGCGTATCATCTCCGGTGACGGCGGTGCATAGCTGACGATTGTCGCGCCAGTCAGAGAATAAAAACCCCCGGATGCATTCATTGTCGCGGGTTTCGGGATGATGCGGATCTCCGCAGGTGCTGCCGACGCGGACTCGTTGTCCTTGACCGCAGCAGGCGGCTCTTCCGCCCGGGTCCGCAGCGCAACCATCGAAATCGAGGCCAGCCCGATGCCGATGCGGCAGGCCGCAGTCACCGCATCACAAAACTCCCGTAGGCTTGATGGGCGCATTCCTGTTCTGCGTGTTGCCTTGTTGATCATGGGATGACTCATTGCAGGTGATTCAAGTTTGATGTTCGTGGATTTCGCCATCATGGATGATGAGACTGCAAATTGCTCCGATGCGGAATGAATGAAACTGTCTCCCGTTCACTCGTCATAGACTTTCAGCCCCTCCGTGATCGCGGCCCGGTTCCGCAATTCAATTCCACGCCTTCTGGTGAAGATCGTCTCTCGCTTTTGATCCGCATCGCAGGGAATGAAGCCAGGCATGTCAGCCCGCGGCCGTTCGGCGAGCCGCGCCTGGCCGGCACGAACCATTGACAACACCTCCTGATACCCCGGGTCCTCCGCGCCGGAAAACCGTGCCAGAACAGGGCTTTTCTCCGGTCGGTCAAAACTGACCAGCGGTCCGGGCTTGTGTTGATGCAATCTAAGATGCGGCACCGGGACACCCGCCAACGCAGCCAACCGGGCAATCTCGTCATCTGTTAGTGGCGATCGCCCGGTCATGCTGTCGGGATACGCCGAGGCATAGGTATTGTAATAGACGCCGTTCAAATCAATCCAGGTAACCAAACGGTCCATATCCTCGCGGGTGAGCTTGAGTTTCCGGTGTTCCTCCACCGTGGGTTCGCGCAGTTCCTTGATGATCCGGCTGGCATGCGAGCCCCAGCTTCGGGGTGCCTGCACCTCTGCCGGTCCCGCACCAATGCAGGTGATGTAGTTCTTACGCCAGAGTTCGACGTATGCGGCGTTGAACGTCAGGCTTCGGTCGGAGGCAAGGATGATTTTACGACCGCCCGGTTGATCGAAGTCATGGCAGTCCATGCAGTTGCGGTCAAAAACCGGCTGGACTTCCGCCATGAAGCTGAAGTCCCGCTCAGGTCCATACCAGTCTTCCAGCTCGCTGGGTGCGCGACGCAAGGCCAACGGTGGCACGCCCGCCGTCGGCGGCGGCGCGGACAACCGGTGATCATGGCATCCGATGCAACTGGTCACTTCGCCCGAGTGCACCGAAGTCCCGCTCCGCATGGATTGGACCATCATCCCATTCTCATCCAGCAACTGGAAATAAACGAAGCGGTCGGATGGCACCGCGAAATATGCAGACCCGTCGGCCTCGACCGGCACGGTCCCAAGAATGCGTTTGTTTTCCAGGCTGTGCCAATTCATGCCGGGTGCGGTGAACCCCTGCCCTTCCCATGAGCCTTTCGACCAGTGCCGCTTTTCCGGTGATTCCACCACGCGGAGCGACCGAACGGTGCCGCGTGGGACGTTGCGCATGGCATCGCCCGCATAGACGTCGGCAACGAAAAAACTTCCCATCCCGTTTTTAAAATCACGTCGCGATGGAATGACCGGCGGGCGCGGCCTTGCCCGCAACGGCATGGCATCGTAACACCCCGGCATGTCAGCATGCACCAGGATCTCGTTGCCGAAAACATCGACCAGGAAAAGCGCCGTCTCCTCACCATGCCGGGCGTCCCAACCGTGCACTTGCAGCTGGCCCGGACGCATCGTCATGCGCGACACCAAAAAGTATTTGTCGCTGAGTGGAAACGGTGATTCGTATTTTGGATAGACTTGACCAAAACCGTCGCAATCAAACGGCCCGTTCGCGCGCACAAGATTGATCGCCTCTTTGGGCCAGGTTCTCACAACTGCAGGACGGCCGTCCATGGCGACTTGGCGGTCGATGATCGCCAGCGCCCCCCACATCCGGCAATGGTGCATGCCGAAAATGCTCAGCACCAGCGAAGAATCAGGAATGGGGCGTGGATAATACACGGCACCTGGAGAGGCGGTGTTATTGCCCCAATAAATCGCTGGATTGGTACCATCCGGGTTCACGGTCCAGATGCCGTGGGCGTCGCCGAAATTCCGATCCACATATTCCCATCGGTGATACATGATGCGGCCGTCGGGGGTCAACGCCCCCTGGCTGTCAAAAAGATTGTTCCGGCTGATTTGATGAATGTTCGCCCCGTCCGCCTCCATGCGGAAGAGATTGGCCCCGATGTCCTTGCTGCATTGATTGAATTTGGGTTCGCGCGTGGAAGTAAAGGCGATGGAATCGTCAGGTAGATACATGGGGTCGATGTCACTCACGCCGGCCGCAGTGGTTAGCTGTCGCAACCCGGTGCCATCGGCGCGGATTTCCCAAATCTTATAGTCCTCCTCCATGTGCCGCCGCATGGAGAAAACGATGCGGCCGCCATCAAAATGCACTTCGGGATCGCGCACGATTCCCGTCGGTGCATCCACCAGGGTGGTTGCTGTGCCGGTGGACACATCCAATAGCCTCATCGCCCCGGGCCCGGCAAACAGGTGGGGATTGACTTCGCCGATGGGAAACATGGTCTCGATGGCATGCAAGGCCACCGGATACTGGGGCCGCCTCACATATAAGATCGGCTGCCCCGACACCAAAGGATTGGCCAACAACGCCTCGCGCCGCAGCGCCACAGTGCCGGCGATGGTTGTCTCCGCCTCCTGCCGAAGCCGGTCCCACGCATCATCTGGCTGAGGCTGGGCAAGGCGCTCATTCCAGTCCTGAAGCTCGCATTCGATCCGTTCGAGCCGAAGCAGAAATTCCCGGCCACGAGGATAGGCATCTGGAAATGTCGCAATCAGATCCTCAATGGCCGCGCGCAGGGCGGGTGCGTCGAAGTCGCGGGCCGCGGCGGCGAGTTGTTCCCGCGTTGCCATGTGAGGTTCCACCTCCGCCCCATGGAGGGTCCCTGCGGCGATCAACGCTGCCAGATGGAGACTGAGGGAGACGAGTTGGGTTTTCATGCTGGTGTCGGGCAGGCGATGTCCTCCCGGGCCATTCTGGATTATGCCTTGTGCATGCATGTCATTTGCCCGGGACGATCCAGATGTTGCGGAACATGACCGGGTTGCCGTGGTACTGAATGTGGACCGGGCCTTCCGGTGCCGTCAGTGGCATGCTGGACGGCGCAGCGGTGGTGAAATCCTTCGGCAACTCCAGATCATCATGAACGAGGACGCCGTTGAGCAAGACCGTGATTCTGGGCCATGCAATCCGTTTTCCATCCGCATCAAAACGGGCGGCTGTGAATTTGACATCATACGTTTGCCAGGAAAGCGGTGGCAGACACATGTTGAGGAGCGGTTTTGCGACCGAATAAATGCCACCGCACTCATTGTCCTCGCCTGTAAGGGCGAATGAATCAAGCACCTGTGTTTCCCATCGGCCACTGTGATAGATGCCGCTGTTGCCACGATCCTGGCCGCGGGCGGCGGGCTTGTACGGGGTGAGAAACTCAAGGTGCAATCTGTAATCCCGGAAGGTATCCCTGGTCGTGGATCCATTGGCAATCAACAGCCTGTTTTCAACCTTGCCGTTCTCCCATTTTTCGGCACCGCCCCCATCAAACAGAATCATCGCGCCCTTTGGAGGTGGCGCGCCGAGAGTCGGGCTGCGGCGCTCGATGCGTGGAAGGGATTCCCCTTTTCCATCTCCGCCGGTTATGACAAACTCCCCGTCACGGATTTCCGCCAGGCGTGACTTGTCATCGCTTTCCAACATGACCTTGTCCCCCACGCGCTTTCCTTTGAGCAGGATGCGTGACTTGTCCCGGGTCCACCCGAGACCCGGCAGACCGTCTTTAAGAAGGCAGGCATCGAAATTCCCACCACCCAGCGCCACGACTTGAGCGCCCCATGCGGCTCCAGGCTTCACGGTGCCGTATTCCCCCTGGATCAGGAAATCCGGGTCCTCCCGCCGTGCGGTGTCCGGATCCGTCCAGACTCCATTTGCGTTCTCCGCCGATGCATGATGCGGTTGATATGCAATGAGCAACAAAGCGGACAGTCGGATGATGATGGGGAATCGCTTCTTATTCATGGCTTGGATTCTCATGACGATTTCACGGTGCTGATTTTTGTCCGCCCCACGGCTTGGAGATTCCTGGCAACGCGGCAGGTTTGGCATTCGTCTTTGGCGCGGCATCGCCGGTGTACAACACCACGCTCTTACCCTTGCGCAAGGCGACTTCAATCACACCATTGCCAAGGTCTTTCATTGGCACGGACGGGCTGGCCTTCACCTTGCGATCCAAGCCTGTCCGGATGCGGCAGGGTTCACCGGCAAGGCTTTCGATTTTCACCCAGCGCGTCTTGCCCTGCTCCCGTTGGGCGCTCACAAGGAATGCCCCCTCGGTGCGCAGATCAGCGAAGGACACCTCACCCCATGATGTGGGAACACCGGGAAACACACGGATCAGACCGCCATGGCTGGTCAGAAGCATTTCCTGAAGGGTGCGCGCGAATGCCAGCGGTGTCTCAATCACCGGATCGCCCTCGCGGTAAAGGGTGTTGGGCAACGGCGATTTCTGGAGAAATGAATTGAGAAAACCGAGCGCCACATCACCCCGTCCGGCGGCGGCATGCATGGAGGCGGCCCCCAGCCAGGAATATCCGGCAAAGGCCTGGGGCTTGTCGGTCCAGTTGCGCAGTGATTTTTCCATCAACTCCGCGCGATCCTTTTGTTCCCAGGTGTATTCGTAAAACGGATAGATCATGAACAGATGCGACCAATGCCGGTGGGAGTTGGCGAAGGGCACGTCCTTGCCCACCATGATGCCGGTTTTTTCATCAACCCGGTAGGGCTCCAGATTGGCAAGCACCTCACGGCACTCGGCAACGATGGGATCACCGGTCTTCAGGCGCGCATCGGCGGTGATGAGGGTGGCCGCCAGCCAGCGCAGGCAGGCCAGCGTGTAGGTGCAGCTCTCCACCGAATCCGTGTATTCCGGCGATGCCGTCCTGGGCAGCACCAGGGTGCCATCCGGGTTTTCCACCAGGATGTGGCGCAGGTAGCGGAAGCTTCCCTTCATCATGGGGAAGATCTTCTCCTTGAGAAGTTTGTCATCCATCGTGCTGCGGTAATGCAGCCAAAGGTTGTGCATCGTCCATGGCAGGTTGCCAACTTCAGCGCCCACGGGCATCAGGCAATCGAGGCCGGTGGACCGACCCACGGCATAGGAATCGGCGCTGTGGGGGGCGGCGTTTTTTGCCAGATTTTCGCGTTGGTTCCAAATGGCTTCAATAAGCGGCTCGGCCTCCTCGAGGTGATTGGACATGTAATACGGCCAGTAGGTCAGCTGGATGTTGAGGTTCCACCAGACGGCCGACCAGTGGGTGGGCGAAAACCATGGGCCCATGAGGTCCAGCACAGGCCCACCCTGACGCGATGCGGAGGCCATCTTGTAGAGCTGGATCCAGTAGAACGATTCATAGCTGGCATTGGGCACAGAGAGGAAACTTTTCGGATAGTAGGCATGCCACCACGCGCGGTGGGATTTTTCCAATTTGGCCAGTCCGCCCGCCTTGGCCATGCGGACGATATCCACCGCCTCATCGGCGGCCTTGCGACTGCCGATCGTGATGCGTGTGCTCATGAAAAACACGGTGCGCCCGGGCGAGGATGTGGATGTCCAGGCATTGGCATATTGGCTCGCGCCCTGACCATCGGTATGATACTCGGCGGCCTCCGGCATTTCCTGCACACTCAGCGTGACACCATCCACCTCGCTCTTCGCCTGCGGCGGATAGGCCTTCAGATTCGGCGGCACACCGCTGCGGGTCCGGGTGGGCTTCGACGGATCGGGATGCCAGGTGAGTTGTGGCGCAGCACCGTCGCCCGTCACTTCCAGCACGATCACATCCCCGTTCGCATGGGTGAAACAACGCACATCCCATGAATCCTTACCCAGCGTGACCCGCCCTCTGGCTTCCGCATTCCACAAATCAAGCCGCATCTCCCCTGTCGGCTTCCCTTCTCCGAACGACAGCTCATAATGCCCGTTGGGCATGCGGCACCGCGCGAACAACGGGCCGTAACCTTCAAGACGCCGGTTGTCATAGAGGTCGCTGCGCGAAACCTCGAAGTGAAGAGCCCCTTGCTGGTTCTGCCAGAAAATCGCACCCAGGCTCCCATTGCCGATAAAAGGACCGTTGTTCCAGTGGTCGGGCAGTTTGTTCCAGACCATGTCATTGCGGGCGAGGAACTTTTCCCAGTCCAGTTCGACCGCCGTCGCGCATAGGGAAAACGCGAGGGAACACAACAGCATGATCGCTCGTCTCATGGGGGATTTTTGGGATGCTTTGTGAAAATGTTTCCCCTGTCAGTTGTTGGCCGGTGATGCGATGGACAGGGATGCCACCGAGCATGGTGGCAGGCTGATGGAGACCTTTTTTCCATCCGTGACCGGCACCTCCAGTCCGGACTGGCTGAAACTGGATTGGGGATCAAGCGCGACCGGGGTCAGCAGTGTGACTTTCACCCTTGCGGGCATCTTGAAATTGGCCAAGGCCAGCTCGAGAGTCCGGGGCGCGGACTGGCTGCGATTGATGGCGGTGACAATGACTTGTTTCCCGCCCGGAGCCAGCGAAGCCGTTAGATCGAGATCGGCGTCGGCAGGCTGTTCCGGAGCCATTCCAAGGAGGCGGTTCCCCTGATGCGCTCCGACAAGGGCAAACACCCTGCCGGCGACATCCAACTCCGAACCCGTCGGGGTGACAGTGATGCATCCTTCTGTCACGGGCTGGAAAAACAATGCCTGTTCGACATTCAGGGCTTCGGATTCACGACAGAGGAGGTTCAGCACGCCTGCGGTGTAAAGCCCCATGCCGAGGTATCCTGGCTTTCCCCACAGCGTGTTCCACTCATCAAACAGAACGGGCCGCGCCAGCTCCTTCCGGAATTTTTGCAAGGCGGGACGCAGGTAGACTGTGGACGCCTTTGCGAACACCTCCAGACTGCCCGGCTTGTGCGAATCCTGCATGTAGTCATGAAAGGAAACCGCGTCGGTCCAAGGGCCCGCCTTGTCCAGCATCGGCTTGTTCCATGACACCTGGTTGGTGCCGCCCACCAGATTCGTACAAGCGACCAGGCGGACCGATGGATCCACCTTCTTCACCGCCCCGGCGACGAGCGCGGACCTGGCGGCGGCGTTGTTAGGATCATTCATGCCCCCGCGTCCGAAGAAATAAAGCTCGTTGCCGACAAACCAGGTTTTCACCCCATAGGGTTTCGGGTGTCCGCGCTTGGCACGGATTTTCCCCCATTTCGTATCAGGGCCGCCATTGCAATACTCGACCCATGCCGCCGCGTCCTCCGGTGTGGATTCGCTCAGGCGGAGCGTGAGCGATGGCTCGCAACCGAGTTCGCGACACAAGGCCATGAATTCGTCGATGCCAAGCTCCTGGGTATCGATGTCGTCCGAATCGCGCAGCAGGAAATCCAGCCCGGTGGGGCCGATCGGCGGGCGTTGGTCAACCGGCAGCAATCCGTCCTGCCAGCGGTAGAACTCGGAGTAACAACCGCCCGGAAAACGAAGCGATCCCGGTTTGATCTGGCGGAGCGATTCGATCACATCGCGGCGCATCCCGTGGAAAGCGTCGGCAGGCTGCACGGAAACCGCACCCACGCGGAAATCCCCAGGCTCATTGCTGGTGAGTTCAAGTTTCGCATTCGCCACATCGGAAGCGGAAACGAACTCGCCGGTCCAAGAACGCCACTCGCCGGGTTCGACGGAATTTTCCACGTCCACCAGAATGGGGTTCCCCTCGGTGCCGGTGATCCGCATGCGGACCTTGCGGTCGGCCTCGGTCTTCGACCACCAGCGGAACTTGTAGCGCGTATCCTTTCGGAAACACAACGTTTGCTCCTGCTGGACGATCCCGCCGGAGGATTGCGCGGCCACACTGACACGCAGCGAGGTTTTCCCCACATAGGCATTCGGTTCATCCAAGGAAGCCTTGGTTCCCTCGCCTGTGGTGGTCCAGCGCTTCGCCATGCCATTCGCGTTGGCAGCGAACTTCCGGTTGGCCACCATCTCGGCACCCAGGCCGGACCAGATGGCGCGCCGCGTGACCTCCAGATTGTGGCCGAACAACAAGGGGGAAATCACCGGCCCCGGCGCGGCGGCATCCAGTTCGAAGGTTTCCGCCCGCAGGCCTGCCGCCATGGACAGGAATGCGGCCGCAAGGATGAAGTGATGTTTGATCTTGGTCATGAGGGGATGCTACAAGTCTCTAGCAAAGGCAATCAAGTGTGCCCCCTCGTAGCAAACCGCCTTACCAATTCAAGCCATTCTTTGAGTCCATCGATTTTTCATTTGTCGGATTGAAGATCCAATAGACCATTTAAAAATTGCTGCTGCCTCCCAATCTGGGCCCAACAGCCGCTTTGCGGCGCTGATCGTCCTGTAGCACGGCAATTTTGTTCGATTCAAACCAATCCCGCCATTGCTCAATTGCTGCCAAACGCTCTTCATCCGAATCAATGAATTTGCCTCCATCGATGCCATAAAACTCACCTGTCGCCTTAGGCAGCAGGGTGCATGCGATTTCCTCCATGAAAAATCTTGTTGGCGGCGGGTAACGCTTCGCTCCCTCCAGAAGCATAATACACATCGGAATTGTATAGCTTTTTCCTATGCCATTTGCCCATCTCAGGTCGGGACGGTCCAACATGATGCCTGTGGCGAATTTTTCGGGATCACCGGATCGACTGTAATCATGCATATATTGTTCACCATATTTTTCAACAGAAGGCAGCGTTGCATTCATGACAACCGATTCCAAAGAATTACGCGGCAAGTAACTCATACGGCCGCTAACAATCTCCGATCGCACATTTTCCACAAGGGCGCGGATCCGGTATTTCTGAAATTCCGTCAAATAAAACCACGCCCCTACCGTGAATACAGCAAGAATGACAATAATTTTGAGAATGCGTATTTTTTTCATGTTAGTTTTTTTGGTTACGTCAAACACGATATGGGCGTCGATCCTACTCTGATTTGTCATTCATCTTATAAAATAACTCGTTTCCTCGGCTTGTCTTTTGCAAGGTCGTCTGCTGGAGGAATTACGTGATCCATCCATCGGTCATACATTTCTAACGATTCGCCCGACATCAATTCCATGATCTTGTGCATGCACTCGGAACAAATCATTATGGGGGTCTCGCCAAGAATGAGGCATTCCCCAACGCAGCGGGCCGCAATGGCATATTCCTGTAGCCTACCCCTCAGAGTCTTGCATGTAATGCAGTTGTTCATCCAAAAATCAGGGACCGGAGGCAAGGCTTGGAACTTTTTGAGACGCTCCGGTAGATCAGCATGATCGAGGTAGAAATTCCAGATCCGGTCCCGCGACTCTTGAGAATACGATTGCTGCAAACGGTCATGACAATCCGCACAAACAGCCATTTCCATAATGGTTTCCCCGCCAAGCACCACTTTTTGAATTAAATAGCCGTTCTCGAGATTAGCCAAAGGTAAGCGCTCCGCGGCCGGCCTCTTCTCCGGGATCTCATAAACAGCATACATAGA
>CAYNQJ010000051.1:0-29648 GCA_964399305.1 uncultured Luteolibacter sp.
GCACGTTGTGGGAGGAGCGGTTCAAGAGTGTGATTGTGGAAAGCGGGCAGGCGGCGCGGACGATCGCGGCCTACATCGACCTCAATCCGGTGCGGGCCAGGATGGCATCGGATCCTGCGGATTATCGGTGGAGCAGCTATGGCGAGGCGGTGGGAGGTGGGCCGAAGGGGAATGGGAAAAAGGCGCGTGAGGGTCTGGTGCGCGCTTGCCTGAGCCACGAGGGAGTGGGATTTGAGTCGGAGCGGTGGAAAGAAGTCTCGCGGATTTACCGGCGGGTGATGGGGATGGCGCTGGGGCGCAAGAGCGGCGCGGCGGAAATCCAGCGACGGCCGCAGACCGCCGTGACCAAGAACACCGAGGAGCTGTTGGCGAGTGAGGACAACGAGACCGTATTGCCGGATCTGGGGTTGGCGAAGATGCTGCGGTGTCGCGTGAGGTATTTTACGGACGGAGCGGTGATCGGCAGCCGGATGTTTGTGAACGAGGCGTTCACGGCGGCTCGTGAGCGGTTCGGGCCGAAGCGCACGAGCGGAGCGAGAAAGCTGCGAGGCGCGGGAGCCGCTGCGGCTGGATTACTCTGGAGCATGAGGGATTTAAAGAAAGGAATTGAGTAAGGCGAGCTGGAAGGTTGTGGATCAACCCGCTTTGAAGCAAAAGTAGTGATGATGGCGATGTCGGATGAACTGGCATGTGCCATCTGCGTCAAATGGCTCCATTCATACGGATACATGACGCTTGAATATTGAATTGCCTCCGAGCGTACCGCATGCAGGCTATGGCGAAGTTATATCCACTTTCGAGATGGAAGGATTCAATCAAAGCACGCCAGCCGCCATTAGCTCCTAGCCGCAAATGACTCTCATACGCTACATCGCCTTGCTGCTATCCATAGTGGGAATGTCACAAAACGTTCGTGGGCACCAAGTGGACACCGTGGAGTTTGAGTTCCATCAACTGGACGCGCAATGGCAGTTGCGGGGAGAGATGGACATTGCCTACATGTTGCCCGAAACCCGCAAGGTTCCGTTCGGGGGGCCACTTAGCCGCGAAGGCGTGATGAAGGCTCCGCCGGTGGAGCTGGCGCGCATCCGTAAAGAAACGGAGAACACACTACGCCAGATGTTGCGTGTGAGTTTTGGTGGTGAACAGATCGACTGGAGGGTGGAGTTTCCCGATTTTGAGAAAGATCCTTTCGTTTTGCCTGTGGAATACGGCGACTGGGCCTTGCTGACCGTTCAGATTGTCATGGATGCCAGGCGAGGCCCTGGTGACCTCCGCATTCATTGGAGCAAGGAGGAAGAGGCGCAGTTGATCATCGTGACAAAAGTCAGCGAGGAACCGGAAATCATCAGTGTTTCGCCCGGTGGTGAATTGGTCTTATTGAATGTTGCCACCACAGGCAAGGAAACCACCGCGCCGCAAATGGCTTTCCGCAGCTGGGTCCGCAGCGGATACAGTCATGTCCTGCCTATGGGGCTGGATCACATGCTTTTCATTTTCGGGTTGTTCCTGATGGCTTTGAAATGGCGTCCTCTGTTATGGCAATCCCTGCTGTTCACCCTGTCCCACTCAGCCACGCTTGCGCTATCCGTTCTCGGCTGGATCCGGCTTGATGCAAAGCTTGTGGAGATCCTGATTGCTTTCAGCATTGCATTCATCGGGATTGAAAACCTGGTTGCCCGCAAAGTTGGCAAGCTACGTTACATCCTGGTGTTCGGTTTCGGCCTGGTCCATGGCATGGGCTTTGCCAGTGTGATGGCTGAAAAAGTGAAAGGCGTTCCGCGCGAGCAACTGATCCATCCCCTGTTGGGTTTCAATGTCGGCGTGGAACTCGCACAGATCAGCGTGCTTGCTGCGTCGTTTTTGCTTCTCTGGCCGATCCGGAAACATGCTCGCCTTGCCCAGATCTCGGGGTCGGTGGTTGTTGCTCTGGCTGGAGCGGCTTGGATGCTGGAGCGGATGTTTTTTTCGTGATCGACGTGACAAATTCGAGCGGGGCGGTTGCCAGGCGGCTGCGTCGGCATCCTGGCAAATCCCCCGCTACTCGATCTTGAGGCGGATGTCTTCCGAATTGCCGCGCAGCTCGGGGGCATACATCGCGGAGGCCTCGGCGGGCAGCGCCTTGTAATTGCCGGGTGCCTCGGCGCGGAGTTGGTAGCGCAGGACATGCTTGCCGCGTGGCAGCGCGCGGATGAAGAAATCCACCGTTTGGTCGCGAGGTTCCATGTAGGCGGAGAACCCGCCGTCGCCGGCAATGTAGCCGCTCAACGCATCCAGCGCCTCGAATCCCGCGGCCTTGGCATCGGAGAAGATGAGGTATTCATAGTCGTTTTTGCTTTCGAGGATGAGTTCCACCTCGATGCGGTCGCCCGACTTCAGGGTGGCGCCATCGTCCAGGGGCTCGCGGCGGAAGCGTTCGACCTGTTGTTTGGTGATTTGTCCGGTGGAGTCGGGGACTTCGGTTTCCTTTTCAAGATCGATGAGTTTGGAAACCTTGCGTTGGACCTTCACTTCGAGACCGGCGGCGCGGAGTTTGTCTTCGAGGGTGAAGACTTCAAGATAGGCATTCGCATAAAGCGTGCCCTTGCCGGATTTCTTCAGTTCGACCACGTGTTTGCCGGTGGTGACGGCATCACCTGTGAGTGAAACCGTGCCATCGAAAGTGAACAGGTTATCGCGGTTGATGGTGATCCTGCGTTTCGACTCGCCGTTGATGAGGACCTCGACATCCATTTCCGGAGCATCCTCTCCACTGGCTTTGAAGTATGCGGCGATGGCCTCGATGGCGTAAGCGGTGTCGCGGGTGGATTCCCAGTAGGTCGCGTGTTTCCGGTTGTTCACGAGATATTTGACCAGCCCTCGGGTGTCGGCGTCGTTCGGTTTCACCGCGGCGAGCAATTTGAGATACCAGGCGTGGGCTTCCACTTCGCTGCCATACCAGAACCACCAGTAACCCTGGTTTTTCAGATCAAGGTAGGCGGTTTGGTTTTCCGGGTCGCGTTTGAGGAATTGGACGATCATGCGCATCACTTCATCGCGGCGGGCCTCGTCGCCCCTGCGGTGGTGCTCAAGCCCGAGCAGGCATTTCGCATAGACCGGGAGTTCGAGACGATCGCGATGCAGGAAAGCAAGCATCGGTTCGGAATCGCGCTTGGCCTCGCCGAGGATCATGCGGACAAAGGCGTCGGTGGCGTCGCTACGCTGTTTTTCGAGGCGCTGGTCTTCTTTGACTTTTTTACCTGCGTCGCGGAGTGCCTGGCGTTCGACATGCAGCTGCAGGGCGGCGACCTGTTTTTTCTCATGGTTCATGAGCCAGGCGATGCCTGAGTCGAGCATGCGGTCGGGGATTTGCGCGCCGTTGGCTTTGGCCACGATCAGACCGTGGACGACCACTGCGGTGGTGTGCGGGAAAGAATACTCGTTGTAGCCGGAGAACCAGCCCCAGCCACCGTCGGAGTTTTGCATGGCCATCAGGCGGTCCACACCGGCCGCGACCATTTTCTGCATTTCGAGTTCATCGAAGACCGGGTTGTTCTGCCATTGTTTCCACTGCGCGGCGCGGTCGGCGGCATTGCCGAGCTCCTGTGGGTTGAGGTTGGTGCGCTTGGCTTTGACTTCGGCGAGGTTGATGCCGAGGTCCTTGATCATGTTCTGTGCGATGACAAGCGGGACGAAGCGATTCAGCGTTTGCTCGGTGCAACCGTGCGGGTAGCTCGCGAGGTAGGGGATCGCATCGACGATCGCACCGGCGATGGTTGGAGAGAAGCGCACGGTGAGTTTCGATTGGTCCGGGCGGCGTTGCCCGGGGACTTCCATATCGATGCGGGCCGAGTCTTTTTCCGGATCGACGGCGACGCTCCATGCGTCCTGGCGCGACATGCCGTGGACAAGGACCGGCAGCTTGCGTTCGACGGCATCACCATCGTCACCGGAATCCGCCTTCATGCGGAGCGTGGCTTCGCCTTCCTTGAGGGCCTTGACGCGCCAGTCGATGCGGGCTTCCGAGCGGGCGGCGATTTCGACCGTTTTGGTTTCACCGTTGATGACCGTCAGGTTGTCGCCGTCGAGCTCGAGCGAAACCTTGACGGTTTTCGGTGTGTCGTGGTCGTTGTGGACCACGGCGCTGAGTACGGATTCGTCGCGTTCGACGAGGAAACGCGGTGCCTGCAAGCGGACCAACAATTCCTTGGAGGTGATGATTTCCGTGGTGCCTTCGCCGACGGTGGTGCCTTTGCCGAGGTGCCAGACGCGGGCTTTCCATGTGGTGAGATTGTCGGGGAATTCGAGCGGGATCTCCGCGCGGCCGTTGGCGTCGGTTTGGATGGAGCCGGACCACTTGAGGAGGTCGGCGAAGTCCTTGCGGACGAGGATGGGAGCGGCTGCTTGGGCAACCATGCCCCCCGCATCGGCGCGAGCGCCGGCTTCCGCCGTCTTTGCCATCGGCGCTGCAGCCATTTCGGACTCTGCGGCAAAAACTCCAGATGCCATGGAGTTTCTACCCATTCTCATGCGGCGTGCGCCGCCGCCACCGAAACCCGCAGGGCCGTCGAAATCGATTGCCTCATCGCCAAACCTTCCAAGTGGTTGCATGCCGATGACATTCGGGCGGAGCAGGTTGCCGACGGGATACGGAAGAGAGCTGCCAAATCCGTGCGGGTAATACTGGTTTTTCCAATTCCAGAAATTCTTATGGATCTCGGCTACGTTGGAACCACCGGTGATGGCTTCGAGGGATTTGTCGTAGATGGTGAGGGTGGTGGTGCCGGTGACGGGTTTGCCGTCGGAGTCCTTGAGAGTGATGACGAGGTTGGATTTCTCGCGGGGTTTTACCTTGGTTTTCGCCGGTTCGAGGGTGACCTCGATCATCTTGCTGGCTGGCGGAAGGAGAATTTGGCGAACAGCGGTGTGGATTTCCGCGCCGTGGACGGTGACTCCTTCGAGAAACATGTTGGGCATGTCCTTGAGCGAGAGCGGGACATCGATTTCACGGCTTTTGCCATCGAGTTGGATGCGTTTCGCTTCGCGGCCCGCTTGTCCGGCGATGTGGAGGAACAGCCAGACGTGGGCGTTTTCGCGGTCGGAGTTGACGCGGAGCTTCACGGTTTCGTCCGGCTTGTATTCCGATTTGTCGGCGACGAGTTCGAGCGGGCCGAAGTTCCATTTTGCCGGATCATCACGGCCCGGGCTGTGGATGTTGAGGATGGTTGCGCCTTCGACGGCTTCGCTGTTTTGGAATGAAAGACTGGCGGCGAGACGGTATTGGCCGGTGGCCGGGGCTGCGAATTTGTGTTTCGCCTGGCCTTCGGCATCGGTGGTGATCGGCCACGATTGGATTTCCTTTTCAACCACGCGGCCATCGGCGTTCATGTCGAGCCGATAGATTTTCAGCGTGCCTGTGGCTTTGGCGACCGGTTTGCCGGCGAGGGTGGCGGCGGAGATGGTGGCTTCGGTGTCATCACCGGCCTTGGCATGGCCGCGGTTGGTCCAGACAACCACCTCGAACGGCTTGCGGGCTGCGATGACCGAACCGGTGCCGCGTTCCTCGCGGCGCGAGGCATCGACGACGCGGGCCTCGATGGTGTAACGGGCGTCCATGTCACCGTGGATTTGCTTCGCGGTCGCGGTATCGATTTCGATTTTAGCCGTGCCATCCTCGCCGATGGGGACGGTTTTCTTCATGATCAGCTCATCGGGAGTCCAGCGGTTGCCCTGCCACCATGGAGGTGGTGGCGGCATGCAGCCCCAATGTTTCCACGACGGGTGCCATGCGGCATCGGAGGCGGTCCACCATGCGCCGGGGCCATAGAGCCAATCCCAGCGCCATGAGGGGAACCATGGCTCGGTGACCGAGCCGCGTTTGACGATGATCTCGACGTCCGCTTTTCTAACAGGAGCTCCGTGGAAGTAATTGGCTTTCACGGTGGCGGTGAACTTGTCACCGAGTTTCACCGGTTCGGCGGGGGCGTCGACCTTGACCTCGTATTCGGGCTTGCGGTATTCCTCGACGCGGAAACCGGCGTTGGAGATGATGTGGTCCGGAATTACAAACTGGGCGCTCCACGCGCCGAGCGGGGCGTCCTTGGGAATGATGAACCCGGTGGTGACCGAGCCGAGGTCGTCGGTCTTGAGGTTCTCGATTTTCAATGCTTCCTCGCCGCGCCCGTTCTTGACGGTGAGGGTGCCTGTTTGGTTGGCCCAGCGGGATTCATTGGGTTCGAAGTAGCCGACATTGCGCATGTGGAACTTCACGTGGACCGTGTCGCCGGGTTTGTAGAGCGGGCGGTCGGTGATGCCGTAGGTGAGGTCGCGGTTGCCGTTGTCCCATGAGGCATCCTGGACATAATAGGGTTGGAACCCGAAAAACGCGGGAGCGCGGCCGGCTTTGCGGGAGATGGCGAGCCATTGGTATTGATCGTCCCAATCGCCGGGTTTGAGCAGCGTTTTGCCATCGGCATCCGTGGTGCGTCCGAACTCCTTGGTGCTGACTTCAAAGCGGCGTTGCAGAGGAAGTTTCCGGTCGTGATGGATCATGCGGTAACCGAAATATTCGATTTTCGCTTCGGCAACCGGAGCGCCGCTATCGGCATCCGCCACCCACCATTGGAGCTGGCCGCCGACCGAGCGCTGGACGAGGACCGAGTCGATGATCCAGACGAGGGTGTGGAATTCATTGCCGTTGTCGATTTTCCCGGTGACCCACCATGCGCCTGCGGATTTGACGGGGACATCGAGCTGGGTGCGGGAATCGCGATGGAGGTCGCGCGGAGTGAGCTTGGATTGCCAGGTGGCGGCGGGCTTGCCGATGTATTTTGATTTTTTTTCCTGAATGAGGCGGGAGGCGATCTGTGAGGGGTTGATGCGCTGCCAATCGGGTTCCTTGGGATTGCCTTTCAGGTAGTCGATCGTATCGGAGAGCACGGCCTCCATGTCGACAGGTGATACTGTTAGGGAAATGCCGGTGGCATTGCGGAAGACGAGCGGGAGTTTCGGCTGGGTGCCGGCGGGCACGGTGTCGGTGGCTTCGAAGCGGCCCCAGTTGCCGATGATCTGGGCGAGGAGGTTTTTGCGCTGGTCACCATGTCCCGGGCCGTGTTTGGCGATGGTCTGTTCGAGAACTTCGCGGGCCTTGTGGTATTGGCGGCGGTTGAGGAAGATTTGCGTGAGGGCGTCGCCTGCCTGTTCCCGCTGATCGAGGATCGAGCGGTAGAGGGCGATGTGGTGGTGGGAAGCGGGCAGTTTGAAACGGCGGACGCCGTCGGAGGTTTTGGCGAGGCATTCGTCTTCGGCGAGTGTGTCCACTTCCAGGATGCCCTTGGCGGAATCCGGGTCCTGGCTGCGCCACCAACCGAAGGAGGAGAGGCTTGAGACGCCGAATTGGGATTCGGCGAAGCCTGCGAGTTGCAGAGTGACATCCGGGGCGGAGGCGGGGGTGAGCCGTGCTTGTTCGGCGAGCGCGAAGCGCCAGCGTTCACCGTCGTTTTTGGCGGCGTCCCATGATGCGGGGACCTGATAGAGGACGGGGCCGTCTTTCGCCCAAGGAGCGCCCTCGGTGCCGCCTTCGGGGCCGGGTTCGCCCCATTCGGGCAGCGTGTCGACCGGGGTGAGGGTTTGGAATTTCCATGCTTCGTTCCCATGGAGGATCGAGGCGATGTTTCCGTAGGAACTGGATTTTCCCGAATCGTCTTTTGAGAAGGTGATCGCCTGGCGCATCAGTTGCAACGCGCGGACGCGGTCACGGTAGGTGGTGTCCACGGCAGCCCCGGCGGATGCATCCGGGACGGCATCCGGGCCACCCCTTCGGCCGCCCCACCAGAGACCGGGCGTGCGTTCGAATTCCCCGGCGATCAAGCGGCCGGTGTGGGGTGCCGCGTGGTAGGCCAGGGCCGCATGGGTGAGCAAGGACGGGTTTTCCGGGTGCTTGGCGACGGCTTGCTCGACGAGCGGGTCAAACTCCTTCCACCCGTTCAATCGGCGCAGCGCTTCAGTGGCATGGTAGAGATCGGTTCCGGTATCCGTGTCGGAAATGGGCAGCAGTTTGTCTTTGTAGTGATCGAGTGCCTCCCGCCAAAGGCCGCGCTCATTGAGCTTGTCGCGCTCCTGGCGCAGGGCTTTGGCGTCTTGAGCCATGAGGTTGAGGGGGAGAAATACAACAAACCAGAGGATCGCCAACGTTTTCATGTCAATGAGGATGACACATTGGGGAGGGCTTGCTTAGAAGAAACCTCGATTTTTTCTGGAGATGGGCGGTTAAGGACCGCCGACATGTTGTCGGCTGAGGAGGGGCGACCCTCCTGTCGCGCTTATTTTTTACTGCCTTTCAATAGCATGGCGGGCATTCTGTCGGCAGGGGATCGGCTTGACCGGCATCCCTGCTCCGGACAGTTTTCAGGCATGACTAACCTTTCGCGGATGCGGATGTGGTGGATTGCGGTGGCGTCGTTGTGGATGAGTTCGGCTTTGTCATTCGCCGATGGCAAGATGTATGCGGTTGAGAAAATCCCGACCCGTATTCCCTACCAGCGTGCTTTGATCCTCCATCATGAGGGAGTGCAAACGATGGTCTTGCAAAGCCAGTATGAAATCCCGGGAAACGGCGGGGCGAAGTCCTTCGGGTGGGTGGTTCCGGTGCCCGCGCCGCCGGAGGTTGCGTCGATTGCAGCAGACTGGGCAGAGCACTTGTTCCGCATGATCGATTTGAGGTCGTCGCCCAAGGTGAACAAAATAAGTGAACCCGTTTATCTCACGCTATTTTTGATGGTGTTGGTTGGGGCGCCTGTGTCCTTGATCTGGTCCTTCTTTCCAAGAGCCGCGAAATACAAGGAGCGCCTGAGGCTTATCAGCTTCTACTGTTTCTCGGGGGCTGTTTTCCTGTTTTTCCTCCTCTGCCTAACAGCTCGTGCGTGGAAAGGAAGAGGGATCGGCATTGAAATCATCAGTGCGGAGCGTCGCGGCATCTATGAGGTGCAGGTCGTGCGTTCCAGTGATTCGGGCGAATTGGTGGCATGGATGAATGACAACTCGTTCCATTTCGGCGAGAACGACCGGGCCGCGATTGATGACTATCTCGGGCGTGGCTGGTGTTTTGTCGTGGCGAAAGTGGATCCCCGCGCGGAAGCAACCGATTCCGCGATCGTGACCAAGGGTTTGCTGGCTCCGCTGATCCTTCGTTTTGCATCGCCAAATCCGGTTTATCCGGTGGCACTCACCGCCACGGGCGGACATCCGACCGAGATCCTCATTTACCTCGCATCCAAGACTCCGATGAGGACCGATTCGCCGCTGACGCTGCGATATTCCGGCACCTCACAAACCCCGGCTGAGGTGTTGGCGAGGCTCTATGAAGTGGACCCGCCGGAATTTTTCCACCCCGTGGACAAGCTTCTTGAGTTCAAGCATCTCACCAAGTTCAAGGCCACGCTGAGTCCGGCGCAGATGGCGAAAGACATCGAGTTCCGCCCGGTTCCGGGCGCTCCGGATTACCGCGAGCGGATCTACCGCTGGTAATCGGGCTTTTCATCTTGCATTCCGGGGGGGTGGCGACTTCTCCTTGTGCGGTTTTACAGGCATCCAACCGAATCATTTCAAATCATGACCACCCCGTCCCGGACCGCTATTTTCGATCGCATCGAGGCCGCCACCTCGGCCCTCAAATCCCGGGCCCCGCTGCCGGAATACGACGTCACCCTGACCCACTCGCCCTCCAAGCTCGAAGGCTCCGACCTGTGGGAAATCTTCTGCCGCAATTTCAAGGCGGTGAACGGCAAACCGATGACCGAGATCGCGGTGCTGGCGGATTTCCTGAAATCCACCGGCCAACTCCACGGATACTGCGACCCCGCGCTGTTCGATGCGGTGGGTTCGAAGCTTGCCGCCGCCGGGTTGGTGGTGGAAACGACCTACGACCGCAGCCGCTACGACGACTACCAGTTCGGCATCACCCGCGCCACCGGTGCCATCGCCGAATCGGGCAGCATCATCATTGATGACGACCGCACCTCGCACCGCCTCGCGGCCTTGTCGCCATGGGTCCACGTCGCCGTGCTCGAGCGGTCGGAAATCCACCGCTGCATCTCCGACGCGCTGGCCGCACTTGGCGACAGCCCGAACATCATCTGGTGCACGGGTCCCTCCAAGACGGCGGATGTCGAAGGCATTTTGATCGAGGGCGTCCACGGTCCCGGCGAGCAGATCGCCTTGCTGGTTTGATCCGGGAGGCGCAGAAAACGCCGACCTTTTATCAATTGGCGGGCAGTGGTTCGCGGAAAACCGGGATAGTCCTTGGCATACAAACCCAAAAAACCCATGACATCCAAGGAACGCGTCCGCGCCGCCATCGAACACCGCCAACCCGACCGCCTGCCGGTGGATTTCGGAGCCTCGTTCATCACCGGCATCCACTGCAGCGTGGTTGAAAACCTGCGGCGGCATTACCGGCTCGAACCAAGGCCCGTCAAAATCTGCGAACCCTATCAGATGCTCGGCCTGGTCGAGGACGACCTGCTCGACGTTCTCGGGATCGACACCACCCCGGTCTTTCCCAACCGCACGATCTTCGGCTTCGTGAATGAAAACTGGAAACCCTGGCGCACCCCTTGGGGACAGGACGTCGAGGTCTCCGAACATTTCGAGACGGAAGAACGCCCGGACGGAACCTATATCTATCCGAAAGGCGACCGCAGCGCGGCTCCCAGCGGGCACATGCCGAAAACCGGATATTTCTTCGATGCGATCGTCCGCCAGGCGGAGATCGACGAAGACCATCTCAAGGTGGAGGAGAACCTCGAGGAGTTCGCGCCGATGACCGCCGAAGAGGAAAACTACTGGCGCGAGCAGGCGGAAATCCACCGTGGCGGCGACCGTGCGATCGTCACCCACCTGAACGGCACCGGGCTGGGCGACATCGCCCTGGTGCCCGCGCCATTTCTAACAGACCCGAAGGGCGTGCGCGACATCGCGCAGTGGTATATGACCGTGGCGTGTGATCCGGATTTCATCGAGGAGTTGTTCGACCGGCAGGTGGACATCGCCCTGGCCAACCTGGCCAAGGTCCAGCAGATTGCGGGCGACGTCATCGATGTGGTTGTGGTTTGCGGCACGGACTTCGGCACGCAGGAATCGACGTTTTGCTCGAGGTCGACCTTCGATCACCTCTGGCTGCCGCGTTACCGGAGGATCAACGACTGGATCCATGCGAACACCTCATGGAAAACGTTCAAGCACTCGTGCGGGGCGATCGAGACCTTCATGCCCAACATCATCGAGGCCGGATTCGACATCATCAACCCGGTGCAATGCTCCGCAAGCGGCATGGATCCGCAGGTGCTGAAGGATCGTTATGGCGACCGGATCACCTTCTGGGGAGGCGGCGTGAACACCCAGAAAACGCTGCCCTTCGGCACGCCCGATGAAGTCCGCGCGGAGGTGCTGGAACGCTGCCGGATCTTCGCGCCTGGCGGCGGTTTTGTTTACAACGCCATCCACAACATCCAGGCCCTCTCGCCCACCGAAAACGTCGTCGCCATGATCGAGGCGGTGAAATCCTTCAACGGCGGCTCCTGCTGAAACTCCACACAATCATGCAAACCCAATCCTCCATCCGCACCGTCATCCTGCCCGCCTCGGTCGCGGCGATCGGCGGATTCCTCTTCGGCTTCGACAGCGGGGTCATCAATGGCACCGTCGGCGCGTTGTCCGCGGCATTCGGTTCCAACAGCGCGGTGACAGGGTTCAACGTGGCCTCGATGTTGCTGGGTTGTGCGGCGGGCGCGTTTCTTGCGGGCCGGGTTTCCGACGCCTTCGGCCGGCGTTCCTCGTTGTTTGTTGCGGCCTTGTTGTTCGGCATCAGCGCCTGGGGTTCCGGCATCGCCGGCGGGTCGCTGGAGTTCGTCATCTATCGGGTGATCGGCGGTTTCGCGGTAGGGGCGGCGAGCGTCATCTGTCCGGCCTACATCGCGGAAATCTCGCCTGCCGCCGTGCGCGGCCGACTGGCCACCTTGCAGCAGCTCGCGATCATTCTCGGGTTGTTCGCGGCCTTCCTCAGCAACTACATGATCGTCCGCTTCGCGGGCAGTGCCAGTGAGACGTGGTGGATCGGCTGGCAGGCATGGCAGTGGATGTTCTGGATGGAGTTGCTGCCGGTGGTCGCGTTTTTTATCGGCCTGTGTTTCATTCCCGAATCGCCGCGTTATCTGGTGGCCGCCGGCCGCCATGCGGATGCTTCGCGGATCTTTGCACGATTCATGCCCGGGAGCGACAGTGACGCCGAAGTCGCCGAGGTGGCGCGTTCGCTCGACAGCAGTCACAAGCCGATCTTCCGCGATCTCTGGGACGCGGCGCACCGTCGCTTGCACCCGATCGTCTGGGTCGGCATCGCGCTTGCCGCGTTGCAGCAACTGGGCGGCATCAATGTGGTGTTCTACTATGGCGAAGTGTTGTGGCGGGCCGCCGGATTCTCCGAAACCGATGCCCTGATGATCAACGTCATCGGAGGAGTGATCAACATCACCGCGACACTGGTGGCCATTTCGCTGATCGACCGGATCGGGCGCAAACCGCTGCTGGTCTTCGGCGGAATCGGCATGGCGGTGTTTCTCGGGGTGCTGGCGGTGGTTTTTTCCACCGCGAAGATCGCCTCCAACGGATCGCTTGAGCTTGGTGACACGGGCGGCATGATCGCGCTGCTCGCGGCCAACCTCTACATCGTCTGCTTCGGCATCACCTGGGGACCGGTGACGTGGGTGTTGCTCGGCGAAATGTTTCCCAACCAACTGCGCGGCGCGGCGCTCTCGTTGGCCGGGCTTTCCCTGTGGTGCGCCAATTTCGTGATCACCATCACCTTCCCCATGCTGCTTGCCGGGATCGGGCTCGGCGGCGCATACGGGATTTACACCTTATTCGCCGCGGCTTCCGCGTTTTTCGCATGGAAATGGATTCATGAAACCAAGGGGTTGACACTGGAGAAAATGAGCGCTGACTGAATGCGTCCGCGCCCACACCCATCCGGACGACCGCATGACGTTTCCCCCGTTTCTAACAAAAAGCGACAAGGTCGCGCTGGTTTCACCGGCGGGAAAGGTGGACCCTGGTGTGGTCAGGCGCGGAGCGGAAGCGCTGGAGCGGCAGGGCTTCCGGGTCGAGGTGGGCCTGCACGCCTGCGATGACGACGGGGTGTTTGCGGGCACCGATGCCGCCCGCGCCGCCGACATGCAGCGGGCGCTCGACGATGATTCCATCAAGGCGGTGTTTTGCGCGCGCGGGGGATACGGTTGCCTGAGGACGCACCTGCGGCTCGACTGGTCATCCTTTCTGCGCCATCCCAAATGGATCATTGGCTTCAGTGATGTCACCGTTTTCCATTCCCATCTCAGCCGCTGCGGGATCGCCTCCATTCACGGTTTGATGGCCGGCTGGTTCGAGCAGGACGGGGAGCCCACCAGCGGATTTCTGCAGATCATCCGCATGCTCGAAGGCCGGCTGCCGGAATACGACATCGCGCCCCATCCGCTCAACCGCGCGGGCAAGGCCACCGGCCGTCTGATTGGCGGCAATCTGGCGATCCTTCAAAGCCTGCGCGGCACGCCTCTCGACATCCGGCCCAAGGGCGGGATCCTGTTCATCGAGGACATCGGCGAGCATCACTATCAGATCGACCGGATGATGCAGAACCTTAAGACCGGCGGCGTGTTGGAAAAAATCTCCGGCCTGGTCGTCGGGTATTTCACCGGCATTCGGGACGGCGCCACGCCTTACGGACGCACGGCCTGTGAAATCATCCGTGAGGCGGTCGAGCCATATGCCTATCCCGTGGTTTTCGGGTTTCCCGCAGGCCATGAACAACCCCACCAGCCGCTGCTCATGGGCGGAAGATTGTCCATCAGCATCTCCGGCGTACAATCGGGAAGCCCGGACTCCAGTGGTGGTCTGCGACCGTCGCTGGTTTATCGCCGGCCCCGGCTGTAGCGGCGCATTCGCATGCGCCGCTGATTCTGCTCTTTACTTGTCTTGACTGCGCAGGCGCTCGACGGTGGTTCGGAGGGTTTTGATGTCGGCTTCCATGCGTTCCAGCAGAGGGGCGAGCTCGTTTTCGACAGCATGAGGATCCGGAAGCATCGCAAGTTCCTGCATCGTGGAAACGATGATGCCGATGAAAAGATTGAGGATGGTGAAGGTGGCGATCATGATGAACGGCACGAAGAACGCCCAGGCCCAGGGATGGGTTTCCATCACCGGCCGCACAATCCCCATCGACCAGCTCTCCAGCGTCATGATTTGAAACAACGAGTAAAGGCTTCGCCCCAGCGTGCCGAACCAATCGGGGTAATTCTCTCCAAACAAACGGGTGGCCAACACCCCTGCCGTGTAAAAGAATATCGTCATCACCGCGACCACACCGGCAAGCCCCGGAATCGAGTGAAGGAATGCGGCAACCACTTTGCGCAGCGAGGGAATCACGGTGAGCAGACGCAGCACCCGCAGCACCCGCAGGGACCGCAGCACAGCCCATGGCCCGGCGCCCGGCACCAGGGCGATCGCAACCACGGCCACATCGAACAGATTCCATCCGCTGCGCCAGAACAGCCCGCGATAAGCGGCGAGCTTGAGGACGATTTCCACGAGGAATACGCTGAGGCAGAGTTTGTCGAGGGTGACAAGCAAGGTTCCCCAGGCAGCCATGGCGGACGGCGAGGTTTCCAGCCCGAGAATGATCGCGTTGATGAGGATGATGGCGATGATCCAGCTTTGGACGCGGGTGGATTCCACCCAGCGGGCGAGGTTCAGCCGCCAGCCGGGGACGCCCGGGGTGCGTGAGAGATTGAGAAGTTCTTGTTCGCCCATGGTTTTGGAGATGATGCGCTTGAGATAAGTGCAAACGCCGGAAATGCAAGCGGCCACATGGATCCTGTGCCGGTGATTTCGTTCAAGCGCGTCCGGCGGCATCGCGGAACCACTGCTGCTGGAGGGCGGTGGCCCGGGCCAGGGCGTCATCCACCGTGGTTCCGAGGAAATTGGCGTGACCCATTTTGCGACGCAGGCTGGCGTGCCGCTTGCCGTAAAGGTGGAGAGAGGCCGAGCCGTCGGCAAACAGCGGCCGCCAATCGGGCGGGGTTGTCTCGCCGGGCCACAGATCGCCTAACAAATTAAGCATCACCACCGGCGAAAGCAGCCGCGGTGAGCCGGCCGGCATGCCGGTCACCATCCGCAGCTGTTGTTCGAACTGCGAGGTCACGCAGGCGTCGATGGTATGATGGCCGGAATTGTGCGGGCGCGGCGCGATCTCATTGACCAACAACACGCCGTTCTGCTTGACGAAAAACTCGACGCCGAGAATCCCGCGGTAATCGAGGGCTTCCGCCACCTTGCGGGCGATGGCCTCCGCCTCAGCGGCAACCGCCGCAGGAATGCGCGCGGGCACGATCGAGACATCGAGGATATGGCTGCGGTGACGGTTTTCCGCAGGGTCATAGGTCACGGTCACACCGTCGGCGTCGCGCGCGGCCATCACGGAAATCTCCAGCTCGAAGGGCACCCAGGCTTCCAACACACCACGCGGCGCGGCGAATTTCTTCCAAACGGAATCCGGATCCTCACTGCCATCGAGCTTGATCTGCCCGCTGCCGTCGTAGCCGAAATCGGCGGTCTTCAGCACGGCCGGACCGGCGAGTTTGCGCATCGCGGCACCCAGCTCCCCAGCGGTGGAAACCACTTCGAAATCCGTACACGGGATGCCGTGTTCGCGCAGGAAATTCTTTTCACGCTCGCGGTTCTGGCAGATGCCGACCGCTTGCGGCGACGGGTGCAGAGGAATGTGTTCCGCCACCGCATCGAGTGTCGCACGCGGGATGTTTTCAAACTCGACGGTGGCCACCGTGGCGACTTTGCAAAACCGCCGCAGCGCTTCAGGATCGTCGAACGGCAGATCGATCACCTCGTCCGCCACTTCCACGGCCGGGGCTTCGAGGCCGCCGGTCCAGACCGCCGTGCGGACGTTCATGCGGCGCGCCGCCAGCGCAAGCATCCGCCCGAGCTGGCCGCCGCCGATCACGCCGACCACACAATGCGGCGCATGAATGGAAATCTTCTCGCTCGGCATTTGGGTCATTCGAGTTCGGGCAACTGGGCGGATTTCACCGACGCGGTTTGTTGGGCGCGGAAGGCCGCGAGTTTTTCCGCCAGTCCGGGCGATTCGTTGGCGAGCATCGCGACGGCGAACAACGCGGCATTCACCGCGCCGGCCTTGCCGATCGCGAAGGTAGCGGTGGGAATCCCGGCGGGCATCTGGAGAATGGAAAGCAAGGAATCCATGCCCTTGAGCGCTTTGGACTCGACCGGCACGCCGAGCACCGGCAGGTCGGTGATGGCGGCGGTCATCCCGGGCAGGTGCGCCGCGCCGCCCGCGCCGGCGATTACACATTTGAGGCCCCGGCCGCGCGCCGCAGCGGCGTAACCGAACAACTTGTCGGGCGTCCGGTGCGCACTGACGACCTCCGCCTCCCATGCCACACCGAAGTCGTTCAAGGTGCGGGCAGCGTGCTCCATCGTCGGCCAATCGGACGTGCTTCCCATGATGATTCCAACCAGCGGCGGCTCGTTCATGCGGGTGAGCGTGCCCTCCCGCCGCCCGCTCGTCAATCCGCACGGCAGCCGACCGGTGGGAAATCTTGCCAAAATCCGGAATTGCCGTGGCGGCAGTCCCGGCCGACTCTCCGCCCGTGAAAATCAAATCCGCCGAATTCATCACCAGCGTGCGCGACCCCGCCGCGTGCCCGGTCTGGGAACGCCCGGAGTTCGCTTTGATCGGCCGCTCCAACGTCGGCAAATCGTCGTTGATCAACATGCTCGCCAACCGCGAGGCCCTCGCCAAGGTCTCCGCCACTCCGGGAAAAACCCGCCTGCTCAATTTTTTCCTGATGAATGATTCATGGAGCCTGGTCGACCTCCCCGGATATGGCTTCGCCAAGGTCGCGAAGGACGAACGTTTTGATTTCAACGAACTCGTCGGCGACTACCTCCAGGGCCGTGCCAACCTGCGGCGCGTCTTCGTCCTGATCGACGCACGGCTCGCCCCGCAACGCATCGACCTCGACTTCATCTGCTGGCTGGCCGCAACCGGTACGCCCTACGCGCTGGTTTTCAACAAGACCGACAAGCAATCCGCCGGGAAAACCCAGGCCCGCATCGCGGAGTTCCTCGCAGCGCTCGCCGCCGGCGGCCCGGCACGCCAGCCAATGGAAGTATTGACCAGCTCCGCCAAAAGCCGCGACGGCCGCGGAGACATTCTCAAGACGATCGATCACTGCCTGCACGGCTGATTTTTACTCGCCCTCATCCGCGCACGCCGCCAAGCTGCCGCAATACCCCCCCACCCGCATGAACGATTCCCTCCCGACTCCGCATGGCTCGCGCCGCCAGTTCCTCCGGATCGCCGCCGCTGGTGCCGTCGGCGCACTGTGGGGCGATGTCGCCCATGCCGCCGGTCCGCCATCGGTCAAGCTCGGCCGCAGCCTCAACGTGCCGCTGTTAGGCATGGGCACCGGAGTCAAGGCAACCAACCGCAGCAACGCGCTGCAACGGTCCGGCGAGAAAAATTTCACCGACACCGTGCGCCGCGCCTACGACGAAGGAGTACGCTTGTTCGATTGCGCCGATTCCTATGGCAGCCTGCCGATGGTCGCCAAGGCGCTCAAGGACAAGCCGCGCGAGAGTTTCGTGCTGGTCTCCAAAATCTGGTGCCACCCGCAAGGCGGCATCCCGGCCGATGAGCCGCGCGACAACAGCACGGCGGTCATCGAACGCTTCCTGCGCGAGGCGGACACCGATCACATCGACCTCGTGCAGCTCCATTGCCAGACTGCGGCGGACTGGACGAAAACCTATCGGCCGCACATGGACGCGCTGGCCAAGGCCAAGGAAAAAGGCTGGATCCGCGCCCATGGATGTTCCTGCCACAGCCTGGAGGCGCTCGAAGCCGCCGCCGCCGATCCGTGGGTGGATGTCGTCCACTCCCGCATCAATCCGTGGGGTGTCAAGATGGACGGACCGGCCGACGCGGTGGTTCCCATCCTGAAACGCATCCATGCCGCCGGGAAAGGCGTCATTGGCATGAAACTCATCGGCGAAGGCGAGTTCCGCAATAATCCGGCAAAGATCGATGAGTCGTTGCGCTTCGTCCTCAATCTGGGATGTGTCGATGCCCTGATCGTCGGCTTTGAAAACGAGGCGGAAATCATCGATTACAAGAAACGCCTGACCGCCGCGCTCGAGGCGAAGGCCAAATCCTGATCCGCCATTCTAACAATGACCCGCCAGGCGCTTCACACTTTGCCACGCCCCGCGATGGACGGTGAGTTCGTCCCCGCCGATTATTTCCGCAGGCTTGAGGCGGACGAAATCATCCGCGACGACCGACCGCTGGAAGTGGACCTCGGCTGTGGCGACGGATCGTTTCTCATCGGCATGGCGCGCCACCATCCCGAGCGCGACTTCCTCGGGGTCGAACGTCTGTTAGGCAGGGCGCGCAAGGTCTGCAGGAAGATCACCCGCCAGGGGCTCGACAACGCACGGGTGCTGCGCCTCGAAAGCCGGTATGTGGTCGAGTGGCTGCTGCCGGATGCCGCGGTCTCGCGCATCCACCTGCTGTGTCCCGACCCCTGGCCGAAGGTCCGCCATCACCGGCGCCGCCTGATCCAGCAGGATTTTCTCGAGGCCGTGCGCCGCGCCCTGCGCCCCGGCGGCGAGTTCCTGTTCATGACCGACCACGAGGACTACTTCGAGTGGACCGTGGAAAAAGTCCGCGACTTCGGTGGCTTCGACATCCTGGAATGGAGCGAGGACACTTTTTTTTACCCGAAAACCGACTTCCAGTTGCTGTGGGAAAGCGAGGGCAAGTCGGTCCAACGGCTGCGCTGCCGCAAGCCGCTCGACGCCCGCGCGTCGTTTGGAGTGGCGCACCGGGAGAAATCCCCCTAACCACCAAGCGCAACGACAACCCGTTTTCCCCATGGTCTCCGATCTCACCGTCATCAAGGCCGGCACCGGCGTGCTCACCAAGTCCGCCGACGGCACCCTCGACCACGCGGCCCTCGTCCACCTGACGGCGGCGATCGCCGCATTGATCGATGGCGGCCACCGTTGTTTGTTGGTTTCCTCCGGCGCGGTCGGCTCCGGGGTTTCCGCGTTCGGCCTGACGGAATACCCGCAGGACACCGCCACGCGCCAGGCCTGCGCCGCCGTCGGCCAGGCCCGCCTGATGCAAACCTACAGCAGCCTGTTCGCCCACTTCGATGTGACCGTCGCCCAGGTCCTGCTCACCGCCTCCGACCTATCGACTCCGGAGCGCGCACAATATGTCACCGCCACCCTCGGCCGGCTGATGTCCGAACCCCGGATCCTGCCGATCATCAATGAGAACGACTCGGTGGCGGTCGAGGAACTGAAGTTCGGCGACAACGACATGCTCTCCGCGCGCGTCGCCAAACTCGCCGGTGCCAGCCGCATCATCCTGCTCACCAGCGTGGACGGACTGATCGACCCCGATAGCGGCGAACGGATCCCTGAGGTGACGGATGTCGCCGACGCGATCCGCCACGTCCGCGATGATAAGGGCCGCTTCTCCATGGGAGGCATGGCCTCGAAGCTCGACGCCGTGAAATTCGCCGTCGAAGCAGGCATTGAAACCCACATCGCCCACGGCCGCCATCCCGAACGCCTCGCCGCCATCGTCGCCGGCAATGGCATTTCCACCCGCTTCCATCCGGTGGAAATCTAACGGCCTGACCGTCGGACCTGTTCCGTCGCGATGGAAGGAATTTCAGCTGCGCCGATGTTCATGGCGAAGCAAAAGAGCGAATTCAGCAAATCTGCAGCTGTTTCTTGTTTGACGGGTGGAATGTTGTGCGGCTGCGAAGGCGGTTTAGAGAAGAGGAGATTTTTTTGCCGGTTGCCGCTACTTGACGAGTCGTGATGTTCATCAAGAACCTCGCAACAGCTTTCAATCTGAACAATCCCGGGACCGGATGCGCATAATTTGCACCATTGCGGCAGTTATCCTGACGAGAACCTCGCAAACCGGAGAGTCACACCCAGCATTTTCGCACTTTGGTGCCCAGTCAGACTCACATGGCGCAAAGCTGCCGCAGTGCCGCAAAAACAAAAATTTCATCAGTTTTCAAAAATCAAAATCATATGTCTCACAACCCCAAAAAACTGTTTTTTTCATCCAAAGATAACAATGCATCGAACCGGACGGCCATAAGTTCCGTTTCGTCTGCGGTGATGGCAACTGGTTTGGCGGCTTCGATTGCGGCTCTGTCGCCCGCTGTTCATGCTGCCGGGATCGTACTGACAACATCGAAATATTACGTCATGTCCACAACCACTGTAGTGGGTGACAGTGGCTTGGCTGGGGACAATGGTGGTGATGGCATTGATGGAACAAGCGGTGGAGTTGGTCAAAACGGATCAGCATTGATTGCCGGCACCGATGGGATTGACGGCACCGCCGGCGGAAACGGCTCGGTGGGCACCGCAGGATCTGGTGGTCTGGTGGGTATTACTGGTTCGAATGCTCTGCTATACATTGCGGGTTGCGCCACGGTAAGCGGTGGGGATGGCGGTGCGGCTGGTGACGGTGGGGCTGGGGGTAATGGAGGGGCCGGAGGAGATGGCGGCATTGGTGGTGCCGGGGAAGATGGAAGTGCCGGCCAAGCCGGAGGAAATGGGGGTAATGGAGGAGCCGGCGGAAATGGCGGTTTTGGCGGCATAGGTGGTTCTGGAGGAGCCGGTATTTCAGGGGCTGCTTTGATCATAGAAAACCGCGGAACCATCAGAGGTGGAAAAGGCGGGCTTGCGGGTACAAATGGCTTTGATGGCAACGGCGGTAGCGGCGGCAACGGCGGGGCCGGTGCTTCCGCAACGCTTTCTGGCGCAAGCGGCGGAAATGGTGGTGCCGGGGGGACCGGTGGCTTGGCCACTGGAGCCGGAAATGCCGGCAGTGGCGGTATGGGGGGAGCTGGCGGCAACGGGGCCGATGGCGCGGCTGGTCCTGATGGCGCGGCCGCAGGACAAGATGGCGGCAACGCAGGTAATGGTGGAGCAGGTGGGACAGGCGGAGCAGGCGGCACGGGTGGGCTGGCACTTGGCACCGGCTTCAATGGCGCCGATGGCTACGGCGGCGATGGCGGTCATGGCGGCATGGGAGGAGCCGGCGGCAATGGTGCGGATGGCGATGCGATTTCACCGAACGGTGGCGCGGGTGGCGACGGCGGAGCCGGTGGCTCGGCTGGCCTTGGCGGGGCAGGAGGTGGGGCGTCCGGCTTGGCAGGTTCAAACGGCTTTGATGGTAACGGCGGTAGCGGCGGTAACGGCGGGGCCGGCGCTTCCGCAACGCTTTCTGGCGCAAGCGGCGGAAATGGTGGTGCCGGGGGGACCGGTGGCTTGGCCACTGGAGCCGGAAATGCCGGCAGTGGCGGTATGGGGGGAGCTGGCGGCAACGGGGCCGATGGCGCGGCTGGTCCTGATGGCGCGGCCGCAGGACAAGATGGCGGCAACGCAGGTAATGGTGGAGCAGGTGGGACAGGCGGAGCAGGCGGCACGGGTGGGCTGGCACTTGGCACCGGCTTCAATGGCGCCGATGGCTACGGCGGCGATGGCGGTCATGGCGGCATGGGAGGAGCCGGCGGCAATGGTGCGGATGGCGATGCGATTTCACCGAACGGTGGCGCGGGTGGCGACGGCGGAGCCGGTGGCTCGGCTGGCCTTGGCGGGGCAGGAGGTGGGGCGTCCGGCTTGGCAGGTTCAAACGGCTTTGATGGTAACGGCGGTAGCGGCGGTAACGGCGGGGCCGGCGCTTCCGCAACGCTTTCTGGCGCAAGCGGCGGAAATGGTGGTGCCGGGGGGACCGGTGGCTTGGCCACTGGAGCCGGAAATGGCGGTTTTGGCGGTATGGGGGGAGCTGGCGGCAACGGGGCCGATGGTGCGGCTGGTCCTGATGGCACTCTGTTGTCCAGAAACGGTGCCGCAGGACAAGATGGCGGAGCAGGTGGCGCGGGCGGAGCAGGTGGCACGGGTGGGCTGGCACTTGGAACCGGTTTCAATGGTGCAGATGGTAATGGCGGCAATGGCGGTAATGGCGGCATGGGGGGTGATGGCGGCTACGGGGCCGATGGCGATGAACAATCCCCCGACGGCGGAGCCGGTGGCGACGGCGGAGCCGGTGGCCCAGGTGGCCCTGGCGGCGTGGGAGCAGGGTTGGGTGTTTCAGGCTCAAACGGCTTTGATGGCAACGGAGGAAACGGCGGCAATGGCGGCGACGGCTGGTCCTCTGACATCGCTGGCCTTGACAGCGGCAATGGCGGCCTGGGTGGCCTTGGCGGGGCTGGAGGTGGCCTGTCCGGGGCAACAGGCATAAATGGCTTTGATGGTAGCGCCGGCAGCTCAGGTGGAGCAGGTGGAGCAGGTGGAACAGGTGGCTCTCCCTTTCCCACAGCGAATATTGCCGCAGCTGAGGCTCCGGGCGTAGCAGGTCAATCGCCAGAGGAAGAGTTCGGTGACGAGTATCCGCCAAGCTATGCGCCAGCTTACAATCCCGAAGTGCAGAGCGGCGGAAGCGGCGGAAGCGGCGGAAACGGCGGAAGCGGCGGACTTGGTGGACTTGGTGGTGTTGCCGGCAATGGTGGATCAGGCGTCCGGTTGAGCGGCTCGGGTAATTCAATCACCAACTGGGGGAGGATCCTTGGCGGTGATTTCGGTGGCGGTGCCACCTCAGGCGGTGCAGGTATTTTGATTGAGTCGGGAGCAAGCTCCGAGATTGCCAATTTGAGTTGGATCGCCGGTGGCCTGAACGCACTTGGTGAAAAACACCATGGAGTCGAAAACTTTGGTAGCATTTCACGCCTGAAAAATTCCCAGGGGGGCAATGTGGCTCCGCTTACGTTCTGGGGTGAGTTGCCTGGCATCTATGAGGTCATCATCAACTCCCCGGTGAGTTATGGCCAGTTATCCCTGAAAAGTAGCGGTAGCGCCCAGCCAATGACGGTGATCGCCAGCCATATGAGCGCCGCACCCACAGGCGCATATGCCAATGTGGTGATTGGCTTGGCTTCCGGCGAAATCACCAATGAGGGCGAGATCACCGCCGGCGGCCACGGAATTCTCTCTGTATTGTCAGACGCGACCTTGCGGATCGACGGAATCGATGAAAACTGGGACCTCAACGTGCTCAACTTTGGCACGGATATGGCCGAGCCGCAGGGATTCTTCCTGAGACAAAACTGGCTCGCTGTCCGCCAAGCGCTCGATTACGACTGCGACTTGTTTGACAAGCATGGCGTGTGCGTCGCCTGGCTGGGAGGATACAACTCCTATGACGGTAAGGACATCGGCGGCGGCACCCTCGGGGAACTGTCCGGCAGACTGATCGCCGCCAAACGCCTAAACGAGCAAGTGCGCATCGGTGCCTTCATGAACTGGCGCTTTGATGGCGATGACATCGAAGGCATCCAAAATATTGATAGACTTCCGATCCTGGGCGGCTTCCTTGGCTACTCCCAAGCAGCGAATGGGACCGGCTTTCAGATGCGGTTTTCCGCAGCCTATGAGCATGGTGATGCGGACTTCACCCATGCCAATCTCCTGGGTGACGCAAACTCAGCTTCCGGGAATGCCGGCTTCGATACCTACGGTGCGGGGATCGAGGCAGGCTGGGGCCTTACTCTTCCGAAGCAGCACGTCATGACGCCCTTTGTGAGCCTGAACTATGTGAATTCCACCCGCGACGGTTATAACGACAGGAGCGCCGCTGGCGATGTGCAGGATCCGTTCAGTTACGATGCCTATGAAGAGGCCTACACCACTGGGGCGTTCGGCGTCCGTCTGAAAGGCCCATTGGCGGACAAGGCCAACTACCATCTCAGCCTGGGGCTGGAGCGAGTGCTGGGAGGAGATCCGGACACGTTCCGCTTGGAGGGTGACTTTGGTTCCGCTTCCTACCACGGCCAGGCCGGACTGAGCGACTGGAGTTTTACTTCGTCAATCGGCATCAACTATATGCTGGATGAGTTCAAGGCAGTGACAATGGATGCATACATGCGCCAGATGGAAGGCGGATTGAACAACGGCGGGGTATCGCTGGGCTACAAAATGGGCTTTTAACCCAGACCATCGGTTGCATGAATGCCCGCTTCCGCCTGTCTTGCCGTTCTTGTTTTGACCATATCGCCAATCATAGCGCGGAAGCCTATCGAGGATGAGCCAATTCGACTTTGAAAAAACAACTAAAGAATCATTCAGGCCAGGCTGATGTGGTCAGAATCCTCCGCCACGTCCGCGATGACAAGGGCCGCTTCTCCATGGGTGGCATGGCCTCGAAGCTCGACGCCGTGAAATTCGCCGTCGAAGCAGGCATCGAAACCCACATCACCCACGGCCGCCATCCCGAACGACTCGCCGCCATCGTCGCCGGCAATGGCATTTCCACCCGCTTCCACGCAGTGAAATGTAACGGCGGTCTCTGACCGTCGCTGGGTTTCCGGGAAAAGTGAGAAGATGTTCCCGGGCCATCACAACATGACCCATGATAGAGAGTCTGGTCACTGACAGCCTTGCCGGAATCTCCACCTGCTTTGCGCTGCCAGCTAAAAATGAAATGCATGTGGCCATCCATGCACGCCGATGCCAATCAACCGCCCAGGCATTCCTCGCAGGCGGTTCCCGACCTTTCTTCTACAGCGTTTTCATCAAAACCGTAGCCATTAAATGGCACGTTTTTTGCCGCAAAAGAACGCAAATAGCGCAAAAGTTTTTGGGATGGATCTTTATTCTCTGAGTTCTCTGCGTTCCTTCGCGGCTATTGGATGATTTAAAATGCTCTATTGTGTGTGTTTTGATCATATGCGGCTGATTGGATTGATGCACCCATATCAAATGCCGACCGGGGGCGGTTTCTGAAAAAAGTCCGGAGCGCATGGCGTTCCATGCATGAAAAGATGTCAGCCATCCCCCCATGAAACCGCACGAATTCAGCGAAATGAACCGTCGTGTGTTCATGAGAACCACGGGATTGAGCGCGGCGGCCGGCGCGTTTCTGGCACAATGGCCCGGACCGGGACTCGCAGCGAACGCCACTCCGGAGGAAAAAGTCAAACGACTGGCCGAGCTGATGGATGAACACCGGTTGTTCGATGCCGGCACAAGACGGATCTACCGGGGCCAACAACTGGGTGCCATCAGCCTGCCGATCGGCGGCATCGCGGCCGGCCCGATCCAGATCAACGGTGAGGCACGACGGCATAGCTGGCAAATCTTCCGGAACTATCAGGGAGTGGAAATTCCAAACAGCTTCTTCGCGGTGCGCGCACAGGCCGGGGAGGCCGTCCCGGTGACGAGGGCGCTCCAAACGGTCGCTGTTGAAAGCTTTACTCCCATGTCCTCGCTGAACTTCAGCGGCGAGTATCCGTTCGGCTGGTTCACCTTTGAAGAGCCGGCTCTGCCGGTGCAAGTGAGCATGGAGGTTTTCAGCCCGCTGGTCCCTCTGAACGTGCGGGATTCGAGCATCCCCTGTGGCATCTTCAGCCTCACCGCAGAGAACACCGGCAACGAACCGGTGAAAGTCAGCTTCCTTGCGACGCAGCAGAATCCAATCGGATACCGGTTGCCGAATCCGATCCATGGCAACCGGTCGGCGACCTACGGGAAAAACATCAACCGCATCCTGCGCGACCAGGATGGCGTGTTAGCATATCTGGGTTCGGGACGAAGCAAGGACGATTCGACCTACGGTGACCTCGCGCTCGCCACTCCGGAAACCAGTGCGAAGCCCACCGCGCGATGGACATCGGGTTTCGGTTTCGAGGACTTGTCCGAATTCGGCCCGACGCCGGAAGGTGAGACGGCGACCGCGGCGCTGGAAGTGCCGTTTGTCCTGCCTCCCGGCGGGAAACGAACGGTGACGTTCGTGTTGGCTTGGCATTTCCTCAACACCGGGTTTCACGCGGACCGACCGCACCGGGGTAACATGTACGAAAACTGGTGGCCCGACTCGTTGTCCGTGGCACGGGATGTCATCCGGCGGCTCCCCCAACTCACCGGTGACACCCGCCTCTACCACGAGACGCTTTATAAAACCAACCTGCCACACTGGCTGCTCGACCGGATATCCTCGCAGGTGGCGATCCTCAGCAGCATGACCTGCCATTGGGCGAAAGACGGGTTCTTCTACGCCTTCGAGGGATGCAATCCGGGCAGCGGATGCTGCGAAGGTAACGCCACGCACGTGTGGGGATATCCGCAGGCACACGCGCGGCTGTTCCCCGAAATCGCACGCCGGATGCGCGAGCAAATATTCACGCACATGCGGCCCGACGGCATGATCACGGTTCGTTTCACCGGTTGGGGGCGCGATTTTGCGGCGTTCGACGGCATGTGCCACGAAATCACCGCCGCCTTGCGCGAACAGCAGACGAGCACCAACCCCAAATGGCTGGCGGGTCAGTGGCCGGCCATCAAGAAGGCGCTGGACTATATGATCGCACGCTGGGACTCCGATGGGAATGGAATGCTGTCCGGCCCACAGCACGCGATGGACGGCGAGCATGGCGGCACGACATCCTGGCTGGGCAGCACCTACCTCTGCGCCCTGGCGGCGGCGACGACCATGGCTCGTTCGCAAAACGATGCGGCCGCCGCGGAGCGCTACGGGAAGATTCTCGAAGCCGGCAAGACCCATCAGGACAAGGCTCTGTTCAACGGAGAATATTTTATCCAGGTGCCCGACGCGACACCACGCAAGGACTACCTGACCGGCTGCTACATCGATCAGATGCTGGGCCAATGGTGGGCGCTTCAGATCGATCTCGGCTGGTTGTTCCCGCCTGAGCATGTGCGCTCGGCCATGACTTCTTTGTTCAAATACAATTTTCATCCCTCCTTCGATGGCTTCCTCCAGAAGCCAAGGGTGTTCTGCGAAGCAGGCGACGCCGGCTTGATCCAAGGCACGTGGCCCAAAGGCGGCCGCCCCGCATCACCGAACGTCATTCAATACACCGAGGAAATCATGAGCGGGTTCGAATACTGCGCCGCCTGTCTGATGGTCCAATGCGGGCTCACACGCGAAGGCTTCGCCGTTCTTCGCGCGGCCGCCGACCGTTACGATGGGCGTTTGCGCCCCACGCCGAGCCCCGCGTGGGAACAGGCACCCGGATTCTCCAACTGGGGCTACACCGGCAACCCCTTCGGTGACGACGAATGCGGCAAGTTCTATGCCCGGGCGATGGCGATCTGGGGCGTGTTGGTGGCATGCCAGGGCTTCAGCTATGACGCCTCCACAGCCTCGATCGGGTTCGCGCCCGTTTGGAAACCAAACGACCACGTTTCCTTCTTCACCGGTGCGGAAGGATGGGGCCTGTTCTCCCGGAAAATTTCCAATGGCATAGAGGAAAATATGATTGAAGTGGCATACGGCCGCCTCGAACTGCGCGAGATCAAACTGCAACTGGCACCCGGCCACAAAACCGGCAAACCCTTCCTCACAATCACCGGCCACAAGGACGCTGAACCACGGGATATCCCATCCAAAACATCCGTCACATCAGACACCATCACCGTCCGCCCGGACCTGCCGGTGACCCTGAACCGTGGCGAGAAACTTATGGTGAGGATGTAAACCCCGCAGGGATGGGATGCATGGCACTTCATCACATGCCCGTAAGCAGAATTCTCGATTATTTGTCTGACATTTTATCATTGTGACCGTCGCTGTCTTCGGAGGGAAAATCCGCTGCGCGGGAAAAGTGCGACGGTCACAAGCCGCTACATGATGCAGCTGCCGGGTGGAAATGAAATGCAGCGGCCATCCATGCGCTCCGATGCCAAGCACCCGCACAGGCATGCATCGCTGGCAGCTCCATCGCGCGATTCGTTCTGATTGATACCCGTGAAGCGCCGCATGTGGTTCATCGTCCATGGGAGTCATCAGCACGGGCGTGTCGGATTGAACCTTGACGTCGCAGCCGCGACCCGGGTTATCTCGTGATGAAGTGGATTTCGTCCAGATCCACCCAAAACCCGCGAAACCACCAGAAACAGATGACACCCCCGTCCGAGTCCCATCACCCGAGTCCGCGCCGCGATTTCATCAAGGGTCTCGGGGGTTTCGCCGCCGGGCTGGCGGCACTGCCAGCGGGCGTGCAGGCCGCGCCCGCCGCGCCCTCGCGTCCATCCGGCTCGAAATACATGGGCGGCTTCGCCGCGCCCAAGCTTGAAAAGGTGAAGTGTGCGTTCATCGGCGTGGGCAACAGGGGTTCGGGACACGCCTCACAACTGGCGGTGATCGAAGGCGTCGAAATCATCGGCATCTGCGACCTCGACGCCGGTCGCGCGAAACATAGCGGGGACAACGCCAGGGCGCATGGCCATGATCCGAAGCTCTACAGCGGCGATGATCAGGCATGGCGGAAGATGCTTGGGGAGACGCGGCCGGACGCGGTCATTGTCGCGACTCCTTGGGAAAAGCACGCGGAACACGCGATCGGCGTGATGAAGGCGGGCGGTCATGCGTTTGTTGAAATTCCGATCGCGATCACCATTGGGGAGATGTGGGACATCGTGAACACGTCCGAAGCCACCGGCCGCCACTGCATGTTGATGGAAAACGTCAACTACGGCCGTGAGGAGCTGTTGTATCTCAACATGGTCCGCCAGGGCGTCATCGGCGAGCTGCTCCATGCCGAAGCCGCCTACATCCACGAATTGCGCGGTCAGATGAATGGCGGCGACAGCACCGGTTCGTGGCGCACCCACCACTACGCCAACCGCAATGGCAACCTCTATCCGTGTCACGGCCTCGGGCCGGTCGCGCAATACATGAATCTCGCCCGCAGCGATGACAACTTCCGCCGTCTGGTTTCCTTCTCGTCGCCGGCGAAGGGCCGCGCCCTTTTCGCGGCGAAGTCGGAACACCTGACCAAGCCCGAATTCAAATCGCTCGACTACAAGTGCGGCGACATCAACACGTCGATCATCAAGACTCAACTCGGGCGCACGATTTTGGTGCAGTGGGACGAAACCTCGCCACGGCCGTACACCCGCCACAACCTCATCCAGGGCACGCTCGGCACCCTCAAAGGGTTTCCAGACGCCATGGCGGTTGAGGGAGTCACCCGGGATTACCACCACTGGACAGGCAGCGAGGAATTCGCCGCGATCGCGGAAACCTACGAGCACCCGTTGTTCAAGCGCTTGGGCGATATGGCCCGGAAGATGGGCGGTCATGGCGGCATGGATTTCCTGATGCTCTTTCGCATCATCGAATGCCTGAGAAAAGGCGAGCCACTCGATCAGAACGTTTATGAGGGTTGCTTCTGGTCCGCCGTCGCTCCGCTCAGCGAGAAATCCGTGGCGGAGGACGGAATGCCGCAGGACTTCCCGGATTTCACCCGCGGCGACTGGAAAACCACCGCCCCGCTCGGGATCATCGCATGACCTGCTCCGGATGACGGGAGCATGCCGGATGATTGTGTGCCCGCCCGGCATCTTGGCGCAATGGGGCCCAACATCGAGTGGAATCCCGCTTCCCAACGCCCCCGGAACCGCTTGGTAACTGCAACGGTGTCCAACATTTGGATCAGAGACGTGAATAGATTTTGGCCAGACGGGCG
>CAYNQJ010000052.1:0-26037 GCA_964399305.1 uncultured Luteolibacter sp.
CCTTTTGGCGGACAGGATGTCCGGGGCACGCAGTCGTCAGAATGACGACGCTCCGCAGGGTGGTGCCTCTGCCAGCACCTTGCCGAGACTGGCGATCAAAGATTCCCGCAGCGGGACGGCCCTGACGGCGAGTTGTTTTTGCTCCTGTTCGTAGCGCGCCCGGCCTGCGGATGTCTCGATGCACACCGGTTCATACCCCCATGGGCTGAGGTCGTACGGGCTGGCCCGCATATCGAGGGAGCGCAGATCGACGGCCAGTTCGAAACAATCCAGCAACAGTTCTGATCCGACCCATGGCATGGCTTTGGCAGCCCACTTGTAGAGGTCCATGTTGGCGTGCAGGCAGCCCGGCTGTTCCATCAGGATGCGGCTTTCGAGTGTTGGCTGCATCCGGTTGAACGCGCGTGCCTCCACCGCGAAAAACCGGAACGCGTCGTGATGGGAGCAACACACCGGGCGGGATCCGACCAGTGCGTCGATCTCCGCCTGGGGAAGCCGCAGCGCCAGGGTTTTCTCATGGCGCACCTGCCTGCCGCCGTAGACCATCGCCCACTCGTGCAGTCCGTGACAGGCGAAGTTCGGCGGCCGGTCGCGGGTAGCTTCCAGCAGTTCGCGTGTCCAAGCCAGTCTCTGCCGCTCTTTTTCTGTTAGGTTGCCGGGGCATGCGGTGAATCCTCGGGTTGTCATCCGATGGTGGCGTGCCGCAAACGATTCCGGCAGGGTCTGGGAGTCCCACTCCATCACCGCGCCAATACCCGGATGCCAGTTTTCCAGCAGCGAAAAGGCAAACGGGTAATACACGAAAAGGAAATCCAGAACCGGGTGGGGCAAGCCTTGGTCACGGCGCTTTCGCGCTGGAAGCGTGTGTTTCTCCGCACGAGCCCGGTGCTCCGCCTGACGATTCCGCCATTCGGCAACCGTCAGTGTCATTGCTGGCTTCCTGTCTTCCACGGCGGACATTGTTGCGCGGGCATCGGAGCACAATTTCCCAAGCGGCGCAAAATCCATCTTCCGCAGGCGGGGCGCAATCATGCCCCGTGTCGGCATGCCGTGCCGCCAGCCATGTGCATGGAGAACCACTCCGCGGCCAATCGCGCGACTTCCTCCAGCTTGCCATGTTCGCTGAAGAGATGGGTGGCTCCGGGAATGATCCGGAGTTCCTTCTTGCAGCGGAGATTGGCCAATGCCTCTTCGTTCAGCCGGATCACGGTTTCATCCAGTCCTCCCACGATCAGCAGGGTCGGGCATTTCACGTTGGGCAGGGCTTCGCGGGCAAGATCAGGTCGGCCGCCCCTCGACACCACTGCGGCAATCCGGTCACCAAGTGCCGCGGCGGCCAGGAGGGCGGCTCCTCCTCCCGTGCTGGATCCAAAATAGCCGATATCCAGCTGCTTTGCCTGTGTTTGGTTTTCCAACCAAAGTGTCGCTCCCAGCAGACGCCGCGCAAGCAGTTTGAGATCAAACCGCAGCGCGCCCGTGACAGAGTCCTCCTTTTCCTCCTCGCGGGTCAGGAGATCAAACAACAAGGTGCCGAGGCCGGCTTCCCTCAGCGTGCGGGAGACATATTGGTTCCGTGGGCTGAGACGGCTGCTGCCGCTTCCATGGGCAAACACCACGACTCCCTTGGCTCCATCCGGAATCTCAAGCTGCCCGTATAGGCTGACATTGTCCGCTGAAAGCAGGATCCCGGGGTCAATGACGGAGGAATGGGGGTGATGGGTTTTCATTTGGTAGAGCCGAACCTGGCTTTTTGATTGTGGATGAACATACCCGTGGTGCGGCTGCCGGCATATCCGCTTTCCGGGACATCGTTCATGCGGGTTTTCATCATGGTCGTGCGAGTCAAAGCACCTATGCCTGATCTCCTGGCTGCCCAATTCACAAGAGTCCTCCGGTTGATATGCTGGCAATGCGTCCGCAACGTGAATGGCAGGTCCGTTCCTGATGCGGGTGCCTGGAAACCAGATTTTCCAACTCTGCCACGTCGGCGGCCGGAGTTGGAGAACCAACGTAACCGCCGCCGACACATCACGACCATGAACATGCTAACCAAATGGAACCCGCTGGGAAAATCCGGCGAACCTGACATGTGGCGGCCAATCATGCGCTGGGATCCTCTCCGCGAGATGGAGGAACTCATGCGCGGAATGCAACGGTCCCTGGCCATTGGCCCGGCAAAATCCGAACCCATGGAGCTCACCGAGTGGTGCCCGTCGGTGGACATCGGTGAAAATGACAAGGAATTCGTCGTCAAAGCCGAACTCCCTGAAGTGAAGAAGGAGGACATCAAGGTGAGCGTCGAAGATGGCACCATCTGCATCAGTGGCGAGCGCCGCGTCGAGAAGGAGGAAACCCACATGAAATACCACCGTGTGGAACGCGCCTACGGTCACTTCGAACGCACGTTCGGACTGCCCGAACAAACCGACCCGAAAAAAATCACGTCGGAGTATAAAGACGGCATCCTCACGGTGCACCTCCCGAAGAATCCGGATGCGAAACCCGCGACTCAGCGGATTCCGGTCAACTGATCCCCGGAGATCCTGCTTGGCGGATGGAATTCTGAAGGTATTCATGCGGTGGATGACCTGAACACAGTCGCAGACGTTGTCTGCGGCTGCTGAAAATCGCATCGTATGGATCCAAGGCAGAATCGATCGTCACCATTCCGCCGGGCTGTGTTGGCTCTGGCGTACAGTGTGGCTGCGGTTCATGCCGGGGATGGTGCGATTTGGCAGACCGTGCTTTGGAAAGGCGGCAGCGGTGGATACCACACATATCGCATTCCTGCGATTGTGGTCGCCAGGCAGGGGGCGCTTCTCGCGTTTTGCGAGGGACGCCGGCGGCATGGCGGTGATGCCGGCGATATCGACCTGCTCGTCAAACGTTCAACCGATCACGGCAGGACCTGGTCAGAGCAGAAGGTGATCCACGATGATGGTGAAAACACCTGTGGCAATCCCTGCCCGGTCGTGGACAGGGAAACAGGAACAGTATGGCTTTTTTCAACCTGGAATCTGGGCGGCGACCATGAGAACCAGATCATCGCCGGGCAGAGCAGGGACACGCGCCGCGTGTTTGTGATGTCGTCGGATGACGAGGGGCTCACATGGTCAAAACCAGCCGAGATCACCGCAGGCGTGAAGAAGCCGGAGTGGACATGGTATGCCACCGGACCCGGGAGCGGCATCCAGTTGGTTCATGGCAAACACAAGGGACGTCTGGTGATCGCATGCGACCACATGGAAGCCGGGTCAAAACGCTATTATTCGCATGTCGTCTTCAGCGACGACCATGGGAAAACATGGAAACTCGGGGGGCGCACTCCAGATCATCAGGTGAACGAATGCGAGGTGGCCGAGTTGTCGGATGGCCGTCTCATGTTGAACATGCGAAGTTATGATCCCACGAAGAAGCTGCGCCAGAGGGCATTCAGTCGCGATGGCGGTCTGACCTGGGAAGGTAAGGGCTTTGATGGTGCGTTGGTCGAGCCGGTTTGCCAGGCCAGCATCGAGCGATATGCCTGGCCGGATGGTAACAGGGATGGGGTGATTCTTTTTTCGAACCCTGCCAGCACGCGGAGGGAAAACATGACGGTGCGTGCCAGTATGGATGACGGAAGGACCTGGCCCCGGAAACTGGTATTGCATCCGGGACCAAGCGCCTATTCGGATCTGGCGGTCCTTGCGGATCGGTCGCAAGCATTGTGCCTGTATGAGCGTGGCGGAAAACAGCCCTACGAACAGATCGTCCTGGCTCGCTTCACCCCGGGGGATCTGACGGGCGATCACTGACAGAAAGATCAGGCCTGCGGAGGGGCTAAGACTTTTGGAAAAACGCCAGCCCATCCGGCGAACGCCACCAGGCCATCCCTCCCCGGCTTTGACGGGGTGCCTGAACCCGCGGAGCCCTTTGCCGCATCCTCCTGATCCGCGACGAGTGCAAATCCAACACCGCCCATGCCCGGAAGACCGGCGAGGTTTCCGGTCTTGATGGGTTGTGCCTGATCCGGGTGGGCTGCCTTCTGGCGGATGGGAACAGCCTCGGGATTCCGGTCATCGGCACCGGAATCCGGTGTTCTCCGCGCTGGACAGCAGCGGCAGGGTGGCTCACGATCTAGCACTGTGATGCGAATTCTGGACCGCTATATTGGCAAGCAGGTGCTGCTGGGCACGCTGTATGCGGTTTTGGTGTTGGGTCTGGTGCTGGTGCTGGGCAATTTGTTCAAGAAAATCCAGCCGCTGCTGGTTGATCAGAAAGCCCCCTTGGAGCTGGTGCTGCGGTATGTGGTCAGCGTGTTGCCGTTGTCGCTGATGTATACGGTGCCCTGGGGCTTTCTTTCCGCGGTGCTGCTGGTTTTCGGGAGGTTGTCATCGGATCAGGAAATCACCGCGCTGCGGGTGGCGGGCGTCAGTCTGGTGAGGATTGCCGCACCGGTTTTCCTGATTGGAGCGCTGCTTTCGCTTTGCAGCCTGTGGCTCAACATCCATGTGGTGCCGTTCTCCAAGGCCTCGTCACTCCAGTTGCTTTACGAGCAGGCGTGGCGGGATCCGGATTCGCTGCTCAAGCCCGGGGTGGTCCAAGGGAATTTCCGGGGGGGCGGTGGCAAGGATGTGCAGAAGGTGCTGATCGAGGGGAAAAGCGGTGACTGGGTCGAGGGGTTTCATTTCAAGCACGTTCCGGGTGACAAGACTTCCGGCCGGACCTACGTGCATGCGTCGCGTGCGGCGCTTGCGGTTGATGAGGCAAGGCTGCAGCTGCGGGTCAAGCTGCAAGGTGCCTATTTTGAGACGCGCAAGGCGGATGGCCGGATTGAAATCGCGGAGGCTGGAAATGCCGAGCCGTTGTTGATCGACCTCAAGAATCCCAACAAGCGGAGGATGCGGGCCAGCGCCATGAGCAATGAGGAAATCCTCAAGCAGGTGGCCACCAATGACGAACTCTCGCCGGTGAAGAAAGTGCAGCTGCGTTCGGAAATCACCAAGCGGTATTCGTTTTCGATGGCCTGCCTGGCCTTTGCGTTCATCGCCGTGCCGTTGGGTCTCGGCGCGCGCCGCCGGGATACTTCCAGCGGACTGATCATCAGTTTGTTGATCGGTGCCGGATATTTCCTGCTCACCATGCTGGCGGAGCAGTTCGAAACCGATGCGGGGGCGACCGCGATGCTTTGGTCCCCCAACCTGGCTTGTGTGATCCTCGGGCTGGTTCTTTTCCGGCGGGCCCGGTTCAAATGAAACTGCCGGACTGATGAACCTGTTCCGCAACCTCCTCAAGTCCGGCCGCAAGGTGAAAGGCCGGTTCGCTGTCGAGCGCATCAGCCTGGCTCCTTTTGTTCCGTCGATCCGGAAATACACGTTCGGGAAATTCCGTGCCGATGTCCGAGCGGCTGTGAGCGTCACCCTGTTGGCCGTGCCGCATTCGATCGCCATCTCATCGATCGCCGGGCTGCCGATTGTGTATGGCATTCTGTGCTCCGCCGCGGCGGGAATCATCGCTCCGTTTTTCGCCGGGTCGCGTTACACCGTGCTTGGGCCGACCAATGCCACGGCGCTGATGCTCTTCAGCTTTTTTTCGATCAATCCCACGCTGGCACCGCGTTGGGCCGAGTTGGTTCCGCTTTTGGTGCTGATGGTCGGCTTGATTGCGGTGATCGGTTCGATCCTGCGCGTCGCGGATTTGCTGCAGTTCGTCTCGCGCAGCGTGCTTGTGGGATATATTTCCGGTGCGGCGGTGTTGATCATCGCCAACCAGCTCAAGCACTGGCTGGGTCTCGCGGATGTCATCGATCCCGATGCGTCGACGTCGTTCGTCGGGTTGGTGATCGAGGTGGTCAAGGCGCTTCCCCAAACCCGCTGGGAGCCGGCGATGATCGGCGGGATCACCTTGGGCTTGTATTTCGCCTTGCGGAAATGGTGTCCCTCATGGCCGGCATTCGCGACCACGTTGTTGTTGTCTTCGGCGGTGTTCGGTTCATTGATCCGCTTTGAAGCGGGGCCGTTCAAGGGATTGGAAACCTTCACCACATTCACGGCAAGGGACCTCAAGCCCGCGTTTCCGGAGATCGGGTTGGCGACCTTGTTCAACGACATCTCGAGCCTGATAGGTGTTGCGCTGGCGATCGCCTTTCTGGCGGCGTTGGAAAACACGATGATGGCCAAAACCCTTGCATCGCGGTCCGGTTCGCGCGCCGATCCCAACCAGGACATGTTCGGTGTCGGCATGGCCAACATCGCTTCCGCATTCGCGGGGGGGATGCCGGCTTCCGGGTCGCTGATCCGCTCGTCGCTCAATTTTGATTCCGGCGCGCGCACCCGTTTCGCATCGCTTTTCACCGGCCTGTACACGCTGGGATTCGCGCTTTTCATTGTTTTCGCCGCGAGTCGCGGGTTGCCGCTGATCGACTTCGTGCCGAAAGCCGCGCTCGCCACGCTGATCATCGCCATCGCCCTGTCGCTCTTCAATCTCCGGCACATCCGGATTTGCCTGCGATCCACGCGCGATGACGCATCGGTCATCGTCATCACCTTCGTGGCCGCGTTGCTTGCACCGCTTTACGTGGCCATCTTTGTCGGCGTGGCGGTATCGATCTCGTTGTTTTTGCGGCGTGCCAGCCGTCCGCATCTGGTGGAGTATGAATTCGGCGAGGATGGCGAGCTCCGCGAGATGGGGGAAAAGCGCAAGCGCCCGATTCCGTCGATATCGATCGTCCACGTCGAGGGGGATTTGTTTTTCGGTGCGGCCGAGTTGTTCCGCACCCAGATCCAGCGGACGGTGGCGGACCCGGCGATCCGCATCATCATTTTGCGTTTGAAAAACGCGCGCCATCTGGATGCGACGAGCGTGATGGCGCTTGAGGACCTGATCCGCTTCATGCGGGAAAAGGGCCGTTCTCTGATCATATCGGGTGCGACGCGGGATGTGTACCGGGTGCTCAAGAAATCCGGCGTGCTGATCACCCTGCAGGAGGGATGCGACCGCCGGGCCGGGGAAAGCAACCTGTTCCTGACCAATCCGCGCAACCCGAACCTGTCCACCCGCGGCGCGCTCAAACGTGCCCAGCAACTCCTGGGAACGGAAAAGGCGGAAATCAGGATTTTTTATGATCCGGGAATCTAACCATCCAAAGCCATGAAAAAATTCCTTCCAGTCCTGTTTGTGATTCTGGTGGTTGTGGCGTTCTCGCTGTGGTGGTTTTCACCGGCGCAGGTGATCCAGCGCCGCACTCACAACCTGCTGCGGACAATGACCTTGGAGGCGGGGTCGGGCAAGGCCGCCAGACAGATGGGTGGCCATACGCTGAACGCATTGTTGGCAGCCGAAGTCGAGCTTCGCTCGGAAGCCCTGCCGCAAGCCAATGGTGTGTTCGACCGCTCCGAGTTGCAATCCGCCTATTCATGGTTGTGTGAGCAGGCCGAGGAATCGCGGTTTGAGGTGCGCCGCATCGACTCCGTGAGTATCGATGGCGACCACGGAACGGTCCGTTGCATGCTCAATGCTTTGGTCGTGCTGCCCAACAGCCGTCCGGTGGATGGGAATTACGAAGTCATCCTGCATTGGACGCTTGAGGATGATTCATGGCGTCTGGCCCGCGCGACGTGGGGGGAACCGTGACCTGTAGGTTATCGGTGGATATGGTTCGTCGGGAGCTCGTTTCAGCTCACTTGGGCTTGCCGGGCACCCACAGGGTTTCGGGGTCGGGCTGGCGGTTGTGGCTTGCGCCGGGTTTCGCATACCACTGGGTGGCTGCGGCGTGGGTGATTTTGACATTGCCGCCGAAGGTGGTGCTCACTTCGAGGTCCAGTTTGAACGATTTCGAGAAGGGGATGGCGTCGAGTGAGCGGGTTCGGTTGCTCACGGCGAGTCCGGGGCCGCGGTGGCCGTCGAATTTCGGCACGGCGTGGAACGGGGCTTCAAAGATGTCGCCCGCGCCGCCGTGGGCGAAGCCGTAGTAATCCTCGGCTCCGGTGCCGGCGTGCGATGGAAACGCCTCGCCGTCCACGAAAATCCGCTCATCGCCCTCGCCCCACCAGCCCTGGCCCTGATGATAAATCGAGAGGGTGTCGCCCACATACATGCCCTGTCCGGTGATCTCGATGTAGTTGAAATCGGATTTCGGGTTTGCCGGGATATCCGCGACCTGACGGAAGGTGGAGTGGAAAACCAAAGAGCGGTCATCCCATTTCCAGGGGATCGTCATCACATCGCGCAGGCCGGCTTTCACGTCCTGTTTGCCGTGGTTGATCACCTCGACCACTGCGGAGCGTTGGTATGGCATCACCCAGTAAGAGGTCATCCATCCGTCCTTGGTCACGGTTTGATACCACCCGCGCCACGGGTGAAGTCCGGGACCCGTGCCGAAAAAATCGCCGGCGGGACACCAGACGGCGGGTTTGCCGTCGAATGAGATCGCAAGCACGGTCGAGCGCAGGGCGGCCGCCATGTCCGGTGCCTCGAGTTGCAGTGCCAGCCTGGCGACCGCGTGCGGGCCATCCGGAAGGTTGAGCGACATGCGTTCGCCGGCCTTCAGGGTTTTGGCAAGCGGATCGACGGCGCGTGCTCCGGCGGGGATGGATTTTTGCGGTTCGAGCAACAAGCGCTGGGTCTTGTCGATGGCGGGTTTGGCAGCGGCGAGCCGTTCCTTGCTGAAGGTTTCCACGCGGGTGCCTGCCGCATAGCTGCGGTAATTGATCAGATAGAACGCGCGGTCATGGGGTTTCCTGCCGTCGGTCCAGAAATTCCGGTCGTAGGTGATCTTGCAGTGTTTGGCGTAGGGGATCGGGAGATACAGATTGCGGCCGATCGCGCGGACTGCGGAGAGCGGAGGTCCGGTGAGTCCGCCGTTGAGGAGTTCCTCTCCGGTCAATTCCAGCGCCGGTTGTTCGGCATGATCGAGATATACGCGGACGGTGCCGACGATTTTGGCATCCCTAACAGATGGTGGCATCCACATGCGGACCACCGCGCCGGGTCCGGCGGCGTCCATCATCACCCATTCCTTCCTGCCGTCGCGCTCCTCGCTGCGGATGAAGTGCGACCAATCCTCGTTGGCAAACCATCCGGGCTGGTCCGGGGCCTTTTGCGCGCGGTTGTGGCTGCTCGCCTGGAGGCAGGTATAGGCGGGTTGCGGCATGCGAGCGATCGCGCTGCGGTCCAACATTTCGGCAAGGAGCGATCCAATGCCCACTGGTTCCGAGCGGGCGGAAGCTGTGAGCACCAGCGCTGCGGACAGCGCGTGGCAAATGCGGATGACGGACGGGACAGAGCGCATTTTTGTCAGATTGGCTGCGGTTGTGTGGATGCGCGTTCGGAGGAATCCGCCGCCTGCCGGAGGGCTGAGGACACATCGGCGGTGGCGCTGGGATCCAGAGGGTTCGTGAGCATCGCGCCAAGCACCAGATGGCCATCGGCGGTTTCCACAGGGATTACCTCAAGGATGGAACCGCCACCCACCTGGATGCGGACCTTCGCCGCGGTGGTTTCCAGCCGCTGCAGGTTGCGAGCGACATTGATGGCGAGGAAATGCATTTTGTCATGCCGTCCCTGGTCGAAAACCACGCGGGCCTGGCGGTCCACGATGAAGATGCCTGTGGTGGCGTATCGTTGGCACATCCACTGGGCAAAGGACTGGAATTTTCCTGCAGGCGGAGATTGTCTTCCGGAAGGTGGCGGTGAGGAGGCGGCTTCTTTGGGCGGGGCCGGGGCGGGTTCGGTAATCCGTGGGGCCGGGTCGGCAGGAGCTGGCGAGGGAGTCGCACGGGGAATGGTGGCGACAGGAACCGGCGTTGGAATTTCCCGTGGTGCCGGTGTTTCAGCCGCGGCGGATTCGCCAACGAATCCCACGAAGTCATCATCAAATCCTGCTTCTTCCTGTTCCGTGGCGGGTTTGCGCGGTGGCTTGACGAGGTTTTCCGCGAGGCGTCGGAGCTCTGCGGGATCGAGCCATGGATCGAATCTGTTCATCACGCGGGTTGGGCGGAGCGGCCGAGGCCGGGTTGGAGTTTGGATTCGATTTCCAGGCGCAGCGAGTCGAACGCCACCTGCGCTTCCGCGCCCTCGGCCAAGGCGCCGACGGGCAGGCCGCGGGCGCTCGCGCGGACAAAAACGTCGTTGCGCGGGATTTGAGTCCGGAAAACCATCCCGGGTGGCAGCAATTCGCGCAACGCACCAGCGGCTCCGGTGCTTTCCTCGAGGTTGTTCTGGACCATCGTCATGCAGACCCCAAGCACCGTCAGTCGCGGGTTCATCACCCGCAGTCGGTTCAAGCCTTCGAGCATTTTCGGGATCGAGCGGATTCCGAGCGGTTCGGCCTGCTGCGGGATCAGCACGGCGTCGCTGGTGGTGATCACATCCGCGGAGACGCCGAACAATCCGGCAGCCGTGTCCACAAGGCAGAGATCGAAGCCCCGCGCGGCGACACCGGCGAGAAAACTGCGGATCCTCGCCTGATGTGCGCCCATGCCGCCACTGGCGTCGTAATCACTGCCTTGGCCGCTGGCGACAAGTGAGAAGGTCTTCATACGGGTCGGCACGATCAGACGGTCGAGCGGCTGGCCGGGATTTGCCAGATAATCGTAAAACCCGGGCAGGAGGCGGGATTGACGGGTCAGTGAAAGCCCGACAGACCCCTGTGGGTCGGCATCGACGAGCAAGGTGTTCATGCCCGCGCGGGCGAAGGCATGGGCGAGATTGATGGAGAGGGTGGTTTTGCCCACGCCTCCTTTTTGGCTGGAGACAGCGATTTGGATCACGGATCGTCGGGGAATTGTGGCCGGAGGATAGCTTCGGCTTGCCACACCGGAAGTCTTTTCTTCATGATCCGCCGCACCGCAGGGATTTGCACATATCCTCCGCGCATGATCGCAACATGAAAACCCCCTTACCGATCGCCCATTCATTTCCGGCCCTGTTGGTCTGCGGCCTGTTGGCATGCTCGGTATCCTGCCGGAAGGAGACGGTCCTGCCGGACCGGAAAACGCAGCCGACGGGAGTCACGGTGCCGGAGCTGCGGCAGAACCGGCTCCAATCGCTGCCGGGTGTGGTGTATCAAAACCAGGCGTCATCACCGATTTGCTGGCAGCCATGGGAAAAGGCCACCTTTGAAAATGCGGAAAAAGCCAGACGGCTGGTTTTCTGCGTGGTGGCCATGCCCCAACAGCCGGGGTTCCAGGAAGCGCTCGCGGTGCTCGCCGGCAATTCCGCCGCAGTGGACGCCATCCACAGCCACTATGTGCCGGTTCTCATTGATGGCGATGCCTCGCGGGAAGTGGGGATTCTAACTGCCGATCTGTGTGCGGAGATTTCCCGACCGCTCAACCTGCCCTTGTTTCTCTGGCTGACGCACGAGGGCAATCCGGTGGCATGGATCCCGATGGGCTCGAATCCGGCCGAAGCCGTGGACTTGTTCAACCAGTCCCACACGATGATTTCCCAAATGTGGCTGGATTCGTCCGAATATGTGCTCAAAAACAGCGCGCTCGACAACGCCACCCGCAGACAGCGCATGGGTGAAAGGAAAGCCGCCAAGGTGATGAGCGAACAACCGGCCGAGGATGTTGTCCGCTCGATCCGCCAACTCGGGTCGCTTTATGATTCCTACTCCCGCACGCTGGATGAAACGGGCGGGCTTTTCCCCAGCAGTGCCCTGGAAGTAATGGCGGTGTCCGCGCGCCACCCCGGGCTGCCGCGCGATGCGCGCGACCGCTGCATGCACTCGACCCGCGAGCTGCTCAAGGACCTGATTCCCAGCCCGATGTTTGATCCACTCGACGGCGGGGTCTTTTCCTTCCGGCGCGGTTCAGCATGGGCGTTTCCGGCGTTCATCCGCGACTGTCAGTCCCAGGCCCGTGTGGCGGTGGCGATGATCGAGGCCTATCATGCGACCGGCAACGCCAAGGCACTGGAAAAAGCCCTCGGATTGCTGGCTTTCAGCGAGGCCAATTACCAAACGGCCGAGGGGATGTTCGCCTACGGGCTGGCAGCGCCTTCCAAACCCGAGGACTGGATGTGGACGGTTGAGGAGGTTGAGAAACTACTGGGCCCGGATGACGCCCGCTGGTGGATCAAGGCCACCGCCATGAAAAACCTGGGCAATCTGCCGTCCGAAGTGGATCCGCAGCGCGACTACTTCCGCCGCAACACCCTCGGCCTTGTGATCCCGATGGAGGAAATCGCCGCTTCGCTCAACGAGACGCCCGAAGCGTTCGTTCCGCGGTTTGAGGCGGTCAGGAAAAAACTCCGGGACGCCCGTTCGGCGCGCTTTGGCAAGACCCCCAAGGATGAGAACGCCCATATTCTGCCGTCGCTGCGGATGGTTTCCGCTTATGTCGCCGCTTTCGGCGCAACCGGTGACGAGGCATACCGCAAGAAAGCCGTCACCTTGCTCGAGCTTTGCAGAAAACATTTTTATCACGGCAATCGCCTGCAAGTGCTTCCCGGGGAAATTCCCGCTTCACTGGGCACGGCTCGGGCGTTCATCTACGCATTGGCGCTGCAGGCGGTGCTCGATGTCGCCGCCATCACCTTTGATGAACAATGGCTGATCTGGTCGGAAGACCTCGCCACTACGGCGGCCGAGCTCTTCACCGGCGATCAATTCCTCAGGGAATGCCCCGAGGACGCGAAGCTGATGGATATTCCGGTGACCGACCTGATCATGCTGTTTGACGACTCGACCGCCGGATTGGTTTCCTCCGCGGAGACCCGCCTTGCCGAGCTTGGCAGGCCGCTTGTCGCCAGTTTCAGCGAGTTGGCGATCCCGCTGCCGACTTACACGATGGATCGTCCGATTCTCCATACGGACCTCCTGCTTGCCACCTTGGCGAGGCACCAGAAGATGACGGTGGTGCTTGCAAAGGATGCGTCACCGGAGCTGGTGCTCGCCGCGCAGCGTTTGCAGCCGCGGGTGATCCACCGCCGCGCCGCCACTCCTGAGGACGAGGTTCCCGCCGCATCCGCCAAGGTCATCCTGCCCGGCGGAGAGGTGATCGTAAACTCTCCCGATGCCTTGTCGCGTGCGGTAAGACCGCCTGCTGATCCATAGTTCCCTGCCTGTTCCCGCTTGTCGCTGCAGGGGAAACGAACGACACTCATTCATCATATCCATCATATTCCATTCCCCATAAATGAAATCACTGCGATCATATTGTCTCGCCGCCCTGTGGGTTATCCTGCCCGTTGCAAATGCCGGAACCATTCACATGAAGGATGGCACCACGCTTGAAGGTTCGGTCCTCCGTGAAGACGGGGACAATTACGTCTTGCTGGTCAACGTCACCAAGAACATCAAGGACGAGAAAATCGTCGCCAAGAAGGACGTCAAGAGGATCGAGGCCGATAAACCCGATCTTCTCGCATTCGCCGGGATCGAGAAACTCGTGCCGGTTCCCGACCTTGCGAAGGAGGAGGAATATGAACGGCGCATCAAGCTGGTCGAAGCGTTTGTGAAAGAGCATCGCGGCAGCTCAAAGACACGGGTGGCCAGGGAAATGCTGGAAACACTCAAGTCCGAGGCCAACCAGATCGGCGGCGGCGGAATCAAAGTCCGCGGCAAAATCATCATGCCGGATGAATACCGCGCCAACGCCTACGAACTGGATGCCGTCGTTCAGGAGAACGCGATCCGCGCGCTGGTGGCGCAGGGGCGTTTGCTGGACGCCCTCCGCCGTTTCATGGTGTTCGACCGCGATTTCCGCAACACTGCTCCGTTCAGGGCCATCCTGCCGCTGATACGCCAGGTGGTGATCAGTCACAGCGCGGAGGCGGAACAAAGCCTGTCCACATTGGAAAAGCGCGTCGAGGAGCGCACCGCTGGCCTGTCACGCATGCAACCCGCCGACCGCACGACCGCGGAAAGGGCGATCGCGGAAGAAGACGCAGCGATCGAAATGAATTTCAAAGCCGAAAAAGACAGCAAGGTCGGCTGGGTCACTCCCCATCCGTTTTCCAAGTCCGCCCTCACGGAAACCTCCCGTTACAGCAAGCAGGAGCTCAGCCGCATTGCGAAATTGTCGAGCGCACCCTTCGTGGATGCCGGCAAGGCCTACCGCGAGGCCTATCAGGCGATCCTCAGTGCTTCGGACCAGGCAGCCGTCAGGCAGGTCATGCAGGAAGTGAGATCCGCAAGGCTTCCCGCAAAATACATGGAAATCCTCCAGGCCGAACTCGACAAGCTCCCGGCAAAAGGAAAAACCAAGTAATTCCGCCGTCCACAACCACCCTGGGTTGCCAATTCCTTCCAAACGCATGTCCAAGCCAAGAACCGCCAGTCGCAGCCGCAAAACCGCCGAAACATCGATCGACCTGACACTCTCGATCGATGGTTCCGGTGTCTCGTCCATCGATACGGGAATCCCGTTTTTCGACCACATGCTCACCCTGTTTTCCAAACACGGTTTGTTTGATCTGGATCTGACGACCGTGGGTGACATCGATGTCGATTTCCATCACACGATCGAAGATACCGGCATTGTGATCGGCGATTGCCTGCGCGAGGCGCTGGGCACCAAGGAAGGTATCCGTCGCTACGGTTGCTGCTATCTGCCGATGGATGAATCCCTCGCCCGTGTGGTGGTGGATCTGAGCAACCGTCCCCATCTTGAATTCCGCGCGCCCGCCGGGGTCCCCTCGGCGCCCAACATGCCGTTCACGCTGGTCGAGGAGTTCTGCCGCGCCGTTGCCTCCAACCTGCGGGCCAACATCCACGTCGAACTGATCTACGGTCGCGATGGCCACCACATCGCCGAAGCGATCTTCAAGGGGCTGGCCCGCGCGCTGCGCGACGCCTGCGAGATCGACCCGCGGGTGAAAGGCATTCCGAGCACCAAGGAGGCCCTCTGATGAAGCCCGCGCTGATCGATTACGGTGCGGGAAATCTCCGCAGCGTCGCCAATGCCCTGCGCGAAATCGGCGTCGACCCGGTGCTTGCCGCAAGCCCCGCAGCTCTCGCTGATGCCACCCATTTGATCCTTCCCGGCGTCGGATCCTTCGGTGATTGCATGCGCCAGTTGGAAAACCGCGGCCTGCTCGATCCGATCCGCATGTGGCTCGCCGCCGGCAAACCCTACCTCGGCATCTGTCTCGGCTATCAGATCCTGTTCGACTCCAGCGAGGAAACCCCGGGCATCGCCGGCCTCGGAGTGGTTCCCGGAACGGTGAAGCGGTTCCGCGAGCTGCCGGGACTGAAAATCCCGCACATGGGATGGAACTCCGCCGTGCCGCGCCACCCGGAATCCGGGGTTTGGACCGGCCTCGGTCCCGAGCCGTATTTCTATTTTGTGCACTCGTATTTCCCGGTGCCGGATGACCCGTCCGTCGTCGCCGCGCGCACGACTTACGGCGGGGATGACTTCGCGTCCGCCATTGAGCGGCCGAACCTGCTGGCCTGCCAGTTCCACCCGGAAAAAAGCCAGGATGCCGGACTCCGTCTGATCCGGAACTTCCTTGGCATCTGAATGCGAAAACGGCGCATTTTCTGCCTTCAGTCCGCCCGGTGTTGACGCGGTGAAATCCCCGTGCACAATCGCCCCGCGCCGGGCGGAACAGCCGCCCCGGCCATTTCAACACTGCCATGACCACCATTGCCATCAACGGATTCGGCCGCATCGGTCGCCTTGTCTTCCGCGCCCTCGTCGAACAAGGCCACCTTGGAACCACCTTCAATGTCGTCGCCGTCGGCGACATCGTTCCTGCGGATAACCTCGCCTACCTGCTCAAGTATGACTCCACCCAAGGTCGTTTCACCGGCACGGTTTCTTCCAAGAAATCCAAGCCCGAATTGGAAGAGGATGACATCATCGTCGTCAATGGCCACGAAATCAAGGTCGTGAGCGCCCGCACACCGGACGGTCTGCCATGGAAGGAGCTCGGCGTTGAAGTCGTGATCGAGTCGACCGGTCTTTTCACCGATGCGGAGAAAGCCAAGGGCCACCTTGCCGCCGGTGCCAAGAAAGTCATCATCTCCGCTCCTGCGAAGGGCGAGGACGGCACCTTCGTGGTGGGCGTCAATGATCAGGACTACAACCCTGCCAAACACCACATCATCTCCAATGCCAGCTGCACCACCAACTGCCTTGCTCCGGTCGTGCACGTGCTGCTCAAGGAAGGATTCGGCATTGCCGAAGGCCTGATGACCACCGTCCACTCCTACACCGCCACCCAGAAAACGGTGGACGGTCCGTCCAAGAAGGACTGGAAGGGTGGCCGCACCGCCGCACTCAATATCATTCCCTCGACCACCGGTGCCGCCAAGGCCGTCGCTCTGGTTTGCCCGGAAGTGAAAGGCAAGCTCACCGGCATGGCATTCCGCGTGCCGACCCCGACCGTTTCCGTGGTGGACCTCACCGTGAAAACCGTCAAGGAAACCTCGCTTGCCGAGATCAAGGCCGCCATCAAGAAGGCCTCGGAAACCTACCTCAAGGGTGTGCTTGAATACACCGATGACGAAGTGGTCTCTACCGACTTCATCCACTCCTCGGCTTCCTCGATCTTCGATGCGGGTTCGTCCATCGAACTCAACCCGACGTTCTTCAAGCTGGTGAGCTGGTACGACAACGAGTGGGGTTACTCCAACCGCGTGATCGACCTCCTCACCGACGTGGTGAAGAAGGGTATTTGATCCCATCACCCGGATTGACTTCGGATTCTCCAGGCGGCGGCCCGTTCAACGGGCCGCCGCGTTGGTGTTTGCGTGTCGCGCCACGATCAGGAAGTGTTGGTGACGGGACGGTGTTCTTGATCGGCTGATGGTTCCACCGACAGGATCGCGGCGCAAACACTGTAAACCCACGCCTCATGAAACGCCAGTTATGCTTGATCGCCATCCTCCCGTGCATGCAGACCCTGCTTTGGGCGGAAGTCAAACCCCATGGACTGTTCCGTGACGGTGCGGTCCTGCAGCGCGGCATGCCTGTGCCGGTTTGGGGAACCGCCGCCGATGGAGAGAAGGTGACGGTCAGCTTCGCGGGACAGACACAGACGGTTACGGCAGACAACGGCCAGTGGATGGTCCGCCTGCGGCCGATGCGCCACAACAACACGCCGCAGACGATGACGATCACCGGCACAAACACCGTGGAAGTCAAAAACCTGTTAGTGGGTGAGGTCTGGGTCTGCAGTGGCCAGTCGAACATGGAATTCGAAATGGCGAATCTGGGGGGATGGAAAACCGGGGTGGAGAACGCGGACACCGCCATCCCGAAGGCGAACGATCCCCAGCTCCGCCTGTTCACCGTGCCGCGTTATGGCAAGGCCCAGCGGCAGCCCGACGTCGGCGGGAATTGGAGCGAGTGCACCAGCGAGTCGGCCGCGCGCTTTTCCGCGGTGGGATATTTCTTCGGCCGGGACCTGCGCGAGGCGGGGAAAATCCCCGTCGGCCTGATCAGCGCGAATGTCGGGGCCACGGCTGCGGAGAAATGGACAAGCCGCCCCGCTTTGGAGGCGCATCCCGAACTCAAGGACATTGCGGCCATCCCGCCATCCGACGGCGGACCGTCCAGTCTCTATCATGCGATGATCGCCCCGCTGCAACCCTACGCGATCGCCGGCGTGATCTGGTATCAGGGTGAATCGAATGTCGTGAACGCCAAACAATACCAGACCTTGTTTCCCGCGATGATCCAAGGCTGGCGCGACGATTGGAAGCAGGGTGATTTCCCATTCCTGTTTGTCCAGATCACCCCACACCGCGAGATGACCCCGGAAATCCGCGAGGCACAACTGGTCAGTTGGCGCAAGACTCCCAAAACCGCCATGGTGGTCACCACCGATTGCGGGCATCCCACGGACATCCACCCGCGCAACAAGGAGGTGGTTGGCGCGCGTCTGGCACTGGCGGCCCGCGCCGTGGCCTATGGCCAGAAAATCGAATATTCCGGTCCGGTTTTTGAATCGATGAAAGTGACGGGCAACCGCGCCATTCTGACGTTTTCCCATGTGGGCGGCGGTCTTGTCGCCAAGGATGGCGATTTGAAAGGATTCACCATCGCGGGAGCCGATCTCAAATTCGTGCCGGCAGTGGCGAAAATCGAAGGAAAAACCGTGGTGGTTTCCGCTGAAGGAGTCGCCGCACCCGCCGCCGTCCGCTACGGATGGGCGAATGTGCCCGATGTGAATTTGTTCAATCAGGCCGGCTTGCCCGCCTCGCCGTTCCGGGTTGGGGAGCCCGCACTTCCTGAGCGCTGACGCCGGGCGAATCTCCGGATCCTACAGCGTTTTGACCAAAAAGCTTAGCCATTCAATGACACGTTTTTTGCCGCAAAAGAACGCAAAGATCGCATAAGTTTTTGGAATGGATCTTCATTCTCCCGGTTCTTTCGCGGCGATTGGATTATATCCTTTTTCCTCCAGGATATTCAGGGAGTTCTTCACAGATGATTCCCATGCTTCCGATTTTTCCCATCTCTCGGCTTCGCGTTCATTTCCTCTCGGATTTCCGTCCTTTTTCGACGGCCATGACGACGAAGCCGGTGACGAGGATGGCGAGCATGCATGAGTAGAAGGTCCAGATCGTGTTTTCACCGGCGGTGAAGCCGTAGGTGTGGAGGCCGGAGTTGAAGAAATTGACGTGCCACCATGAGAAGGTGACGATCACTGCGGTGAAAATCGATGCGAGGTGGAGTCCCCATTCACGGATGTGGCCGCCGAGGCGGGCGTGGAGGATGGCCAGCGTCCACAGCACGATGAGCAGGGCGCCGTTTTCCTTCGGATCCCAGCCCCAGAAGCGGCCCCATGAGTAGTTGGCCCAGATGCCGCCGAGCACCGTGCCGACCAGCGAGAGGAACAGCGTGAGGCAGATCATGCCGTAAACGGCGCGCGTCAGCGAACGGCGCAGTCCGGGGTCGCCTCCATCCAGGTTGAGGCAGCGGATCAGCACGAAGGCGGTGGATAAAAACGCCGACAGCAGGCCGGCCGAGTATCCGAGGGTGATCGTGATGACGTGGGTGGTGAGCCAGAAATTCGAGTCGAGCACGGCGACGAGCGGGTCCATGTGGTCGCGGGCGTCGCCGAGCTCGTAGCGGCGGGCGAGCAGGATCAGTGCGGTGCCGAGAATCGGAGCCAGTCCGAGTGCGAAGCGCCGGCGCACCAGCCACTCGACGATCAGCGCGAGGAAGACCACGGTGGTGCCGATGAAGATGATCGTGTCGTAGAGGTTGCCGACGGGCGGGCGTTGCATGATGATGCAGCGCTTGGTGACGGCAATGATGCAGTAGGCCAGCCCGGCGCAGGTGGTGGCGAGGGTGGCCCAGTAGAGGGCTTTGCCAAAGCGGTTTTCTCCGGCGGTCCACATGCCCATGGCGGTGAGTGTGCCGATCAGGAAAAACACCAGGGCGTATACAAACCAGTTCTTGTGATAGTAGGCGGCTTCCAGGGCGACAAAGCGGTTTTCGCCGCGGCTGTCGGCGCGCTTCGAGAGCCGGTCGCGCATGGCGATGAAGTGGTCGCGGAATTCCTTCTCGCCGTTACCGATCGACCGGGCGGTGAGCTCGAGGGCCCGGATGTCGGCGATGGCGGATTCCGGATCCTTGGATTTGCCACTCATCACATCCATGATTACGTTGCCGGCGCTTTTCCAGGTGGTGTCCGCACTGTCGGTGGGCGGGATGATGAAGAGCCCGAATTTCGCAAAGTTCGAGAGGTCGAGGATCTGCTGCAGAAGATCCTGGAGGCCGTCGGGCAGTTCGCCGCCGGGGGATTGGGCCTTGCGCGCCTGGGCGGTGATTTCCGGAGCGGCGGCCATCAGCGCGCTGACGTCGGTGCGCTTGTCCTCTCCGCCATTCTCACCGGATCCGCGCAGGATCACGCCGGAGCGGGCGAAGGCGAACCAACCTAACAGGCTTTCATAGGTCTGCAGGTTCGATGACAGGTCGATGATCTGCTGCTGGATCGGATCGCGTTTCTTCGAATCGATGGCCGAGTACGATTGCGCGAGCTCACCGAGCTTGTCGCGGCCGGGTTCGATGTCCGTGTAGCTGTAGCGGTCGCGTTTGCCGCGGGGTTTCACCCCGATCGCCTCGAGCGCGGCGGAGTTGTCGACGCGGAAGGTGGGTTGGTTGATGGCGAACTGCGGGCGGAACAGGGCGTCGAGCAGCCACGCGGTCGGCTTGAGGGTGATTTCGCGGCCGGCGCTGTCCTCGATTTTCATCGAGCGCGCGCCATGCAGGCCGAGCATGGTGAAACCGGCGTAGGATGAGAGCGGCTTGATGCGGCCGCCGTCCTGGATAGGGAGCGATTCCGCGGCCGAGAGGGTTTCGTCCGACCAGGGCGTGTAGTTTTCGATTTTCCGGACTTCACCCTTCGGCAGGTTGTCCATCAGGAGGTGATAGAACACGGTGCCAAGGCCGATCATGGCGAGGGCGGCGGCGATCCAGCGGCCGGCGCGGAAAGGGGTCTCAGTCATGGCGTTTTCTGCGGGAAGTGGAGTGGGCGATGTAGGTGCCGAGGCGGGTGAGGAAGGTGACGAGCATGCCGAACGTGACGACATAGAGGCTGTATTCCGGCCAGTGGTCGGCGGGATTTCTAACGATCTCGAAGACCGAGTACATCTTCTGGCCCGAGCCGGCCGGCGGGGTGCCGTAGCTGGCCTGGAAATACGTGAGGCCCTCGTAGCGCATCGGCTCGTTCATCTGGATCGTGACCTTTGCCTCGCGGTCGTCCTCGATGCGGGTGATCTTGCTGACGAAGCGCTTGGGCTTCATCGTGCCCGGATGGAATTCCGCGGTGAATTCATCGAGCCTGATCGCGAACGGCATCGGCCAGATGCGCTTGCGCATGTCGAAGGTGAAGACGCGGTCATCCACCTTGAGGGTGAAGGGGTGGAAACAGGCGCCGGCGAGGATGAAGGGCGGGGATTTCGCGCCGTCGCGGTGAAGGACGCGGGCGTAGCAGGCCGCGGTGTTTCTCTCGGCGACGGGATCGTCCGGCTGTTTCAGCAGGTAGTATCCGTCCGGCGGAGGATCGGGATAGGACGTGCCTGCCGCGGGTGCGCGTTCATGGATGGAAACCGGCACCGCATTCGAGTAATAGTCGGCGATTTCCAGATCGAACGGCAGCTTGGGCAGGCGGAAGATCCTGGAACCTCCGTTGCCGAGATCATCGATGTGCTGGCCCCGGATCACATGGATTTCCGCAGGTTCCTTGTCCTTGATTTCAGCGACTTCCACGGCGTATTCCGTGAACGACTCGGCAGCGTCGCGGGTTTCGCCTTCGTGGATCGCGATGTTTCCGCGTTCCGAGAAATGGTGGGCGACGCCGCCGGCGACGAGCATGAAGATGATGCCGAGGTGGGAGATCAGGTTGCCCGCGTGTTTCCAGCCCTTGCGGATGCGGATCACGCCGCCGAGCGTCAGGTTGACGAGCAGCAGCACGCCGACCCAGTATCCGCCGGGCAGGACCAGCGGGACCATCTTGCCCTTGAGTTCGGGAATCAGGTAAAACGACCTCCAGTCGAAATATTTCCTGAGCGTCAGGTAGAGGCCGTTCTCGACCTGCTCGAGCGTGGCGAACCAGGTGAGCAGACCTAACAGAAGAAGCAGGATCGTGGCGAGGCCGAAGCCGGAGAGCAGGTCAAACACCTTGCCTGCGGGCGATCGCGGCGGGGAGGGGGTGTTTTTCAGGGGCGGGGGTTCCATGAGTGTCGGGTCGGGTTACGCGCGGAGCGGGGGATTTCAATCGGCCATGCGGAGGTCCTTGGCGAATTTTCCGAGGGTCTCGCGCGCGGCGAGGACTTCGGCCTCCGGACCGACCATTTTCACGGTGAGGATGCTGCCGTTGACATCCGCGACCACACCGGCGAGGGCGAATCCCGGTTGTGCCGCGGCTCCCATGCCGGACTCATAGGTGCCGGTGGCCTCGATCCACTTGCCGGTCGTCCCGGCGATCGGGGTTTCGCGGGTGGCGGCGAGCGCGGCCTGGTCAAGAGGGGCTGCCTTGAACTGCTTGAGCCAGCGGTTGGCATTGTCCAGCACGGTGCCGGAGGAGATCGAGACCCAGACTTCGCCCAGTCCGCTTGGGCCGAAGCGGTAGTTCAGCAGGCGGAATTGCGTGGCAGGCACCGCCAGCCAGTTTTCCGGGGTTTCCGCCTTGACCGGGCTGGGCTGGGCATTGCGAAAACGCTCGTCGCTGGTGGCGAACAATTTCGGCGACCGGTCGCGGGTGGTGGTCACGCGGGTTTCGGTGACGACGATCTCTTTTTCCCCATCGCAGGACGAGAAAACGGCGATTGCGGCGATCAAACAGGGAAAACGGCCCTTCATGCCCGCCGCGATAGCCCTGCAAGACAAACTGCGCAAGTGGAAAGTATGCATGCGCCCAATGGAGCCCCTCTTGCCTCATAGGTATCCAGCAATGCCTCGCGGTCATAGAAATCGCATACTATGACCGCTATGAATGAAGCGTCGCAAACGCCTATGCACGGTGCTTCGGACTACGCTTACGCAACGGACCCAATCCGGCTCATGCAACCCAATGGCCGGGAGCCAAGCCGCGTGATCGTAGGTGTAAGTGTCGTAGATCGCAAAACTACGACGCTTACGAAAAGTGACGCTGCAACGACAGCAAGATCACAGGGCCCAAGATCAAGCGCTTACCCTGGAGTCGTGCTGTAAGCGCTCAACGGATGGGCATGGTGGAGCTGGTGGCGGTCGGAGCATAGATAGCATACACAGGGATGTATGCTTTCGACGATGGTTCCAGCTTTAGACCGGGCAGGGTGCGGTGGCGGCCTCTGTAGTAGCTTCGGCGAGCTGCCAGTTGGATGGCAGGAGGACGGTCAGGTCGTCCTGGTTGGTCATGGCGGGCAGACGTTCGAGCACGTCGGTGAGCCAGACTTCGGGGTCATGACCGTGGCGCTTGGCGCACTCGACCATGGTGTAGATGATGGCGGCGCGCTGGCCGGTGGTCTCCCCGCCAACAAACAGCCAGTTTTTTTTGCCAACTGCGGTGGGACGGATGCCGTTTTCGATGAGGTTGTTGTCGATTTCGATTTCGCCGCGAGTGATAAAAAGACCCAGGCGGCTCCAGAGAGTGAGTGTGTAGTCGATGGCGCGGCCGAGGCGGCTTTTGGGCAGGACTTCGGGACGCTGGCGCAACTCGATGAGTTCGGCATGGAGGATTTCCAGGACGGGCGCGGATTGCTGCTGGCGCACGGCGGCACGTTCGTCGGCTGTGGCTTGGCGGGCACGCAGCGCGGTTTCGATCTGATAGATCTTCTGGATGGCGGCGAGGGGACCGGAGGCGAGGCGCTGGCCGATTTTGAATGCTTCGTGGAACTCGCGCCGGGCATGCGCCCAGCAGGAGCACAGATCGATGCCATCCTTGCCGCTCACCCACGAGGTGTATCAGGCGTAGGCGTCGGTCTGGAGGTTTCCCTGGTAGTTTTCAAGCAAATCATCGAGGCAGCCGGCTTTGCGGCTGGGGTGCCACTGATAGAGGATGTCGCCTTTGATGCCGTTGCGCGGTGCGTGAATGACCCAGAGGTATCCGGTGGAGGTTTTGCCTTTACCGGGATCGAGGTATTTGACGGGTGTTTCGTCAGCCTGCAGGTTGCGGCTTTCCAGCAGGCTGCGGTGGGTGAGTTTGTAAAGCGGCTCGATGGTGTCGGCCACGACCTTGTCCCAGTGGCAGAGGGTGTGGCGCGGAATGTGCACGCCGTGACGACGGTGCAGGATACTTTCGGTGCGATAGTGCGGCCGGTGGTGGCAGTATTTGGAAGCGGTGATGTAGGCGACCAGGCGCGCAGTGGCGCTGAGGCCCAGCGACTTTGGCGCGGCAGGCTTGATAGGCGCTGCGTCAGGATCGTCCTTGGCAACATGAACCTCGCGCACGGTGCGCTGGATGAAGATGCGACTGGGTTGATAGTCGAACCGATTCGTGACGATGCGCTCAATGACGCGGTAGGCTTCGGGATTGGCCGCCACTTCGTCGCTGACGATCACGGTTTCCACGACGGGAAGATGGGATGTGTCACGGGGCGTGCGTGGGCCGCGCTTGCTTGGGGCGACGAGTGGTTCCGCTGGAGTTTCAGCCGCCGGTCCTGGGTCTGCGGGATCGGCGGCGGAGTCTTTTTTTGCAGCGTCGGGGTCGAGCTGGAACTCGAGTTGGGAGGGGTCCACGCTTTCGCTGCTTTTGTCAAACAGACGTGCGATCATCAGGTTGATCTTCTCGCGCAGGAGCTGGTTTTCCAAAGTCAGTCTTTGGATGTCCGCGCGCTGCCGGATGATTTCGGCGAGGAGTTCCTGTTCGCGCTCGGGTGTCATCTACGGCAGACGTAGTAATTATGACAACCGGGTCAATAAAGAAATTCAGTTAGTTGATTTTTTTCTTCAATCGCGCTCGAACCAGGCACGGCGCATGCCGTCGCGCAAATCGATGCCATCGGTAAGCATGGCCAGCGCTGCGGGCTCGAGGCTAAGCTTGCCGTTTTTCGCGTCAGTGGGCCTGGGCCAGCGGTAAGTGCCACGCTCAAGTCGTTTGGCATGTACCCACAAGCCGGTGCCATCCCAGTGAAGGAGTTTGAGGAGGTTGCGGGAACGGTTGATGAAGACGAAGACCGCGCCGCCGTGCGGATCATCGCCGAGGCGGTTGATGACCTCCGCGTGCAGGCCGTCGAAGGATTTTCGCATATCGCAGGGTTCGAGCGCGAGGAATACGCGCAGGCTTCCGGAGAGTGTCAGCATGGGAGGCGTAGTGTTGTGATGAGTTCGGCGGCAAGTGGCAGGGCGGTGTGTGAGGCGATCTCGATGACGGTGCCGCAGGGCAACACGACGCGTAGCGGGGCGGATGGGTTTTTGGTTACCTGCTGCATCATCACTTCCGCGAAGGCAGGTGAGTCAGATGGAAGGACGGCGTGTTCGCGGCGTTTGCGCAGCCAAGCGATGAAGGTCTGATAGCAAACCCCGTGATGCCGTGAAAATGCCATGGCGCTCAGGCCGCTCCGGTCAAAGGCGTCCAAAAGCTCCTGACGCTGCTGTAGATTGTAACGAAGGCGGCCATCACTGCCGGTGCGGATGATCGTGGTGTCGGGTGTGGTGTCGGATGATGTCTGTTGCATACATAAATATGTATGCAACTTATGTGGACTACCGCCTAGTGCCCCTCGGTTGAGCGCTTACGCTTCAACTAAACGCATTGAAGAATTTTACAGAAAAAAATTTACGCGGCCGGAAATCAAGCGGGCGCAAGAAAACTCTCGATAGAAAGCCTGACTTTTTGAATGACCGAAACGGGCACTCCGCATTACACCGCGCACGTCACATGGACCCGCAGGCGAGCAGCACACGTGATCAGCACGCAGCGGGATGGAAAGGCGGGGCGGAAGCAAGTTGGATTCTGATAAAAGTCATGGAGGTTTTTTATGTTATTTGGGATCAGCACCAGAGACTCTGTCGATGCTTGTTAGTCTGGATTGACCCTGTCGAACATCAACACTAAATTGGACTTTCTTTCTTTTGCGCACATCTAATAGAATATGGATGTATTTCTCATTGATTGAGGGAACAATTGAGGCCTCCAAATCTTCAATCTGAATTCTTCCCTTTTCTTTGGGGGTAACCCGAGCAAGCACGACTAAGTCATATTTATTGGATAATTTGTAACGCTCTGCCGAATAGCCATTAACAACCATGCTTTCTAATAATTTAACCCTGTTTTTATTCAATCCCAGTAAGCCGATTATCAAATCAGGTTGCTGGATATCCTTTAGGGCGTCCACATTCACCAGAACCCTATTTTCACGCAAAACTTTTTCGATGGAACCGATGCGAAGAATCTCTCTTCCTGAAAGTTTTAACACATCAGAGTCTTTGTAAAGGACCTCTTCTTGATTTTGGGGGGAATCCTCACCTTGTAGTCTCGGCTGGACTACACAAATCAGCATTGATGTTATCAAAAAAAATATTTTCATCCTATTCTGGAAACTGCTCTACAATTTTAGTCTTTCTTTGCTCTTCTGTCGCCTCCTGCAAGCAACACCACGACACCTTTATTTTGCGGTTGTGCAGCCAATGCATTTATGAGCGGATTTGAGTTATGAAATGGGGTGACGGT
>CAYNQJ010000053.1:0-25552 GCA_964399305.1 uncultured Luteolibacter sp.
TTGTTGCCGGTGGTGGTGACGTAGATGTCGCCCCAGCCGAGGGTGTCCTCGATGGTCAGCACGCGGAATCCCTCCATCGCCGCCTGCAGCGCGCAGATCGGATCGACTTCGGTGACGACCACTTGCGCGCCTTGTCCACGCAGCGCCTGGGCACAGCCTTTGCCGACATCGCCGTATCCGCAGACCACGCCGACCTTGCCCGAGATCATCACGTCGGTGGCGCGTTTGATGCCGTCCACCAGGGATTCGCGGCAGCCGTAGAGGTTGTCGAATTTCGATTTGGTGACCGAGTCGTTCACGTTGATCGCCGGGACCAGCAGCGTGCCGGCCCTGGCCATCTGATAGAGGCGGTGGACGCCGGTGGTCGTTTCCTCGGAGACACCCTTCCATTCCTTGACGATTTCATGGAAAATCCCCGGCTGGCTGCCCTTGATGTCGCGCAACAGATCCTTGATCACCTGTTCCTCGTGGCTGCCGGAGGGGGTATCGATCCAGTCGGATCCGTTTTCCATCTCGTAGCCCTTGTGGATCAGCAGGGTGGCGTCACCGCCGTCATCGACGATCAACTGCGGGCCGAGGCCCTGCGGATTGACCAGCGCCTTCCAGGTGCACCACCAGTATTCCTCAAGGGTTTCGCCCTTCCAGGCGAACACCGGGATGCCCCGGGCGGCGATGGCCGCGGCGGCATGATCCTGGGTGGAGAAAATGTTGCAGGAAACCCAGCGGACTTCCGCTCCGAGATCCGCCAGCGTCTCGATGAGCACGGCGGTCTGGATCGTCATGTGCAGGGAGCCCATGACACGCACGCCTTGCAGCGGCTTTTCCTTGCCGTATTTCTCGCGTGTCGCCATCAGACCGGGCATCTCGTGCTCGGCGATTTCGATTTCCTTTCTTCCGAATTCGGCCAGGCCGATGTCGCGTACTTTGTAGTCGGTGAAGCTCATGTTTGTTTTGGGTGTGATTGAAATGAATCTGATAAGTGGTGGAGACAGAAGACAAAAGACTAGAAAAACCAGCCGAACAGGGCATTGATGATTTTCGGGCGTAAGCGCTTGCGCAGACCTTCGATCATTGAGGATATTTCCTTGACCTCTGTTATCAGGGGTCTGGCTGTTTCTTCGGTGAAAAGCGCGGCTTTTAAACCTATGTATAACTGGGTCCTCAGTTCACTGGCTGAACCTTTGGCGAAGGAAAGAAACCTGCGGAATTCGCGATCACTGTCGCGATCCGCACCCTCTGCAATATTCGAGGGAACCGAGATACAGGATCGAATCATCTGGTCTTTCGGGCCATACAATCTGATGGGATCCAGAAGCGTCAGTATGTCTACCGCCAGGCGTGATGAGCGTTTCCAAACCTCAAGTTCCTCGAAATTGTGCATTTCTTGTCTTCTGTCTTCTGTCTGAAAGTCTTCTGTCTTTGTGTTTACCCGACCGCCTTCTTCAGGGCCGCGACCTTGTCGGTTTTCTCCCAGGTGAGTTCGGTGTCGGATTTGCCGAAGTGGCCGTAGTTGGTGGACTTGGAATAGATGGGGCGGAGCAGTTTGAGATCCTTCACGATGTCCGCGGGCTTGAATGAGAAAACCTTCAGGATGGCGGCGAGGATCTTGCGGTCGCTCACCGTGCCGGTGCCGAAGGTGTCCACATGGACGGACAGAGGCTGCGGATGGCCGATGGCGTAGGCGAACTGGACTTCGCATCGGGAAGCCAATCCTGCGGCGACGACGTTCTTCGCGACCCAGCGGCCCATGTAGGCGGCGGAACGGTCCACCTTGGAAGGGTCCTTGCCGGAGAATGCCCCACCACCATGGCGTCCCATGCCGCCGTAGGTGTCCACGATGATCTTGCGCCCTGTCAGGCCGGAATCGCCCTGCGGGCCGCCAACCACGAACTTGCCGGTCGGGTTGATCAGATACTGGGTGTCCTTGGTCAGCATGTTCTTGGGCAGCACTTTTTTGATGACCTGCTCGATACAGAACTTCTCGATTTCGGCATGGGTCACATCGGCGGTGTGCTGGGTGGAGATGACCACGTTCACGATACGGGTCGGGCGGTCATCGACGTATTCGACGGCGACCTGGGATTTTGCATCCGGGCGGAGCCACTTTGCGAGCTTGCCTGCCTTGCGGATGCGGGTGAGCTCGCGGCCGAGGCGGTGGGCGAACATGATGGGAGCGGGCATCAGTTCCGGCGTTTCGTTGCAGGCATATCCGAACATGATGCCTTGGTCGCCCGCGCCTTGTTCCGCGTGTTTTTTTCCAACCGCCTTTTTCGCATCCACTCCCTGCGCGATGTCGGGGGATTGGGTGGTGAGGTAGTTGTTGATGAAAATCCGGTCGGCGTGGAAAACATCGTCGTCGTTCACATAGCCGATGCCGCGCACCGCATCGCGGATGACCTTTTCGATGTTGATCACGGAGCCGATCGGCTTCTGGCCGATTTTAGGGATGGTGATCTCGCCACCCACGACGACCATGTTGCTTTTGACAAAAGTCTCACAGGCCACACGGCTTTTGGGATCGATCGCCAGGCAGGCGTCCAGAACGGCGTCGGAAATAGTGTCACAAACCTTGTCGGGATGGCCTTCGCCAACGGATTCGGATGAAAAAATGTAGGTGCTCATTTGTTTTTTGATTTTCGTATCGTCAAATCGTGATGCGTTGATATAAGTGGCCAGCCATGGCGTCAATACTGAAATCGCTGAAACTGCTTTCCGACCCGACCCGTCTGCGGATTTTGATGCTGGTGGCCGACGAGGCCTTGTCGGTGGCGGAATTGCAGGAAATCCTCGGGATGGGACAAAGCCGGATTTCGACCCAGTTGTCGCAGTTGAAGTCGGCGGGACTGGTGAACGACGAGCGCAGTGGGAAAAACAACATGTATTCCTGTACTGCGGAGCCGGATTTGATGGAGGTTGCGCGGGCGGCGGCGGATGAGGTTGGGGAGGTGGTTGCGGACCGGGCGTCGTTGAGGCATTTGTTGAGGAAGCGCAGGGACAGCGCGCGGGCGTATTTCGATGAGCTTGCGGGACGCTTCGGCAGGGATTACGTGCCCGGGCGATCGTGGAAGGCTCTGGCGGAGGCGCTGCTCAAGGTGCTCAACTACAGGGTGGTGGCCGATCTCGGAGCCGGCGAGGGGACGCTCGCCCAGCTGCTTGCAGCACGGGCGGAAAAAGTCATCGCGGTGGATTTGTCGCCAAAAATGGTCGAGTTCGGGCAGGCGCTGGCGATCCGCAACGGGCTGCCGAATCTCGAATACCGGCTTGGTGATATCGAGGAGCCTCCGATCGACGAGGGTTCGCTGGATCTGGCGGTCCTAAGTCAGGCATTGCACCACGCGGAGCATCCACAGCGTGCGATCGACGCCGCATTCAGGATATTGAAGCCCGGCGGGCGATTGATCGTGCTTGATTTGGTCCAGCACCAGTTCGAGCAGGCGAGGGAATTATATGCGGACCGCTGGCTTGGATTTTCGGAAAGCGCGCTTGCGGCCATGCTCGAACGCGCGGGTTTCAGCGGCATCGAGACGATCGTCGCGGACCGCGAGGCCAAGCCCCCGCATTTCCAGACTTTGTTAGGGATCGGTGTGCGACCCTGAAGGGGTGCCGAAATGTTGTCGGCTGCGTATGGGCGACATGCTGTCGCCTTTCTCTTTATCCGTCTTCTCTACCGCTGCCGACAATATGTCCGCCACACGCAGTCGTCAGAATGACGACGCGCCTCAGCAGTCAGGAGCGCCGACATGTTGTCGGCTTTGTGGCGGCGATCACCGGTCGCCGTTCTTTTTTCGGTATTCTCTTCCGATGCGGACAGGATGTCCGCGGCAGGTAGTCGTCAGAATGACGACGCTCCTCAGCAAAGCGCTATTTTTCCTTCACCCTCGCACCTCTCAGGAATGCGATGTTCCGATCGAGATAATCGATATATTCGGCCCTTTGCGAAGGTGTGAATCCTGGCGGCAACTGGCCGCCTGCCTGGTTCACGCGTTTCCGCGCCTGGATGAAAAGCGAGAGGGCTTCTTCGGGTTTGCGCTTTTTCCAGGTGGCTACCGCCTTTTTGCCGATCACCACCGCCGCCAGATAATGGGCCCTGATGTTGCGATAAAGGCCGGCTGCCGAGTCGTAGGCTTCGAGTGCGCCTTGCAAGTCACCGGAATTCAGACGCAAGGCACCGAGGGATTCCAGAATGGCGATATGCGGATCCTTCATGTCAGCTGTGGCCCAGTGCATTTTGGCGATGGCACGGTCCATCTCCTGCGCGGCTGATTCGATCGACCGGAGTGCCGCGCCTTCGGGGCCGTTCGCAATTTGCCGACCGGCCTTGCACCGGTAGTGTTTTGCAAGCGAGAAGTGCCCGCGGAATGCGGCTTCCATTCCTCCCTGGAGGCGGATCGCGGTGGCGTATGCGCTTTCCGCTTCCTCGTCCCGTCCGAGTTGGCTCAGCAGGTTGGCCCTGTTGACGGCAAGGTCGGGCTCGTATGGGTGGAGCCTGGCGCCAGCGGCGTAATCGGCAATCGCCCAATCGGCGTATTCAACGGCTTCCCTGCCTGCACCAGGATCCGTCGCCAACTTCTGATAGATCTTGCCCCGCTCCTGATAGAATGCCGCCTGCGGCCAGATCCGGATGGCGTCGCCGAGTGCCTCCGCCCGCGATTCAACAGTCGCCGGCTGATCGGTATTGAAATAGACCGGCCAGAGGATGCGTGACACCCGTATGCCCTTCCATGAGGCGGGCACCAGGATCCACAGACATGCCGCAGCGGCCAGCGTCAGCAGTATCCGGTTGGTCATGACTGCTTTTCCTTCCCGGTATTCCGCAGTGCGTGAAATCCAGCCAAGGCAGATGCCGAGCAACAAAATCCCGGGCATCAGGTGGAACACGAAACTGAAACTCGACTGTACCAGCATTCCGGTCAGTGCCGCGAGTCCGCCGATCCGCCAGGCATCCTGCGGGCAGGGTTGGGGCGGACGCTTCTCGAAAAGAACCCGCAGAGCCACCATCAGGACCATCGTGGCCAGCAATCCGATCAGAAGCCCGAACCCGATGAGGCCATAGTCGGTGGCCGACTGGACCAATTCATTGTGTACGAGTTCCGGCCGGGCTGAGGTAGTGCCTCCTTGTGCCTTGCCGTCCGCAATCTGAAAGTATTCCCAACTGAAACTCCGGCTGCCTCCCCCGGCCGGCGGGTGCAGGCCGATGCAGCTCAGGGCGATGCCGAGGAAATGAAGGCGACCGTCGTCAAGCAATGCCTCGATGGAGGCATCGCTTCCGCGTGTGCTCTGCGCCTCCCTCCATCCCATGATCCAGAATGCCGTGACACCCATCGCGATCAGGGGTAAGGCGACCAGCGCAGGGGCGAACCATCTGGCATTGCGCCGTCTGCCAACCACCAATGCCATCGTGGCAAAAACTCCCAAGCCCGCTGCGGCACCCAGGATTCCGCCCCTGGAGCGCGTCAGCCACACACATGCGAGGCCTGCAGCGGCCAGGACCAGCCAGATGACACGTGTGGCTGTAGGGTGCTTGCCGAACATGGCGACTCCGGCGACCAACAAGGACGCGGCAATGAAGAAATTCGCAGCTTCGTTGTAGTGCGCGTGAAAGGCGGTGGGCCTGGCGATGTCCTTCGTGCCGAACATCGGAGAGAACGAAGGGTCTGCGAGTTGCATGCCTACGACGACCACGCTGGCCAAGAGCAGCAACGCCACGCCCCACTCAAGTGACTTTTCCGCGACAGGAATTCCGGCAATTGTACGGGCTGCGATAAACGCACCCACCGCACCGGTCAGCAGCAACAAATCCGCATGCCCGAACTCCGCCACCGGGGAGTTCATGGCGCGCCATGCAAACCAGCCAGCGGTGATCAATCCCAGAGTCACAGTGGGCCAATCTGACTGCGCCCGACCTTTTTTCCAGATCTCTGGAAGGACTGCCAACAAGGAGATGGACAATGCCATCATCGCAGGTCCCCAGCTCCATGCGCGGGTCTGCGGCCCGAATACCACGGCAAGCACCAAAGCCGCAGTCAGGAATATGGACGATGCGAGAGGCATGGTGGGGTAAAAGCTGAAATGCTGAAAGCAGAGTGAGCGTTAGCGAACCTTGGATCAAATCCATTTGCGGAGGAGCAAATGGCGCTTGGCTTGGACGGAGCGGAGCGCAGTCAAATGCGGAAGAAGTTCGGGAGTTTGCAGTGTTTAGTGTTCAAGGAAGAAGGATAGTGAATCTGGATTGAGGTAGGAACGGCGCAACTCAATGCGCCGTTCCTACCTCAATCCGGGCGATCTTTTTCCCCGCGCTTTCCAAGTCTGCCTTTCCAGCCGTCGGCGACCGCCTCCCATATGAGTGGCAGTCTGTGGATGCCGTCGATGCGGGCGGCGGCCAGTGCATAAGCGGCGGCCAGCATCATGGCGCGGGCGCTGCCGGACTGATTACGCCTGATCCAGACCATGTTGCGGACCTTGTAGTACAGCTTCCAATCCTCGAGGCCGCGCTCGTAAAACAGACATTTGCCCGCAATGCGCCAAAGCACCAGGTCGGCTGGTCCCGGGTGATCCATCAGGGCGCTGCGGCATGCGTAAAACCGGTATCCTGCCCGTGCGACCCTCTGCGGGTATTCCTCGTCCTCTCCCCGAATGAACAACTCGGCCATCACCGGGCCGACGGCATTGCGGACCGCCCGAGGCACCAATGCTCCTGTCCATGACGCCAAAGACTCGACGAGTTCGCCGGCTGGCAACTCGTCCTCGCACCATGTCAGACGACCGGCGCGTTTTTGCTCAGGAAGCAGGAGTGGCCATGTGAAGCGCCCCGTTTTCGGGTCGATTTGCAAGGCGTGCCGCACGGATTGGCTGTCCCATGGTGTTGACAGCAATCCCGCAAGAGCACCGGGACGCGGCCATGAATCATCATCGAGAATCCACACCGCATCCACGCCACGTTCGAACGCCAACTCCATCGCATCCCGGACCCCTCCCGCGTTGCCAAGATTTTCCGGCATCCGGTGGATGACCAGTTCGAATGGCAAATCCTCGAGCTCCTCAAGTCTTGCAACCGTCTCATCAGCGGACGCGTTGTCTGCCACCACCACCATCTCGGGTGGCCGTGTCTGCGCCGCCAGGGCACGGACGCAGGCGACAGCGGTCGCCGCCCGGTTCATGGTGGCGAAAATGGCGGCGATGCGCATGAGGAAAGGTTATGGGGTATTTGGGAAAGGGGTAGAGCGGACTGGCCCGGTGCTTCGTGAACAGATGAAAAGGTAGCGCGGTCTGGCTCAGACCGCATGGCGTTGGAGGTGAGAATGATAAGGTAGCGCGGTCTGGCTCAGACCGCACGGCATCGGCGGTGAGAATGAAAATGCCGCAAGGGAAACCGAAACGTCCGGATTTGGAAATTTCATTCCATCATCATTCGAGCGCGGTCTGAACCAGACCGCGCTACCGGCGCAACCATCCCTTCCACGCTTTCGCCACGATCCACAGCAGGCCGTCGATGATGCCGTTCAGATATGGGTCATTGAAAAGCGTGATGCCATAAGCCCGGCGGATGGCGCGGGATTCGACATGTTGTCTTTCCGCCGCGAGGATGACATCCAGGTCACGGGATTTTTCAAGATGCCGCTGCGATGTGTTGTCACCATGCATCCGGAAGTCCGCCAATGGCATCGACACATGCTGGAAATGCATTCCTGTCACATGCAAGCGGGCGTAAAACTCGCCGTCCATCACATAACGGAAATCCTTCCGCAGGCGGTGGCCATGGTCGATCACCGTGGATCTCCGATAAAATGCCGCGGTCGATCCCACGTAACAGTGGTGATGTACATGCACGAACATCGACCACTTGGGAGCCTTCATATGACGCAGGAAAACGCCATTTGCATCGATGAAATCCCAATCGCCATAAACGACATCGGCATTCGTGCTTTCAAGGAAGGAGCTGACGCGGGCGAGCGCTTCGGGTTTCAGCCGGTCGTCCGCGTTTAGCCAGATCACCCAGTCGCCCTTGGCCAGGTCGAATCCCTTGTTGATCGCATCGGACATGCCCTCGTCCGGTTCCTGGATCCATGTGGCATGCGGAAACCGCGCAGCAACCGCAGCGCTTTCATCGGTCGAGCCACCATCGAAGATCAGGTGCTCGATCTCAAGGGAGCGCGGGCGTCCCGCCCGCATTTCCCTCTTATCGACACCTGCCGATGAATGATCAGGAATTTGACAAGCCACGCTCTGCAGGCAATCTCCGAGAAAGCGGCCATAATTGAGATTCGGGGTGATGATGGTGATGAGCACGGAAGAGAGTAAATGCTGGAAAAGAGGAAGTTTGCTAGTGTTCAGTGTTCAGGAAAAAACGGTAGGGCGTGGCGGATTGACTCACCCGCTCCGCCAGCGGGTTCGGCCTTTCGGCCACGTCGCTGAGCTCCTGTCCAAACCACCTACAGGCCTTCCGTGGTTTTGCCGCGCCGTGTCGTCCGCCGGATGGCGGGTGGGTAACATGGGACCCACGGGCCGCGCGTTCCTACTGTTTCGATGGAATTGTGGCGCGCCATTTCATGACCTGATCCACCAAGCGGGCCGCGACCTTGCCGGCGTGGAGCCGGTCGGTCCATGTGCGGGATATTGAATCCGCGCTGCGGTTTCCGTCATTCCATGCCGCAAGTTCATCCACTAGCACCCGCGCGTGTTGTTCCGGGGAATCGATGGTTGCCAGGCACCCTGAATTCTCAGAGACGAACCAATCGAACGCGGCCATGGATGGGGATTGGTGTGCAACCACCGAGCAGCCGCAGCAGAGCGCCTCCGCAGCGGCGATGCCGAAGCTTTCGAATGCGGAAGAACTGTAAAACACACGTGAATCCTGCAAAATCGTCACCAACTCCGCCCGGTCCACTCTTCCGCACAGTGTGACGCGGGTGCGCTGGATTTCGTCGAGTGATGCATGCCATTCCCTCATGCCGTTCGTCATGGTGCCGACGATCGCCACGGATGCCGATTTGTCAGCGCGGAGAAGCATCGGGATCACCCGCATCAGCAGCCATGGGCGCTTCTGGGTCTCGTCATCCCATCGTCCCACACAGACAATTTGATGAAGTTTTTTTCCTCCTGTGTAGGCAAACCGGTTTTCAACCGCGTGAGGAATGACCGCCACGCGGCTTGCAAGTTTTTCACCGCCATAAATCCGGCAGATTTTCCGATAATGATCCGCTGCCATGGGTGAAACGCAGGCGATGAGATCACCGTGTGACAGATGTGAGGCTCTCAGCGGATCGGTCACGGCAAGTCCGATGCTCGCGCCACGCAGGACGAGTTTGAGAAGATGCAGCCATGAGGATAGCGAGCGGCCTTGGCCTGAGAGCATCCATTGCTCCGAAAGCCATTCGCGCCATGAGACCAGCGGGCTGATCAAGCCTCCGTTGTCCTGGTTCAATACGAGAAAAATCCCGGCTTTCCTGATCGCGGCCGCCACCTTGCGGAATTTCGGCCTGCCCCAGGAATAGAGTACCAGTCCGTCGATTTCCAGCGACTTCCACCATTCGGCGGATTCGAGGTTTTGATAGAGTGTCCGGACTAAATCCGGTTCGTCTCCGGCGAGCCGCTCACCAGGCATGATCGCCCGGCTGTCGATTCCAAGTGCTTGAAAGCCACGGCAAAGCAAGCCGCTGTCCCTGGAGAAAAAATCCGTGCCTCCGCCAAACGCCACTGGTGTGCAGGTGAAGATGCGCATGGGGGAGTGAATTCTGAAAAGCTGGAATTTTGAAATGCTGGAATGGGAAGAGAGCATGAATTGCCAGGTGATCTCATCTGATCAGAATCGCGTCGTTTTCGACTTCCAAGGAATGATTTCCTGCGTAACCCGAAATAATGCGCCTTATCGTGTCCATCCGCGGGTAAAAGGGATTGGTGCCGATGAGTCTCGCGTCGTCGATGATGATGACGAAAGGATGAATGCTGTGGGAGAAAATGGCATGCAGTTCCTCGACGAGCGGACATTCTTTTTCTCCCATTCCGGTGATGCCGCCGGAATAGTGACCGTCGAGATAGAAGAGACACGGTCCGTCCAGGCTTGCGCATATGTCAGGCAGGTGTTTGGCAGAGTCTCCCTCCACGACCGAGACCGACGCTTTGCGTTCAAAACGCTCACGTGCCAGGGCTGCAAGTTTTGGTTCCACTTCGATGGTGTGAATCTTGCGAAATTCACTCATCATTTCCCATGTCGTGTCGCCAAGGAATGTTCCGGATTCCACGAAGATTCCGGCGTTGATTCCGCGCGCCTCCCTCCGGATCATGGCGCGTCTGACAAAATATGGCGGCGGGGCCGTCCATCCTTCACGGCTCCATTTCCTGCCCGCCTTGATCAGGTGGTATGTTCCACTGATGCGGCAGAGCCATGGGGCGGCCGAAATCAGGCGATGCTTGCATTTGATCCATGTGTGAGGTGTCACTGTCCTGTCTGTGTTTGAGTGATGATTTGCGATCCGCGATCCATTTGCGGGACATGTTGCGCCGTGGACAATCAAGGAGAGTGGGCATCCTGCCCACATGTTGTGGGGGGGGCGGAAGAAGGGGGGCGCGCGGAAGAAGGGGGGCGCGCGGAGCGGCCGGTGTTTCGGTCGTGGCATTGCCGCACGGTGGGAGAAGAGAGCTTCGCGCTTTTCTGCGATCAATCATCTCCTATCCACGATTTTTTTCAGCTTTTCAAAATTCATTTCCCCACGCCGCGCGTCCCTACCGGGATCATGTAATTTTCCTCGCGCAGATGATTCCGACGCCGGCGTTGCAGGAGGCGTTCGCCAGGACTTCCGGGCCTGCGGATTCATGAGTGGACAACGAGTCGTCGATGACCGCACTGCGTTCCACCACCCAGCCGTCGGCAAACCAGGAAAGCATGCTTTGCGGGGCGAAGATGCGGTGGGCGTTGAATTCGAGGCGTTCACACCCGATGGGAGTGGATAGGTACAGAAGTCCGCCGGGTTTCACCATTCGTTTGAGCTGTGCCAGTCCCTTGAGGTGGCCGCGAGGGTCGAGCGGGTCACCGTATCTCCCCAGCCCGAAATGCTCGATGGTGTGCAGGCAGGACAGTGATTCGGCGGAATCTCTCAAGCGGCTGTCCAGGTCCTCCATCAGGGCGAGCTGGTGGAAAATCACATTCGGGATCACCGTGGGAGCAGGGCGAATGTCGATCACCTCGACCTCGCGGAACACCGCAAGATGCCCGATAAAGCCGTCGATTCTGGATCCGACATCAACGTGGCGCACAGGCGCGTCGCTTCGCACCCATCGGGCGACAAGCAGGTCCTGGAAAAAATACGCGCCCAACATGGCGGAGGTTTCCGCCCATTCCGTCAGGATTGGCAGTTCACGTGCCCATGGCATGTCCGACGAGCCATCGAGCTTGCGGAAGGCCTGGCGGTCGTTCTTGTATCTGTGCCAGCCACGCAGGGCGGCCGTGAGCTTGCGGGGGTTGAGGCCCGCATTGCGTAGGATGGCACGAAGCATGGGAAAAAAAGGGTTATTGGTTATTTGGGAAGAGAAAAAAGGGACATTGGAGATGAGAAATGGCTTGTTTGGGAAGGGGAAAGGTTTGGGGCACCCGGCGGCGAAAAAGTGGGATCCGCGGGCCGTGCTTCCCATTTTGAGACAGGCTCGGAAAGGTGGTGCGGTGTAGAAGTGCCGTGCGGAGCGGAGGGATACTTGGAGAGTTCCGTGCCGTGATTTTTCTGAAAAATTATCCGCAATCAATCGCCGGCACGCCGTCTGTCCACCTGCCGGAGCGGGCTGCCAGTTCACGCCACAGTCCAACCATCCGCCGTGCGGACTCGGCCGGGTCCGCCATCGCCTGGGCAAGCTCCCTGTGTTTTGCCCCGATTTCCAGGCTTGTCTGTCGTGATTCAACGCACCTCAACAAACCGCGAATCAATCCATCCACGTTTCCGCTTTCGTGCAGGAACCCTGATTCGCCGTCACGCACCCAGTCCGTCTGTCCTCCGTCCGGAGTGGTTACCACCGGCAGGCCGATGACACGCGCCTCCTTGACGCTGTTAGGGCAGGCATCCGCAAGTGTTGGATGGGCCAGCGCCCATGCACGGCGCATCCAATCAAAAACCGTGGCTTGTTCCACGTGCCCTTCAAATCGGATCCTGTCAGTGGATGTTCCTTTCAGCGGTCCATCTCCGAGAAGCACCAGACGCACTGAAGAAAGGCGGGGATCCTCAAAAGCCTTCAGCAGCGTATCGACTCCCTTGGATTTTGACAGAGTGCCGACGAAGAGAACGGTTGGCTGCGGGTCGGGGTTCCTTTGCTGGTTGAATCCCAGCGCCGAGATTCCGTAGGTGAGCCGCGATATCTCCGCATCAGGCGCGTATTTCCGGATCTCGCGCTCCGCCCATGACGACTCCACCGTGATGGCGCGCGCATGCCGCAGCACCTTGCGCTCGAGATTTGCCTGGACCCTCAGCAACCAGTGTTGACGCTCCCTCCGGCACAACGATTGCAGCAGTCCTTGCATCGAAAGCATCCATGGCAGGCCGGAATCCATGGCCGCCGCGGCGTATCCCTGCTCCGTTCCCCATGCGTGCACGATATCCGGAGCGATGCTTCCCAGCATTCCGAGAATGATCCTGCGTTCGCGGCAGAATCGCGTGACGATTTCAAATCCAAGACTGCCGCGTGGCAGCAAGTGGAAATGCTGGCCGTGTTTCTCCAATGTGCGGTGTGTTCCAACCTCCTTGGCGCAGGTCACCCAATGGACTTCCATGCCCTGGACCTGCGGTTCGCAGGCAGCCGCCAGCGGCGGCAGCCATGTGGCATGATGCCCAGCGGCGGCGTGCCCGAATCCCGGCAATGAAGAAACCGGGTAGGGTGCGAGTATCGCGACTTTCATGGGAATGGTGTGCCGTCAGCCGCACGAGGCGGCTTCGCTGCGTGTGTCATTGGCAATCGAGCATGTGCCAGCCTGGCGGGCGTTTTTCCCCAATCGGAGCGCGGATGCCGGAGTTGAACCAGATGCCAGGCATCACGACTTGCTGGCCTGGCTTCGCGCCGAGCCAGGCCGCCCACCATGAGTAACTGCTGTTGGCAATAATGTGATGGCCGGCAAGACCCATCAAATGCAGGTCCACCAGCGGCTGGAAGGGATCCCCGGATCCTGTGATCACCACGTCCTTTGCCGACAAATTTTCCAAACACCATCCGGGTTCGTCCGAGAACACATGGAATCGCGGACGATCGATCCTTTCACGCATCCGGTCCATGGCCTTGCGATAGTAGGCCGGTCCGCAGCAGGCGAGATTCCTGTTGCCAATGTAATCGGTGCGGCGGACATGCACCGCCACCGAGTTTGGTTTCCTCAATTCCGCGGCGGTTTTTTCAAACCCGGCCTCCAAGCCGAGGCCTGCGGTCGACAGTTCCCCGCGCAGCATGTTGCCGATGTCCTCAAAGTACAAATGGCTCTGGAAATATCCGAACAGCACACAGTCCGGCGGGGATTGGAGAATCGCCACATCGAAAGTGTGGTCGTCCTCCTTTTCGCGGATCACGGGTTTTCCAAGAAACTCCCAGTGGTGTCTTCCGGTGAGTTTCCGCAACGCCCGGGAAGCGGTTGAAAACGGGCGGCTGATCACTGCCTTTCCTGATGTGATTCCCGGGAGCCGGGACAGGGGTTCGACGTAGCGCCATGTCCTGGCGTTGAACCATGAGGCGTCGAGTATCAACGGCACGCCGTGTTTCTCTGACAAGGCCCTGCCCAAGGCATACTGGAACAGATTGTTGCCCAGTCTTCCCAACATGATGACCCGGATCATCTGTTTGCTGGTTTCATGTTCAGAACAAAGTGTAGATGAATGGCGCGGCGACCTTGGCCGCCAGAACCATTACCCCGAGAAGCAGTAGAACCAGCATCGTGAGGCTCATGCCGATGGATTTGTTGGAAAATCCGAACCACAGGACGTGGAGCAGCAGTTTGGTTATCCAGCGGAGGTTGATCATGTGTGTGTTTTCGTCAATCGAGTCCGAATTCTCCGCGCCACTCCTCCGTCTCCGCCCATGCGGGTTGTGCGCGCTTGTCCAAAACGAAGTTTTCCAGAACCAGCATGTCGATCCCGGTTCGCATGAAACACAGGTAGGCGTCCTTCGGTGTCATGACGATAGGTTCACTGCGGACGTTGAAACTTGTATTGACCAGCACCGGGCACCCCGTGAGTCTGTGAAACTCGGTCAAAAGCCCGTACAATTCGGGGTTGCGCCCGGCATCCACGGTCTGGATTCTGGCGGAATAATCGACATGTGTCACCGCGGGAATCTCCGATCTCACGCGGTTGACCCACTCGGTGAGATTCGCGCCCCGTCCGGTGTCCTGTTTCCGGCGTGATGGATGGACTCCGGCCACCATCAGCATGTATGGTGATTCTTCGTCCATTTCAAACCAGTCGGCGACGTGTTCCCTGAGCACCAGCGGCGCGAAGGGGCGGAAACTCTCGCGGAATTTCGTGGATAGATTCAGATAGGATTGCATGTCAGGATTGCGGGGATCCGCGAGGATCGAACGCCGGCCCAATGCGCGCGGGCCGAACTCCATGCGGCCCGAATACCACCCGACCACTTTGCCCCCGGCAATCGCGGCTGCCACGTGCCGCGCGCGGCCATCCATGTCCATTTCCTGATAGGGAATGCCGTTCCGGTCGAGGAACTCCCGGATTTTTGCCGGGCTGTATGCGGGGCCCAGTGCGGCGCCTTTCATCGAGTCTCCATGCCGTTGGGCCTGGCGCGGGGCTCCAGCCACCTGATGCCATGCGTATAGCGCGGCACCCAGCGCGCCTCCGGCGTCTCCGGAGGCAGGCTGTATCCAGATATTGTCGAAGATTCGCTCCCCGAGGATTTTTCCATTTGCCACACAGTTCAGAGCCACTCCGCCAGCCAGGCACAGATTTCTTCTGCCCGTGATGGCTCTGGCATAGCGGGCCATTTTGATCATGACTTCCTCGGTCACCACCTGGATGGATGCCGCCAAATCCATTTCCCGCTGGGTGATTTCGGATTCGGGTTTCCTCTCAGGTCCGCCAAAGAGACTTGCGAAACGCCGGTTCGTCATGGTCAACCCGTCGAGAAACCCGAAGTAACGCATGTCGAGCCAGATCGAACCGTCTTCGCGGATTTTGACGATTTTGTCCTTGATGATGTCGGCATATCGCGGCACGCCATAGGGGGCGAGCCCCATCAGTTTGTATTCCCCCGAATTCACCTTGAAGCCGGTGAAATAAGTGAACGCGCTGTAAAGCAAACCCAGCGAGTGCGGAAATTTTTGTTCGGCGAGCATGGTGAGCCCGTTGCCGCTTCCATCCGATATGCTGGAACAGGACCATTCGCCGACACCATCGGCGGTGAGGACTGCCGCATCATCAAACGGCGATGGGTAAAACGCGCTTGCCGCGTGGGAATCGTGATGCTCGGGAAAGATGAATTTACCGGCTTTGACGCCGGCCTTTGCCAGGACATGTTCAATGGCGGGGCCTGGCCATGCCTTTTCCCTGACCCATGCGGGCACGGCCATCGCGAAGACTCCGAATCCACGTGGCGCGGTGGCCGTCATGGTTTCGAGAAGCCGTGTGAACTTGGTGATCGGCTTGTCATAGAAGGCCACCATGTCCACGCGGCTGCCGCGGCCAAGACCTGCTTCTTCGAGGCAGTAGCGGATCGCGTTGGCGGGGATGCCCGGATCGTGTTTGCGCCGGGTGAACCGCTCTTCCTGGGCAGCGGCGATGATTTCGCCGTCGCGCAGTATGACTGCGGCGCTGTCATGATAAAGTGCGCTGACTCCGAGGATGTTCATGTGTCAGTGTTTCAGGTTTTCCCGCAAGACCTTGCTGGATCCCATCAGTCTTCCTGCCAGAAATGCCGAGTACAGCTGGTGGCCGCGTTGGTCAAAATGGACGCCATCGTAAAAAATCTCCTCCTTGCGCGGCTGATCGGAAAAGATCGCTTCCGCAAGGTGGGTCTCCACCCCCATGGATTCCAAGCGCTCTCTGATCGGTCCGAACATGCGTTCGCCGAACGGATCGCTTCCACCGCCCAGCATCGTCGCCCTTGCCGGCATCATTTCGATCATGATTTCCGCACCATGGTCGCGGACCAGGCGTGCGATTCCGGCATAGGCATCGACACCTGCGGCTGCCTCAGCGTCTTGCACGGGTCCTTCCAATGTCCACTGTGGCGGCCCCAGCACATGCTCCCGGACGCGCCAGATCAGTTCGTAAGCCACATGCTCCAATGCGGATCGGGGGGCTGTCCCGGCCGGGAAAAACGGCATGCGTTCCAGTCCGTATTTCGGTCGGAACACATTGGCGACCGGGCCGCAAACGACCACGATGTCCGCATCGAATATGCCGAATTTCCCGATATAGCCGAGTTGATGCCTTGGACCCCAGGCATTGACGCCGAGATTCAGCACTTCGACCACCTTGTTGGTTTTTCCGGCCAAGTGTTTTTCCAACAGTGCGGAGTATAGCTGGTGGTTGGCGACGCGTGTTCCTGCCAGGGTGGAATCGCCGATCAATAAAATCCGCAGCACGCCGGGTGGTTTTGGCAGAACCACATCGGCCGAGCGCATGCCGCAATTGTTGGTGGTCACCAGGCGTCCGGGGTAGCGGGCCTTCTGATGTGCGGCCGGGTAGTAGCCGACATCCGGATCCTGGACAAATTTGAGAGGGCTCCCGAGGCCATAAATCCTCAAGCCGGCTTCCATCACCAGAAGCGTTGAAACCCCGATTGCCACCCATGGCAGCAGCGCGGGTTTGCCGGAGCGGCGTGCCTCCGCGCAGAACATGGCCGTTGCAAGACTCCTTCTTCTCCGCGCGTTCTCCGCAGGCATCCAGAAGCTGTGAGCATCACCGGCTCTGAGGCGCAGCGGGTCCTGCCCCGTCACCAAGTGCCAGATCCGTACCAGCGGCAGGATCGTGAAAAAGACAGGGGCGAGCAGCACGAATGAAACTCCTTTGGCGATCGCACCGGCGAAGACGTCGATCCATCGGTCAACCCGCGCTTTGGCGGCCGGACAAACGACGCCTATGCCCAGCAGGACGACTGCAATGCCGATGACGAGCGACGCGGCAATCCACCACCCGAGCAGAAGGAAAGCGCCGCCCAACACGAGGGGAATGGCGCATTCCACCCAAAGCCTGCGGCTGCCGCGTGATGCTTGAACCGCCCATGTGTGCCATGTCGGTTCAGTCAGTGAATCCGGTGAGAGTCGTTTTCCCATGAGACGGGACAGGTTCAGCTTTTTCGGGTTTTGAGTCCCAGAACGCCAAGGAAAAAGCTGCCGAATACCCATTGGATGCCAAGCACGATCAGGGTGCTGGCCGGAATGATCCGGCGGAGGTTGTCGCCATACGAAATGGATTTGAAACCCGCCGCCCGCCAATCCCAGAAGGCCAGTCCCAGTGACAGTCCGCCAGCCAGCATGAACAGGATCCCGATCACAAGCCCCCATTCCAAGGTGATCAACTGCATGGCACGTTTGAGCCGCGCGTGGTTTGGCAACAAACCTTCGGCGACAGCGAAAGCCCTTGTGAAAACTCCGAACCACACGAGTTGCGTTCCGACGAGCAGCAACATCGCTGATGCCATCATGGTACCAACGTCGAGCGTCACCCTGCCAAAGTGCATCTGGCCGGTGGCAAGCACCGCGATGCACACGCTTCCCCCCAACACCAGACACAACCCGGGAAGCAGGAACAACCAGCGTGGGCTGTAAAGAAGCATGAAGCGGAGATGTCGCCATCCGTCGCGCCAGCTGCGCAGGTGCGGCGGGCGCGACCTGCCGTCAGGATGGAGCGTGATGGGAACTTCGGAGATACGCATTTCCAGCAGCGTGGCCTTGATCACCATTTCGGAGGCGAACTCCATCCCTGTCGTTTGCAGGTCCATTCTTTGTACTGCGGACTTCCTGAAGCCGCGCATGCCGCAATGGAAGTCGTGGACCGGGCAGTGGAAGAACAATCGCCCGATGAAGGTGAGTGACGGGTTGCCGATCCACCGGTGTTTCCAAGGCATGGCTCCGGGGCTCACCGAGCCGCCTCCTCGCGGCATCCGGCACCCCATCACCAGGTCGGTCCCTGCCCGCATGGATTCGAGAAAAGGCGCGATATTGGAAAAATCATAACTATCGTCGGCATCGCCCATGATGATCCATTCACCCGCTGCGGCTTCGATTCCTCCGCGCAGGGCGTTGCCGTATCCTTTCTCGCTGATGTTTGCCACGCGCGCGCCTTCGGCTCGCGCGATGTCCTGGGAACCGTCGGTGCTGCCATTGTCGGCGATCACCACCTCGCCGCGCAGGCCGGAGGCATCGATGGCCTTTTTCGCCTTGCGGATGCAGGAGGCCAGGGTCTCCGCTTCATTCAAACAGGGCATCACAATGCTCACTTGGATGGGACTCTCGGCAGTCATGATTGGAATCAGGGCAATTGAACGACCCACCAGGTTGAAGCCGGCTCTTTCACCAGCGTGCGGATTTCAGTTTGGAAAACGATGCGGCCGTTGTTGCGGCTGAGCCAGGCGGCAGGGGATTCGCCGCGGATGCGTTCGAAGTCCTGCGTGTTGAGGATGAGGTGGCTCATGCCTTTCTTTCGGAACTTGCCAGGCGATTCATCCGGCCGCAGATGGCGGATCACCCGGGTGCCGTAGGGCCGCCACAACGGGGTCTCCGGCCCTGTGGCGTGGTTGATGAATCCGACGAATTTCGCCTCCGTTGGCAAGGCCTCCCGCAAAGGAGCCAGAACATCGTAGCGGTTTGCATAAACGCTGAACCCCAGCCTTGCCCTTGCAAGCGCGCCGCCGGGGCGAGCCTGGCTGAGTTTTTCCAGAATGCCGGCCATCGGCAACACCGGGCGCGACGGGGTGATCAAAAGCATGGCCGCCGAGCTTGCGACCGCCAGCAATACGCTCCATTGCCAGATGCGTGATCGCGCGATGCTGGCGAAACCGCTGGCGCAGAGGGCCGGGATGATCAGTGGCAGATAGAATGGCATGACATGGCGTGCCACCGTTGTCATTCCCGCCTTGCAGAAATACGTGAGCATGGCCGCCATGACCCATGCGGAAGCCAGCCAGGCACCGCGCGGGATCCGCCAATTTCCCCGCATGAGGACGGCCAGCCATGATGCCAGGAAAAGCCCGCTCACACCGAGGCCAAGTCCCGCGGACTCTTCGCCCTGGATGTCGGTGAGCCCGAACTTCGCGCCTCGTGCCTCGAAGTTCCGCTCCATGGCTTCCAGAAAATTTTCGGGAAACAACGACGGCACCAGCGTGTTCCATGATTCGGCCATCGGGAATACCGGTGGTGCCAGGTTCTGGCAAATGGAGTTGATCAGGTTGCCCGCCAGGCCGACCGCAGGTTCCACGCTTCCCAGCGCGGGATTCTCCGCTTTGGCTCCGGTCCAGTCGCCGCAGGCGCGTTGATTCAAAACGGCGGTGGGCAGGAACGACGCAAGCAGGAACGGCACGCAAAGCAGGGCGGTTCTCAGCGGTGCGGAAAACGGCACGCGGACCATGCCGTAACACGTGAACAGCAAGGGCAGGCAAAGCGGCAGGGTGGTCGGCTTCACCGCAGTCATGCAGACCGCCGCGCCGATCGCCAGAAACGCGTCGCGGGGCAGCGCCGTGCGTTTCCACCGCCAGCCGAAGTCGAAAGCGGCGAGCGCAAGCACCGCAGCCGGGAGGTCGTTGCCAATGCCGCCGGCCTGCAGCGCGAAGCCGTATCCACAAGGCAGAATCCACATCCAGGCCAATGCGGCTGCGCGTGCGGCGCCCATGCCGCGCATCAGGGAGAAGACCAGCCCCGGCATCAGCAGGAACGACGCAATGTTTGTTAGAAAAAGCCAGCGGTCCGATCTGAAAATTCCGATCCACCACGCGAACAGCCACTCCATGCCGCTGGCGCGCGTATTGAGCGACTCGTTGTTGGAGGGCATCCATTCCCATCCGCCGTGTGCCAGCCACCATGCCACCTTGGGCAGACGGTAGTTCATGGCGTCCATGTTGTTGGGCGCATGCAGGATTCCACCCAGCAATGCCAGAAGCGCGACAATCCACCATCCGGTGCGCAGCCACGCGATCGATCGTGTCAGCCGGGCCAGAGTCCCACAGGCCTTCCCGGCCCCGGTGGGGATGAACCGCGCCCATGGCCGAACCGGAAAGCCGGGTGCCCGCAGTCCGGCCAGCATGCCGATGCCGATGGCCAGAGGAGGGATTGCGAGAGCCAGGCCGGGCGGGCCTGCGGCACCAACGCAGGAAAGCAGCCATCCTGCCGTGTTGCATGCGATCAGCAGGATGATTCCCCATGCGGCCCATCCATGGGTGAGTGGCAGTCTCGGGTTCATGCGGAAGTGGTGTCCGGCAGCGGTTTTTCCGACCACACGACGTACTGGGTTCCGAGCGGCAGAGGTGAGAGAGGCGCTTCGAGAAAGCGAAGGCCTGCCAGGCAGGAGGGAAAAATGAAAAGGTAGCGCGTGCGCAAGACGCGGAACCCGGCATCGCGCAGGCGTTGGCGGGCCTCCCGGGCATCCAGCGGCACCGCATGGAGGTCAAACTGGCAGCGGCTCATCACCCAGCGTGTGGCCGGGTTCCACCGGCTGTTTTCGAACAACGCGAACCGGCCTCCCGGTTTCAGCGCGCGAAACACCCAGTCGAGCGCCATCTGCCTTTCGTCAAGCGGGATATGATGGATCACTCCGTTGCAAAACGCGACATCGAAGACCGCTCCCGGGTGCTCAGCGGGCTGCTCGAAGGAAACCCCGCGATGCGGATGCCGGGCACGGGCGATTGCGAGCGATGACTCCGATGGGTCGACTCCCAGATATTCCCGGGGCTCCAGTTGCCTGACAACCTCAGCGACGGATCCTCCGGTGCCGCAGCCGAAATCCAGAACGTGGCCGGCCTTCAGGTGCTCGGATGCCATTTGTTCCGCAAGCCAGCGGATGCGGCCACGGGCGAAATACTCCGCCGGCTCGCCGGAAATCGAAAGCGCTTTGGCAAGATCCGCCTGATAGCGCTCCGCATGCTCGTCAAATTCCGCCATGGCTGCTGGATTCGGAGCTGCGCCCGCTTTGTCGCCTGACCACGCTGTGTGCACCGACGACTTCCCCATCAGCGATCACCGCTCCTTTCAGAATGGTACTGCGTGCGCCAATGAAGGCACCGCGCCCGATCCGGATCGCTGCTGTGGCCACCGGCTTGCCGGATCCCAGCGGCAGCTCGTGCATGTCGGAATCGCATATCAGGCAGCCTGCCCCGACCAAAGCCCCATCCTCAATCAAAATGGCCGAGTGTGCGACCAGCACGGAAGAGGATATTCCCGCGCCCCGTGAGATCCGGATTTCCGCACCGGGGCCTGCGTGGAGCACGGTGCGTCGTCCGTCGTTGAGAGCGTTTGACCAGCCGGCCGCGTTGATCGTGGCACCGGATTCGATGATGATCCGTCCTCCTCTGCGGACGCGGATCCTGGGGAACCCGTGGATCAACGCATCCGATGCGACCTCCGCGCCTTGGATGCGGCACCAGGCGCGTCCGATGCATCGGATGAAATGCAGGATGATGGCTTTCATCGGATCTTTCCGAGGTCTGGTGGGAAACAGGCTGTTGTCGGAAGACCTCATCGGGCTGCCACTGCGATGCAATCATTTGCGAGCGCGGTAAGCGGCTTCGCGCGCAAGGAAAACCAATTTCCCCCACAGGCGGTTCCGTTGTTGGAACGCGGCAACCGATCCCTTCTCCAACGCCCGGACTTCATTTTCAAAGCGGGCCAGCGCCCACTGATAGAGTTCCAGATCGTACGAATTCAGCGATTCCACCTGCCGGATGACTTCGTCATCCGGCTTGCCGCCGCGGACAGGGCCCACCTTGCGGCGGATGTAATAAGGCGGAGGCCATCCCTGTTTGCCTGCCAAAAGAAGAATTCCCGCGTCGAATCCGTCGCTGGGAATCACTGCGTCGAAATGTTCGGACAAATGGTTTTTCGCGCGTTGAAGCACGGAGTCATCGACGGTTCCGTGGTCGAAGTCCTCGATTCCGGCGAGCATCCGGACCATGCCGTTGGAAAGCTCGCCGCTCATGCCGGATCCCACATAGCCGGCCAGATCCAGCCGGTGATCAATGATGGACCGGTGCAGGTAATGCTCCGGGTCGTCTTTGGCATGGTGATAGTGGGACAACAACCGGTCCACCGGGTGCCGCAGGCAGGTGATGTAGCGCAGCCCCGGGAGTTTGCGATGAAGCCCCACCGATTGATGCCCCAGAATCATCAGTCCGCCAAGGGCCCCGCGCCGCCGTGCCTCGGCCAGCCAATCGTCATCCGGCGGACCCTCCCAGTCATGACGCACCATCACCCCGCCAGGACCGGCCTGATGAACCAGAATCTTGTGCAAGGTCGTGCCTGCGGTCTTGGGTATGTGGATGAAGGCAATCACGAGATGTGACGCGTGGATGAAATCCGCAGTCCGGAGAGCTGGAAAAATTCACGGCAGAGCTTGCGGAACCATCACTGGCGGCCGTGGGGGAGATCCTTCCGCCCCTCGGGAGCCAAAGTTTCTCCGGTTTTGTCATGCTGCCGTGTTCTGGAAATTGCGTGGATTGGTTTCAGCAGCGCGCGCAGCGTCATTGCCGCGCTTTTTGGAGCCAAGTGCACTCCATCCGTCAATTTCCAGTCCGAGGCCGACAGTCCTTCTGTCATGTTCCAGTAGGGGATGTCCGCCAGGTTGGCGATTCTTCGCGGCAACGCTTCGGTCTGTTTGTCGGTGACGATGCCCGGGGGGATGACCACAATCATGCATTGTGATCCACGCTGCGCGAGCACACGCAGCGTCTCAGCGAGATCCTGTGCGAACCTTTCCTGGCGGTCATCGCCAAGCGGGGGTTCGTCGGGGCATGCGGGTTGTGTGGTCGTTGCCAATGCCGCCCCCTCCGGTCCTTCTGCCACTCCGATCTTGCGGCTGAGCAGGACCGAATAGCCGAATGCCGAAGGACGGGCCGATGCGCCGAGCAACGGCCATTCACAACCCACCCTGAACCAGGGCGAGCGCATGGTGGATGAAATCTCGGTAGGAGCGCCTGACAGCGACCGATAGAGGGTATTGCCCTCGATGATGAGCACTGGAGCGGCCGGCAGCAAGCCATCCCTCATCGCCTCAAGAGTGTCCACCGCGCTGCCGCCATCGCAACCCAGGCTGGCGACACCATCGAAACCCTCGCGCCGGTCGGGAAAGCGTCCGGTCATCGACGATCCCAACAACATCACTTCGGGGGAGCCCTTGATCCCTGTCTGGATCCGTGCCACCGATGAGAAGTAATTGGACTCGCTCTTGGAAGTCCTGCCTCCCACCAACCGCAGCGCAAGCGCTTGTACGGCGAAGCAGAGGGCAAGAGTCAGGGTCAGTGTGAGAGGGTAGGGCATTGGTGTCGGAGCTTGGAGCAGGCAGGCGCGAGACGCGAGCGAATAGGAAGAAGCGCAGAGCAGGGAGGCGCGAGCCAAAGAGATGTGCTTGGGGTTCCCGATCGACGGCTTTAAGCTCTCTTGGCTCGCGTCCCTGCGCTAGAACTGAAAATAGATGAATCCCCTTGGCGCGCCGGGATTGGTGATGATGAGGAAGAGCATGATGCCGTGCAGCACGGGCTCCAATGGCGAGCGTGCAAGATGGCTGGCAAAGTGTTCGCGGTGCTCTTTCAGCCAGCCCCAGACATGATAAAGCACCACGGCCGTGCCATAGAAAAACAGCGAAAAAACCGGTGGCCCGGAGAAACCGGTCCTGCCGCTGAACACGCCTTGGAAAAACGCGCCGATGCTCGCCATGTCCGGCATGAGGAAGGTTAGCCACAGAAACGTGATCAAGTGGAATGTGATGAACCACGCGCACATTGTTTTTGAAAGTTGCAAGACTCTTGTTGTCAGTTGGGAGTTGAAGGTGTGCGCGGAGATCGATTTTTCATCAACCTGCAACTTGCAACCATCAACCCGCAATGCCCGCTGGCGACCGCTCAGCCGCTCCAAAGCCAAAGCGAGGCCATGGAGTGATCCCCAGATCGCGAATTTCCATTCCGCGCCGTGCCATAGGCCGCCGAGGAACATGACGAGGAAAAGATTCAGATAGGTGCGTGCCGGGCCGATGCGGTTGCCGCCGAGCGGAATGTAAAGATAGTCGCGCAACCAGGCGGAGAGCGACATGTGCCAGCGCCTCCAGAACTCGGTGATGCTGGTGGACAGATAGGGGAAGTTGAAGTTGACGGGGAACCGGTAACCAAACATCGCCGCCAGGCCGATGGCGATCAGCGAGTAACCCGCGAAGTCGGCGAAGATCTGCAGCGCGTAACAGTAGAGGAGGGAAAGCAGGTAGAAGGGGCTTCCGGAGGAAAGATTTCCCGCCCCCAGCGTCAGGCCCACGGTCTGCTCGGCCAGGTTGTCCGCCACGAACATCTTGAGGAAATAACCGGCGATCAAAGCGCGAACCACCGGTCTCCATGCGATGTCCTCGATCCGCTTTGCCGCGATCTGCGGCCAGAATTCCTTGGCCTTGACGATCGGTCCTGCCACCAACTGCGGAAAAAACAACAGATAGAATCCGATGTCCCGCACCCCCTTGGCGAAACGCCCGCCCCGTGACACGAGTGCGTCACCCTCGCGTGTCACCTCACCGCGCGCGACATCGACGATCATGCTGATCCCGTGGAACGTGTAGAACGAAATGCCGATCGGCAAGGGAATGGCCGCGAGCCATGCCTTGCATGTGGCGGGAAGGACCGAGTCAGGGAGAAGGTTCGCGAGGAATCCCAGGTATTTGAAAACCCCCAGCAGCGCCAGATTCATGATGACGGCAATCCTCGTCCAATGGCGGACCTTCCTTTCGTTGCCGGAGACCTTGTGCAGGATGATTCTTCCGGTCGCGATGCTGTTGCCCACACAGGACACCGCCAGCAGGCCGATCAGCTTGGGATCCTCCCATCCGTAAAACACCACGCTGGCGACCAGCGCCAGCGTGACCTGCCATGCCTTGCCATGCCGCCCCCGCGACCAGGGAGCGTAATAAAGCACGAAGGTGACCAGCAGAAGAATCAGGAACTCCCAGGAGTTGAAGAGCATGGAGGTTTTCTTGGAATTTTAAATTATCAGTTTGAACGGAAGATGGGAAAAGAGGACTGGGCCGGACCTGTCCTGATCCGCCTATCACTACAACATTCGAAATTCAGCATTCAACATTGCCAAACCGACTCGGAAATTCCGCGATCGCCCCGTCGGAATCAGCCAGGATCCAGTTGTTGTCGTCGGGATAACCGTTGGAAAATCGAACGGCTCTTCGCATGGCTCGGGAACTAGAGCGACATTTGCTGATCCGGCATGATGGTCTGTTAGAAGTCTATTCAGGATTTTTTAAAATCGCATGCATTATGATCTTCATGAAACACTTTTGAAACTACTTCTAGAATCTCACGATTATAGTCCAGCAATTAGTCTGAAACAGTTGATTGTCGGGGCCGGAGCAAAACGGGACAGCACCGGAGCAAAACGGGACAGAGAGAC
>CAYNQJ010000054.1:0-23365 GCA_964399305.1 uncultured Luteolibacter sp.
GCGGCGCGCGCAAGCTGCGGGGCGCTGCGTGCGCGGCGGCAGAGCTACTGTGGAGCGCGCGCGACCTGAAGAAGGGAATCGGGTGATTTAGAGCATATGTCATTGTTTCTTCTGTAAAACTTGCTGTGGCGTCTTTTCTACTGGTGTTTTGTGGTCTGTGAATTCATATTACCGACGTTGTACTCGTTAACCCTAGTAACCCTAGAAAACCCACCAAGATGTTATCCGAACACCACGACATCCGCCATGAATTGCCCGAGTTTGAAAGCGTTCTCGAATCATTGAAGGCCACCGATCCGGGATTCACCGCCTTGGTTGAAAAGCATGATTTGATCGACGACGAGATCCGCCAATTGGAGGAGAGGCAGTTGCCGATTTCCGATGAGGAGATCGAAAAAATGAAATTCCAGCGCACGGCGCTCAAGGATCAGATATACCAGATCCTGCGCGACGCCGCCCGTGCGGTCACGGCTTGAATGCCGGGGCGTCCGTTTCATCCGTCAGGATGGGGCCGCGTGTGGAAACCCGCGGGTGCGATTGGCGCACTCGTGGGCTACGTGTGGTTCTATGGTGAACGGGTTTTATCCGTGGCACCAAGTCAGAGAGAGAAAAGGCGTGCCGTGTTGGCCCGGGTGATGGCGGCAAGTTCGGCGGCGGGCATGCCGAGCAGTTGTGCCAGGGCTTGGCCGGTGATGGGGAGTTTGGCCGGTTGGTTGGGAGTTCCCCGCAGAGCGGGTGGGAGCAAATCATCGGGTGGTGCCATGTCAGGTGCATCGGTTTCGAGCAGGATGCGTTCGACCGGAAGCTGGCGGAACACCTCGCGTATGGAGGATTTTCGTTCGTGGAGGAAGTGTCCTGAAAACGAAAAACAGGCACCCATCGGCAGCAGTAGCCGGGCGGTTTCGATCGAACCGTTGAAGGCGTGCATGAGGAATCCCGCGGGCGGGGGGATGCGCTTGAGTTCGCGGATGAGTGGTTCCCATGCCTTGATGCAGTGGATGGTCAGCGGTTTGCGCAGCGCGGATGCCAGGCGGAGATGGGCGATGAAAACGGGTATTTGGGTGGTGATGTCCGGGGTTTCCACCCAGCGGTCCAATCCGCACTCGCCGATTGATGCGTGCGGTTGGTTGGCCAGCCTTTCCCGCAGGCGGTCCTCCCATCCATCGGTGGCGCTGCTTGCACGCCACGGGTGGATGCCATAGGCGGGGGTGATCATCTCCGGATGGGCGGCGGCCAGGGCATCGACGGCATCCCAGTCCGCCTCACAGGTCGCGTTGACGACACAGCGTGACACACCGGCCTCGCGGGCGGCGGCGATGGCATGGCGGGCGTCACCGAGGCGTGGGTCTTGCAAGTGGTTGTGGCTGTCGGTCCAGAGGTCCATCAGGGGTGTCGAGAGTCAAGCAGATGGGGATTGCGGTCACAAGCGGGACTGCGAGTGTGGAAAAATTGGCAGGGACCGCTCTCCGCAGCGGTCCGTCGGAGTGTGATCTAGGTGGGAGACCCAAAAGAATGGGTCTGGTTGGCGTATCTTGGGACCTTGGATTCGCATTTCATTCTTCGGACCGCTGCGGAGGGCCGTTCCTGCCAAAAGAACGGCACGCCGCGTGACAAAACTCCAGCATCGTGCAGGATGTGGCAGGTGGAGATGGACAGCAAGCCAGCCGTGAGACAGTGGCTCCAACCGCGGGGAGCGGTTTTGGGCGGGCTGGGCGTGGTGTTGGTGGTGGCGGGGTTGTGGCGGGTGGACGGGGTGTTGGCGGCCCTGGGATTGGCGGCGCTCTGTTTGCTAGGGTTGGCGTGGTGGATGGCTAGGGTCAATCCTGCGGGCTTGGACGTGGCCCTGCACGGGCCGGAGAAGGTGGTTGCGGGCTCGGTTTTCCCGTTGACGCTCACCCTGGTCAACCGTCACCGGGTGATGGATGCTTTCGGGATCCGGGTCGAATTGCAGTTGGCGGGCAAATCATCGGTTCATGGCCGGGCGGCATGGGTGGCGGCGGGATCGGCGGCGGATTTGGATTGGCGGGCGGTGGTCCCCGGGAGGGCGTGGGTCGAGAACCGCCAGGTGAAAATTCTATCAGACTTTCCGTTCGGGTTTTTCGAGGTGGAGCGGACGGCCGGGATCGGCGGGCGGATGATCGTGCTGCCGCAGCCGGTGGTGCCACGGGGGTTGAGGATTGCCGGGGCGATGATGGATGCGCCGCACGCGTCCGGGTTGGTGGCGGGCCAATCGCCGGGTGAGCCGCGCGGGTTGCGCGAGTGGCGCTCGGGGGATTCGCCCAAGCGGGTCTTGTGGCCGGCCACACTGCGGTCGCTGGCGCGGGGCGCGGGGATGGTGGTGCGTGAGACCGATCCGCCGGGGTTTTGTCCGAGGCGCTGCGTGGTGGTGTTTCATTCGTTCGGTGCGGACGGTGGATTGATCCGGCCGGATCGTTTCGAGCGTGCGATCTCGCTGGTGGCCGGGATATTGCGGCAGTTGCGCGGGATGGGGATGCCGGTGCGGCTGATTGCGGATTTCGACGCATGGATTCCGCGGCCGGCGCATTCGTCCGCGCATCTTGCGGCGTGCATGGAGATGCTGGCGCGGGCGCGGCGGGCTGCGGATACCGAAGCGCATGATGTGACATCCGTGCTGTCGGGAATCCCGGCCGATGAGGGATTGATCGTGGTTTCGGACATGCCTGTTGGCGCATGGAGTGATTTGCTGCCGAAGGTGGATTTGCAGACATTCGTGCCGCAGGCGGAGGCGACGAGATTGCGGAAGGGGGGGCTGCGATGATCTGGCGTTCCATGGTGTTTGTTGGGTGTGCGGTGGCGGCGTATGCGCTGTTGAGTGGCTGGCCGGTTTTTTTGCCGCAGGTGATGAGGGCTTGCGTGGCGGTGTTGGTGTTGGTTGCCGGGCTCGGGGTGTGGGCGGCACGGCGTCCTAACAAGGATTTGCGGGCGAGGAGCCGTCGGGTGGCTGGCTGGCTGGATTTCGCGGTGATCGGCGGAGGCGTGCTGACGTTGGAATGTGCGTTTCTGTGGATCTTTGCGGTAGCGCCGGAGTCGTTGGAATCGGTGGGTTTGGAGATTGAGCGGCGGTTCCGTCCCGAGGACGCCGCGTTGCGGGTGGTGGCGGATCGGGATGTGTCCGGCTCGCGTGCCGGCAACTGGCTGTGGACGCGGGACACGCGTCGTCCGCTGCCGAGACGCACGGATTTCAAACCCGGGATGAAACCCGAGGTGTTCATCCGCTTGGAGGATCGTGCGGATGCGGCGGAGCTGCTCAAGGGGAAGGTCTATGTGAGGGCCTTCGCATTGGGCAAATACGAGCGTGAGAGCTGGTCTCCCCTGGCGGGGTTGGCGCAGGAACTTCGTGCGGAGGACGACGGGTTGGTGAGGATCGCGCCCGAGCGCGCGGGGCGGCGGGTGGTGCATGAGGTGTTTCACGCCGCGGACCCCTCCGGTCAGAATGTGTTCACGGCATTGGCGGGTGCCAGCGTGGCGGGCATTGCACCGCTGACGTGCATTGACGACGGGGTGTTCCTGCTGCCACCGGCGGATCGGATCGGAGGTTACCAGTACCATGCGGCTTCGCGTCCGCTGCGGATCGAGGAGTTGGATGATGGCGGGCTGATCCGGCCGTGGCCGGATGAGGCGGGTGATTTGTTAGGTCTTCCCGAATCCCGGAAATTCGCCGACCGTCTGCGGGTCATGGCGCGCGCCGCTGCCGGGACGGGCAGTGTGAAGGAGCAGCTGATGCAGCTGCAGAAATACCTGCGGGAGTCGCTGCAATATTCGCTGGTCACCACCAACCCGCGCGACATGGATCCGATTGAGAATTTCCTGTTCGAGGAAAAGCGCGGTCATTGCGAATACTTCGCCACGGCGGGCGCCTTGATGGCGAGGTCGCTCGGGATTCCATCGCGTGTTGCCTACGGGTGGTCGGGTGGCAAGTGGTATGAATCCGCCGGGATGTTCGTCTTCCGGGCCAATGAGGCGCATGCGTGGACGGAGGTTCGGTTGGAAAACCACGGTTGGGTCGTGATGGATCCGACCCCCGAGACCGGGCCCGGCGGGCGTGCGCGGGTGGCGGAACCGGATGAGAAAATCCCTGCGACCCCGGATCGGGAGAATGCGTCCGCGGCGTCCCATGCCTCACCGTCGGGCAACGGCGATTTTCCGCGATTGGCATTATGGCTGATGGCGGCCTTCGCCTTTCCCGCAGTGCTGATGATGTTCCTCCGGTGGAGGTGCCGGTTTCGTGACGGGCTCTCCGGTTACATGCCGGTTTCTTCGGCGGCTGCGGTTCTGCCGGGGTATCTCCAGCTGTGGCGGCAAACATGTGCGGGGCATGGCATCCCCATCCCGCCGGGGCAGACTTTACGCCGTCAGGTCGCGCGGATGAAAGATCGGCCGGAGTTTGCCGACGAGCTGGTCCGGTACCACTACATGACCCGCTATGAAGGCCGGCCGGTCGATGCCGGGTTTGAAAAATCCCTGGTCCGGAAAATCCGTGCCTGGCGGGACCCATCGGCGCATCCTCCACGTGACACGTGATTTTTCCGGAATAAACTTCCGTATTCCCCCCTCGCATCCAAGCCCATGAGCGAATTCGAAGAACTGGTTGACGCACATTACCAGGCGCTGTTCCGATTTGGAATGTCGCTGGCGCGTGATGCGGACATCGCGGCGGACCTGGTGCAGGAGACCTTCTGCATCTGGGCGGCGAAGGGCGACCAGTTGCGCGACCGTTCGAAGGCCAAAACCTGGCTGTTCACCACCTTGCACCGCGAGTTCCTCAGTCATCGCAGGCGGGCGTCGAGATTCGTTGACGAGCCCGTGGATGAGGAAAGGGCCCCGGCGGAAACCGTGCGGCAGGATGATGCGGACCGCCAGATGGACGGCCAGAGGGCGCTTGAGTTGTTAGGATCGATGGATGAGACCTATCGGGCGCCGCTGGCTTTGTTTTATCTGCAGCAGCACAGTTACAAGGACATCGCGGAGATTCTCGACATTCCGATCGGCACGGTCATGTCACGGCTTTCGCGCGGCAAGGAGATGCTGCGCCGCCGGATGACTGCCGAGCCTTCGAGCGCCCCGAAAAACATCCTGCATTTGGAAAACGGAGGACTTCAGAAACATCATGGATAAGGAGCAGGCAAGATTCATTTTGCGGAGTTTCCGGCCGGACGGCGCGGACATGAATGACCACGATTTCGCCGGGGCGCTGGCGTGTGCCATGCAGGACCGCGAGCTCGGGGAATGGCTGGCGGAAGAGCGGGCGTTTGATGCCGCGTTTGCCAACGCGCTATCGTCGGTGGAGATGCCGGAAACCCTGCGCGAGGATATCCTCGGCTGTCTGGCGGGTGCGCGCGGCGATTATCCGGTGGCGGAGGATGCCAATGATGCGGCGTTGATTGGCGCGTTTGCGATGATCCAGCCGCCGGCTGCGTTGCGCGACGGGATTCTGGCCGCGATGGCGCGCAGCGCGGTGGCGGCCGTGCCGGTCAGGCGCCGGTCATTCTGGTCCCGGCTGGCAATGCCGTTGGCCGCCGCGGCGGGGGTGGTGCTCGCATGGGTGTGGACCGTTGGCGAATCGCCGGAGGAGCGTCCGCGCATGGCGCGGAAAGCCGTCGATATGGATGTCGTTCAGGCGGGGTTCATCCGCACCTATGAGTCGCCGCTTTTCAGTTTGGATGAGACCTGGGAGGACCCGGACGAGCTTGCGGCGCATCTCAAGTCGCGCAAACTTCCATGCCCCGGTTGTTTGCCACCCGGGCTGGTGGGAGTGAAGAGCATTGGTTGCCGTGAGTTGGTCGTCGACGGCAAGCGCGGGTTCATGGTGTGTTTCGACGAGAGTGAAGCAGGCAGCGTGCATCTGCTGATTTTCAGCAGGGCGGACATTTCCGGTGATTTGCCGAAGCGGACACATCCCGCATTTGCGACCAAGGGTCATTGGTCATCCGCGCGTTGGGAGGACGAGCGTCATGTTTTCATCCTCATCGGGGCCACCGAGGTCCGGAAGCTGGCGGCTTTGTTTTGAATCAAGCGGTCCGCGTGGGCCTCAATGCGGGCCACGCACGATGTGGTTTTTCTCATCCAGAAGAATCACCGTGGGTTTCACCGGCGTCTCGGATGATGCGAAGGCCATGATGGTCACGCGTTCGCCGGCCTTGATCAGATGGGCGGCGCCGCCGTTGATCAGGATCTTGCCGGTTCCGGGTGCGCCTTCGAGCACGTAGGTTTCGAGGCGTGCGCCGGTGGTGATCGAGGCGACCAGCACTTTTTCGAAGGCCCAGAGGTCGGCGGCGGCCATCAGGTCCGATGGGATCTCAATGCTGCCTTCGTAATCCACATCCGCATCCGTGATCATCGCACGGTGCATTTTCGACTTCAGAACCTCGCGGAACATGCGCGGCAAGGAACGCCCGCCGGCCCCCGCTGTCAAGTGACAAGCTGGAAGAACCGCCGCTGCCGGCCAAAACCTATGGTTTTTTTACTAAGGAAATCCTCCCGGCCGTGTCCTGATTCATGTAAAGGATGATTCAGCGCCTGTCGATCCATGGAAACCCTTTCTGCCAACACACCGCCGACGGCTGATGCCGCAACCCGTCCGGTGATCCCATTTGAGAACACGGCGGGGGAGAAACCGACACTCCGTCAGGTTTTCGAGGCGGAGGAATCTCCGTTGCTGCGTTATGCCTTCGGGTTGGTGGGCCAGCGGGAGACGGCCGAAGACCTGGTGCAGGATGCCTTTCTCAAACTTCATGCCCATTGGGACGATGTCACCAACCCCCGCGCCTGGCTTTTCCGGGCCGTCCGCAATCTTTCACTCAACCACCTGCGGGATCACCGCCGCGAAGTATCCATCGAAGGGTCCGGTGAATTTCAAAGCGACAACCCCGGGCCCGAACAAACGCTCGGCCGCCTCGAAGCCATCGGAACCCTGCAACTGCTCGTCGCCGAACTCGACCCCGCCGACCGGGAACTGATCCAGCTCAAATACCGCGGCAACCTCAAATACCAACAAATCAGCCAGCGCACCGGCCTGAGCGTCGGCAACGTCGGTTACAAACTTCACCATGCCCTCAAAAGCCTTGCCGACTCGCTGCGCCAGCTCGGCATCGAAAGTCCCGAAGGATGAAGCCATCCGCCATGACCCTTTCTGAAAACCAGCAAACCATTTCCCCCCTATGAACCACACCCCATTCACCACCATTGGCGACGAACCGATAGAAGCCCGGATCGTGGCGTGGGTGCTTGGCGAGGCGTCCGCCTTCGAAGTGGCCGAGCTTGAGCGTCTGTGTGAGGAGCGCCCGGAGCTGTTGGTCTTCCGCCGCCGCATGATGGCGCTGCACCAACTGCTGGAGGACGCCGCCGATTCCAGGGGGAACGAGGCGTGGAGGCTGGTGCCGGACAAACGCAAGGCGTTGGATGATTTGTTAGGGCAGAAGGCTCCGGCGGCTTCCGCGCCGATGATTGAAAAGCGGGTCCGCCGCAGTGGCAGGCGCGCATTGCTGGCGATCGCCGCCTGTGTGATCTTCACCGTGGTGGTCGGCGGATTGACCGCGCCGATGGTGGTTCGCCAGCGGAAACATGCGGACAAGCTGGACGATGCGGGCAGGGCGGCCGCGCTGCAGGGGCAGCGCGGAATGGTGATGGAAAGTGCGGGTGAAGGAGACGGGAATGTCCGTTTGCGGACCGAGATTCCGGCCGAAAGGATCGAGGGCACGCCCGCGCCGATCATTCTTCCCGGGGCTGCCAGCCATGAGCCAGACCTTGCGAAAAAAGAGGCTCGCGGCAATGAGGTGCCGTCGGCCACAGCCACCGCACCGGCCACCACGATGGCGAGGCGGGCTGTGGCGGAAGGGGCTGCGGCCATTCCCATGCTTGCCGGCGAACCCGGGTCGACATCCTTGGATTTCGGTGACAGCGACCATGGTGCGGGTTGGGCAGATGATCGTGAAGGTGGTGCGGGCGGAGGTGCTACGGACGGGCTGGCATCTGCCGGGGCTGGATCCGGCGATGCCGGAATCGATCCGTTCGCGGCGAGGGAATCTAACGGAGATGCGTTGCTTGCCGAACGTGATGCGGCAGACACGCCGCCGGTCTTGGGCACTAGCCGGGGGGCTTTCAGCGCACCAGCAGAGAGTGGCGGGCTGGCGAAGAGGGCGGACAAGGATGAGAGGTTGAAAGAATCCGCTCCGGCGAAGCCTGCGGATCTGTCGTCGGGGCCCTTGGTTGCTGAAGGGAAATCGGGTGGGCGTGAATACAAATTCCATGCCGGATATGCGGATTATTATCTTTTCAGAGGAGTGGATCTGGAGGGAGATGCCGGGATTCCGGAAGATGCGGCGTCTCTCGCCAAGGCGATCCGTGAGCAGGAGGATAAAGTCGAGGAGCGCCGGAAAGTTCTCGCGACCATCGTTAGAACAAAAGGCACCCTCTACGATGGGGGGGAAAAACCCGGCGATGAAACGATCAAGCGCGGCCTCGATGCCCAGGACTACGTGGACGCCAAGAAGGAATTTGAAAAGGATCAGGAGCTTCTGCAGCAAATGAAGCTGAAGCTGCAAAGCGCGAAGCCGGCACCGCCGCAAGCCGCGCTGCCCGACCTGATGGAGGAAATCATCGCCTCCGAGGATCCCTACTCCACCTTTTCGCTGAACATCAGCGATGCTTCTTTCCAGATCGCGCAGGCAGCGCTGGCGAAGGGTGAACGGCCGGATCCTGCGGCGATCAAGGTCGAACAATTCTACAACGCCGTGGATTACGGCGATCCCGCACCAGCGGCCGGGCAGCCGGTGGCGGCGACGATCGAGCAGGCCGCGCATCCGGTGATTCCGGGTCGCAATCTGGTGCGGATCGCGTTGAAAACCGCCGCCGCGGGTCGCTCGGCGGGGCAGCCGCTGCGCCTGACCCTGTTGGTGGATCAGTCCGGGTCGATGTCACGTGAGGACCGGCGTGCGGCGATGGACAAGGCGATGAAGGGACTCGCCGGGTTGCTGACGAAAAACGATTTGGTCAGCATCATCGGATTTTCCCGGACACCGCGTCTGTTGGCTGACGGCATGCCGGGCAACGAGGCTGGAAAAATCCCGGGCTTGATCCATCAGGCGGCCAGCGAGGGCGGCACCAATCTCGAACAGGCGATTGTGCTTGCCGGTCAATTGGCCGGGCGGCGCCAGCTTGCCGGGGCCCAGAACCGGATCGTGTTATTCACCGATGGCGCGGCCAATCTCGGTGATGCCGATCCGGTCCGCCTTGCGGAAAAAGTGCGGGAGCTGCGCCAGAAGCGCATCGCCTTCGACATCGCGGGCATTGCGGCCGACGGTCTGAACGACGAGTTGCTGGCCGAGCTCGCCCGCAACGGTGACGGCCGCTACTATGTCGTTGGCAAGGGTGGCGATGACAACCTGGCCGAACAGCTTGCCGGGGCGTTCCGTCCGGCGGCGGAAAACGTCAAGGTGCAGGTGCGTTTCAATCCGGAGCGGGTGGCGCGCTACAAATTGATCGGCTTTGAAAAAGACCGTCTGAAAACCGAGGACTTCCGCAACGACGCCGTGGACGCCGCCGAACTGGCCGCCGAAGAGGCCGGGGTCGCCATCTATCAGGTCGAACCGCTTCCCGGCGGCAGCGGCGAGCTTGGCGAAGTGAGTGTGCGTTTCCGCGACACCGCAGGCGACCGGATGGTCGAGCGTGGATGGTCGATCCCTTATGACAGCGGAGTGCCGGCGATCGACCGCGGCACGCCATCGATGCAGCTTGCCGTGCTGGCCATGTTCGCCGCGGAGAAACTCCGTGGAGGGCCGCTGGCCGACGCCATTGATTTCCGGCAGCTCGCCGGGCCGCGTGCGGAAACCAAACGTTACTATGCCGGCAGCAGCCGCGTGGCCGAGATGTTGCACATGATTGATTCCCTCTAACTCCCCCAACCTGGAAAACATGAAAGCGATATCCCACTGGTTCAAGTCCGCCCTGATGCTCTGCATGGGCATGGTCATCCCTGTCGCCTGCGCCGCCGAGGGCCCGGCCGATTGGAACGAGTGGGCGAAGTGGGCCGAACGCCTGTATCCCATCACCGATGCGCAGGGGCACGGGCCGGACATTGGTTCCGACGAGTGGGCCGGGGCCATGGACAAGCGCCTGAGGATCCGCGATGCCGACGGACACGGACCGGATGTCAAATCCAAGGAATGGCGGGCGGCCGTGGAGAAAAAACTCATGCCGAAGGCCGCGGCGGATGAGGGCCGCGACCTGCTTTCCTCGCATGACACCGTGGCGAAATTCGTCGGTGTCAAAGCCCACCAATGTCTTGGCAGGACCGCGCTTTGCCCCGACCGCTGCGGGCATTCCGGGAGTCTCGCGACCTTTGAGATCGTCAAGTACCTGCGCTATGAAAAACCCGGCGAATACGGCGATCCCAAGCAGGAGCGGTTCCAGGTCCTGATCGAGAACAACATGAAGCAATCGAAGGTGCCGGCCGCAATCCGCGAGGCCATTCTTGCGCTCAAACCCGGCGACCTGGTGCGCCTGAGCTGGAACCACGACTATGTCACCCGCGAAGGATCCAAATTCCCCGAACGCCCGATCACCAAAGTCGAGGCGCTAACCAAGGAGCAGGCGGAGAAAATGACTCCGTCACCCAATGCCAAGTGAGTCCGGGTGAGGATTTGAAAACAGAATAGATGTAATCCGTGGTTCAAATCCCTGTGATCCGCCAAAAAATTGTTAGATTCCAAACCTATGAAAACGATTGCCTGTCTTGCCGCCCTGTGGATCGCGCCATTTCTGCATGCCCAGGAAAATGCCGAGAGTGTCGTGCTGGTGCCATGGACCAAAGCGCCGAAGGAGGTGCCGTTGTTTTTCTCGGCCAAGGCCGAGGTGGCGGCGCGGGTGGGATTGGATGCGGTGACCAGTGAGCAGAAAATCGGGTTCCGCGTCCACCAGGGCAAGGCCGAGACCCTGACGCTCGCGCTGCGCGGGGCGGGTGAGGTGACGGAAGTGACCGGTGCGGGATTGCGCGACTGGTCGGTGCGGATCGCGGAGAACGGTGTCCGGTTTCTCGATGTGCGGCCTGCGGCGGTTGAAGGGAAATTTCCGGCGGAGATTGCGCTGGTGGTGAAGACCCGGACCAAGGTGGAAAACCAGGCGGGTGGATTGGTGTTGCCGGGGCCGGGTGCGGCCACCGGGTTTTCCTTGTCGGTGGCGATCACGGTCGATCCCGGTGTCGAGATGAAGGTGACGCAGGCCGAGGGTGTGGTGATGGTGGACGGGGTGCCCGACCGGATGTTCCATGCCTCGGGCGAGGCGTTGTTGAATCTGGGTGTGATGCCGTCGGGATCCGGCGCGCGCGGTCTGGAGCTGGGCGACACCCGGCTGACCGGAAAAATCTCCGGGGATGGCAACAGCGTGTCGTTCCGGCTCAGCGGCAGCGCGCGCTCCGCAGGCGCGGGATCGGCGGCGGATCTGTTAGCCGGCGGGGCGGCGCTCTCCGAGGGGGTTTCCGGCGATGGCTGGCATGTGGTCCTGAAAAAATCCGGCGACGCCTGGAGTTACGAGCTGGTGGCCGATCGCGAGGGGACGTTTCCCGTCGAGCTGGCGTTCGATGTGCCGGTCACGCGCAAGGGTGACTGGCGGAACATCGCGTTTTCCCTGCCGGGCGGGGTGGTGGTGCCGGTGGTGATCGACGGATTGAAGCAGGAGGTCGAGTTTGACGGATCGCTGGCGGTGGTTCCGGTTTTCCATGAGTCCCAATGGCGTGGGTTCCTGCCTGCCAATGGATCGGGAGCGCTCGGCTGGCGGGTGGTGGACAAGGTGGCGGACGGGGCATTGTTTTTCTCCAGCAATGAAACCACCGATGTCCGGGTGGGCAGCGGATTGTTGCGGCAGATGAGCGTGTTCGACCTGCGCGTGCTGCAAGGGAAGCTGGCCAACCTGAATCTCACCCTGGACGGGCCGGGGGAAATCCTATCCGTGGCGGGCGATGCGGTGCTCGGCTGGAGCGTGAAGGAATCCGGGGGCAAGAGGAGCCTTGAGGTCAGGCTGAGCCGGCCGATAGAAAACAGCGGACGGGTGGTCATCGAGGCGCAGGCGGCGCTCGGCGGATTCCCGGTGAAGGCGGAATCGCTGCGGATGGTTCCGGATGGAGCGCTGCGGCACAGCGGTTGGCTGCGCGTGGCCAACGACGGTGCGGTGCGGGTGGAGGTCGCGGAGGCCAGGGGTCTGATCCAGCTTGCGCCCGCGCAATTCCCCGGCGGCGTGGATGACAAGCTGCGGCAGGTGTTTGTCTACCGGTATCCATCGGCGGAGTATGGCTACACGGTGAATGCCAACCAGGTGCTGCCCGAGGTGGGTCTAACGGAAACCACGGTTTACGAGCTGGCCGAGACCGACCGCCGGATTTCATCGGATCTGGAGCTGGACATCCGCGAGGCGCCGTTGCGCGAGTGGGAGATGGGGATTCCCGCCGATCACGCGGTGGCCGCGGTGACTGGCGCGGAGGTGGCGGATTACGTGGTGGCGGCGGATGCGAAGGACGGAAGGCGGGTGCTCAAGATTCTTTTCAAAAACGCGATTGCGGGTCGCCAGCTTGTGAGTCTGCGGCTGGAGAAAAACGAGGCGGCCAAGGCCGGGCCCTGGGTGTTGCAGCCGCTGGCGTTTCCGGGGGTGAAATCGCGGCGCGGTTATGTCGGCGCGGTGGCGGCCGCGGGGTATCGTCTATCAGCCGGCAAGACGGAGGGTGTGGCCGAGGTTCCTGTGACGTTTTTCCCCAAGCAAACCACGGGATTGCAGCAGGCGTTTCGTCTGAGAGAGGACGCATGGGCGGTCGGTCTCGCGGTGGAGGCGCTCGGCCAGAGCGTGCAGGCGGATGTGTTCCATCTTTATTCGCTCAAGACCGGCGCGGTGTATGGCAGCGTGTTGTTGAATTTCTTTGTGGTGGGGGCGCCGGTCACCGAATGGAAAATCTCGGTGCCGGAAGGGATCGGCAACATCGATGTGACGGGACAGAACGTCGGCCGCGACTGGCGGCGTGAGGGCAACACCGTGGTGGTTCCGCTTTCGCGGCCGGTGTTGGGCACGGGAACCGTGCTTCTATCCTTCGAGCAGCCGATGAACTCGCGCGGCGGCACATTGTCGCCGGGTGAGGTGAAACCGCTGGGGGTTCAGGGTGAGCGTGGGTTTGTGCAGGTGGTCAGTCCGTTGCAGGTCAATCACAAGGCGAGCCAGGACGGGGCCTTGTTGAAGATCGATCCGAGCGAGTTGCCTGCGGAGTTCCGCCTTCTCAGCAGCGCGCCCACGCTTGGCGCGTGGCAATACACCGCGCGCGATTTCACCATCGGCATGGATGTCGAGTGGTTCGAGTCCGGCGAGACGATCGCCCAGGTGGTCGATTTCCTCAAACTGAGCAGCCGGGTTGCGCGCGACGGCCAGTGGGTGACGGATGCCAGGATTTTTGTCAAAACGCGCGGTCAGAGCGCGTTGCGGCTGGGTTTTCCGAAAGGTGCGGTGCTGTGGGAGGCCATGGTGAATGGTGAGGCCGTGAATGCGCGGACCGATGGCGGGGAGACCCTGGTGCCGTTGCCATCGCAGGTGGATCCCAATGTTGCGGTCGAGGTTTCGCTGCGTTACGGCGCGAGTTCCGCCAAGCCGGGGCGTCCTGTCCTAACAGCTCCACGGCTCGAAGCCCCTGTGGTGATCGGCGAGTGGACGATCTCGGGCGACGAGGGGCGGCAGTTGGTGCCGCGCGGCGGCACGGCGGATCTGGTGAGGCCGGTACATGCGGAGAGCGGATGGGAGTGGATCGCGCGGAGTGGTGCGGGTGTGGTGGCGTTGTTGATTGCCGGGCTTGGCATGCTGGCGGCGGGTGCGCGCGGCGCGGGGCTGTTCCGGCAGTGGGTTTCGGTGGTTTGCGGCGTGGGTTTTGTGGTCGTGGCCATGTGGCTGGGGGTTCAATCCGGTGCGACCGGCAGGCCGGCATCCGGTGTGTTGGAATACGCCGCGCCGGTGGTGGCCGCGGGATCCGACGTGACGGTGGAGCTTGGCAATCTGCCGGCGTGGTTGGCCGCGCTCGGGCTTGGATTCTGGATTCTGGCTGCGGCCGGCGTGGTGGTTGTGGCGCGCGGTTTGCTGAAGTCCGACCGCTGGTGGGCCGGTTGCGGATTGGTGTTGCTGATGGCATCCCTGTTGTCCGTTCGCGGCGGGAGCGCATGGTTTTTCGGGGCGGTTGTGCTGTTAGGTCTGGCGGGTTTGGTTCCGCGCATCGGGCGCTTGATTTCCGGGATGAAAAAACCTGGCGTTGCGGCTCCGGCGGGTGTGGTTCTGTTGTTGGCGTTCGCATTGCCGTGGCAGGCACGTGCGGCGGAGGTTCCGGGGCTCAAGCCGATGGAATCGATGAACCATGAGTGGCGCATCCAGGACGGCAGGCTTTATGGAACGGTGGATGTGACGTTGCGCGCGGGCGCGGGAGATCGTTTTCTGCTGATGCGCGAACCGGCCGTGCTCGGCAAGTTCGAGGGTGCGGGATTGCGGGTGGTCAAGGGCGTGCTCGATGGGGTCGCCGCGTATTGGTTGGTGGCGGAGGCTGCGGGGCCTGCGGCTGGCAAGGCGGAGTTCGAGATGCCTCTCGCGGATCCTGCCAAAGGATGGGAGTTGCCGGGCGGACCCGCCGCGATACGGCGGGTGAAACTGGTTTGGGACCAGGCGGGTTGGGAGTTTTTCAGTGCGGAGGCAGCCAAGACCGGACCGATTCCGGGGCTCAACGCGGATCGTAGCGGTGCATCGATGGTTTTCGGACCGGCGGGTGCGGTGAAGATTCAGGCACGGCCGCGCCAGCGCGATGCGGAGAGCGAGGAAACCAAGTTCTTTGCCGAGGTTTCCAACTTGTTTCTTCCGGGGCCGGGTGTGGTGAATGGCCGCCACGGGGTGAACATTCGTCCGGCCCAGGGCCGCGTTGGCAATCTGGTGATGAAGGTGCCTGCGGGATTCACCGTGAGCGATGTGGTGGACGGCCCGGTCGGGTCGTGGCGTTTCGATCCCGTGAAGAGCGAGCTCCGGGTGTCGGTGGAGCCCGCGCGCAGCGATGCGTTTTCATTCATCATCGAGACCCAGCGCGGGACGTCCGCGCTGCCGGTGGCGTTGGAGTTGGAACCGCTGCGCGTGGATGGCCCGGCCGGGGAGGTCGGGTTTTTCGGGCTGGCATTTGGCGAGGAAGTCCAGCCGGAAGCGGTCGAGGTGACCGGCTTGTCGCGCATCAACCCGGAGGACTTCGCCGGGAAGCTGCTGCCGCGCAACGCGGAGGGTCAGGCGCTCGCCTTGCTCCAACATGCTTTCCGTTATGGAGCTGGCAAGGTCTCGGCGAAACTCAAGGTGACCGCCGTGGCTCCGGAACTTCGTGCGGAGTCGTGGCAGTTGGTTTCGCTCGGTGAGGACCGGCTGGTGGTCGCCACCGACCTCGTGGTCAGCATCACCCGCTCAGGGGTTTTCCGTTTGGAACTCGAGGTGCCCGAGGGATTGGAAATCGAAAGCGCGACCGGTGACGCGCTCGGCCATTGGACTGAGGGAAAAGTCGATGGCAAGCGGGTGGTGACCCTGCATCTGACAGGGAAGACACTTGGCCGTTGTGGCTTCAGCCTGACGTTGACCGGCCCGCCGGTCGGCTCCGCGGAAAATTGGCAGGTGCCGCGTCTTTCGTTGCGGAATGCCTCGCGTGAAACCGGGATTCTCACGGTGGTTCCCGAGCGTGGGCTTCAGGTGAGTGCGGCGGAGAGGAAGAATGTCTCGCAACTGGACCCGCGCGAGCTGGCGGACGGGCCGAAGGACACCGCTCGATCGGCGGCACGGCCGGGGGCGCTGGCATACCGGCTGTTGCAGGCGGATTGGGCGCTTGGTCTAACGATCCGGCGTCTCGATCCCTGGGTGACGGCCAAGGTTTTGCATGAGGCGACGATTCGCGAAGGGCAGCTGCTCACGCGGGTGCGCATCTGGTACCGGGTTGAAAACGCCGCTGTCAAATCCCAGCGGGTGAGGATTCCGGGTCTGGACAAGGCATCCGCGGCCACGGTGCGCGCCACCGGAAACGCCGTCGCCGATCTGGTCCAGGTGGATGGCGGGGAGGATCTTTGGGAAATCCGTTTCCAACGCGGGATCGCGGGCGACACCAGCGTCGAGTTCGAATACCAGCGTCCCAGTGCCGGAACGGGCGGCGAGTCGGTGGTGCCAATGGTGTTGGAAGGCAGCAACCAACTCACCTATTTCGTCGTGGTCCGTGCGGGCGGTCGCTTGGAACTCGAACCCGGCACCCTGCCGCGCGGTTGGCAGCGCAGCGACTGGGCCGTCATTCAATCGTCCATCGGCCGTATGGCGGGCAGTGTCGCGCCGACGATGGTGTTCCGTGTGGCCGACCCCGAAGGGCCGCTGCCAGTGGTGCTCAAGCGGCACGCGCTCGCGGAGTTGCGCAAGCTCCGGGTTTCCGAAGGTTCGCTGACCACGCTGCTCTCGCCGGGTGGCGAGGCGCTGACGGCGGTCAGTCTGAAGATGCAGGTGGTCGGGAAAAGCACGTTGCGGCTCAAGCTGCCGGCGGAGGCCGGGTTGTTCAATGTCTTCGTGAACGACGAGGGGGCGACGCTTGTTAGGGAAGATGGCGACTGGCGGTTCCATGTGTTCGCCTCGCCGGAACCCGGCAACCCGACCGTGGTGCGCTTTGTGTATTCCGCGGCGCTGCGTGACGGAAAGAATCTCGAAGGGCCGGTGCTGGACGTGCCGATCGAAAACCTCACCTGGCGGGTGCTGGTTCCGGAGGGTTGGAGGCTCGCATCCCACAAGGGGGATTTCGATTTGAAACAAGAGGAGGAAAGGGGCGTGTTCCGGCTTGAGGACTATCAATCATTCGTCAGCAGCAAGCGCCAGAGCGACGCGCAAAGCGCGGTGGCGTTGCTGGACAAGGCGAACGCATGGATGGCGGCCGGCGACCAGGAAAAGGCAGGCCAGGCGCTCTATCAGGCGGTCAACCAGGGCCAGCTCGACGCCGCATCCGGCGAGGATGCGCGCATCCAGTTGCGCCAGCTAAAGACGCAGCAGGCGGTGCTCGGTCTGAACACCCGGCGGCAGAAGATCGTGATGGACAACCGCTTGTCCGCTGCGGGCCAGGAACAAAACCCGCAGCTCGAGCGCGCGGCCGAGGCCAATCCGGTGCTGCAAGGGAAATCCAACTACGATCCCAAACAGTTCGATCGCTTCCTCGAAGGCAACACCGCCGATGAAAACGCCGCGCTCAAGGAGATCGCCAACCGCATCGTCGCGCAGCAACTCGCCGCCGATCCCGCGCCCGCCGCCCTGGATGTCACCCTGCCGGAACGCGGCACGGTCCTGACATTCGGCCGCAGCGTGCAGGTGGACGGCAAGCGGCCGATGGCGATCGAGCTGAAGCTCAAAAAGGCGGACACCGGATTTGCCTGGCAGGCGGTGCTGCTCTGCCTGATGGCTGGCGCGCTCGGTGCGATGCGGCGTGCGCGTTGAGGTCGCTTGAAATAGGATTATACCACTGTGGCGGGGATTGCGTATCCCGATTTACCCTAGAAAGGAATTTAGAGATTTGAGATTAGGATATTAAGGGCTCAACGTCAGTCACTTAGGCATTTATATGAGTTCATCTGTTGAGTGATGTCGGCTCCTTATGTAAGACCCACAGCTACAGCCCTAATATCGAATTTCCCAATTCCCAATTTCCTTTATAGGGTTCTCACCACCCACGCTCCAAGGCTTCCTTGGCGGCGACGCGGTTGAGAACTTCCGCACATCCTTCCCAGTCGATGCTAGCGATCTGGTTGTATTTGGCCTCGAAGGGGTGCTTTTGAGGCACGGCGTCGATGGTTTGGCGGGCTTTGCGATCATCGCCGATTGCGGCGGCGATCCAGGCTGCTTCGAGCGTGTCTGGGATCTGGCCGAAGATGTCGTGGATGTTCTTGAGCCGGGATGAAAGCAGCTGGTGGACGCGATCCTCGATGGAGTCGCGGTAGCGCATGTTGAAGGCATACACCGTGTCGCGCTTCTGGCCGATGCGCTGGATGCGGCCTTTGCGTTGTTCGAGACGCGTGGGGTTCCAAGGCAGGTCGAGATTGATGAGTGCGCCGAGGCGCTGGAGGTTGAGGCCTTCGCTGGCGGCATCGGTGCCGATGAGGATCTTGATTTCGCCGTCGCGCACGAGGCGCTTGAGATCCTCACGTTCGGCGGGCTGGCGTTCGCCGTTACGGTAGTATGCGGAGCGTCCACTGCCGGCATAGAGGCCGATGAGTTCATCCGGTAATGTTTCTGTGCTGAGCTTCGCGGCCAGCCACTCAGCTGAGTCGTAATACTGGGAGAAAATCATGCAGCCGAGATCCTTCCAGGGAATGCCTTCCGCGTCCGGGTTGCCATCCATGAGGAGGCGTTGGACGACGCGGAACTTCGGATCCTCCGCTTTGTTGCTTTCGAGTGCCTGTAGGTAGCTTTCCAACATGGCACGCTCGGATGGCGACAAGGTTTTGAAGCTGTCGCGCTTCGGCGGCTCGTCTTCATCTTCGTCTTCGTCTTCGATGGATTCCCAGCTATCGAGCATTTTGCGGGCGGTGGAAATACCGGCCACCACACTGCTGCCCGCACGGCGAAGAAGGAGGGTTTTGAGAAAGCCCGCGCCCTCGCGGTTGCGGGCGATAGCGGCGCAGAACTCCTCTGCAAGCTGGTAGGCTTGGCGCAGGTAAGGCGAAAGTTCCACCGCCCCTTCGTCGCCTTCACCAAGAAGTTTCACATAGACTGGGTCGAGGTAAGGTTGGTTGGTTTCCGGGTCCTTCTCGGTCTCCAAGAAATCGCGGGTGCGGCGGATGATGTGGCGGAGGAACGGGTTATGCTCCCTGCCGAATGTGGCCTTGAGTCGTTCCAGTCTGGCCCGGTCGGGCTGCCTTAGTTTGTCGATGTCGCTGCCGTTCGCGATGGCTTGATCGTCGGTCATGCCGAGCACACGGCGAAGGGTATCGACATCGCGATGCTCTCCAAGTGGCGGGACCGGATTGCGGAACCAGTCCCAGAAACCCGTGGTTGGCAGTTCGGAAAGCGATGTTTCTCCGGCTACCACGGGTAGGCACTCTGCCGGCTTGTTCCACTCGCTCCAGGTGTTGCCGAGCACGTGTTCGCGATTGGCATTGAGCAGTTGCAGCAGGTCCCATGCTTCCACCGGGTGGATCTGCACCGGCGTGGCGGTGCCCAGCAGCATGCTCTTAGTCCGGCGCGCCAGGTCGTGGAGATGGCGGAGCAGGTTGTTGGGTTCCCCATCCTCCTCCTCGCATCCCGGGGCCAGATTCCGTCGGCGGGCGCGGTGGGCTTCGTCGCAGATGACACATTCGTATTCCAGCCGCTTGAGGCGTGATGCGGCCTCCGTATTCGCGCTAAACAGTCCTTGGGAAACGAGTGCGACCCGGCGCGGGCATTTGAGAATCCCATCGGCTCCCTTGGCTCCGTGACAAACCCCATGTTCATCCACCCATTGTTTGCCGTCCCACACGGCGGAGGGCATGCCGAGCAGTTTGTCCATCTCATCCTGCCACTGCCAGAGCAGCGGCTTCGGTGCGATGATGAGCACCGCTTTGTTGCCCCACAGTGCCATCAGCATGGCGGACATGGCGAGCTGGATGGTCTTGCCCAGCCCCACCATGTCGGCGAGCACGAAACGAGCACCATGCGGAGAACGGTGAGCATCGAAGGCGAGCCTGGTGAAGTATTTCTGGTGCGCCCAGAGACCGTATTCGCGGCGATACACCGGGGTCTCCACGATGGCGCTTGCCGCGTTGCCCTGTTCCTTCCACGCATCCACCGAGCCGAAAACCTTGCGCTTGGAGAGCCGCTCCACGTCCTCAATCACCGCCTGCGCCAGTGGGAATGCGTCCGGGTGAGTCCAAAGGGCATCGAACTCATCCCTCACCCACTGAATCGAATCCGGGTGTTCGTCTTCCCAGACCAGCTCATAGTTCATCCGCCACGCGTTTTTCGATTCGTTGGCACTGCCGAGGAAGGATGTCACACGGCCGTCCGCCATCTCAATCACTCCTGCCTTGCCGTGGATCAGGCCGAAGGCGGAGTCCGGCAGCACCTTCACTTCCAACTTGCCGCTGGTGAGGAAACGGTGAAGGCGCTCAAAGCGGTTGGCACCCTTCTCCGCCAATTTTTCAGGATCGGTGCGGCACCATTCACGGCGCATCGCCATGGCGGCGGCACGGGCGGATTTCACGTCGTCCGGGTCCAGCTCCGAGTTGCAAATGATGCGTACCTTGCCGCTCACAGATTCCAACTCTTCCCCGGCCACCTCCAAGATGGATGAGGAGAAGTAGCCGGCGATGCGGTCGTAGCTGTGTGCACCGCGCAGACGTTCCGCGAGGAAGGATTTCCCCAGGGACGGAACGCGGCGGGATGAGTGGCGGTGCATGCTCATGATTCGTCAGATTGCGGGCCTCTCCGAGCGCGACTAACACGTATTTCATCCGTCTCAAAATGGACAGCATTCACGTGATGCACTGAGACCGAATCTAGAAGCAATCGGAGGCTATCCTGCCGATGATCCCAAAAACGTTCTTCAGCCCCCGCGTTCGTGTTCAGCTCCAAAGGATCGGGTCCATCATTCGCAGACGATGCGGCCGGTGCTGGCACGTCTTCAAAAACCACGATTTCCACGTCATCGCCATCATCGTCGTATCGAAAATAATTTGCGCTAAACTCAGTTCCTCGCGGAATCTCGACCCGTTCGACTCTGCTCGCCCGATGAAATAAAACGATGTTGGTCCGATTGGCTACGGGCAGGTCTGCCGCGACCTGAACGGAAGGATAAAGAATGCCGTCGAGTTGCTGGTCATTCGCCAGATAGTCGGCGATAACCTGGGTAACCAGATAGTCGGCATGCTCCCTCTCCGGCATCACCGGGCGGGTCATCTTATTGCTGAGAATTTCAAGAAATGCGACTCGCTCCTGAAGTGGACGGCAGTCGGGATCAAAATAACTTTTCCTGATCATGATCTGCCTCAAAGCGGCGAGGTTGAGCACTCTCAACGGGCGAATAACCTCGAAACTGGCAACGACAACGTCGGAACCCACTGGTGGGCGAACTTCTGCAATCGATGTGGATGGAACCAAAGCGCCATAAAAAACGGAGATCCCACTCGCATTCATGCGGCCAGCTGCCGCCTTGCCGATAGGTGGCGGGCCGACTTCACGATCTGGACGACCTAGCGCGTTAGTCAGGGAATCCAAGGTCTGAAATACTCGCGCCCGATACAAGGTGGTCGTCTCGCTGCCAGGGCCAATGGTCACAATGACGGATCTGCCTTCTCGTGTCTGAAAACTCGCAAGATCAGAGAACACACGATCCATCATTTCGAGGAATGATCGATTCAAAAAGCGCGACTCTGTCTGCAATTGATGCTCAACAAAAGCCCATTCTTGGTGAAGCTGGTTGTAGCCGCTAATAGCCCTTGGGACGTAATGAGATTCACGGCCAAATTCAGTTTCCTCTCCGGCAACAGCCATGTCCCAGTCCGCGTGCCGCTCCTCTAAAATCCTCACGAGGATTTCCGCCACATCTTCATCGATTCCAGCAATCTCAGAGATCACGAAGTGAACTTGCTCGCCTTCCCGATCCCATTCGTAGTCCATCTCCTTGATCCTGAAATAATCCCAATCAGAAGGCTCCGTGGAGGTTCGCTCGAAGTGCTCATTGAATGCTTGCTCCACCAATTCAGCGATTTCCTCCAACGAAAAGGTTGGCCCGTGTTCTTCACAAAATGAGCAGTCGTTTTCCTCTCCTTCGCTCCTGATTTTCTCTTTGAGATACTGATCGGAAACGCAGCTACAACAAAGACGTGAGTCTTCGTCGAAATCACTGAGGTTCGTAACCGGTCTTCGCATGGCAGAGTCTTGCTGCTTCCATCAATGATCATTCTCTAACGCTCCGGCGAGTAGTGTGGCGGCTTTGGCGTCGGCTTCCCAGCCGGGGAGGGTGTGTTGGAAGCGGGAGAGGTATTGGAGGATGGCGATGAGGGTTTTGCGGTGGGACCAGTAGTCCTTGACTTCGGTCTTGAGCCAGGTGCGGCCGGGTTCGGCTCCGGCGTCGGATTTGACGACTTCCCGGATGGCGAAGAGGGCGTGGCGGAGCAGGCTTTCGGAGAAGGCGTCTTCACCGGCGCGGAGGAGCTTGCGGCCGAACTCGGTGGCGGTCATGAGGCGGACCTCGTTGGCCTTGTCGTTGGCGAGAAGCGCGGTGTAATCGCGGATGCCGAAGCCACGGGCGAGTTCCTGGTAGGCACCGGAGCGGAACTCGCCCCGGCTTTCGAGGTCGAGGCCCTTGAGGTAGAAGCGCTCGGCAGGGCCGAGGGCTTTCCAGACGGGGCGGTCGATGCCGGCTGGGACAAGGTGGTCGCAGGCGATGCGGACGGCCTCGGCGATGGCTTTTTCGAGTTCGGTGGGTTCGTTGCGCTTGCCTTTGGCGGGTTTGGGACGGGCGAGTTCGCGGGCGACGTCGATGTCCTCGATGGAGCGGTAGCGGGTGAGCACGCGCAGGGCGGCGGCGTAGGCGGCGAGTTGGTAATCGGTGTCGGTAAAGTCCGGGGCGTCGGCGTGGGGATCGTCCAGCTCGTGCATGGAATCGAGCTGCCGCTTCACCTCGGCTTCCACCTCGGGATAGACTTCATCGAGGAAGGCGGTGTCCTTGCCGGTTTGCTTGCGCAGGATGAGAAGGACGGTGCCTTGGACGTAGTTGCCGGATTTGAGAGCGCTGTCTGTCTCCGTGGCAATGCACCAGGCCGAGGTGACGCGCAGGCCTGCGGCCCAAAGGATCAAGGCGAGATCCGCCCATACTGATGCGTCCTGATGAGTGAACATGACGACCTGCATCCCGTCGGCGGGCATGTGTTCCGCGAGATTTCGGTAACAATCCACCATGCTGCGGCGGAAGGCTTCATCCCTTCCTACAACGGCGAGTGCTTTCTTGGACGCCATGCTCCAGTCGGGAAACTGATGCGCGACTGGTTTCTCATACCATGCCAGAAAGAACTCCGCGAGTTCATGGTAGTTCACCGCATCGGCGTATGGCGGATCGGTGATCCAGAAGTCTGCGTTTTGACTCAGGATTCGGCAGTCACTGGAAATAATTTGACGTTTGCCCGGCAGCTCTTCAAAAGCCCAATCGGGCTGGAAGGTGATCCCTGTCGACATCCCACTACGCGTGGCGTAGTTCGCCATGGTATTCAGTGCCTGATTGCTGAAGACGTTTTCGATAATGTCCCCTTGAGGACGAGGATGCCATCTTGATATTAATCCGGCAATAAAATACTAGCGCATTTGAGGAATTATGCTACAAATCGGC
>CAYNQJ010000055.1:0-7326 GCA_964399305.1 uncultured Luteolibacter sp.
ATCCACCGCCGCCCCACCGCAAGCACAATCTTGATTGTTTCTGTCTCTTTTAATTGTGTTCTTCGACCTTGCTTATGAGTGAGCATGTGATTAAGACCTCCGAAAGAAACATCCGAGCACCCCATGGCCGCAAATTACACCGAAGACGACATCAAATCCCTGGATTGGCGTGAACACATCCGGATGCGCCCGGGCATGTACATCGGCAAGCTCGGCGATGGATCGTCTCCGGATGACGGCCTTTACATCCTGCTCAAAGAGGCCATCGACAACTCGATCGACGAGCACATCATGGGCTACGGCAAGGAAGTGCGGATCGAGATTGACGAGGAAGGCCGTGTGGAAGTCCGCGACTTCGGACGCGGAATCCCGCTCGGCAAGTTGTACGACTGCGCCGCCCAGATCAACACCGGTGCCAAGTACGACAGCGAGGCCTTCAAGAAATCCGTCGGCCTCAACGGCGTTGGCATCAAGGCAGTGAACGCCCTCTCGGATTTTTTCGAGATCCAGGCATGGCGTGAGGGTGAAACCAAGGCGCTCGAATTCTCCAAAGGTCAGCTCACGGTGGACATGAAACACCCGCGCCGGGACGATGGTTCGAACGGAACGCGACTCGCCTTTGAGATCGACCGCACGATTTTCCCCGCCAAGGCGAAATACAGGGAGCCTTTCGTCGAGAAGATGTGCCGTTATTACTCTTATTTGAATCCGTCGCTCACAGTTTCTTTCAATGGCAAGAAATTCCGCGCCAAGGACGGCCTGCTCGACCTGCTGCGGGAAGAGATGGAAAACGAACCGCTCTATCCGCCAATCCACCTGGTCGGCAAGGACATCGAGATGGCCTTCACCCATACCGCTGAAAGCACCGAGGAGTACTACACCTTCGTCAATGGGCAGAACACCTCGCAAGGCGGCACGCATCTCGCCGCATTCCGCGAGGCGTTGGTCCAGGTCATACGGGGCTTTTACAAGAAACAATACGAACCAGCGGACATTCGTGCTGGCATCGAAGCCGCGATCTGCGTTCGCATCGTCGAACCGGTCTTCGAATCCCAGACCAAAACCAAACTCGGATCGACCACCGTTTCTCCGGAAGGCGAATCACTGAGGACCTTCATCGGCAATTTCCTCAAGACCAATCTGGACAATTATCTCCACAAGAACACCGCGGTGGCGGAAGCCATCCAAAAGCGCATCCAGGCCGCCGAGCGCGAGCGCAAGGATCTCAAAGGTGTCCAGAAAATCGCACGCGAGCGCGCCCGGCAGGCCAAGGTTCACAACAAGAAACTGCGCGACTGCCGCATCCACTTCGACTCCAAGCACAAGCGCCGTGGCGAATCCACCCTGTTCATCACCGAGGGAGACTCCGCATCCGGTTCGATCACCAAAAGCCGCGATGTCGAAACTCAGGCGGTCTTCTCGCTGCGTGGCAAGCCCCTCAACACCTTCAGCCTGCCACGCAAGATCGTTTATGAAAACGAGGAATTCGCCCTGCTCCAGGCGGCGCTCAACATCGAGGATGGCATCGAGGCACTGCGCTACAACCGCGTTGTCATCGCCACCGACGCCGACGTGGACGGCATGCACATCCGCCTGTTGCTTCTGACTTTCTTTTTGCAGTTCTTCCCTGAAATGATCCGCGACGGTCATTTGCACATCCTGCAAACCCCGTTGTTCCGCGTGCGCAACAAGAAGGAGACCATTTATTGTTACGACGATGACGAACGCCGCAAGGCCATCGACAAACTCGGTAAAAACGCCGAGATCACCCGTTTCAAGGGCCTCGGTGAGATCTCACCGGACGAATTCGCCTTCATGATCGGGCCCGACATGCGGCTTGATCCGGTCGAATACGAGGAAGGCAAGGGCGTCAAGGAACTGCTCGCTTTTTACATGGGCAAAAACACGCCGGACCGCCAGGATTTCATCATCGAGAACCTGCGCGAGGACGTGGACAAGCAGATCCAGGTCGCCTGATCCGTTAGGAAATCCATGCATACCACCCACGCCATGTGCTCCGTGTTCGTCCCCCCACGTTGAAGACGGCATCAGGCCTTGCCTTGCGGCGGCTTGATAAAGCGGTCTGCTTCCGGCATGCCCGGGACCTTCATCGCCTGACCATCCCAATCGATGCTTTTCCCAAGGCGCAGTGCGACGATACCGGCGAGACCGATCTCCGTGAGATGTCCGCCGGCATTGAAGTCCGAGTATACCCCGGGCCCGCCAAGGCATGCGTCCACCCATTCGTCAAGGTGGCCTTTCACCCGCGGCAGCGACACGGGAACCTGCTTCGCAAGCGGGTGGTTTCCCTCGCCGACGAAGCGTTTGTCATCATTCACCATGACATAACAATCGGAGTTCCACAGTCCGCTCTGCAGCTGGCCCTTTTCACCGATGAGAATGCACCCCGTTCGCTGAAGACCGCCGAAGGTCGAACGGTGTCCCGCGGTGACGTCATCCGGCGGCAGGTCGCCTCCTGTGTAGAAATGCATTTTCACCGGCGGGCGTTTGCCACGGGCGGGGAAGTGATAGGTCACCGTGCATGATTTGGCGAAGCTTTCCTTGCCCAAACCGGTGCCGCTGATTTCAATACGGTGCGGATAGACCAGGCCGAGCGCGCGCACCGGCAGGTTGAAGGCATGGCAGCAGAAATCGGCGATCGATCCACCGCCGAAATCATACCAGCCACGCCAGTTGATCGGGTGATAGATGCCCGACTTGTAGGGTCGTTCCGGAGCCGGGCCGAGCCAGGCTTTCCAATCGAGGCCCGCAGGGACCGGATCGCTTCCGTCCGGGCGGTCCACCCCGCTCGGCCAGTCATGGGGCGGGTGCCAGATGTGGATCTCGGTGATGTCACCAAACAGGCCGGCGGCGATGAGTTCCATGCTGCGGCGGAAATTACCGGAGGCGCTTCCCTGGTTTCCGGTCTGGGTGACCACCTTCGAGTTTTTCGCGAGATTCCGCAATTCCCTGGCTTCCGCGATCGTATGGGTCAGCGGCTTCTCGCAGAAAACATGTTTTCCCGCATCGATGGCGTCCTTGCAAATCCGCGCGTGCCAGTGATCGGGCGTGGCGATGACCACCGCATCCAGTTGCTTCTCATTTTCCAAAAGCTTGCGGTAGTCGCTGTAGTCCACCGCCTTTTCCACACCGCCACCATGGGTTTGGCGCGATTTCCTGAGCTGGGTGGCATCGACATCGCAGAGGGCAGCCACATGGTGTCCGAGCTGGAGAGCCCTGCCGACGTGGCCTTGAATCTGGTTTCCCATGCCGATGAATCCGATGCTCAGCTTGTCACCCGGTTTTTTGGCAGCTGCGGAAAAGATCGTGCCCGGCCGCATGCACAGTGCACCGGCTGAGGCAACGGTGGTTTTCATAAAGGTCCGACGGGTGTAAATGGGCATTCTTTTCATGGGGTAAATCACTGTTCGGCATGGTCGCCGGAGATACCGGGAATGTTCTCGCCTCCCTTGATATCCAGGTCGGTCCAGGATGTGGGGGGAACGGCGAGAACTCTGGCGAGCGGCGCGGGAGACAAATCATCGGCCATGGCGTTGCGCAGGGAGCCAACTGTGGCGGTGGGATCGAGGCGGTTGAGTGGAAACATCGAATAGCCGGCACCGATGTCCACCCCATCGGATGCGCGCATTTCAAAGTGGAGATGGGCGGGGTAATAGCCATTGCCAGTACCGACCGTGCCAATGCGCCCGCCACGAGGAACCAGCGCACCAATCGGAACATCGATGCGGTCGAGATGGGCATACATCGAATGGAGAGGCGGCCCTGTGGGAGGCTGGTGGGCAACAACCACGACCTTTCCCCACCCGGGAGAGGGTTCTCCGGCATAGATGACCAGCCCGTCGGCGGTTGAGAACACCGGATCACCGAGGTCCGTATCCATTCCTCCGATGCCATTCAGGTCGTCGCCGGTATGATGACCGCCGCGTTTTTCATTCATTTCCCAAAATTTCTGGGCGTTGTAAACCATGGCCGAATGTTCGGATCCAAGGGGCGGGTCAAAACGCAGCGAACGGGGAACGCGGGCTTTCTGCCATGCCGACAGCATGTGGAACCGGTGGTCCGGCTCACCGGATGCTGGCATCTGCAACGGAGCGTCCGCATCCTGAAAGCCGATCCTGTGACGGGGCGCCACCTCGTCCGTGCGCCACAACACCCATGCCACCATTCCTGCGGCAGCAGTCAGGCTGATGAGCAGCATCACGTTCGAGGAAAGTCGCGGCACGGCAGGAAAATGGCGGAGGCGGGAGCAACATGCAAGGTTGGCATTTGTGGAGGGCTGGACAGCGACAACCTGCTGCCGCAGCCCAAGGCGCAAGGTTTCCATTTTGACAATCGGGCAATCGGGCGGCAGCCTGCGGGCGCAACCCGCATCCCACACAACCATCATGGCTTACGATCTCATTGTCATTGGTGGCGGACCGGCCGGCTACGTCGCCGCCATCCGCGCCGCCCAACTTGGAAAATCCGTGGCCTGTGTTGAGGCCGACCGCGCCGGCGGCACCTGTCTGAACTGGGGCTGCATTCCGACCAAGGCACTGCTCAAAAACGCCGAACTTTACCAAACGCTGACCCACAAGGCCGCCGAGTTCGGTTTGAAACTCGACGGTCTTGCCTATGACTGGTCGGCGGTGGTCGGGCGTTCACGCAAGGTTTCCGACCGCCTGGCTGGCGGAATCGAATTTCTACTCAAGAAAAACAAGATCGATTACGTCCGCGGCACGGGAGCGATCGAAGGCACCGGCAAGGTGTCGGTGACTGCGGCCGATGGGAAGGTTTCCGTATTGGAGACCAAGGACATTCTGATTGCGACCGGCTGCAAATCCCGGGGATTGCCGCCACTTCCATTCAATGGCAAGTCGGTGATCAGCTCGAAGGAGGCGATGACCCTCGCAGAGCAGCCGCGCGAAATGATCATTATCGGTGCGGGCGCGATCGGCGTGGAATTCGCCTACATTTACAATGCCTTCGGCACCAAGGTTACGCTGGTGGAAATGTTGCCGCGCATCCTCCCTGTCGAGGATGATGAAGTCGGTGAAGCCCTTGAAAAATCATTGATCAAACAAGGCATCCGCTGCCTGACCAATACCAAGATCACCGCCATGAATGATCACGGCTCGCATGTGGAGCTGGCCTTGGAAGGTCCCAAGGAAAACGGTACGATCCGCGCTGATGTTTGTCTGGTTGCGATCGGCATTCAGCCGGTGCTGCCGGGTGGCATGCAGCCGAAACTTTCCGAGCGCGGGTTCATCGAAGTTGGCGAACGCTACGAAACCTCGATCCCCGGGGTGTATGCGGCGGGTGACATCACGGGTCCTCCATGGCTGGCCCACACCGCGTCGTTCGAAGCGGTGCAGGCGGTCGAAGGTTTGTATGTGGATGGCCACAAACCGCGGAAAGTGCGCAATTTCCCGGGCTGCACCTACTGCCACCCGCAGGTGGCATCGGTCGGAAAGACCGAGCGTGCGCTCAAGGAAGAAGGCGTCGAATACCGCGTTGGAAAAATTCCGTTCGTCGCCATCGGCAAGGCCATCGCATCCGGTGAGCCGGATGGGTTCGCCAAACTGCTTTATGGCAAACGTCACGGCGAGTTGTTAGGAGCTCATATCATCGGCGAGAACGCCACCGAGCTGATTGCCGAAATGGGTTTGGCGCTCGACCAGGAGCTCACGGCCGAGGAAATCCACTCGACCATTCACGCGCATCCGACCATGTCCGAAGTGATCCACGAGGCGACCTTGGCCGCCGAGGGGCATGCCATTCACTTCTGAACGCCGGCGCCGCACAGGAATTCCGCAAAAAAAGACGGCTGACTTTCGGGTCAGCCGTCTTTTTTCAAATGTGATCCTGGGATCGCGGGATCGTCCGGAATCGATCAGGGAAGCAGGTTGATTGCGCGGGACTGCTTGATCGCGTTGGTGATGCGGCGGTGAAGCTTGGCGGAGACGCCAGTCACGCGGCGGGGCAGGATTTTTCCGGTTTCCGAGGTGAACTTGGTCAGGAGCTCCGGGTTGGTGGGGATCACCTGCTCTGCGGGGATATCATGGCGGCGATGCGGCATTTGCCGGTTCGCCTTGCGGAAGTTGATACGACGTTGAACGGTTTTAGGTTCGGACATGGCAGGAATCAGCGGAGTTCGCGGTGAAGGGTGCGGCGCTTCAGAAAAGGATTGAATTTCACTTTTTCAAGGCGGCCTGGTGTACGGAGGCTCTTCTTGTTGCGTGTGGTCACGTAACGTGAAGTCGGTTTGCCCTCGGCTTTCGCTTCGGTGCATTCAAGGATGATGATCTCGCGTGGCATGGATAGGACTTTGGGGGCGGGATGTTGCTTTAATCTTCGTCTTCGTCAAGCGAAACCGTATCGGAATCCTCCTCTTCCATATAATTTCCTCCGCTGAAACCGACTTCATTGGACGGACGGAACCGGCGTTTGCCGTATTCCTTTTCCCACTGGGCCTGGCATTCAACAGTCAGCCGGGCAAAAGGAATCGCCTCAAGCCGGGCTTGGGGGATCTTGCGGGAGGAAATTTCGCAAATCCCATAGCTGCCGGAGGTAATGCGGCGGAGCGCCTGCTCGATTTCGTAGAGGGCGTCCTGTTCTTTGGCGAGCACGGAGAGGGCGAAATCGCGGTCGTAGGCATCGCTGCCGGCGTCTCCCTGATGTTGGCCGCTTCCTGAGGCCTCGGAGCCTTCGGGGGCGTTGCGGATCGTGTCGCGGGTCATGCCGGACATGGCGTCAACCAGTTCGTCGCGGAGGTCGAGGAGCCGCTGGCGTTGTTTCTGGATGAAGGCCGGGCTGTGGGATCCTCCGGTGGCCGTGGACGCGTTGCCGTTCAGGTCTTCCGCTGCAGGCTTTTTGGGAGGAACGAACGGTGGCTTGACTGGCGGCGGAGGCACAGGGAAATCCACCAGTGAGGATTTTCTTACGGGAGCGGGCTGGGGTTTCGTTTCGGCAACGGGCGAAGGTGCGGGCGGCTTGGTGGAGCTTGCCGGGACAGATTTTTTAGTTGCGACGACGGCCGGTTTTGCCGGGGCAGCCTTGGAGGCGGCTCCAGCCTTCGGGGTCGGGGCCGGCGATTCCGGAGGCGATTTACGGGCGGGAGCTGCAGCGGCAGCGGCTTTGGAAACCGGCTTCTTGACGGGTGCGGGTGACTTGGCCCCAGGTTTTGCAGGTTTTTTTTGCGGGCCGGCTTTTTTGACCACCACCGGAGTTTTTGCAACCGGCTTGGCCGCGGGCTTGGAAGGTTTGGCAGCCGGTTTGGTCGGTTTGGTCGGTTTGGTCGGTTTGGTCGGTTTGGTCGGTTTGGTC
>CAYNQJ010000055.1:7426-22442 GCA_964399305.1 uncultured Luteolibacter sp.
GTCGGTTTGGTCGGTTTGGTCGGTTTGGTCGGTTTGGTCGGTTTGGTCGGTTTGGTCGGTTTGGCAGCCGGTTTGGCAGCGACTTTTTTTGCGGTGGGAGCCGCTTTGGCGGGTGCCTTTTTAGGCGCGGGAGATTTTTTCTCGGGAGTGCTTTTTTTCGCCGGGGCCGGTTTCTTTGCTACGGCAGCGGGCTGGGCGGCAGGTTTCTTGGCCGGGGCGGCCTTGGTTGCCGGGACGCTTTTGGCCACCGGGGTGGCTTTTTTAGCAGCAGCCGTTTTTTTGGGAGGAGTCGGCGTCTTGGCAGCGGGCTTGGTTTTCCCTTTGGATGCGACGGATTTGGCGGGTGGTTTTGGATGCGATGCCATGGCGCGGATTTCGGATGCGAGTGGTGAAAACGGACGTTGCGGTTGGGAAGAAGCATCCCAACGGGCGATAGAGCGCGGTGGCTTAGCCCCTGATTCCTGCCCCATCAAGCCGAAACTTCGCCAAGGTCAAAATAATCTCAATCCACCTCGGGCGGGCATGGAGCTTGAAATGCCTGCATGCATGCCTAAGATCCCGGCCTCCATGCAGCTCAGTGCCATTGTCGAAGCCCTACTCATCGCCTCTCAGGAACCCCTGCCGGCAGCGGAAATCGCGCGTCTGGTGCGTTCGAGAATCGCCGAAGCCGAGGACATCCGAGTTCGTGAAGGGGAAGACGGCAACCAGCCAGCACCGCTGCCAGAGTGGCTGCTCGCGTTGGCAGCGACGACCGAAGAGGAGGTCCGGGCCGCGATCGCGACACTCAACGCCTTCTATGAGGAGAGCCAGCGCTCGTTCACCATTCTGGAGCGCCCCAAGGGGTGGAAACTGTACACGCGGTTGGAGTTCGGCGATTTTGTCCGGCAACTTTTCCCCGGCCGCAAACCGGAGCGCCTGAGCGGACCCGCCATGGAAACACTGGCCATCATCGCCTATCGTCAACCCATCACCAAAGCCGCCATCGAGGCCGTACGCGGTGTCTCGTGCGACGGCATGATTCAAAAACTGCTCGACCGCGACCTGATCCGCATCGGTGGGCGCGCTGAGCTTCCAGGCCGCCCCCTGCTTTACGAAACCACCGATCTGTTTTTCGAGCATTTCGGGATCAGGTCGATCGATGATCTGCCCAATGCATCGGAACTCCGCAAGGTCAAGCTACCCGATCCGGCCGATGCGGTGGCTGCGGCCGACCCTGAACAGCAGCTTGCCCTCAGCGCCATCGGCGATCCCGCCAGCGCCGCCCCGATGGAAGGCGGCGAGGATCCCATTTCCGGCGAAGCCCCCAACCCCACGATCCAGTGAATCTTGAAGACATCCGCCGCCAGATCGACGCCATCGATCATGACCTGCTGGAATTGCTGAACCGCCGTGCCGATCTGGTGCATCAAGTGGGGGTTGTCAAAAAACGTGATGGCCTGCAGATCTACGCTCCCGAACGGGAAGAAGCCCTGCTTCGCCGGCTGATCGCGATGAACCAAGGCCGGCTGCCAGAAAAATCGATCCGCGCGATCTATCGGGAGATCATGTCCGCCGCACTGGCATTGGAGGACGATCTCAAAATCGCCTATCTCGGGCCCGAAGGCACATGGACCCACCAGGCGGCAATCAAGAAATTCGGTCACTCGGTGAATTACTCCCCGCAGCCGAATTTCGCCGATGTCTTCGACCAGGTCAGCCGGCGCCTGGCGGATTACGGCGTGGTGCCGATCGAGAACTCGACCGAGGGCGCGGTTTCACACACGCTCGATCTGTTTGTCGATTCCCCGCTGCACATCTGCGCGCAGATCCTGATGCGGATTGAAAACAACCTGCTGGCGGCGATTCCGCGCGAGCAAATCAAGACGTTGTATTCCCACCCGCAGGTTTTCGGACAGTGCCGCGCCTGGATTCTGAGGAATTTCCCACACGCGGATCTGGTCGAGGTGTCCTCGACCACCAAGGCTGCGCAGATCGCACGCGATCAGGCGGATGACGGTGCCGCGGCCCTTGGCGGCCAGCTAGCCGCGGAAATGTATGGCCTCAATGTGCTTGAGGAATCCATCCAGGACCGCGCCACCAACACCACGCGCTTTCTGGTCATCGGTGAGAAAACCTGCCCCCCCACCGGCAACGACCGCACCTCGATTCTTTTCGCGATCCACGACCGCCCCGGTTCACTGGTCAATGCGCTGCGGTCCTTCGACCAGTTCCACATCAACATGTCGAAGATCGAGTCGCGCCCGTCGAAGCGCAAGGACTGGGAATACATCTTCTATGTCGATCTGGCCGGCCATTGTCAGGATCCGAAAGTCGCCGAGGCGCTGGAGGAGCTCGGCAATCACTGCTCGATGGTCAAGCTGTTAGGATCCTACCCGGACAGCGGCGAGTGACGGAATCCGGCGATCGTCATTTCACCGCCTCTTCAGCCAGGCTTCCGCGTAGCGCTCCGCCATGATGTGCAATGAGGCGGTGTCGAAGTGGATGCCATCACCTGTGGTCAACTTGTCGGAGCGGATGAAATACACGTTTTTCATCGATTTCGCGACATTCTGTTGGGCTTGATCGACCTGCGTCGCCGGCGCGTTCCACTTGCCGAACTGACCGAGCTGTCCGATGAAGAACGGCAGTTCGGGTGAATGGAAATCCTTGCGGAAACGGGTGATGAGGGCACGGAGTTTTTCCTCATACGCGGGGGCGAGATTTTCATTCGCATCGCTTTCTCCCTGATGCCATAGGATGGCCTGCAAGGTGCCGTTTTTCATGGCGGCCTGGGCGCGCGCGATGGCATCATCGTAGGGATGACTGGAAGTTTGCTGGAATTTCACACCGGGTTCCCATGTCGAAATCGGTGAACCACCGCAAGCCGCCGGAATCAGCCCGATCCGGATTTCCGGGTCTTGCTTTGCCAGGATTTCCGCGAACGGCTTGCCGATACCGGCACCCGCCGCAGGCTTGTCGTAATGGAGAGGATCGACCGCGGGCTTCCATGACAGATCCCTGGCCAACACCCACACGCGCGGGTGAGCCAACTTGCTCTGGTCGTCCAGCTTGCCCCGCCCGGCCATGTTCGATTGCCCGGCCAAAAGGAACAACCGCATGTCCTTGCCCACCGGCGGCCCGGGCTCGGCCCGACAGGGAAGCACGCAACACAGAATGGATCCCATGGTCATTGCCATGAGACTGCGGGACGGGTTGTGATTCATTGGGAACGTGTCATCCGTTAAAATCGTGTCATCCGCAGTAAAAGCGGTCGGACTCTTATTGAATCGGAAGAGCCTGGGATGAAATCGGGCATGACCAGCGCAATCCGGGGTAGCGCCCAAAGCCTCTGTCCATGGTGATCCATTCAAGTCCGTATTCCATGGCTAATGCGGCATGATAGGCATCGGGAACGGAATTGCCTCTGGCATCGGCAGCCCGACATAGCTCCAGAAATATCTCCCAGTGTCGATTCCCCGGCCGAATGATCGATACGGCTGTGCGTGACCGCAGATCCGAAACGAATTCCAGCGCGTCCGCAAGCGGCGTCGGTGTCACGAAAACCTTCGGATGGGTGATCACTCGCAAAAAACCGGAAAGCACCAGATCGGAAAGTGCGATTCCAGGCGGTTTTCCCAACTGCGATTCCAGCCATGGACGGATCTCTTCATGCCTTGGTGCATCTTCGCGGTGTGCCTCAACCAGGATGTTGACATCGAGAAGCATCATGACTTTTCCATGACTTCGAGAAGTCCGGCGGAATGGTGAAGATCCACCCCCGCTTGCACTCCATTACCGCGGAAAGTCTTCAATGGGGCCGGCACAGCAGTGATCTTCTCATTGCCGCGAAGTAGCCCCACGCGAAGTGCCTCATTCACTACGGCCCCAACCGTGGTCTTGCGCTCTCTGGCTCGAATTTTGGCTTCCTCCAGCAATCCATCCTCGATGCTCAACGTGGTCCTCATGCATCACAACATCTTTGAAATGCATCACGATGTCAAATGCTCTTTTTTGCCGGCTGCGGTGACCTCCAATAGGTTTCCGGCAAAGCGCGAGCGATCCACTTGGTCACTGAATTGTGGATTTGGACACGGGATCGGAACTGGAAGACGTTGAATCCACCGCAAAGCCGGTAGAGGTCGCAAAGGAAGCGCAGAGGGGATTTTTGGAGCTTTCCGGATCGTGGATCAGAGGCAAGCGGCACCAGAATGAAATCCACTCATTTCCAGTAACCCTTACCCATATTTCTTCCGCCCCCACTCCCCTTCGCGTTTCCTCAGCGGCCTTTGCGGCTCTGCGGTTGCAATTTCCCGGGTGCGATCAAATCCTCAGTTCCCCGAATCTCCAATTTCCCAATCCCCAATGTCTTTTCACGCCGCGCGGCGGCGACGCAGCAGCAGGACCATGCCGATGCTGCCGAGAATCGCGGCGGCGGGTTCGGGGATGGCATTGTAACTGAGCACCAGATTGCCACCACTCGCGGAAAGGCTCCAGGTGCCGGCATCCGCGTTGGTGAATCCCGCGGTGTTGATCGTCCAGTTGGCCGCATTGAAACCGCTGATTCCACTGGTCGTAGTGATGATGTTCCAACTGCGGTTGATCTCGGAAAAATTGGGTACCTCACCGGAAACATTGCCCGAAGTCAGCGAAAGCACGTTCAGGATGTAGCTGCCCGTGCCGCCGGTGAGATTCAGTGCGCCAGTGATGGCGATCTGGTCGAAATCGCTCCCGGCGGTGAGGCCGGTGACATCGCTGAAATCGTTCACTTCCCAATCGTAACTGAAGGAATTCCACGTCTGGCCGACCGTGTATTCCTGGATCCCCGGGCTGTTGCCGGGGGACAGCACATCACCCACATTGTCCAACGTAAGCGCCACACCGATCGGCCCGGCGCCACCGAGCACCGCACGGTTGCCAATGCCGCTGCCGCTCAGTGTTGGAGCCTTGCTCAAGGCAACGCTGCTATTGTACACGAACCTGGCCCCGGACGAAACCGTAATGCCGCTGCTGCTGTTGATAGATCCCGAACCACTGACCTCCAAAGTTCCGTTGGTGACATTGGTCGCGCCGCTGTAGCCTTGCACGGTGGATAGCGTCAGCTTGCCCAAGCCGTCCTTTGTCAGGCCGCCCGCGCCCGTAAAAATTTGGGAAACGCCTAGATCATAACTGTTGGTATGGATCGTTGCCCCACCGGATTTGATTTCCGCCACGGTCAGACCATTGATCCAATCGGTGCTGGATGCACCGGCTTTCAACTTCACCATGCCGGTTTCTCCGAGATTCAACCGGCTGGTGTTCGCCGTGCCATTGCCGCCCGCGATAGCCGCACCCGTGGTCTTGATGGTCACGGAGCCCTTCTTGAAATCCATCGTGCCATTGACTGTGGCTGTCGCGCCGGAGGGCTTTGCTCCAATCAGGATCGCCGTGCCATTGTTGGTCGATTCGATATAGCTGTCCGCATGCAGATCGCCAATCGTAAGAAGTCCGTTTGCCGTGCCACCGGAAAAACTGCCTGCGGAACCACTTGCCACACCGATGGAAACCACGTTGCCCGTACCAACGATGTTGAGGGTGTTGCTGGCGCTGTTGCTCAGGGTCAGGGTGCCGTGAAGCGTGCCACCGGTCATTTCAACGGTGTTGTAACTCAGCCGCAGGCTACTTAGATTCAGATTGGCGACGCCTCCGCTGCCACCCAGATTCATCGTCCCCTCCACTGTCCGGTTGGCTCCGTTGAACGAAGTCAGCTTGATCCCCAAATCCAGGGCCGTCCTGCTACCTGTGGTACCCAAATTCAGCGTCGCATTTGAACCAAGGGTGAAAGTCCCTGTATTTCCCTTGACCGTTCCAAGTTGCATCAGGGGGGTGTAGATCGTTGTGGTTCCACCATTTGCTGTGGTGATGGTTCCGTTGTTGCCCCCAGCCACGCCGGTGTTGGCCTCGACATCCGCTCCACCGATCACGAGCTTGGTCGCAGCGGTAATCGTGTTGTTCACCCCAAGATTCAAGGTACCGCTCGAAGTAGCACCGCCTCCACCCGTGCCGGTCCCGACAGGATTGTTGAAGGCATTCACACCCACATAGAAATTACCCACATTGACATTGAAACTGGTTGCTGCCGAAGCATTCAATATTCCAGAACCACTAGTGCTATTGTAACCAACTCCGACGAGGAAATAATTGCTCGATCCGGATCCGACATTCACCGTGTCCCCAGAGCTCAGCGTGTTGGTTCCTGCGGCAGTTTGGTAGCCCCAAGTATAGTTGGAGCCGCTAATGCTCGCTGCATCCGCAGCACTCGGACTTGAAATCGCTCCTGCAACCACCAGTGGGGGAAGCGCCATAACTTGGCGAAGGCGGGACATTCGTTTCATGTGTCTATGAATGGGGGGGGATGGGATTTTACAAATCGAGATTGCAAATTTCCTTCACAAAAACTGAACGAAAACTGAACGATTTCACGGAAAATCTTAGAAAATTTTCCGAAAAATGACTTACAGGATCGGGAGTTTGAGTTTTTAGGGTAAAACCAGTGGTCTTTGCGCGGTGCAACCAAGTCGTTTTTCGCCATAATTACGTCATTTTCAACGAGTTAAATCATAAAATTATTGGCGGGAACCCCTCTCATAGAGGAGGCATCACTCCGCTTTCACGCGGATGAAGAAGGGGTCGGTGAATTCCATCCCGGTGAGGTCCACCTCGATAATCTGCACGCCATCGACAACGGGGCCGGGCTGCTCTGCGGGATCGGCCACAGGGATCCAGTTTTGCAGGTCGTCCGAGGTCAGGACGGTGAAGCTGAGATCGGTGCCCGCGCGACGGCTGTAGCTGAACACGCCTGTGGTTTTCAGCATACTGATGTCGATGATCGGGTTGACCGAAGCGCCGGAAGTCGGGTCGAGTCCGAAGGCGTATTCCTGGAAGTTGCTCAGGCCATCGCCGTCGTTGTCGGCGGTCTTGTCGCTGAGATCCGCGTCCGTGTATTCCTCGTCCCATGCCGCGTAGTCGTCGACCGGAGGAGGGGTCGCGGTGTAAACCAGTTCCAGAGTGTTGCCGGTTTTTTGGACCGACCAGGTACCGGTGCCGGTGAATGAGTCGTGGGTGACCACCGTGACATTTCCCGCATTGAATCCGGTGATGCCGCCGGTGGCGGTGAGGATCGGGAAGGTTTTGGTGGCGTGACTGAAATTCGCATAGGCAGTCAGCGAAGTGACGTCCAAGGTCCAGGCGCCATCCAAAACGAGGCTGCCGACGGTGAGGTCGGTGAAACCGGTGCCGGCGGACCCGGTCCAGTCGGAAATGCCGACGAGCCATTTGCCGTTGGCTTGCACAGTCAATTCGGCCGGAGTGGCACCATTCCCTCCAAACCGGGCTCCATCCGCCACCGTGACATCTCCGGTGGTTGCGGTGTTGGTGCCGTCGATGACCAGGGTTCCGCCGGTCACATTGGTCGCGCCGGTGTAAGTATTGACACTGGAAAGCGTGAGCGTGCCCGCTCCGTCTTTGGTCAGGCCGCCGGCTCCACTGAATGCCTGGGAGATGCCAAGGTCGTAGCTGTTGGTGTGGATCGTGACTCCGCCCGACTTGATTTCCGCCACGGTCAGACCATTGATCCAATCGGTGCTGGATGCACCGGCTTTCAACTTCACCATGCCGGTTTCTCCGAGATTCAACCGGCTGGTGTTCGCCGTGCCATTGCCGCCCGCGATAGCCGCACCCGTGGTCTTGATGGTCACGGAGCCCTTCTTGAAATCCATCGTGCCATTGACTGTGGCTGTCGCGCCGGAGGGCTTTGCTCCAATCAGGATCGCCGTGCCATTGTTGGTCGATTCGATATAGCTGTCCGCATGCAGATCGCCAATCGTAAGAAGTCCGTTTGCCGTGCCACCGGAAAAACTGCCTGCGGAACCACTTGCCACACCGATGGAAACCACGTTGCCCGTACCAACGATGTTGAGGGTGTTGCTGGCGCTATCGCTCAGGGCCAGGTTGCCGTGAAGCGTGCCACCGGTCATGTAAATGGTGTTATAACTCAGACGCAAGCGACTGAGGTTCAGATTCGCCACACCTCCGCTGGCCCCCAGGTTCATTGTTCCCGCCACGTTGCGGTTGGCTCCGTTGAAATCGGTCAGCTTGATCCCCAAATCCAACGCCGTCCGGTTGCCTGTGGTTCCCAAATTCAGCGTCGCATTTGAACCAAGGGTGAAAGTTCCAGCATCGCCTTTTGCCGTCCCAAGTTGCATCAGCGGGGTGTGGATCGTTGTGGTTCCACCATTTGCTGTGGTGATGGTTCCGTTGTTGCCCCCAGCCACGCCGGTGTTGGCCTCGACATCCGCTCCACCGATCACGAGCTTGGTCGCAGCGGTAATCGTGTTGTTCACCCCAAGATTCAAGGTACCGCTCGAAGTAGCACCGCCTCCACCCGTGCCGGTCCCGACAGGATTGTTGAAGGCATTCACACCCACATAGAAATTACCCACATTGACATTGAAACTGGTTGCTGCCGAAGCATTCAATATTCCAGAACCACTAGTGCTATTGTAACCAACTCCGACGAGGAAATAATTGCTCGATCCGGATCCGACATTCACCGTGTCCCCAGAGCTCAGCGTGTTGGTTCCTGCGGCAGTTTGGTAGCCCCAAGTATAGTTGGAGCCGCTAATGCTCGCTGCATCCGCAGCACTCGGAAACATCGCTCCAACACAAACGATGGCGAAAAATGGGAGGAAACGACGGGGGGAGAATGTGGATTTCATACGTCACTGGAGGGAATGGGATAAAAATCATTAAGCATGAACAAATTCCAAGGGATTTCGCAAAAAACATCCCACTGTGGTGTCAATATGGCGGCAAGATCCACGGCATGCGTGATTTTTCCGGGAAAGATTTCTTTGGACATGCGAGTATGGGGTCGGAACATACCGATCGCATGAAATTCACCAAGCTGCTCACCTGTCTGTCCATGATCTCGATGCCCATGGCCGATGCCGAATCCGGAAACGGCTGGATTTCCTATGCCGGCGGCAAAGGTCCCGGTGCCGGAAAACACGTCGTCCTGCTTGCCGGCGACGAGGAATACCGGTCCGAAGAGGCGCTCCCCATGTTGGCCAGGATCCTGAGTGAGCGTCACGGTTTTGAATGCACCGTGCTATTCTCCGTGGATGACGACGGCACGATCAATCCGAACCGCGGTGAAAGCCTTGGCAAGCCAGAGGCTCTGGAAAAGGCGGATGCGATCATCATGTCGCTGCGCTTCCGCAAGTGGCCGGACGAGGCGATGAAGCATCTGGATGATGCGGTCCAGCGCGGAGTCCCGGTAATCGGCCTGCGCACCAGCACCCATGCCTTCCAGCTTCCAGGGACCAGCAAGTTCGCCCACTACAACGAGTTCGGGAAAAAAGTCCTCGGCGAGGGATGGATCAGCCACTGGGGGGCGCACAAGGGTGAAGCCACCCGCGGCGTGATCGAAGCCGGCCAGGAAAAACACCCTTTGCTCAATGGCGTGACCGATGTCTTCGGTGATACCGATGTATATGAGGTTTATCCACCGGCGGACTCCACTATCCTGCTGCGCGGGCAGGTGCTCAAGGGCATGAATCCGAACGATCCTGCGGCCGATCATGTGAAAAAGCGCCAGAGCGACGGCAAAGAGCAAGGCGTCAACTCACCAATGATGCCCGTCGCATGGGCCCGCAAGGTTCCCAACACAAGCGGTGGCCACAACCTGGTTCTGTGCACCACCATGGGCTCCGCCACCGACCTGGCGAGCGAGGACCTCCGACGCCTGGTAGTGAATGGCGTCTACTGGGGCCTGGGCATGAAAGTCCCGGCAAAGGCGGATGTGGCGATCGTGGGCGATTTCAAGCCGTCAAAATACGACTTCAACGGTTTCCAAAAGGGCCTGAAGGCAGCGGACTTCGGGAGCAAGTGACCTTGAAAGGGAAGAAGTTATCAGTTATTGGTTGTCGGTTAATAGCTGCGAGGACCGATATAACTGATCACTGATCACCCAGAACCGCCTAAAACGGTGGCAGGCCCAACATTTCGGGGAGCGCCTCACGGGGGCGCCAGGTCAGGATTTCGGGTTCTCCGGCGGTCACCAGCACCGTGTGTTCGAAATGCGACGAAGGTTTGCGGTCCTCGGTGATGACGGTCCAGCCATCATCGAGAATGCGGACCGAGGGCACGCCGCTGTTGACCATCGGCTCGATGGCCAGGGTCATGCCGGAGGCCAGCACCGGGCTTTTCCCATGCGGCCGGTAATTCGGAATCTGCGGTTCCTCATGCAGCTTCCGCCCCACCCCATGGCCGACAAACTCGCGGACCACGGTGAATCCATGGCGGACCACAAAGGCCTCGACCGCAGCGCAAAGGTCGGCGAGGCGTTGGCCGGCTCGGGCGTGTGAGATGGCCTCGTAAAGCGATTGCTCGGTGACGGCCATCAGGCGCTTGGTTTCCGGCGGGATGTCACCAGCGGCCACGGTGGTGGCGTTGTCACCAATAAAGCCGTTCTTGATGATGCCGACATCGATTTTCACGATATCTCCCGGCATGATGCGGCGAGGGCCTCCGATTCCATGCACCACTTCTTCATTGATCGATATGCAGGTCTGCCCCGGGAACCCGCGATACCCGAGAAAAGCGCTCTTGCAGTCCTGCTCCCGCATGAGCTCGCCGGCAAGGCGGTCAATCTCACCCGTGGTGCGCCCCGGAGCGATTTCCCGGGCAAGGCTCTGGAGAATGCTTGATGCAATCGCGCCAGCCGTGCGCATGCATTCGATTTCACGCGGTGACTTGATGGGTATGCGATGACGGCGCATGGCGGGAAAATGGGATTGCAAGCGCCGACTCCCTGCCTGCCACCGGGAACCGACACATCACGGTCCCAGCGGCCTTGGCAGCGTTTCCATCAATGGGTCCTGTTGTAAATGTAAGCCGTGATGCCGAGTACGATCAGAACGGCAATCACCGTCCAGAGATAAATGATTGCCGTGCGTGGAGCGGCCTTGTGGCCCTGGCTGAGACGGTCATAGCGCCCCTTCAGTTTGCCCTTGCGGAGGAAGCCGTCGTAATGTTTCTGAAGGAGCTGGGTTTCCACCTGGCGCATCACATCAAGCACGACGCCGACCATGATCAGCAAAGAGGTGCCACCGAAGAACTGAAGCACCAGTGATCCCGGCGGCAAGCCGACCACGGCGCCGACCGCAACCGGGAGGACAAACAAAGCCGACAGGAAAATCGCGCCGGCAAAGGTCAGGCGGGTCATCGTGAAATCGAGGAAATCCGCTGTCGGCTTGCCGGGACGCACGCCCGGGATGTAGCCGCCGTTGCGTTTCAAGTCCTCCGCAATCTGGGAGGGCTGGAACATCATGGCCACCCAGAAATAGGAGAACAGGAAAATGCCTGCTCCACCGAGAACATAATACCAGGTTCCACCACCCATCAATTGGCCGTAAATCTTGGTCGCCCATGGCTGGCCGGGAAAGAACCACTGCAGCATCATCGGTGGCAATGAAAGCACCGCCGAGGCGAAAATGATCGGCATCACCCCGGCATAATTGACCTTGAGCGGGAGATATTGTGTCTGGCCGCCGAACTGTTTGCGACCGACCACACGCTTGGCATATTGGACGGCAATGCGCCGCTGCGCCTGGGTAATGGATACGGTGGCGGCAATGACGACCAGCAACAGCGCGATCATCACCACCATCATGATGGCCTTGAACGAGCTGGCATCATCGGTGACAAAATATTTCCAAGCCTGGATCAGGGCACCGGGCAGGGCGGAAATGATGTTGACCGTGATGATGATCGAGGTGCCGTTGCCGATGCCTTTCTCGGTGATCTGGTCGCCGATCCACATCAGCAGCACCGTACCGGCCACGATGGTGATCACCGTCATCAGCATCCACGTCGCGGATGCGTCAGGCACGAGGGTGCCGAAGCGCTCGATGCCGGACATGTAAGGGATATTTCCGGGATTCTGGAGGGACTTCGCCACGAAGAACCCCTGCACCACCGCGATGGCGATGGTGATATAACGGGTGTATTGGGTGATCTTCTGGCGGCCGCCATCCTCCCGCGCGAGGCGCGAAAGTTTCGGAACCACCGCCGTCATCAGCTGCACCATGATCGATGCGGAGATGTAGGGCATGATGCCGAGCGCGAAAATGCCGGCCTGCTGCAGGCCACCGCCGGAAAACACCGTAAGCAATGCCGTAATGCCGCCGGTGGGGCTTTTGGGGTCGCTCTGCTGGAGATCATCGAGCCAATCCTTGATGACTGTGGCATCCACGCCGGGAAGCGTGATGTGCACCCCCAATCGGATGATGATGATCAGGGCAAGGGTGAACAGAATGCGGTCCCGGAGTTCCGGGATTCTCCAGGTGTTGGCAAAGGCGGAAATCATGGCGGATGGAGTTTGGAAAGACGCGCTAACAGTCAATACGACGGGGAAGCGCGCAGGCGCTTCCCCGTTCGGAGTCTGAAATCACAAGAGGACGGCATCAGGCTTCGGGAGCCTTGACCGAACCACCGGCTTTTTCGATTTTCTCGCGGGCGGAAGCGCTGGCATGCGGAACCACCAGGTGGTGGGCCTTGGTGACCTCGCCGTTGCCGAGAGCCTTCACGGCGTCAAAGGGGCCGTTGATCAGGCCGGCCTTGCGGAGAGCGGCCTCATCAATGGTGGTGCCGGCTTCGAAGAGATCGTCAAGATCCCCCACGTTGAAGACGCCCACTTTGTCGCGGAAGTCATAGTTGTTGAAACCACGCTTCGGAAGACGGCGGTGAAGGGGCATCTGGCCACCCTCGAAACCGACACGGGTTCCGCTGCCGGACCTGGCCTTCTGGCCTTTGTTGCCCTTGCAAGCGGTCTTGCCGTGGCCTGAGCTTTCGCCGCAACCGAGTCGCTTGACCCGGCGCTTGGCACCCGGATTCGGGCTGTAGTTGTGAAGTTGCATGATGATTGAGTTATCAGTTATTGGTTAGAGGTTATCAGTGGCCCAAAAGCGGATTTATCAGATAACTGACAACCGATAACCCTGAACGAAGTTCAGATTGCTTTTTCCTTCTTCTTCTTGCCACGGCCGGAGAAGATCTGGTCGCGGGTGCGGAGTTGGGAGAGCGCCTTGAGGGTGGCTTTCACCACGTTGGCGTGGTTGGAGGATCCCATCGACTTGGCAAGCACGTCGCGGATTCCGACGGCTTCGCAGACCGCGCGGACACCGCCGCCGGCGATGATGCCCGTTCCCGGCGAGGCGGGTTTGAGCAGCACCTTGCCGCCGCCGTATTCGGCATAAATCTCATGAGGGATGGTGCCATCGACGATGCTCATCGGTTTGAGCACCTTGCGGGCGCCATCGCTGGCTTTCTTGATGGCGTCGGCCACTTCGTTGGCCTTGCCGAAGCCGAGACCAACCTTGCCGATCTTGTCACCAGAGACGACCAGGGCGGAGAAGCTGAAGCGACGGCCACCTTTGACCACCTTCGCGCAGCGGTTGATGAAGACGACCTTTTCGGAAAGCTCGTTGCCTTCGGAATCGGTCGGTGTCTGGCGCTCCTCGCGACGCGGGCCGCCACGGCCACGGCCACCGCCTTGACCGCGGTTGCCGGCGTAGGAGGGAGCCGGCGCTGCGGAAGCTGCCGGGGTTTCAGGGATGGATGCGCCTTCGGGAGCCGGGGCGGAAGTTTCGTTGTCAGAATTTGTTACCATGATGGGAATCCGGTCGGAGCGTTAGAATTGAAGTCCGCCTTCACGCGCCGCATCGGCGAGTGCCTTGACTTTTCCGTGATAGAGGTGGCCGCCGCGGTCGAAGACCACCGCGCTGATGTTGGAACCCTTGGCGCGCTCCGCGAGAAGCTGGCCGACCTTGCGGGCGCTCTCGACATTGGACGAGGCCTTTTCGAAGGACTTGTCGAGTGTTGAGGCGGAGATCAGGGTCTTGCCCGCCGAGTCGTCGATGACCTGGGCGTAGATGTGCTGGTTGGAGTAGTGAACTGCGAGACGCGGACGCTCCGTGGTGCCGGTGACTTTGCGGCGGATGCGGTCGTGGATGCGTCGGCGGATCGTCTTGCGATTGATGGTGCTCATGTTGCCGTGATGAATATGGGGTTGATGGCGGCGGTTTCCGGTTATTTGCCGACGCTCTTGCCTTCCTTGCGGCGGACTTTCTCACCGGTGTAGCGGACGCCCTTGCCTTTGTAGGGTTCCGGCGGGTAGAAGCCGCGGACTTCGGCGGCGAACTGGCCGACGAGCTGTTTGTCGATGCCTTCCACCTTGATCTTGGTGTTTTCGTTCACCGTGACGGTGAGGCCGGAGGGGATCGGGTGGAGCAGCGGGTGCGAGCGACCGAGGGAGAGGTCGAGGTCCTTGCCCTTGACGGCGGCGCGGAGGCCGACGCCGTGGATTTCGAGGTCCTTGACGAAGCCCTGCGAGACGCCGATGATCATGTTTTGGACCAGGCTGCGCGCGGTCCCGTGAAGGGCCTTGAGCTGGCGTGTTTCCGTGGCGCGTGAAACGACGACGTTGCCATCTTCGTTTTTGAGGGAAATCCCTTCAGGCAGGTTGAAATCGAGTTTGCCCTTGGGGCCTTCGACAACGACGCTGCGGCCGTCGAGTTTGACGGCGACTTTTTCGGGAAGCTGGATCGGTTTGAGTCCGACTCGTGACATGGTGATGGTTTCCTTTCGCGAGTGAGGGGTTTACCAGACGTTGGCGAGGAGTTCGCCGCCGAGTTTCTGACGCTTGGCATTGCCGCCGGACATCACGCCTTTCGAAGTTGAAAGGATGGAGATGCCGAGGCCCGACATGACGCGGGGCACTTCGTCCGCGCCGACGTAATGGCGGCGGCCGGGAGTGGAGACGCGCTTCAGATCCGTGAGGACGGCACGGCCGTCAACGAACTTCGGTTTGACCTTGAGTTCGGTGCGCTTGCCGGTGACGACCTCGTAATTCCAGATGTAGCCTTCCTGCTTGAGGATGTCGGCGATGTCCGCCTTGATCTTGGAGTAGGGTGCGGTGAATTCCTCGTTGCCGGCGCGG
>CAYNQJ010000056.1:0-20559 GCA_964399305.1 uncultured Luteolibacter sp.
TATGTATGCTGTTTATGAGAAACCCCAAAAGGGGCCGCCTGCGGAGCGCTTACATAAAAATCGTCATGTCGGAAGTTGCGGACTCCTTTACCCATGCCAGAACCAGTCGCGTCATCGATGTTGCATACCTTATCAGAATCGATCAGTGGTGAGACATCTGAGTTACCAATGATATTGAAAGCAAAGGGCGGCGCAGGATTTTCAAAACGAAGATCCCAATGAGTCAGTTCAGCAAGCGACGCCAGCGGACGATCAGGAAGCTCCGCGACAATAGCGCGTGGCAGACCTTTATCGGATTGTTCACCTGTGATGATAAATCCACTGTTGTTGTCTCCAACTCCGGGATAATCACTGGAGCCGCCATCCGTATATGGGAAATAGCTAAACGCAAAACGCGATGTATGTGGGTGGCCTGATCCTGAATAGGACATACCATCACTGTAGTAAGATATTTTCCAGTTGCCAAATGGAGTTGATTGCGCCAGCCCCTTGACAGAATACTGAGGCGTTAATTCCGTACTCTTTACGCTAGTGGTGAATCTAGGGCCAAAAACCATGGCAAGGAAAGGCGTTGGCAAACCATTATCCATATCCACCTGGCTTACCGGAGGAGCGTTCAGATCCGCCTCGTTCTCAATAGGAGGAAACAACAAACCTGCCAAAGCTGTAGTATAATACGAGTGCAGCATTTGCACGAATGAAAATGCTACAGGATTCGGATTAGTGCTTACTCGAAAATAAGTCCCGACACCTCGACGTATGGAGGAGTCCCACCATGGGGGGCTTGCATTAAACTCGGTATCGAATCGCGCACGGACTTTCATTCGAGTGCTAGCAGGAACTTCGGAAACTAAAACAGGACCCATCCTGACAGGAAAAACATGCCCACCGCTAAAGTGGAATCCTTTATATAGAGTAATGCGATTGGAGGAATTTCCATTTAGGTCTATAGGTGCAAATTTCTCACACTCTCCAGCCTTGGGACTATATACAATGGTCTGTCCTGGCTGAAACAGCGTTCCGCCTGAATCCGGTTGAATCTCATACTGAATTCGTGGATTATTGACTTCACCATTTCCAAAGAGTGATTTATGTACTATTACGGAACTATCAACATCAATCACGCTGTTGTAATACGGGTTATTCGATTCGTCAGATTTCAATTGGTAACTCAGTGAAACGGGCGTCCATTTTATATCAAAATACAAGGGGTCTCTTAAATTGAGTCTCACGTTATACGGATTCCATAACGTAATGACCGGAGTTACAAGTAGCTTGGGCTGATATAAGTAATCATTGGGATCCTGGCTCCCTGCTGGGGAGTCAGGGGCCAAATTACCGCGTTGCGAAGCATGTGAGAGCAACCATTGCACACGCGCAATAACCGGGTATGCATTTATCTCGTGAAGATGTCTGTATTCGCTATGTGCCTGATTTGGATCTGCTGGGGAAGGATTATGCTTATTCGACCAAGCTTCCAACGTCATCGCTGCATTCGTCGGACTTGCGGGCCTCTTCTTGTAAAACGAAACAAAATTCATCAGCCTATTCCAACTTGCAACGGGATGCTGCAATACTCCAGCGAAACCATAACTGGCATAACTGGACCATGGATACAAAAGCGATCCGGTCTTGTATCTGTTCGCTTCCTCGGCAAAAGAACCTGCCGAATCTTCCAATTGGAGGCTCTGGGGTGCCGGCGAAAATCTGAAAAACGGGAGGTTGTCCTTGGCAATGGTGCCATCACTCCACTTTTCACTCAGCAGCGACAAATCCTTCCTCCACCCCCCGGTGGCGGTGTTGGTCAGCAAGCCGACCGAGGAGGTCGTCAGGTCATGGAAAAACTCGCGCGAGCGCCGCGAATCCGGCACCTCGCCGGACTGGGAGGGATTGAGAAGATCCACCTGCCCGATGGTAAGGGCCTTGTTCACTTCAGCGCCGTCTTTCCCGCGGTTGTCATCCGCCAGCACCGAATCCAGTCCGAAGGGCTTCGGATCCACGGTGCCGTGTGACTTCGCCTGCAGCACCGCCTGCTTGCGCGCCGCAGAGCCGCGGTTGGCATCCGCCTCCGGCTTCGGAATGAAGGCTTTCTGGTTCTCGCCACCCACCCACCACGCAGTCGCTCCGCCCTGCCAGCCGCTGCTGACCAGCGTGGGCGTCAGATGGATCTGCATGTTCTCGCGATCCTCCCCGCTTCCGACGGAACCAGGACCTAACAAGGCGATCTTGCCCGCCGCACGGGCGGTATCCGGCACGCTCGAGGATGCGGCTGCAGCAGCAGAACCCGTTTTTTTGTTAGATGTCAGCCATGCAAGGAACCGCCCCTGATCCGGGCTGCCCGAGGAATAAGCATTGTCCTTCATCGTCCGGTAATCGTAAGCGGGTGCTTTGGGACGGCCGGCAAACGTGCCGCTTGTCTCGTGATTGAGCCCCTCCCAACTGCGCCACACCCCAAGCACCGGCGGGTTGTCCTCATCCAGAATATCGGCGCGCGCCGTCACCCGGGTGTCGCTGCCGGCGTGGCGCTGCAACTCTCCCAGCGCCAGCATCAGTGAGAGCCGGGCGTTCGCGCGGGCCGTGCTGATCACATCCGTCTGGCTGCCGGAACGCAGCGCGACACTGGAGAGTGATAACATACCAATGGCCACAAGAGCCAGCAGCACCATCAGAGAAACGGTCACCACCAGGGCAAAACCCTGCCTCGTGGCCGGATGAAGAGCTGTCATTGGGGGGATATGACTTAGTTTCCGCGCCTGGCGACCAGGCGCGGAAACACAGGGTTTTGGGTTAGGGTGGAATGGCCGAAGGCAGCACCGGTAAGATCAGACCTCGTCCGGTGACAACCAACGGAAGGACACGATCTCAAATCGGCGGCCGAAAACCTTGTTGGCGGCACTCGTCAGGGTGCTCGTGGTGTCCGCCGCATCGGCAGGATCGATGTAATCGCGGGTGCGCTTCACCACCGCTTCGCAAACGGCGTTGGCAATCACCTTGCCACTGCCGTCACGGGCGTCCCCATAACCACGGATCACGAAGGTGTCGTCCCGAGCGGACAAAATGGGGGCAATGGGCCGCAGGATGTCCGCCTGGCGCGTCCAACCTGGAACTCCGTAGGTGCTGTAACCTTTAGCGGAATCAGATGAACCTGCTAGATACCCCAAACTATTTTGATTACCAGCCCCCTCAGGAGGATTAACAGTAATTTCAGGTGATAAATTTTTCAGCGTTGCAAGCGGATTAGATGCGTCATTCTTATCTTTAGTCAACTCATTCAACGCGGTTTGCAGCGCACCTGCCAGCGCCAGATTCTTATCATTTGTGAGTTGGCGATTGATGAATTCCGCCAAAGAAAGGAACGGACCGCGCAATCGAACCTGTTTAACCACCTCTACGGCCAGCTCATCCAAAAAATCATCATCCAGAGTGCGATATCCGGTGACCTCACTTGCCTCAACAAAAGCATTGGGGACGGCGGATCCAGCTTCATCCTCGCCTGATATACTGAACCGCGAGACAGGATGTTGCTTGATCCCATCATCCACGATCCCCCCGTCACTTCTCATGTAAAGCACGCGTTGGTTGCGAGCATGCCCTAACAAAGAACGCCATGCGGCAACCGAAGTCGAATTCACATTGAACATGCCTTCCACCTCCAACCGCGAAGCGATGGTTTGCCACGAATTGGTGGGTTTTACATAATCATCGAAAAGTTTGGCGGCCGGTTGGCTGGCAACCAACGCCTGATCTTCGAGAATGGGTTTGTATGCTCGATTGGCTAGCGGAACTATAGCACCATCACTGGATCTTCCTTTGAGCCACTCCGCATATACGACATTTTGGCTTCTGCCCAGTGCTCCAAGGGTAGGAGGATCCTCAGTGATCGCAGAGAAAAACCAGTCATCAAAAAGCAGATGGTTCGCACAATAAAAATCATCATGCCGGAAATTATCCGCCATGCTCTTTTCTGAATCATTGTAGACCCCATTAAGCGGCAGCATCGGGGACGCGTCGGAATTGCCAATGACATTGAATGCAAATGGCGGTGAAGGATTTTCAAATCTAACATCAAAATGCGTCAATTCGGCAAGAGATACTAAAGGACGCGCAGGAAGCTCGGCCACGACCGCGCGGGGCATTCCTTTGTCACTTTGCTCCCCTGTGATGATATAGCCATTGTAATCCGGACCTGGACCTGAACCTGGATATTCAGCTGCGCCGCCGGAAGAATACCCCAAAAAACTGTAAGAATAACGTGACGTGTGTGGATGACCTGTTCCTGAATAGGCATAACCCCAGTCGGGATCGGAATAGTAAAGAGACAGCCACGCCCCGAATGGCGTGGATTGCCCAGCACCTTTGATGTAGTACTGTTTGACGAAATCGTTTTGTTGAGTCTGTGAGGCAAACCTCAGTCCGTAGATGGTCGAGAGAAATGGCACAGGCACAGTCTCGACATCTTGCACTGCGGGATGATTGAGTTTGTTTTCATCGGAAATCATTGGATACAGCAAATTCGCTGTTGTTGCCGTATATCGGGACATGGGGCGCATCACCTGCAAGTTATGAGGATCAGGATCATGCCCCACTTGCATCGCAACCCCAACGCCATCAGCGCCAAACCAGGCTGGATTCGCTATGCGATATTCCGTATCAAAACGAGCTCTTACTTTCATTGGCGTGCTCGCAGGAACCGGCGGCATAACCATCGTCCCATGTTTCACTGGATAAAGATGCCCTCCCGTAAAGCGAAACCCTTTCTCAAGAGGAATTTGATTATTACCGGGAGGAGTCGTATGATCCCTAACAACCATCCGATTGTTTGTTGCGGGACTATATACGATGGTCTGGCCGGGATTGAAAATCGTTCCAGAAGTGGGAATCGAACACTGGATGCGGACAATGAAGGGAGCATCATCCATTTCTACATCCATCGGCGCTTTCGGTCTTGTTTGATCATCCACATTGATAATGGAGTTGTAGCGGGTATTGACGGTAGGCTGCATTTGATAACTCAAAGCCACCGGCATCAGTTTGAAGTCAAAATACATGTTGTTGTTATGACGCAGTTTGACGTCATACGGGTTCCAAAGGGTTATCACAGGCGTAATCAACAATTTCGGATTGTACAAAAATGATCCGGCCGCCGCTGGATCGGGACCTGCCCGCTCCGAAAAATGCGAAAACACCCACTGGACACGAGCAATGATTGGATAGGCGTTGATTGTATGAAGATGCCTGTAACGATCAGCATCGGTTATACCAAAGCGCATGCATGCCCATGAGTCGATCGTCCTTATGCCAGTGGAATTAGGCGATACTTTGTAATAGCTCGCAAAACTCATGAGCTTGTTCCAACTCGCAATAGGATGCTGGTTAGCATTTTGTGGATGTCCAAACGTGGTGTATGCTGCCCATGGATAAAACAGCGATCGGCTTTCCTTGTATCTGCTTACTTGCGCAAAAGCGCCCCTTGAATGATCTGCCTCCGTAGTCAGTCTGAAAAATGGTAAATCCGATTTCGGGAAACCGCTGTCGCTCCACTTCTCACTCAGCAGAGACATGTCCTTCCTCCAGCCGCCGGTGGCCGTGTTGGTCAACAAACCAACCGACGACGTCGTCAGGTCATGGAAAAACTCACGCGAACGCCGAGAATCCGGTGTCTCGCTCGACTGTGAGGGATTCAGCAGGTCCACCTGCCCGATGGTCAGCGCCTTGTTCACTTCCGCACCCGTCTTGCCCCGGTTCGGGTCTGCTAGCACCGAATCCAATCCGAAGGGCTTCGGATCCACGGTACCGTGCGACTTGGCCTGCAGCACCGCCTGCTTGCGCGCGGCGGATCCCCGGTTGGCATCCGCCTCCGGCTTCGGAATGTAGGCTTTCTGGTTCTCTCCCCCCACCCACCAGGCGGTCGCACCGCTCTGCTGGCCGCTGCTGACCAGCGTGGGCGTCAAATGGATCTGCATGTTCTCACGTTCCTCCGCACTGCCGACGGAACCCGGACCTAACAATGCAACCTTGCCCGCCGCACGGGCGGTATCCGGCACGCTCGATGTGGCCGCTGCGGCAGCAGAACCCGTGCTGTTGGTAGAAGTCAGCCAGGCGAGAAACCGACCCTGATCCGGACTGCCCGAGGAATATGCATTGTCCTTCATCGTCCGGTAATCGTAAGCGGGCGCTTTGGGCCGGCCGGCAAACGCACCGCTCGTCTCGTGATTGAGCCCCTCCCAACTCCGCCACACGCCCAGCACGGGCGGATTCTCCTCGCTCAAAATATCAGCCCGGGCCGTCACGCGGGTGTCGCTGCCGGCTTGGCGTTGCAATTCACCCAAGGCCAGCATCAGCGAGAGCCGGGCGTTCGCGCGGGCCGTACTGATCGCATCCGTCTGGCTGCCGGAACGCAGCGCGACACTGGAGAGTGACAGCATGCCGATGGCCACAAGAGCCAACAGCACCATCAGCGATACGGTCACGACCAAGGCAAAGCCCGGTTGAATGCGGGGACGTCGGGTTTTCATGGGTAGAGATTGGGTTGTATGCACAGTTGATGGACAGAGAAGTCACAACGCCATGCAGTCTTTACAGGGTCAATATAGGCAAATCCCGCGGCCTTTCACTCTTTTTTTCGCCTTTCCACGTATTTTTTCAGCCTCGGCCCACCTTCCTCGGTTTTCGACCCGGTCTCTTTGCATGGACCATCCCATCTTCCAAAAGAGCTTTTCCCCCTGTTTTTCCCATCGTCCTGCACCCACCCCTGCACCCACCCCTGCACCCACCCCTGCACCCGTAGAGGCCCCCCATTTTAAATATTTTATATTTGAGATATTAAATATTTCTTGCTCGCGATAAAATGAAGGAAGATCGCGGGTTCGTCGCATCCTCTGGAGAGTGCGCCTCACCTGGCGATCTCTTCTCCCCTTGTCTGCTTCATCAGAACTGCCCTGACCAGTGAAACGTAAACCTCACTTCTTGGCACCCTAACCCGGCGCTGGAGCTCATGCCAGCTGATGCCACGCAGTCTTTTCAGCGTTCCTTCAGCGATCATTGCTGGCAGGCCACTTGCCATGCGCAACCGCCTGGACCCGAGAGTCGCCGCATACCTTGCCCCGTCGGCATTCCACTCCAAGGCGCGCTCAACCCACTTGGCATGACACTTCATCAGCCCATCCAGATCGCGGGGGTCGCCAACGGGCAGATAGCATCTGCCATCGGCAAGATCGGCCGGCAAATCCCGCAGGATATTGACGAGTTGCAGCCCTTTGCCGTAACGGATGCCCAATGATTCCAACTCGGCAAGCGGCGTGCGGGAAAACCCCTCGCCAATTGTCAGAAATCCAAGTTTTGTCCAAAAAGCGCCGACGCAGCCAGCCACCCGCCAAGTGTAATCCTCCAACGCGCCGTCATCCGGCAGAGCCACCGGATTGGTATGGGTCGCCACACCAAACCACTCGAGATCGGCAATTTGACCGCTGATAATGGTGTCCACCACTTCCAGGACCAGTCGGCGTTCGCCATCGGGCAAGTTTTCAAGCCGATCAAACAAATCTCCGGTGCTCTCCAACAAGCACCGCTCGCTTGCATCACCAACCGCATTCCGTAACGAACCCGCCCATCGCGGGGCTACGCTCCCTGCGGCGAGCGCGTGCCGGAACTCCTCGAGCGCCTGTTGCCTCACCCCCACCGCCAGTGCCGCCGTGTCGGCCAGCGTGTCGCTGGCCCTCGCCAGAAGATAGCCAAGGCTCGCCGCCCCACGCATCGGCGCGGGCAAGAATCTGAGCGAAAGGTAGAAGGAGCGGGAAACACCTTTTAGCAATCGGTTGACCGGTTGGTTGCGCACGCCTGAGAGACAAGCAGTCCGGAGCCTGACAGACAAGACCCGCAGGGGAAAATTTGGAAGTCGTCCTTGCCGTGGACCGCATCCACCGCCAAGATTTAAGGGGAATGAGTGACCGCAGCGATGGTTTTCAGCAAAAGGACGCCGTGAAGCTCGAACGCCTGGAGCTTGCCCTCAAGGCTTCCAACGAAGGCATCTGGGATTGGTGGACGGATCAAACCGAAATCTACTATTCCCGCCGCATCCTGGAGTTTTTCGAATGCGGCATGGAACGCGCCCCGAACCTGTTTCTCAAAGCCGCCGACTGCATCCATCCCGACGACCTGCCAACCTTCAACCGCGCGCTCACACAGGCGCTCGAAATCAGCGGGCCCGAAACCCTCGCCGTCGACGCGCGCGTCCGCACCGGCGGCGGCCAATGGCGCTGGCTCCGCATCCGCGGTGCCGTCCTCCGCAACCGCGACGGCTCGCCATGCCGCATCGCGGGATCAATGATCGATATCAGCCTGCGCAAAAACGCCGAGGCACAAGTCGAGGAGGAGCGTTACCTGCTCCGGCAGCTGATCGACCACATCCCGGTCCAAGTCTATTTCAAGGACCTCGAGTCACGCTTCGTCATGGCCAACAAGGGCCTCGCGGAATGGATGGGCCTCAAACAGGACTCCGACCTGATCGGCAAACACGACCGCGATTTCTTCGACGAATACCACTGGAAAGCTGCCGAAGAGGACGAACGCCGGATCATGGAAACCGGACAACCGATCACCGGACACCTCGAACAGGAGACGTGGCGCGAAGGCAAGGATACCTGGGTGCTGACCTCCAAGTTCCCCTGGCGCGACCGCCACGGCAGAATCAAGGGAACCTTCGGCGTCTCCAGCGATGTCACCAAGCTGGTCACCGCCCAACAGGAAGCCACCGAACTCGCACGCCAGCTCCAGGAGAAAAACGAAAACTACGAGGAGGAACTCCACCTCGCCCGCGAAATCCAACAGGCGCTCACCAACCGCAGCTCGCCGAAACTCCACCACAACGGACAACACGCGAGGTTCGAATCCCGATACGTCCCGATCTCCGGCCTCGCCGGCGACTTTTTCGAAATCATCCACATCCGCGACGACTGCGCAGGCGTGCTGATCTGCGATGTCATGGGCCACGGCGTCCGTTCCGCCCTGATCGTCGCCATGCTGCGCGGATTGCTGGAAAAACAGGGTTCGCAGGCAGGCGACCCCGCCGGGTTCCTTCACGGCCTCAACGAAGGCCTCGCCGCCATTCTCGAACGCGCCCACACGACGATGTTCGCCACCGCGTTCTACGGCATCGTCGACCTCGCCGCAGGCACCTTCAGCTATGCCTGCGCCGGCCACCCGGGACCGATTATCGATGGCCCTGGCGGCCCCCGCCAGATCGCAACCCGCCGCGAGGAAAAAGGCCCGGGCCTCGGCCTGATCCGCCACGCTGCTTACCCGGTCTCAACCATTCCGCTCTCGTCGTTCAACCGCATGATCCTTTTCACCGACGGCATTCTCGAGGCGGAAAACCGCCAGGGCGAGCCGTTCTTCGAAAAACGCCTGATGGACATCGTCGGAGACACCACCAACCAGCCGCTCGACACGATCCTCGACCGCATCCTCTCCAGCGTGCTCGCGTTTTCATCATCGGAACACTTCGACGACGACGTCTGCCTGCTAGGCATCGAGCTCGGCGGCACCACCCGGTGAAAGACGCAGCCACATGCCGCCACGAAAAGGAGCCGGCCACTCAAAAAACCAGTATTGCCATATGGAGCGCCGACATGTTGTCGGCTGTGTGCAGCGAACACCCTGTCCGCCCATCGGGACGGAACGTCCCTCCCACATAGCGGACGATACGTCCGCGCTCCTTACATACGGAGCGCCGACATGTTGTCGGCTGCGTGCAGCGGACATCCTGTCCGCCAATCTTTGCCTCCACCGGCTTTCCCAACATGCGCCCTCCGGGCGATTTGATAACGGCGTGAAGCACGCCTGACTGGATTGCCTCCGTCGGCTTTCCCAACATGCGCCCTCCGGGCGATTTGATAACGGCGTGAAGCACGCCTGACTGGATTCGAACCAGTGACATTCCGCTTAGAAGGCGGATGCTCTATCCAACTGAGCTACAGGCGCATGGTGGCTTCATGCCGGACAACCGGCCGCAGGGAATTCTTATGAGACCACCAACCCCCGATCAAGGATCGAATTGCGGCACGCGATGACATTTCAAGTTTACTCATCTGAAATTTCGGCTATGCGGGAGTATGCAATTGAAAATCACCAGCCTGGCAATCATGGGAATCAGCCTGATGGCTGGCAGCGCCCTGGCACAGAAACCCGTGCCGCCACCGAAGTCACCGCGCCTGCCGATGGATGTGGTTTTCAAGGGGGAATCGAAGTTCCATGCGATCGTTGCCAAGGCCGAACGCGAGAACTGGCGCAAACTGCCGATCGGCGAACGCACGGTCCGGGTCGCACGCGAAATGGTCGGCACGCCGTATGTCAACTACACTCTGGAAGTCCATGACCGGGTGGAATCCCCGGTGGTCAATTTCAAGGGAATGGACTGCTGGACCTACTACGAGAACGCCTTGGCCATCGCACGCATGCTCCGCTACAAGCCCGGCCCATACAAGCCCCAGGACATGCTCCACATGATCGAGATCGAGCGCTACCGCGATGGCAATTGCACCGGAAGCTACCTGAGCCGGATGCACCATCTCGAGGAGGTTTTCTGGGACAACCAGCGGCGGGGCTACGCCACCAACATCACCTCCCGCCTGCCCGGCGCGGTGAGGCTCCGCCGCGAGATCCGCGAAATGACGGTGCAATGGAAAAGCTACCGCTACCTGCGCGCCAATCCGGCATTGGTGAAACCCATGGGCGATATCGAGGCCCGAGTCTCACGCCTGCCGGTTTTCCACATCCCGAAATCCAAGGTGCGTGCGGTGGAAAGCCATCTGAGGGACGGTGACATCTGCGCGATCACCACCAACTGGCACAGCGGATACACGTCGCATGTCGGATTGATCGTCCGCATCAAGGGCCGGGCCTATTTCGCACACGCCACGTCGGACAGGAGCAAGGGCCGCATGACTCTCATCGACCGGCCGATCACGGACTACCTGAACTCCACCTCCAAACACGCCGGCATCATCATCTGCCGACCGAATGATGTCCCGCCATCACCTCTCTGGCAACAGGGTGTGGTGAAAAAATAACCGGCCGCTTCGGATCGTCACACGGAGCGCCGACATGTTGTCGGCTACGCGCTGCGGACATTCTGTCCGCCAGCCGGAGAGGAAGAAATGGACGACAGCATGACTGCCGCTCAGGCCATGATCTCAGCCGCAACCGCATCCGCAGCGGCATCCCCGACAAGCTGGCGCACGATCTCCAGCGCGAAATCCAATGCCGTGCCCGCACCGCGCGAGGTGATGATGCGGCCATCCACCACCACCCGCTCGTCAAGTCCACCGCCTAGCTCGACGCGCACCGAATGATACGCGGTGAAGCGCCGGCCCGCCAGTAATCCGGCATCCATCAGGATCAAGGGCGCGGCACAGATCGCGGCAACCCGCTTTTCCGCCGCGGCGAACTCCCGCGCCAGCACCGCCGCCCGGCCATCCTCGCGCATGCCCCACACCCCGGGACCTCCCGGAATCAACAGCAGGTCGAACGATCCCTCGTCGATATCCTCCAACATGACATCCGCCTCGATCCGGATGCCACAGCGGCCGGCCGCCACCTTGCCATTCAAAGCCGCCACCACCACCTCGGCACCCGCCCGCCGCAGGATGTCCACCGGCGTCACCATCTCAATCTCCTCGAAACCATCACCTAACAGACACAAAACGCGTTTGCTTCCCTGACTTGCGGTTTTCATGGCTTGCTGCATGTATGGGGTTTCAGATCAATCCGACGGCGCGCCGCACGCGATCGAGCACTCTGGATGCCTCTTCGCGCGCTTTCGCGGCACCGTCAGCAAGAACGGAATCAACATAGCCCGGATCCGACAGGATTTCCACACGCCTCTCACGCATCGGTGCGAAGTAATCCCAATAGGCATCCGCAAGGCGTTTCTTGAAATCCCCGTAGCCGACACCACCACGCTCGTAGTCCGCAACCATCGCCGCGTAATCCGCCTCGCCTGCGAACAACCTGAACAACGCAAGGATGGTCGAGTCCTTGGTAGGCTTCGGGGCCTCGACCGGCGTGGAGTCGGTGGTGATCTGCATCAGCTTCTTTCGGAGCGGTTTTTCCTCACCGAAAATCGGCAGGGTGTTGCCATAGCTCTTGCTCATCTTGCGCCCGTCCAGACCGACCACCACGGCCGTGTCCTCGCGGATGATGGGATCGGGGAGAACCACGGTCCCCTCGCCGTAGATCTCATTGAGCTTCACCGCCAGATCGCGGGTCACTTCGAGATGCTGTTTCTGGTCCTTGCCCACCGGCACCTGGTTGGAATCGTATAGCAGGATGTCCGCCGCCATCAGCGCCGGATAGGCGAAGAGCGCATGGTTCGGCGCGATCCCCTGGGCCACTTTGTCTTTGTAGGAATGACACTTGTTCAACAGGCTCATCGGACAAACCGTGGAAAGGATCCACGCCAGTTCGTTGACCTCCGGAACAGCGCTTTGGCGGAAGAACACGGCACGCGACGGATCAAGGCCACAGGCAAGGAAATCCACCGCAAGCTCGCGGACATTCTGCCTGAGCGCGGCCGGATCATGCGATGAGGTCATGGCATGATAGTCGGCAATGAAGTAAAACGCCTCACCCTGGTCCTGAAGGCGCACGGCAGGCTGCATGGCACCGAAATAGTTGCCGACGTGGAGTTTTCCGCTGGGTTGGAGGCCTGTGAGAATCCGCATGGGGCGCAGCATGCAATCCCCAACCGGACCCGGTCAACCTTGAACAGGCTGCCTGCCGGCCGCGCATATTTGCCTTGTCAACAAGGGCCCCGCGGGTGGATGGTCCCGCCGCCCGCCGAAAAGCGACGGACAAGGGAGGGTTCTATGAATAAAGGGAATGTCCGGGGGTCGGGGGTCCGGCCGCGATTCAAACCGCGGCTGCTCGACGTGATTGGCGGGAACTATACCCGCGTGGATCTCGGCCGCGACACCATGGCCGGCCTAACAGTCGGCGTGATCGCCTTGCCACTCGCGCTGGCACTCGGCATCGCCAGCGTGCCCGCCGGCGCGGCCACTCCTTTTCCCGCACCGGCGCTCGGGATTTTCACCGCGATCATCGGCGGATTCCTGATTTCCGCGCTGGGCGGCAGCAGGGTGCAGATCGGCGGCCCCACCGCCGCATTCATCCCGATCATCCTGCTCATCATCGACCGCCACGGCTTCGCCGGACTGGTGATGGCCACCATCATGGCCGGTGTCATCCTGGTGATCATGGGACTGGCCCGCATGGGATCGCTCATCAAATACATCCCATGGCCGGTGACCAGCGGCTTCACCACCGGCATCGCCGTGGCCATCATCGCAACGCAAACCGGCGATTTCCTCGGCATCAGCGCCACCGAGGCCGCACCACGTGAATTTGTCGAGCGGCTCCACTGGCTCGGCCGCCACATCGCGGACCTGAATACGGCCACACTCGCTCTATCAGCCGCTTGCCTCGCAGTGATCCATTTCTGGCCCCGGCTGGGATTCAAGCGCGTTCCCGGCTCGATTGTCGCCATGCTCGGAGCCACCGTCGTGGTTTCCGCCTTCGGCTGGCACGAAAGCCTGGGCATCGCAACCATTGGATCGAAGTTCGGACACGCGGCGATTCCCGCCGGGCTGCCGGCATTCACCTGGCCGCATGTGGACCTTTCGATGATCCGCGACCTGATCGGCCCCGCCACGGCGATCGCGGTGCTCGGGGCCATCGAATCGCTCCTGTCCGCGGTGGTCGCCGACGGCCTCACCAACGACCGCCATGACAGCAACACCGAGCTGATCGCCCAGGGCATCGCCAACATCGTCTGCCCGTTTTTCGGCGGCATCCCGTCCACCGGCGCAATCGCCCGCACTTCCGCCAATGTCAACAACGGCGGACGCAGTCCGGTGGCCGGAATAGTCCATGCCCTCACACTCTTGGGCATCATCCTCATCTTCGCGCGCCTGGCCGGACACGTGCCACTGGCCGCAATGTCCGCCGTGCTGGTCTTTGTGGCCCTGCGGATGGGCGAATGGCATGAACTGAAACGCCTCCGCCGGATGCCACTGAGCGACGCGGCCGTCCTGCTCACCACCTTCGCCCTCACGGTGATTTTCGACCTGGTTATCGCGGTGGAAGTCGGCATGGTGCTCGCCGCCATCCTCTTCATCAAACGGGTTTCGGAAACCACCGAGGTATCCCGGGTCTCGGACTCGGACGTGCTGGAAACTCCGGAACAACTGATGCACGGTAAAACCATTCCCGAAGGTGTGATGGTCTACCGGATCTTCGGCCCCTTCCTGTTCGGTGCCGCGGAAAAAATGGAGGACGCCCTCGAACGGGTCGAACAACTGCCGCGCGTCCTGATCCTGCGACTCCACCTGGTCACCGCCATGGACGCCACCGCCCTGAACGTCCTCGAAAGCATCACGGAACGCCTCCAAAAGCACGGCGGCTCGGTGATCCTCAGCGGACTGCACCGCCAGCCTCTCGACATGCTCCGCAAGGCAGGCTTTGTCGAACTCATCGGCCGGGCCAATCTCGTCGCCCATTTCGACGACGCCCTCGCCCGCGCCCGCACGTTGATGCACGAGGCTGATTGACCACACCGGATTCCCAACTGCCTGCCTCAATCCATCACGGGGAACGCCCGCATCCTGCGGGCATCCTTACGTATCTTCTGCAAGGACCTATCCACCCCGGGAGCTCAAAGCGCGGCCTATCGAACCATTCCCCGGAAACAATCTAACAGAATCGGCCGGCCTGCCGGACACCCGTCGATCCACCCTCTCGACCCGCATGGCAGGATTTGCGGATTTTTTTCACCCTCGCACACTTCTTTTCTGTTGCGGCACATCCTTTCCGAGTTACCATGCGGTCGACTGCTGTGTGCGAGTATCTTGGTAGCTGGCCCGAACCGATACGATAAAATCGGGGTCGTGCCGCCGGAGTTTCATGTCATGCCCAGTATGGGAAAACAAAAGGACTCTGGCTGACCCCACTTGTTGAGCTTACGGAACGTGGCTCACAGCGCCAATCACGGCACAGCGGTCTCTTTTTGTCCGGTTTCCGGGAAAATTCAGATCGACCTTCCGCCCCGGATTTCAACAATCCCGGCATGGCCGAACGCGAAGATCTCAAAAACCTCTCCCTTTTGGGAAAACCGGACACCCGTCTCCCCTCCTGCCCGGAGGAGGCCCGTCTGGAGGTTTTTCCAAACCAGCGCCCCGGACGCCGCTACTGGATCACCCTGAATTGCCCGGAGTTCTCGTCGCTTTGCCCCGTCACCGGCCAGCCCGACAGCGCCCGCATCGTGATCCGCTATATCCCCGGCACCACCTGCGTGGAAACCAAGAGCCTCAAGTTCTACCTCGCCTCATTCCGCAACCAGCCGGCCTTCAACGAGGAAATCGTCAACCGCATCCTCGACGACCTCGTCCGGATCATGCAGCCACAGGAACTCATCGTGCGCGGTGAGTTCGCCCCTCGCGGCGGCATCCAGCTCACCACCGAAGCCACCTACCCGGAGCCACCCCCTCCATGAAAGTCTGCGTCCTGCTCAGCGGCGGAATGGATTCGGTGACCGTCTTCCATGAGTCTCTCCGCAGCCACGAGGTCGCCGCCTGCCTGTCGTTTGATTACGGATCGAAGCACAATGCCCGCGAAATCCCGTTCGCCAAACTCCACGCCAACCGCTGCGGCATCCCCCATCACACGGTCACTCTGGATTTCATGGACCGGCTTTTCAAATCCAACCTCCTCCTCTCCGGCGGCACCATCCCGGACGGCCACTACGCCGAGCCCACCATGAAACAAACCGTCGTGCCATTCCGCAATGGCATCATGCTCGCGATCGCCGCCGGCTTTGCCGAAAGCATCAACGCCGAGGCCGTGGTGATCGCCGCCCACTCCGGCGACCACGCGATCTATCCGGACTGCCGCGAACCCTTCATGCGATCCATGGCCGATGCCATGTGCCACGGCACCTATGCCCACATCCGGTTGCTCCGCCCTTTCATCGATATCGACAAAGCCGGAATCGTACGTCGGGGCGCCGAACTCGGAATCGACTTCGCCGAAACCTGGTCCTGCTACAAAGGCGGCGAGCTCCATTGCGGCACCTGCGGCACCTGCGTCGAACGCCGCGAAGCCTTTCAGCTCGCTTCCCTCCCCGACCCCACGACCTACCAACAAACCCCCGCCCTCCCCCCTCTTCAGTAGAACCTCTTCACTCTTGTCGTTTCTATCAGCTCACACGACACATCCTCCCCCAATCTCTAATATCTAATTTCAAATCTCCATTCCATGCCTTACCGCATCTGCAAGTCCCTTGAAATCGAGAACGGCCACATGCTTGCCAAGCATCCGGACAAGTGCCGCTTCCCTCACGGTCACACGCGCAGGGTCGAGTTCGTCATCGAGGCTGATGAACTTGATGACCATCAGATGGTTTGCGATTTCAAGATCATCAAGGAGGCCGTCGGCGATTGGCTGGACACCTTCGACCATGCGCTTTGCATGAACACATCGGACCCCGCATACGCGGATTTCAAGGCCCGCTATGGCGATCGCGTGATCGGTTTTGAAAACCAGGACCCCACCACCGAACTGATGGCCCGCACGATTTTCGAACACACCGCTGCCGCCCTCGCGGCCCATGCCGCACGCAGCGACGCCCGCTACCCATTGCGCGCCTGCGTCCGCCTCAAACGCGTCCGTGTCTGGGAAACCACCTCCTCATGGGCCGAATACGAACCTTCCCTCTGAACCATGCCTGACAAATCACTGCCCGATATCCAAGCCACGCCGGACACCCGGGGCATCGCCATCGATCAGGTCGGCGTGTCGGACCTCCGATACCCGATCCAGGTGACCGACCACCTCGGAAATCCATTCCCGACGGTCGCCACCATCTCGATGTCGGTGCACCTGCCACACCAGTTCAAGGGCACCCACATGAGCCGCTTCCTCGAAGTGCTCAGCAAGCACGAGGGCGAAGTCACCTCCCGCACCCTCCCGGACATCCTCCACGACCTCAAACAACAACTCAATGCCGAGGAAGCCCACATCGAGGTTGCCTTCACCTACTTCGTCACCAAGAAGGCCCCGGTCTCCGGCGCCGCCGCGAAGGTCGGATGCGACTGCGTGTTCATGGGCACTTCTAACGGAACCACAGACGACCTCGTGCTGCGCGTCACCGTGCCCGTCACCACGCTCTGCCCGTGCAGCAAGGAGATCAGCGAATACGGCGCTCACAACCAGCGCGGCCACGTCACCCTGGAGGTCCGCCCGAAAACCAAAGGACGCAGCTGCGAGCTGATCCTGATCGAGGAACTGATCGAGGTCGCGGAAAAATCCGGCTCCGCCCCGGTTTACGCACTGTTGAAGCGCACCGACGAGCGCCACGTGACGATGCAGGCCTATGACAACCCGGTTTTCGTCGAGGACGTCGTGCGCAATGCCGCCGCCCTCCTCCGCGCGGACAAACGCGTCGCATCCTTCACCGTGAAGGCAGTGAACCAGGAAAGCATCCACGATCACAACGCCTTCGCCGTCATCTCAGGCAGCACCGGCGATGCCTGAGGATCCAACCGGCGTCATCCCGCCCCATGTGTTGTTAGGCGGATATGCCCAGGGAATCTTCCCGATGGCGGAGGACGGGGAGATCCTCTGGTTCTCACCCGAACGGCGCGGACTCATCCCGCTCGACGGGCGCTTTCACGTCCCGCACGGACTGCGGCGGGCGCTGAAACGCAACCCTTTTGAAATCCGCTGGAATACCGCGTTCCGCGAGGTGATGCTCGCTTGCGCCAATCGTCAGGAAACGTGGATCGACGATGTGATCCTCGAAAGCTACTGCCAACTCCACGAACTGGGCCACGCCCACTCGGTCGAGTGCTGGGATGCCAACGGGTTGCAAGGCGGCCTCTACGGGGTCGCCCTGCCCGGCGTGTTTTTCGGAGAAAGCATGTTCTCCCGCCGGACCGATGCCTCAAAAATCGCCCTTGTCGCCTTGGTCGGCCACCTGCGGGACCTCGATTTCCAACTGCTCGACACCCAGTGGATGACACCCCACCTGCGCCAGTTCGGCGGCTACGAACTCACCCGCAAGGCATACCTTGCCACCTTGCGCGATACTCTGGGCCGGCATGGATTTTCCAAGCAAAGCTGATTTCTCAGCCACACACTGCCGCCAAAGTCACTCTCAAGACTTGCACGCAACCGCCTCGGCCGCTAAACGCGCGTCGCCATGGCCAAGAAACCAGTAGTTCTCATCATTCGCGACGGCTGGGGTGTCAACCCCGGGGGACAGCAAACCGCGGAAAAAGACGGCAACGCCGTGCTCCTCGCCCGCACGCCATTCCATGACGAGATGCTCGCCAAATACCCGAAGGGCTTCCTCAGCGCCTCCGGCATGGACGTCGGCCTGCCACCCGGCCAAATGGGCAACTCCGAGGTCGGCCACCTCAACCTCGGTGCGGGCCGAATCGTCTATCAGGATCTTACCCGCATCAACAAGGCGATCGAGGACGACGAACTCCGCACCAACCCGGTGTTCGCCGAAGCCCTCGGAAAGGCGAAATCCTCGCGACTCCATTTCATCGGCCTGGTTTCCGACGGCGGCGTCCACAGCCACCAGGACCAGTTGATCGCCATGGTCAAACTCGCCCATGAGGCAGGAGTTTCCGACATCATGATCCATGCGATCACCGACGGTCGCGACACCTCGCCCACCGGTGGCGCCGCCTACCTCGCGAAAGTCGAGGACGAGGCAGCCAAGTGCGGCGCGCGCATCGCCACCGTGGTCGGCCGCTACTTCGCCATGGACCGCGACAAACGCTGGGACCGCGTCAAACTCGCGTGGGACGCCATCGTCCTCGGCAAGGGAGAATCCCGCGACATCCTCGCCAGCGAGGCGACCGCCGATTTCTATCGGCTCGACAAGACCGACGAGTTCATGCCGGCGATGGTCTTCTGTGAATCCAACACCCAGCGGGTCCGCGATGGCGACGTGATCATCTTCTTCAACTTCCGCGCAGACCGCGCCCGCGAGCTTTCCGATGCGTTCCTCAAGCCGGATTTCAACGGCTTCGACCGCGTGGCCGCACCTTGCACCCACTATGTCACGCTGACCGAATACGACGAAACCTACACTTGCCCGGCAATCTTCAGCACCCAGAGCATGGAAATGGTTCTAGGCGAAACAGTCGCCGCTGCGGGACTCAACCAGATGCGCATCGCGGAAACCGAGAAATACCCGCACGTAACCTACTTTTTCAATGGAGGCGTGGAGAAGTCCAACCCCGGCGAGGAACGCTTCATCATCCCCTCGCCCAAGGACGTGCCCACTTATGATTTCAAGCCGGAGATGAGCGCCCCGGAAGTCACCCGAACGGTGGTCGACCAACTCAAGAACTTCGATCTCGTCATCCTCAACTTCGCCAACCCGGACATGGTCGGCCACACCGGCGTGGTCGAGGCCGCGATCAAGGCCGTGGAAACCATCGACGCCGGTGTCAAGGCCGTCGTCGAGGAAACCCTGCGCCTCGGCGGCAAACTGCTGATCACCGCCGACCACGGCAATTGCGAATACATGCGCAATCCCGATGGTTCACCCAATACCGCCCATACCACCAATCTCGTGCACGTGGTTTACGTCGCCGACGACGCGGATCAATTCTCGGTCAAAAACGGCATTCTCGCCGACGTCGCCCCCACCTTGCTCGATATGCTGGGTGTTCCCAAGCCCGTGCAAATGACCGGCTCCTCGCTGCTCGCCCGAGCTTGAAATGAACCGCAGCGCAGGACTTGCTGACGATATCGGGATTTCCACCAGCCCCATATCGGAGAATGATCTCAGCTTGCTGAGAATGAAAAATTTCCGCTGGTTTTTCATTCCGTTGATATCGATTGACGTCCCCGTAGACGCGATCCGATGAGATCATCCGATCCCTTTCCGCAGATCCCTCGCGCTCCACAGCAATCCCGCCGCAGCCGCTCCCATACCACGCAACTTTCTCGCACCGTTCCTGCGGCGCGGACCGAACCGCTCGCGCGCCGCCGTGAATGCCTCGTTCACAAATTCCCTGCTCCCGATCACTGCTCCGTCCGTGAAATACCTCACGCGACACCGCAGCATCTTCGCCAGCCCCAGATCCGGCAGTACGGTCTCGTTGTCCTCACTCGCCAACAACTCCTCGGTGTTCTTGGTCACGGCGGTCTGCGGCCGTCGCTGGATTTCCGCCGCGCCGCTCTTGCGACCCAGCGCCATCCCCATCACCCGCCGGTAAATCCGCGACACTTCTTTCCACCGCTCCGACTCAAATCCCACTCCCTCGTGGCTCAGGCAAGCGCGCACCAGACCCTCACGCGCCTTTTTCCCATTCCCCTTCGGCCCACCTCCCACCGCCTCGCCATAGCTGCTCCACCGATAATCCGCAGGATCCGATGCCATCCTGGCCCGCACCGGATTGAGGTCGATGTAGGCCGCGATCGTCCGCGCCGCCTGCCCGCTTTCCACAATCACGCTCTTGAACCGCTCCTCCCACAACGTGCCCG
>CAYNQJ010000057.1:0-20358 GCA_964399305.1 uncultured Luteolibacter sp.
TGGTAAACCACCGGTCTCGTCGTCGAATCCTTCCATGCCGCCAGCCATCGCGCCCTTCTCATGCACGGAAACTACCCCGCCAACCGCTCACCCCGCAAGCGCAATATCTAATTATTTATCTGACACCTTATCTAGGTGGGTGGGCTACGGGTGGTGATCAGTGATGGTTGCCGTGTATGGCTCTTCAGGGCCGCCTATTTCCTGAGAATGGCCTTGAGCTCGGGAACGAGTGAATCGGCCCAGATTTCATAGCCCTTTTCGGTCAGGTGAAGCCCATCCCACGAGACGCCGTCCGCGAGCTGGTCTGGGGCTTTCATGAAGCGCTCGCCGATGTCAATGAACTTGATGTTCCAATGCCCGTCATACCTTGCGAGAATCTTGTTTGCCTCCTGGCTGTTCTTGTGCGCCACCTCGCCACCGGGATGGGAGCGGGGGAAAATCGCGTAGAGCAGAATTTTTGCTTTGGGCAGGCGCTTGTGAACCCGGGCGAGCACAGCGCCAACTCCGGCTGCGATTTCCTCGGGTTTGTCACGGAAGGCATTGTTGGTGCCGATCATGACGACCACGGCCTGCGGGTCGAGGGCACCATCGAGGTTGCCGTTATCCAGGCGCCACAGCAGGGTCTCGGTGGTTTCACCGCCGATGCCGAAATTGACGGCGTTGAATGGAGCGATGCGCTCTTTCCAAACGGATGCGCCGTTTTTGGGATTGAATGCCTCCCAGCAATGGGTGATCGAATCCCCGAGAAACATCACGTCGAATCCGCCCTTCTTGGCTTGTTCATTGAATGATTTGGTGCGGCCCTGCACCACTTGATCATTGGGGTCGCGGGGCACGGGGACAATCGCCTTGGCGTCTTTGGCGACTTCCGGGATTGGTGGAGGAGTGTCCGCCGCATGCGTCAGGCTTGCAGTCAGCAGCACGAGAATCGCATTCAAAACAGTGGCTTTCATGTGATGGGTAGGGGAGAGGTTTTTGATGGAAAACATGCCATTCACCATGAGTCGGTTTTGAATGGTGACGCGGGGAGACCTTCCTTGTTGTAGAGATTGCAGCCATCGGGGTTCTTGGCATAGGCATAGCGGACGGCGACCGGTTTGGGCACCGAGGGGGATGAAACCAGAACGGTCTTGCCGTCGATCTCGGCATCGGCCCAGTGCCATTTCCTGTCTTCGCCGGAGATGGCGAAACGCCTGAGTTTTGCCGCCGGGTCGGCGGTGGCTGGCTCCATGCCTTTTTTGATGCCGGCCATGAGTCCGGTGCCAACGTGATCAAAGGCAATGCGGATCTTGTTTTTCTCGATCCTCATTGCCTTGTAAAGAGGTCCGCTGAAAACAGGAATTCTCTTCCCATAGTCTTTTGTGAGCGCCCAAAGGGCGAGCCGTTCGCCGACATCGCGCTTGTTCATCGGGTGGATATCGTCCGGATTGCCCGGGTTGGCGAGGTCGATTGCCACGGCCATGCCGGTTTTGGGGATGGCCAATGTCTTGAGTTGGTCGATGCGGACGTTGGCCCAGCCTTCGAAGTCCTCGGGCTGATCCGGTGATTTCTGATAGGCGGGCAGCTGGACGAAATAGAATGGGAATTCACCGATGTTCCAGGATTTTCGCCAGCCCTCGATGAGGGCCCTTTGTTTGTGGAGATAATTCTCGCCATCCCCGACCATCGCGTTTGTTTCCCCTTGGTACCAGACAACGCCCTTGATCGGGAAGCGGGTGATCGGATGGATCATGGCGCAGTAGCGGTTATGCCATACGGCGACTGGCGCGCCGGGCTTGGCTGGTGGTGGTGCGGCGAGCTCCGGAACCGCCGCTTTGGCCTCGGCCGGAATAAAAGGCTCGATCGCGGATCCGCTCCATGCCGCCTGGATGATTCCCATGGGGATGTGGGTTTCCTCGTGCAACTTGCGGCAGAAAAAGAAGCCTGTGGCTGTGAAGCGGCCTGCCTGTTCCGGGCTGCAAACCGTCCAGCCTCCGCTGACGTCCGCGACCGGTGTTCCTGACTCGGTTCTGGGGACTTCAAACTGGCGGATGAGTGGAAACCTTGCCGCCGCGATGTCGTCGGTCTTGTGGAAATCATTCATCGTAAGCTGCATGTTCGACTGCCCGCCGCACAGCCAGACATCGCCGATCACAATGTCGTTGATGGTGATCTTGTTTTTGCCCGTTATCGTCATGGCCGCGGGTTCGGAGCTGGTTTTCATTGGCTTGAGCGTGACGCTCCAGGATCCGTCCTTGTCGGCGATTCCTGATAGAATCTGGCCGCCGAACTCCACCTTGACAGATTCTCCCGCCTCGGCGGTTCCAAAGACCGGGACGGGGTGGTCGCGTTGCAGGACCATGTGGTCCACGAAGATTCCATGGGGTTTCACGTCCGCGTTCGCGGAAGCCGGTGCGAGCGCCAGAATGGCGGTCAGGAATTTGTTCATGACGGGGTTTACCGGGGGGACCGTGGCGGATATCCGCAGGAATGGCCATGGGAAAAACCCGTTATCCCATGGATAATTCGAACAAGCCCCTCCATCGGGAGGATGGATAGGCCTGTCTCCACGGGCCTGCCGGTCAGGATTCCTGAATCCCGAGCCTGGCCTTCACCTTTTCGATTTCGTCGGAGAGCTCGCCCCAGCGTGAGTAGCTGTTCTCCAGTGCGGTGGTGATATTTGTCACGGCGTTGGATGTTTCGCGGAGCTTGTCGGCGTCGGAAGAGATCTCGTCGCTGGAAAGCGCCGTGGTCAGGGTGGCCTGGGCGGCTTCGAATTCGGCGATTTTCTTTTCCAGCGATTCGAGTTCGGATTCAAGCGGTTTGAGCAACTTGTTGCGCATCTCCCGGGCTTCGGCCTCCAGACGGCGCTGGTCCTTGCGATTGATCGTGTTGGGAGCGGCCTGGCCGGTATCCGCGCGGGCGGCGGATTTTGGAGAGGTCGGACCACTGGCGCGCGGGTTTTCAGCGGCGGTTTTTTCCAGATAGTAGGTGATGTTTCCGGAAAACAAGCGCGGCGGTTCGCCGGGGCGGAATTCGAGAGTCTTGTCCACCAGGTCGTCGAGGAACGAGCGGTTGTGCGAGACGATCAGCACGCTGCCCGGGTAATCCGTGAGCGCCCGTTGGAGCACATCCTGGGATTGCATGTCGAGGTGGTTGGTCGGCTCGTCGAGAATCAGGAAATTCGCGGGACGCAGCAGCATGCAGACAAGCGCGACCCGCGAACGCTCGCCGCCGGAGAGCACGCCGACCTTCTTGAAGACGTCGTCGCCGCGGAACAGGAAACAGCCTAGCAGGTTTCTGGCATGCGGGGCGGACTCCCGTGAGGCGGCCGCCTCCACGGTCTCCAGGACCGTTAGATCGGGGTCCAGCTCGTCCGCATGGTTCTGCGAGAAAAACGAGCATGCCACCTTGTGGCCGAACGTGTGGGTTCCGGCGTCAGGCGCCTCCTGTCCGGTGATAATCCGGCAGAACGTCGATTTGCCGGCGCCGTTCGGGCCGACGATGGCGATTTTCTCGCCCTTGTTGATTTCGAAATCGAATCCGTCGAAGATGCGGAGCGGGCCATAGGATTTCGAGACGCCATCGAGTTTGGCCACCATGTGGCCGGAGTTCGGCGGCGGGGGGAATTTGAAATTCATCACCGCGTCATCGCGTTCGGGCGGCGGGATGCGTTCGATTTTCGCCAGCATCTTGATGCGGGACTGGACGAGGGTCGCCTTGTTGGCGGAGGCGCGGAAGCGGTCGATGAAGCGCTGGATTTCCGCGATTTCGCGCTGCTGGGCCTCGTATTGTTTGAGCTGGGTTTCCTTGCGGAGGACCGACTCGCGCTCGAAGTAGGAGAAATTGCCGGCGTATTCCTCGGCGCGGCCGTTGGCGAAGGCGATGGTGCGGGTGCACAGCGTGTCGAGCAGGCCGCGGTCGTGCGAGATGAGCAGGATCGCGCCGGGGTAGTTGATGAGATATTGTTCGACCCAGACCTGGGTGCCGATGTCGAGGTGGTTGGTCGGCTCGTCTAACAAAAGAACCTCGGGTTCCTGCAGGAAAAGCTTGGCCATGGCGATGCGCATCTGCCAGCCGCCGGAAAACTCGGCGCAATCACGTGTGAAATCCTTTTCCCGGAAACCGAGTCCCTTGAGCACCGATTCGATGCGTGGTTTCATGCGCGCCGGGTCGGTGGCGTCGAGCTGGAGTTCCAGGCCGCCGATTTCCTCGAGCATTTCGGCATAGGGCGAGGAGCGCGGGTCGAGGCGGGTCAACTCATGGGAGAGGCGGTCGATTTTCTCGCGGAGGGCGAGGGTTTCGCCGAATGCGGATTCGGTTTCCTGCCAGAGCGTGCGGCCGCGGACGTGGATGCCTTCCTGGGGCAGGTAGCCGATGCGTGTGCCCTTGGGAGCGCTGATGGTTCCGCCGCTGGGCGGCTGGATGCCGGCGATGCATTTCATCAGCGTCGATTTGCCCGCGCCGTTGTGGCCGGCGAAGGCGATGCGTTCGCGCGGTTGGACGGAGAAGGAGAGATCGTTGAAGAGGACGCGGGCGCCGAACTCCACGCGCAGGGATTGGACGGAAATCATCGGGACGCGGAGCTTGCACGGCGTGGCGCATCGGTCAAGCCGAGGAGCCCACCGGGTGCGGGTCGGGGGATCGGCGGGCCCGGCAACGGGCGTAATGGCAGGGCTTGATCCGCGGCGGATTTCCCCTCATGCATGCGGCGTGCCGATCGTCCTTGCCTCCGTTTCACCCCGCCGCCGCGAATTGCTGGAACGGGCGGGTCTTTCCTTCGAAGTGGTCGCATCCCCCGCCGAGGAGATCCATGATGCGACCATCGATCCGGAGGTTCTTTGCGAGCACAACGCAGCGCTCAAGGCCGGCGCGGTCGCGCGCTTGCGGCCGGATGCAACCGTGATTGGTTCGGACACCCTGGTGTTCATTGATGGAGAGCCCTTGGGCAAGCCGGCGGATCTCGATGAGGCACGGCGCATGCTGCGGCGGTTGTCCGGGCGCACCCACTTCGTCTGCACGGGCGTGTGTGTGGTGTTTCCAGGCCGGGAGCCGTTCACGTTTCATGACACCACGGATGTGACATTCCTGCCGTTGGATGAAGCCGGGATTGATGACTATCTGGCGCGGGTCAATCCGCTCGACAAGGCCGGGGCCTACGGGATTCAGGAGCATGGCGGATTGATCATCGCGGGAATCCGGGGGAGTTTTGAAAACGTGATGGGGCTGCCTGTGGACAAGGTGCTGGCGGTGCTGGGGCAGGAATCGGGTTGCGGTGGGCCGGTGGATGGGTGAAGAATGCGGTATGGCAAGCCCGCGCCGGTATCCGCTGATTTTCAACCCCAAGGCACGGAGCCAGAAGGGCGGGCGGGTGCTCCGGTTTCTGATGGCGCATGCCAACCGCTTCGCCCTCTACGCGACCAACCACGCCGGAGAGGCGCGCGAGTTGGCGGCGCGGTTCGCCGGGCAGGGCGAGCCGGTGGTCATTGCCGCCGGGGGCGATGGCACGCTCAACGAAGTGGTCAGCGGTCTTGCGGGAAGCCCGACGATTCTTGGAGTGCTGCCGGCGGGGACGATGAATGTGTTTGCCCGCGAAATGGGCATACCCACCGATTCCCTGGAGCGTGCATTTTCAGTGATCGAGTCCGGCGTCATCCGCGAGGTGGACCTGTTCGAGGCCAATGGCGCGCCATTTGTCCAAATGGCCGGTGTCGGTTTCGACGCGCAGGTGATCGAGCAGACGACCTGGGAATCAAAAAAAATGTTAGGACCGCTCGCCTATCTTCTTGCGGCGGTGAAGGTGCTGGGTGAAACGCCGCCGAAAATGGAGATCGTGCTTGCGGATGGGCGCCGCGAGGAAGGCGTCGCGGTGATTGCGGGAAACGGCTCGCTTTACGGCGGGCAGTTCAGGTTTTTCCGGAATGCGGACAACCACGACTCAAAACTCGACGTGCTCGTTTACAAGGAGGCGGGTTATAAAATCGTGTTGGATTCCCTGCGGGGGCTGGCGTTTGGCGGCATCGACCTGATGGAATCCACGAGTTGCTTCCAGACCGAGGCGTTCCGTGTGTGTGCCGACCGTGAGGTGCCTGTGGAAGTGGATGGTGAATGGCTCGGGCGGTTTTCCGAAGTGCGGTTCCGCGAGCATTCCTGCAACCTGCGGGTACTGGCACCGGATGGCCCGCTTGCCGGAAGTTTCGCGGAAACCCTGAAGTCCTGGTTCCAGTGGCCCCGCCGTGTGCAGCCCGAACTCCAAACCCCGCGCAGCCAGTGAACACCGAGCCTGCCATCTGCCCGCACGATGCCGTGAACCGCCGACATGCCAAGTGCCGGCGTCCGTGGCTGCGGCGGTTAGGTGTCACCGCTATGACGCTTGTGCTGTTGTGTGCCGGAATCGTGGCCTATGCCAACGTTACAGCGGTGTGGGCGTCGCGCGGGAGGCTTTACGACGATGTCCGCAGTGTGCCCGAGACCAAGGTCGGCCTGGTTTTTGGCACGACCGACCGGGTCAACGGGCGCGAAAACCTGTATTTCCGCTACCGGATTGATGCCGCCGTGGCATTGTGGGAGGCCGGCAAGATCAGGACATTGCTGGTTTCCGGTGACAACCGGACCGATCACTACAACGAGCCGGAAAAAATGCGGCGGGCGCTGGTCAAGCGCGGGATTCCGGCCGAACGCATCGTTTGTGATTATGCCGGTTTGCGCACCTTCGACTCCGTGGTCCGCGCCAAAAAGGTTTTTGGTTTGGATTCGCTGCTGGTCATCAGCCAGCGATTCCAGAACGAGCGGGCCATCTACATTGCCAAAGCGCATGGCATTGATGCGAAGGGTTTCAATGCGCGCGATGTGTTGTATTCCGGCGGTTTCAAAACCCGTGTTCGCGAGGTGGGGGCGCGAGTGCTCATGTGGCTGGACATCCATTTCCTCGATACCCGGCCGCGCCATCTTGGTGATTTGCAGCCTCTTCCCGAGTGAGAAGCCAACCCTAAAACCAGCCACAGCCATCGCACCCATGATCGACCGCATCCTCGCCAAGCGCATTGTTCCCGTCGTGGTTCTCGACTCCGTCGACTCCGCCCTGCCTCTGGCCGAGGCATTGCTTGAGGGCGGACTCGACATCATGGAAATCACCTTCCGCACGGCGGCGGCCGGGGAATCCATCCGGCGTATTTCCAATAGCTTTCCCGAAATTTTGTTAGGTGCTGGCACCCTGTTGGAAAAAGAGCAGGTCCTGCGTGCCCGGGATGCCGGTGCCGTGTTCGGGCTGGCACCCGGGCTCAATCCGGAAATCATTGCCGCTGCGCGGGAATGCGGGCTGCAATTCTCTCCAGGAGTGATGACCCCGAGTGAGGTAGAGCAGGCGCTCGCCCTTGGCTGCCGCCTGCTCAAGTTTTTTCCGGCGGAGGCTGCGGGTGGTGTGGCCATGCTCAAGGCGCTGGCCGGGCCATACGCCCACACCGGGTTGAGGTTCGTTCCCACCGGTGGTATCGGACCGACCAACCTTGCGTCATACCTGCGGTTATCGGTGGTCGCCGCGATCGGCGGCTCATGGATGGTCGATGGGGCGCTGGTCCGCGCCGGCCGATGGGATGAGATCACGCGCCTGACCCGCGAGGCGCTGGCGGCTGCCGCAGACGCCTAGCTGGATCGGAGACACCGGGAGGCCTGCTCATGACATGCGCCTAACGACTGAAAATTGCGCTTCCCTGCCCGGCCAAATCCCCCAAGCTCCACACATGACCGATCTGGAAATTGCCACGCACGCCGCGATTGCGGCGGGAAAACTGCTTCGGGAGCACTTCGGCGGCGACTCCGTGGTGGATGAGGCCAGCCACCACGACATCAAGCTCGCGCTCGATCGCCAGTCGCAGGAGCTCATCACTCAGTTGCTGCTCGAAGCCCGGCCCGGCGACGCGCTTTACGGTGAGGAGGGAATTGCCGGAAACCAGGATTCCGAGCGCCAGTGGATCGTTGATCCGATCGACGGCACGGTGAATTTTTACTACGGCATTCCGCACTTCTGTGTTTCCATCGCGCTGCGCGTGGCCGGGGAAATCGTCGTCGGCGTGATTCACGACCCGATGGTCGGGGAAACGTGGACAGTTGAAAAAGGTGGGCCTGCGATGCTCAACGGCAAGCCGGTTCAGGCGAGCAGGCGCGACACGTTGGAGCAATCGGTTTTGTTTGTCGGTTGTGGCAAGGATGAAAGCGCGCTGCGTACCGGCATCGAGCGCTTCCACAAGGCCTCGCTCCGCGCGCGCAAGATGCGCATGATGGGGTCTGCCGCCCTCGGCATGGCCTACATCGCCTGCGGCAGACTTGATGCCTACATCGAGTCGAGGATTTCACTTTGGGACATCGCCGCCGGGAAGTTGCTGGTGGAAGCCGCCGGTGGCAAAGTGGATCTCACTCCCTCTGCCGGCCATCCGGACTCATGGTCGATCGTCGCCAGCAACGGCAGGATCCCGGTGGGGGAGATTCTCTAACAATCGCATACCCGTCATGACAGGAATTGGCTACGACGTGCATCGTTTTGCGGAAAACCGCCCGCTGGTGCTTGGCGGTGTAAGGATCCCCCACAGTCACGGCCTCGAGGGGCACTCCGACGCGGATGTCCTGTGTCATGCGATCGCGGATGCGGTGCTGGGGGCGATGGGGCTGCCGGACATCGGCCATTATTTTCCTCCCGGTGATCCGGGTTGTAAGGACATCCGGTCGCTGCGGATCCTTGAAAAGTGCCGCTCGTTGGCCGGCGAGGCGGGCATGGTCATCATCAATGTCGATGCCACCGTGGTGGCGGAAGCACCGAAAATCCTTCCCTATCGCGAGGAGATGCGGGCCTGCATCGGCGCGGCCCTCGGCATTGCGCCTGGCCGCGTCGGCATCAAGGCCACGACCAACGAGACCATGGGTTTCATTGGTCGCAAGGAAGGCATCGCCGCCCTCGCCGTTGCCCAAGTGGATCAGGGTTAGGGGTTCAGGTATCAGGCCAGCGGGCGTTATTCCTTTTGCGCGCCTTGTCTGCCGGTTGCGGTTTTCTCGTGACGGCTTGTTCAAACCGGCTGTCGGCTGCTGTGGAATGCGATTTCTGCCTCGGCGCGATAGAGCAGGCGGTCGCCGCGGAGACCGCCGGTGGCGATGATGCGGAATCCGCAGTCCATTGCCTGGTTGAGGAATTCCTCCGCCGGCAGGCATAGCCGGCCTCCCACCTCGGTGAGGTGGAAACGAACCGGGCCGAAGCCGTGGAATCCGCGGTAGATCACTTCGGTGCAGGCAAGTCGGTCGGCGGTACGGAAATCGAACAGGAAATCGTATGCTTTGCCGACATGGGCCATCGCCCGTGAAATGGCGGCGGCGATACCGGAGGAATCGAGGGGAGAGCGCATCACGACGAAGGCGTCCACATGGAGTGTTTCCTCTGCGCTTCGGACACGGACTCCGTCTTTCTTGGACTCCAGAAACCAGTGGGTTGCCCTCACATCGGGAGGCATCCTGATGCCTGCGGCAGCCACCTCGTCCGTGGTGCCCAGATAGAGCGCGGCGTGGGGCCAGAAACCCGGGAGAAACAGATTGCTCAACGCGTCGTCGTGGCGCGTGACAAACACATCGCCGGCCTTCGCATGCTGCAGCACCGTGTCGCGCAGATCCGGTGTGATCCGCTTCGGGGCACCGGCCGCCTTGATTCCCGGCTGGCGCAGTTCGGCGATGGCTCTGCCGGATACTTCGAACATGCCGAACATCACCCGTTTCCAGGCAGAGCGGTTTCGTCTCAAAAAGGAAAACCAGCGGTAGGCGAACAACCGTTTCAGGGCGGCACGGCGGCGCCATTCGATTTGCGGTTCCTCGGCAGACAACAGCGCGACGACGCGTGACATTTCAGTGGTTCCCGCCATGGCCAGGATGTCCTCGCGATGGGAGAAATAGAAATCCGAGGCCATCAGGAAGCGTCGCATGTTCGCGGGGCGGGACGTTGCCTGATAGATGGCAGTGAAGGACTTTCTAGGGATGCCCGCACGGACGTCCGGTTCGTCGAGCTTCTTCCAAAGCACCGGGCGATCGGCCGCCAGATCCACCAGAAACCGATTCGCCCTCATCAGCAGGCATGCGGTGGCGAATGCCGTGGCGAATACCGGCAGCCGCCGGTGCCAGTCGATCCTTCCATTGCCTGCGGTGCCGGCAAGTTCCGCGAGCACCTCCAGCAACGCCGCGCGTGTTGTTAGAAAGCCATGGTATTTTGCCCGGACCGCCTCCTCCTCATCGGGAAGGAAATAGCCCCGGGCGCAGGCATCATCCACGGATTGGAGTTCCGATGACAGCGACTCGAAATCCGGCAGGGCCGCGGCCGCGGCGGCCAATGAGTCGGCACAACGGGCCAGCTGGGAATCGATGCCGGAAGCCGCTTCCTTCATCGGCCTTGTTGTCGGCCATTCTTGCTGGCCCGTCAATCCCTCACTGCCGGCGGGTCAGGCGAGCAGTTCCTTGACGACCTTGGCCGGCAACACGCCGGTGAGGCGCTGGTCCAGGCCTTGGAACTTGTAGCTGAGCCGGTTGTGATCGAGGCCAAGCGCGTGGAGGATTGTGGCGTGGAGGTCGCGGATGTGGACGGGGTCCTTGGTGATGTTGTAGGACATCTCGTCGGTTTCGCCGTGGACGTGGCCGCCCTTGATGCCGCCGCCGGCCATCCACATGGTGAAGCAGCGCGGGTGGTGGTCGCGGCCGTAGTTCGTTTCCGATAGTCCTCCCTGGCAATAGACCGTGCGGCCGAACTCGCCGCCCCAGATGACGAGCGTGTCTTCGAGCATACCGCGCTGCTTGAGGTCCTGAATCAGTCCGTAGCATCCCTGGTCCACATCCTTGCACTGGGAGGCGAGGTCGCGCGGGAGGTCGCCGTGCTGGTCCCAGCCGCGGTGGAAGATCTGGACAAAGCGCACGCCGCGTTCCAGCAGGCGGCGGGCCATCAGCGCCGAGTTGGCAAAGGTGCCGCGCTTTTTACTATCATCGCCGTAGAGTTGATAGGTCGCCTCCTGTTCGCCCGAGAGGTCGGTGAGCTCGGGAACGGACGATTGCATGCGGAAAGCCATTTCGTATTGCTGCATGCGCAGTTCGATTTCCGGGTCGCCGATATCCGAGAAGGAGCGGCGGTTCAGGTCGTTGAGGCCGTCGATCATCTTGCGGCGGGTGTCGCGGGAGATGCCGGGAGTGTCCTCAAGGAAGAGCACGGGATCACCGAGCGAGCGCAGGGCCACGCCGGAGAACTTGCCGGGCAGATATCCGGATCCCCAGAGACGTGAGGAAATCGCCTGGACGTTCGCGTGCGGCGAGCTATGGGTGGCGTGCAGTACCACGAATGCCGGCAGCTCCTCGTTCATTGATCCGAGGCCGTAGGAAAGCCAGGATCCGATGGATGCCTTGCCGGCCTGCATCGATCCGGTGTAAACCAGCTGGTTGGCCGGTTCGTGGTTGATCGCGTCGGTATGCATCGACTTGATGATGCACAGGTCATCGACCATCTTCGCATGCCACGGGAGGAGTTCGCTGACGTATGTGCCGGACTGGCCGTGTTGGTCGAATTTGAAAATCGATGGCGCGAGAGGGAAGGCGCCCTGGCCGGAAGTCATCCCGGTGAGCCGCTCACCTTGTTTCGCCAGCCACTCCTTGAGGTCTTCCTTGAAGCGTTTCGAGAGTTCCGGTTTGTAATCGAAGAGATCGATTTGCGAGGGGGCTCCGATCAGCGAGATATAAATCGCGCGTTTCGCCTTCGGGGCGATTTGCGGCAGTGGGGTGGCCAGGCCTCCCAGGCTTTCAGCGGCGGAGAGCACACGCTGGCCGAGGAGTGATCCGAGGGCGGCCATGCCGAGGCCTGCGCCGGACTTGCGGAAGAACTGGCGGCGGCTATAGGCGGTGTTGTGGAATTCGATCAAGGGGTTCATCGCGGTGTCGGGGGTCAGCGGGTGATGGTTTCGTCGAGGTTGAGAATCTGGCTGGCGATCATCGTCCAAGCCGCGAGTTCCGGCGCGTTGGCATCGGCTGGCGGTGGTTTCGCGCCGGTGGTGATGAGTTTTTTGGCATCCTCCGGGTTGGCTGCGAAATTTTCCAGATGGCTGGCAAGCGACTGCTGGACGATCTTGCGTTCATCGGCGTCGAACGTGCGGGAAATCAGTCGCAAGGAGATGAAGTCGATGCGCGCATTGTTGTCCGGGGAGGCCGCCATTGCCTTGACGGCGAGTTCGCGCGAGGCCTCGACAAACTGCGGGTCGTTCATCAGCGCGAGCGCCTGCAGCGGCGTGTTGGTCTGGTCGCGGCGGACGCAGGTGCTTTCTCGCGACGGCGCATTGAAAATCTCCATTGTCGCGGGAGGCGCGGTGCGTTTCCAGATCGTATAGAGCGAGCGGCGGTAGAGCGACTCACCGCTGTCCTGACGGTAATCCTTGGTATTGGACTGCGGCATGGCGACCGCCTCCCAGATGCCTTGTGGCTGATAGGGCCTGACGGGAGGTCCTCCGGTTTTTGGCGAGAGCAATCCCGATGCGGCGAGCGCGAGGTCGCGGATGGGTTCGGCATCAAGACGGACGCGCGGACCGCGCGCGAGCAGCTTGTTGAATGGATCCGCCTCAAGTTTTTCCGGAGAAACATGGCCTGACTGGCGGTAGGTTGCCGAGGTGACCATCAGCTTGAGCATGTGGCGATAGTCCCATTTCGATTCGACAAACTCGGCGGCGAGCCAGTCCAGCAGTTTCGGGTGGGTTGGGCGGGCACCCATGATGCCGAAGTCGTCGTTGGATTCCACAATCCCGGTGCCGAACAGGTAGGACCATGCGCGGTTCATGGTCACGCGCGCGGGCAGCGGGTTGGCGGGATCATTGAGCCAGCGGGCGAGACCGAGGCGGTTTTTCGGAGCGTCCGCGGGCATTGGCGGCAGCACGGCCGGGGTGTCCGGGGTGACTTTTTCTCCGATGTCGGAATAAACGCCGCGGTTGAGGACGTGTGCGAACGGCGGCTCCTTTTTCTCCTCCATCACCAGAGAGACCGATCCACGCTCGCGCAGGGTGCGTTGTTCGGTCTTGAGCTCCTCAAGCCGTGTGCGGAGCTCGCGTGCCTTGGCGTCGATGTTGGTGATGTAATACTGATAGAGACTGTCGAGTTGCTCCTTGGACCTTTGTTCCGGCGGCAGTGCGGCGATATGCTGCAACAGGCTGTTGGTCGAAAGGGCTGCGATTTCCTCCGGTGCCAGCAGGCGACGGTAAAACCGGAAGTCCTGAAGGGCGACCTTGCCATTGAGTTTCGAGTCGTTGTTTTCGCGCGCGCCGAGCCGGAGCGAAACCTTGGTTTCGATGTTGCCGCCGACGGTGTTCGGTTGCGGGTAGCCGCCGGCGTGTTTGCCATCGATGTAGATCGCGCCGGCCTCGTGGCTTGGAGCGGAGCCGTTGAAGGTGATCATCACATGGTGCCATTGGCCCGATGCCAGCGGCTGCGGGGCTATCAATTTGTTTGCGGACTTGTCCCAGGAATCGATGACATGCGTGCCGGGTTTGCCGGCCTCGAGGAAGAGGTCCCAACCGCGGAAGGATTCGGCGGGATTCATCCGCGCGACCACGGATCCGGTGGGAGCGCCTTCAACGCGGATGAAGCCGCCGAAGGTCACGCGGTCGTTGCGGGTGAAGCTGCCGAGGTCGCCGAGGTCGATCGGGGTGTCGCTGATGATTGGCGCCTTGCCGAACGGGGCGTCGATGCGTGCGGGCTCGGCAGGCCATTCGCGTGGTTCTCCGCTGACAAAGCCACGGATCGGGCCGGAGGGTTCCGCGAGCGGGAGGTGGACGGCGAGGGTGGAGTCCGCCTTGCGGTCCGGAGCGACCTTGGCGTTGGTGACCCAGGTGTCGAAGTCGGTGCGCGCGGCGTTCCCGCGGTCGGCGATTTGTTTTTCGACGCTGGCGATATCCGCGGCGACGGCGGTCCACCGTTCGCGGTCCCCGGGTAACGGCACAAAGACGTTAGGCGGATGCTCCGCGTTGTTGCCGTCGAGGGCCGACATCGGGGTGTTGCGGAAGAAGGCGGTTAGAGAATAAAACTCCTTGGTGGACACCGGGTCGAACTTGTGGTCATGGCAGGCGGCGCAGCCGGTGGTGAGGCCGAGCCAGATGGCGGAGACGGTTTCCACGCGGTCGGTGGCGTAGATTGCGTCGTATTCGGCCTCGATCGCACCACCTTCCCCGGTGGTGGCGAGGCAGCGGGAAAATCCGGTGGCGACCAGTTGGTCAAGCGTGCGGTCGGGCAGCATGTCACCGGCGATTTGTTCGGTGGTGAACTGGTCCCACGGCATGTTCTGGTGAAAGGCGCGGACGACCCAATCGCGGTATGGCCAGATGGCGCGGTAGTTGTCGATGTGGATACCGTGCGTGTCGGCGTAGCGGGCGGCGTCCAGCCATTGGCGGCCGAGGTGTTCGGCGCTGGCGAGGGTCGCGAGCAAGCGGTCGGCTTCGGCGGCGGTGGCGGCGCTGGGATCGGCCTTGGAGGCCTCGACGAAGGCAGCCGTTTCCTCCGGGCTTGGCGGCAGGCCGGTGAGGTCGAGGGTCAGCCGGCGGTGGAAGCTGCGGGCGTCTTCGGGAGGATTGGGTTTCAGGCCTGCAGCGGAGATGGGATCGGCGATGAAGGCATCGATCGGGTTGGTGGCCCAATTTTCACCGGCGGCGGGCGGCGTGGGTTTTTTGACCGGTGCGAACGCCCAGTGGGGTTCATATTCCGCGCCTTGCTCGATCCAGCGTTTGAGGAGGGCGATTTCGCGTGGGCCCATGGTTTTATGGCTCACGGGTGGTGGCATGATGATGTCCGGATCGGTGGCCTGGATGCGGTGCATCAGGCGCGACTCATCAGGTTTCCCCTTGATGATGACCGGCAGGCCGTCGGCGCGTGGAGCGAAGGCGTCCTCAACCCGATCAAGACGGAGCGGTTCGTTTTTGGGCTCGCGGGTGCCGGAGTCCGGGCCGTGGCAGTGGTAGCAATACTCCGAGAGTACCGGCTGGATGTGTTCGTTGAACGAAATTTCCGCAGGCAGGGATGCGGCGATGGCGTCCGCCGAGTCGGCCTGTTTTTGTCCGGCGGCATTTTGCGCAGCGGGCCGCTCTGAGGATGCGGTGCTGGATTTCGAATCACAGCCGGTCAGTCCCACGAGGACAAATCCTGCGGATGCCGTGCATAGAAATCGGGTGATGGAGAACAATCGGAGGGTCATGGGGGGAAATGGGTTCGGCCGGATACGACGGGATGTCTCAGGATGTTTCGACATTCTGGCGATGAACGCAAGAAGCGGGAATCTGGACCAATATTCCAAAATGGAAACGAAAAAGGGCGGATTTCACCCCTTGAATGCGTCGGCGGGGAGACCCCGGACGTTCAGGCCGCGGATCACGAAGAGGCGGCCGGCGTGCTTTTCCTTGGCGGTTTTATGAACACCGGTGGTGACAAAAAGATCGGCCAAGTCAGGGCCGCCGAAGGCACAGGCGGTGGTTTCGAGGCAGGGGATCGGGATGCGGTGAAGCTCGTTGCCGGTCACCGGATCGAAACATGACACGCAGCCGCCGTGGCAGAATGCAATCCAGAGGTTGCCGTTCTCATCGATGGCCATGCCATCGGGCGAGGCGTCGATGTGCCCGGTGGTGATCACCGTACGGAGGTTGCGCAGATGACCGTCATCGTAGTCGAAGGCAAGCACCTCGCGGCGTGGTGTGTCGATGTAGAACACGGTCCCGCCATCGGCGGACCAGGCGATTCCGTTAGATGTGGTGACCGGCCCGAACGCTTCGTGGAGGGTGAGATCGGGATCGAGGCGGTAGAGCCGTGCATCGCCGGTTTTGCGGGCCAGGCTCATGGTGCCGGCGAAAAACCGGCCGTCGGGTGAGCACTTGCCGTCGTTGAAACGGTTGCCGGGTTTGTCCATTTCCGGGTCGGCGATGGGGGAAAGTGCACCGGTTTCCTCATCGAGGAAAAAAAGTCCGTGGTCCCCGGCGATCACGAGGCCGCCGCTTTCACGCGGAACGACGGTGCCGACGCGCTGGCCGACGTCCCATGATTTTTCCGCACCGGTGGCGGGATCGAAGCGATGGACCGCATGGCCTTCGATATCGACATAATAAAGCGCGTCGCGCCACCAGATCGGGCCTTCACCCCACTGGCAGCGGATGTCACCAACCGGATCGGCGCGGACCATGCGGATGGTTTTAGCGGGGGATGAACGGAAACGCCATTGCAAAAAACCAGGGTGGCAAGCCGGGGCTTTCCATCGTCTGTGCTGGCTGGCAGGCTTTGGCATGCAAGGCAACGAAGCCACCGGGGCATGGAAAGTGTGGTGTTATGCCGCGATTGCCGTGGTGTTGGGCGCGTGGCTGTCGCCGGGCTTGTTTCATGCCGGGAAAGCGTTGGCGGAGGTTTCAGCCGGACGAACGACCAATGGGTTGTTCGACTGGCTGGCGGATTGGTGCCGGAAGGGCCGGTTTCCGGTTTTTTTCGCGGCGAGTGTGCTGCTGGTTGCCATGATTGGCTTTTTTCCATGGCTGGAGTGGTTGCATTGGCGGCGCGGGGTCCGGCGTGTGGGTATCCAACGCTGGGGGTTGTCTCGGCCGATGCGGATTCCCAAAATCCGTGAGTGGCGTGATTTGAATGGACCATGGCAGGGCTTGCTCGGATGTCTCGGCATGTTTGCCTGCCTGGTCTTGGCGGGCACGGCCTTCGCGGGTCACGATGCGTTGCAGATAAAATGGGGGACATTGCCCGGATTGCTCGCCATGGCGTGGGGGATGGAGGTTTTTTTCCGCGGGTTGGTATTCGGCATTTTCAGCCGTGAGATGCGGCCTATGGCTGCCTTGGCCGCGTCCGCGCTGTTCTTCGCGCTCGTGATGTCGCTGCTTCCGCCCAGGGGGCTGGTGTGGGTGGACCCCGAGGCGGCCGGGCCCGGGTTTGCAACACTGCGCGGGTGGTTGATGGGATTCGGGGATTGGCGGCACACGGCCACCGGGTTCCTGCCTCTGTTAGGGCTGGGGCTGGTGCTGGGATATGCGCGGAAGCGGTCCGGTTCGTTGTGGCTGCCGGCCGGAATGCATGCCGCGTGGCTGTTTTGCAAAACATCATCCGCAGGCACAGGCATGATCGCCGAGGGGCTCGTTCCGATTCTGGCATTGATTCCGTCAGTTTTTCTGTTAAAATACATGGTGTCTGACCGCCATGAAGAAGCTGCGCGCCATCTGTGATTTTTCCGGTTGGAAACAAAAGATGTCGCGGTGTCTCGATCTGCTCTATCCTCCTTCATGTGCGATGTGCGATCGGAAGCTGGAGGGCGGAGCGGCGTTGTGCGCGGATTGCAGGACGGGACTGCCGCGGCTGGAAACCCCGTTTTGCCAGAAATGCGGAGAGATGTTCCCAGGCGAGATCGACGATAGCTTCAAGTGCCCGAACTGCGGCCGGCTCAGGTTCGCGTTCGAGTTCGCACGGCCGGCGATGGTGCGCGATGAGGCCACGCTGGAACTGATCCACCGTTTGAAATACCGGCGCCAAATCCATCTGGCGGCGACGCTTGGGACGCTCGCTTGCGAGGCGTTCGCCGATCCGCGGCTGACGGAGGCGCTTGATGGCGGCTGGGCGCTGGTGCCGGTCCCGCTTCACCGGCGGCGGCTGCGCCACCGCCATTTCAACCAGGCTGGGGAAATCGCACGGGTGATTGCCATGCAAATGGGGCTGCCGGTGGTCAACGCATTGACACGGACGCGAGAGACCGCCACACAGACACGTCTCAACCGCAAGCAGCGCATGGATAACCTGCGGGGGGCGTTCGAAGTCGCCCCAGGCGGTGCAAGATGGCTTGCAAACAAGCCGCCGGGAGCGGTGATTGTCGATGACGTGCTGACCACGGGCTCTACGGTGAATGCCTGTGCAAGAGCTCTCCGCCAGGCAGGTCTGCGCCGGGCTGTGGTGGTTACCGTGATGCGGGGTTGACGCGCGGGTTGCGCAGGACGATCCGGCACAGCCATGCGGTCAGTCCCAGCGCCAGCAATGGCAGCAGGCCGGAACGGGGGCTCTCGCCAATGAACCACGGGTAGAGCATGTGATCCTTGCGGGTATTCATGATCAGATTGCAGGCTTTGAACGCGATGATCCACCCGGCGTGCAAGCCGATGGCAAACCACAATGCACCGGTGCGCAGCCGGGAACCGGCGAGGATCAGCCCGACAACAAACAACGTGGCGAAATCCGTGACGAAAAACTCCGGGTTGGCAAAATGAAGCAGGATGCTTTCTAACAATTGAAATCCTGCCAGCGCATGGGTGGGATCGGAAATGACCGTGCCATCGGGCGGCTTGAGGAAATGCACGAAGGCGAAAACGAGCGAGGTCCCGATGCATGCGGCGGCAGGCTTGGCAATGCGCAGCCACAAGCCCAGCAGCAATCCGCGAAACAGCCATTCCTCGACCAATGGGGCGGCAACGGCGGGAATCAGGATTTTGCCGGTCATTTTGCCGAACGATGGCGGTGAGTCATCCGGCACATAGACACCGGCAGCTTGCAACAACCACACCATGCTCCACAGCAAACCGCCGGCGATGATGGCACCGCAGGCAACCTGAATCGCAACAGTATCCCAAGGAAGCGGAGTCAGCGAAACGATGTCTCCCGATTCACGCGCGGACCGGATCCGCCGGATCCGCCGCAACAGCACCGGCAACGACAACAACGCGGAAAGCAACAGCGAACGGTCGAAAAAACGGCCGAATTCCGAACGGCCGCATGCGGCGGCAAGCCATTCGACAATGCCGGGGTAATCGTGGGTTTCCGCAGAGGCGGCAAGGGCCTTTCCTCCTTGATAGATCCATGGTGAAATGATGCCCGCCAACAGAAGCGAGCCTGCCACCCAAAGCACCGCGGCTCCGATTTCCGATTGGATGAAACGTTTCACGTGTGCAAATGACAGCTTCGCGTCGTGGATTTGTCGAGACCCGGATATGCGGGCCTCACAGATAAGCGCCCAATCCTTTGACGGTTGATGGGTCGAGCTTGCGGACCAAGGCGATTACCAAGTCGACCATGGAAAGGTAGTCGTTGATGTCAATGATGCCATTGTGGGAGTGGATGTAACGGGTGGGAACACCCAGAACAATGGACGGGATGCCGTGGTTCGCGAGGTGGAACGCCCCCGCATCGGTGCCGCCGCTGCGGCGAACCGTGATCTGGTGGCGGATGTTCTCCGCGCGTGCGGTTTCGATCGCTATGGCCGCAAGCCGCGGGTTGGTGATCGCCGAGGGATCGAAAAGGCGGATTTGCACCCCGTCACCGAGCCGGCCCTGGCTTTCCGCACGATTGAATCCGGGCGAGTCATCGGCAGGCGGAGCCTCAAGCACGATTGCCACATCCGGGTTGGCTAACGCGGCGGCGGATTTTGCGCCGCGTAAGCCGACTTCCTCCTGAACGGTGCCACAGAGAACCAGGCGGTTCGGATGGGCGGATTGTGACAGGATTTGGCCAGTCTGAATCACCCCGGCCATGCCGACGCGGTTGTCGAAGGCCTTGGCCATGAACAAATCGTCGCGCGCCATCGGCGTGAAGTTCGGGCATGGAGCGATCGGGTCACCCAGGGAAATTCCAAGTTCTTCCGTGGCGGCACGCAATGAATCGGCGCCGACATCGATCAGCATGCGGTCGATGGGCATGACCTGCCGGCGTTGGTTTTCCGGAAGGAAATGTGGCGGACAGGATGAAATCACGCCCAGCACCTTGGTGCCGCTGCGGGTGAGGACTTCGACCCGCTGCGAAAGCAGATTGTGTTCCCACCAACCGCCGACCGGAACAAACTGAATGAAGCCGTCAGTGGTGATGTTTTGGACCAGAAAGCCCACCTCGTCCATGTGCCCCGCAACCATGACACGCGGGCCTTGACTGCCGGTTTCGCAAAAAACCGAGCCATTTCGGTCGGTTGAGAGCTCCCCGCATTCTTCAAGTTCGTTGACGAAAATGGCGCGAACCTCGTCCTCATGCCCCGGAACGGAATGAGCATCGGCCAGCTCCTGCAACAATGAAACGGCTTTTGAGCGCATGCCAGGACCGTGAAGCATGTGTGTGGGACTTCCAAGCAGACAATTCAAGATTGGCAGGAGAAATGTGGCTCCCTCTATGAATTTCATCCAATTCCTCGTTGTAGATCCCGAGCGCTCCACAGTGAGCTTGCCGCAGCTGCCGCTCCTCTCATCTTCCGCGCGCCGTCCCGGCGCCTCGGCCCGAAACGGTCGCGCGCGGCCGTGAACGCCTCGTTCACGAACAACCGGCTTCCGATCACCGCTCCGTCCGTGAAATACCTCACGCGGCACCGCAGCATCTTCGCCAGCCCCAGATCCGGCAGCA
>CAYNQJ010000058.1:0-20006 GCA_964399305.1 uncultured Luteolibacter sp.
ATGGAAAAAGATATAAAGCGTTCATACGAACACATCAAGGATAAAGTTAGATGAGATTGTTGATTGGGGAGAGGAAGAGGAGGAAGACAGGGGGCAGGATGCCGCTGGGACGGCCTGGAGCGGGATGTGCCAGCCACGGGTTGGGCTTGGCAGGGGTTGGGCTTGGCAGGGGCGGCTCTTTGGTTTGGAGACCGGGGACAGGATGTCCCCGAGCTGGACTGGGACTTCAAGTCCCAGCCAGAGGAGGTTGGCACATTCTTCAAGTCCACAAACGCCAGCCAGGGTGGGGGGGTGTCGGCATGCGCCGTTTCTATCTGATTTCGATCACGAGGCGGCTCTTGGCTTGCGGGTCTTTGGCAGGGTCGGGCCTCCAGTCGATGGTGAAGCCTTTGTGAAGGGGTGCGGTTTGGGGGTTGGAAAGCCGGATGGTGGATCCGGTTGTGGCGGTGAATTCGAAGCGGCGGTCGCGATAGGCATCGATCTCGATTCTGGCGGATGAGATGCCCGGGCCGTTGATTTCGCTGGCTGCGGCGTCGACGGCCTCGTCCAGCGATTGCCGTTTGCGTTCACCGTCGGTCCATTTGAGGATGAGGCGGTCGTCCTCGATTTTCTCGTCGAATTTTTTTTGTTTCTGTTTGCTGCCGCCTGAAGGGGCGCGGTAGGCGCTGGGGAAGCGTGTTCGCACGGCGAGTTGGAGCGGATTTTTCGTCAGGGGGCCGGGGTCGGTGATGCGGCCGCCGATGGAGATGTCGCCGCGGTTCTGTTCGATATTCAGTTCGAACGACGCATTTCCCGTGACCTTGCCGGTGACCGTGATGGCTTCCAGGTTCGCGGTGGACGTGCTTGTTGAGGTCAGGGTTGCGGGCTGGATCTTGCGGGTGAGGATTTTGCCGTCGGGAAGGGTTTCTTCGACGATCAGATCGATGGGGAGGGTGAGTTTTTTGGCCACACGGTCGCCCTGTCTGTCCTTGGGGAAGAGGGTCATTTTGCCGTGCGAAGTGATACCGAAGTCGAGGCGTCTGTTGGAGTATCCGGCGAAGTGTCCGAACCACGGAGGGTCATCGAGGCCTGGCAGTTGGGCCGCGAGCGGCTGCGTGGCGGCCATTATGAGAAAGCCGCATGCGGCCGGGATTGCGGTTCTGGATTGGACGGGCATGGGCGCATCCAACCGGAAAGAAGGATGCGCTAACAAGAATAAAACTTCTAATCTATTAGAAACGCGATCCGGAGGGCGGATCAGACCAGCTGGGTGTCCACCAGGAAGCGGTAGGTGCCGTCGCGCTGGATCAGTTCGTCGTGGGTGCCGGATTCGACGATCTGGCCGTGATTGAAAACGAGGATCAGGTCGGCGTGGCGGACGGTGGAGAGACGATGGGCGATGACCAGGCTGGTGCGGCCGTGCATCAGGCGTTCGAGGGCCTCGTTGACCAGGCGTTCGCTTTCCGAGTCGAGTGAGGAAGTGGCTTCGTCGAGCAGCAGGATGCGTGGGTCGGCGAGGATCGCGCGGGCGATGGCGATGCGCTGGCGCTGGCCGCCGGAGAGTTTGGTTCCGCGCGGGCCGACGAGGGTTTCGAGTCCTTCGGGGAGGGTTTGGATGAAGTCGAGGGCGTTGGCGAGTCGTGCGGCGTCCTCGATTTCCGTGACGGATGCGCCGGGTTTGCCGTATTCGATGTTTTCGCGGATGCTGCCGCCGAACAGCAGGACTTCCTGGGGGACGATCGCGATTTGCGAGCGGAGGCTTTGCAGTGAGAGAGTGGAGGCTGGCCGGCCATCGAAGAGGATCTCGCCGTTTTCCGGCGGGTTGAAACCGAGAATCAGGGAAAACGTCGTGGATTTTCCCGCACCGGAGGGGCCGACCAGGGCGACCCGCTGTCCGGGGCGGACAATGAAGGACACATCGGACAGGACGCGGACGTCGGGGCGCGATGGGTAGCGGAACGAGACATGGTCGAAGGCGAGCGTGCCCTTCAGTCTGGTGGTGGTGTCGCCATCGGTGCGTTCCGGTGAGGTGTCGAGCAATTCACGCAGGCGGTCGGTGGCACCGGCGGTCTGTTGGAACTGGGAGATGATTTCCGGGAAAGATCCGAGCGAGGCGCCGACGAAGATCGAGAAGAGGATGAAGGAAACGAAGTTTTTGTCGTCGATTTCGCCATTGGCGAGCATGCGGGCGCCGACCCATGCGACGAACGAGATCGTGCCGAACAGGGCGAAGATCACGAACGAGAGGAATGCCGCGCGGGATTTCGCGCCGCGGCGGGTGACGTCGAGGAAGGTGTCGAGCGCGCGGCTGTAGCGTGCGGACTCGAAGGATTCGTTGGTGAACGATTTCACATCGGCGACGCCCTGGACGGTTTCCTCGATCACCGTGCCGGCGTCGGCGAGCGAATCCTGGGCAGCTTTCGAGAATCCGCGGACCTTGCGGCCGAACATGGCGATCGCGAGCACGACGATCGGGACGCTGCCGAGCATGATGAGCGAGAGTTTCCACGAGGCGATGAAGATGAAGGCCAGTCCGCCGACGAGGATCACCGTCTGCCTGACAGCCTGGGGCACGGTGGTGATGAGGGTTTCGCGGACCACGCCGAGGTCGGCGGAAATCCGGTTGCTGAGCGCCCCGGAGCGTTGTTCCTGGAAAAACGGCATCGGCAGGCGGACCAGGTGGGAGAAGATGTCCCGGCGCAGGCGGTTGAGGGCGGATTCTCCCGAGCGGATGAATCCTTGGACGCGGAAAAACGCGATGAAGGCCTGAAGTGCGAGCACGGCGAGCAGCTGGATCAGGACTTGATTGGATTTCGCAAGCACGGTGGCCGGATCCACGCCTTCCTTCATCGCGCTGGCGGGATTGCCGATGAGTTCCTTGAGAAACCACGGGAATGCGAGCGACAGCATCGCGGTGAAGAACAAGGCGGCGAGAGAGGGGAGGAAGATCGCCTTTTCCAGCATCAAATAGCCGAGAATCCACCGGTAGGAGGAAATGGGTCGTTTCGCTTGGGGCTCGGACATGGGCGGATACGAAACCATCCGGGCGGCCGCGTCAATGGCGGGGAGGGGGCGGTCACTCGCTATCGACGCGGGCGAGGATCCACAGCAGGTCGGCGATGCGGTTGAAGAAAAGCCGGACGGCTTCCGGCACGTCTTCTCCGGACTCATGGAGCGTGAGGATGGCCCGTTCCGCGCGGCGGGCGACGGATCGTGCGAAATCGACCTGGGCGCGGGCGAGGCAGCCTTCCGCGCCGGGTCTGGCCCAGCCGGTGAAGCGGATGCCGCGCGACTCATAGCCATGTGCCTCGCTGGTGATCCAGTCGACATCGGCGGTGGTGATCAGCGGGAAACCGGTGGTTTCGTAGCGTTGGGCGTCCTCGGGCAGGGTGGCGAGCTGGCCCATCAGGCCGATGAGTTTTTCCTGGAGCGTGTCGATCAGGGCGACCCATTGCGGATTGGCTCCGCTGGCGCGGGCCAGGCCGAGAGCGGCGTTGAGTTCGTCGACGCAGCCGAGCGCCTCGACGCGCAGTGAGGTTTTGGCGATGCGTTTGCCAAACAACAGGTCGGTTTCGCCGGAGTCGCCGCGGCCGGTGATGATGCTCATGGGCGCGAGGATAATCGGTGGAAATTTCAATGTCCATCCGCGTTGTTTCGTGTTTCATCCGTGGCGGCCATGAAACTTGCGAGACTCGGGGAAGGACCGGAGATTTTCCATACGCTCCAGGGCGAGGGCCCCGGTGCCGGGGTTCCCGCGGTCTTCATCCGGGCCTCGCGCTGCAACCTCCATTGCGTGTGGTGCGATACCGACCACACCTGGAATTTTGAGGGCACGCCGTGGCCGCATGAAAAAGATGCGATGCCCGGTTACGCCAAGCACCGGAAATCCGAGGTCACCATCGAGCTGGAGCCAGCCGATGCCGCAGCGATGATTCTCGCTTATGACTGCCCGCGGGTGGTCATCACGGGCGGGGAACCCTTGCTGCAGGAGGGCGCATTTTTGGAAATGATCCACCTGGTCCGTGCGACGATGCCCGGGGTTTTTTTCGAGGTGGAAACCAATGCCACGCGGGTTCCCGGTGATGCGTTTGCCGCGGCGGTGGACCAATTCAATCTTTCTCCCAAGCTGGCGAATGCCGGAATGCCCGCATCCCAACGGATTTTGCCGGAGTCACTGGCTTACTTCGCGGCGCATCCGAAGTCGTGGTTCAAGTTCGTGGTTTCCGGTGCGGCAGACCTTGCGGAAATCCAATCCATGGTGGTGAGGTTCGGGATTCCGCGAAACCGGGTGCTGCTGATGCCGGAAGGGCGCACCGTGGAGGAACTCGACCGCAACGCGCCAGTGGTGGCCGCGATCTGCCGGGATCTCGGGTTTCGTTTCTGTGATCGCCTGCATGTGCGCCTCTGGGGCGACCGGCGCGGGGTGTGAGGGGTGTTTTCGCAATGCCGAAGGCGATTCCCCCGGCGCTTCGGGCCGCTTTGAATCGTGAATTTCGGCACATCCGGTGATCAGAACCCCCTTGGCATCGCGTATGGGCGTTTTAGTCTCGCCGCCGAGCGAATTCCATCACCCCAACCGATCCTCCTCCATGCGCTGGAATCCTGATTCATGCACTTCATCCCGTAATTGCGGTGATTTCCTTTCGTCGATTGGCCGTTGTATCCGGGTTGCGGCTTGGGTGGGAATGGCGGCGTGGTTGGGCACGACCGGCATCAGCATCAGCGCGGGCAAGCCCGCACGGGAGGCGGATGCCAGGTTGGCGGCGGACTATGCGGAACACCTGCGGGTGACCAAGGGGATTCTGGATGTGCGGACCATCCACCGCTCCAAGCTGGGACCGAACGCGCTCGATCTGGTGATTGTTTCGGCCGGTTTCACGGCGAATGAAAAAGAGAAGTTCCTGGGTCATTGTGAGGATATGAAGGAGACGTTTTTCTCTTATCCGACATGGAGTCATTACCGGGACTGGGTGAATTTCCACACAGTGTTTGTCGAGGATGAGAGTCCGGCGGACACGCGGCTGAAGGTTGCGGGTTACGAAGGGCAGATCCTGATATGCGACAACGGGATTGCCGCGGAGTATGGCATGGTTGCCGCGGACGTGGACGCCACCCTGGTGCTTCACAACTCCAACTTCTCGACCCCGGCCTGCGGCATGTGGGGGGTGACGGTTTACAACATCCGCGACACCAAAGGGTCCGGGTCGACCGTGCACGAGCTCGGGCATGGTTTGGCAGGGCTCGGTGACGAGTATATCCAGCAAAGCGTTCCGTTCCCGGGGCCTCCGGAAAGCCTTCAGGACACCGTCAACGTCACTGCGGAACCCAACCCGCGTTTGTGCAAGTGGCACTATTGGACCGTGGAGGAATGGCCGGGCTTGTTTGCTCCGATGACTTACCGGGGCAGCTCGCCGATCGCCAACTTCGAAGGTGCCGGCTGGCCAAAGGGGATCTACCGTCCGGAAGAGGCGTGCATGATGCGTGGCGGCCGTGATGCCTTTTGCGCCGTCTGCGATGAAACGATGCAGGCGAATATTTTCCGCTATGCCGGCATGTTTGAAAAGGTCGAGCCCGCCGGTGAAGACCTGGTGTTGTGGAAGGGCGAGTCGATGGATTTCAAGCTCGCCGCCATCGCGCCGCTGCGCGAGCCATCCCCGCGGCTGATGTCCCGCCTTGACCTGTATCTCGGTGGCAAAAAGATCGCCACTTCGGACCGCGGGCTGGTGTCGTTCAAGCTCGATGCGGCGAAGATCAAGCCCGGGGATCACCAGGTGGGGGCCGTGTTGAACGTCCAGCACGAGGCGATCCGCCGCGATTTCGGGTTTCTATCAGAACACCGTGCATGGATGGTCAAGGTGATCCCGCACGCGAAGCCGGTCTTGAGTGTCCAGAAGGAAATCGTGGTGGCACCGGGAGTGGATGTCAGCGTGCCGGTCACCCTCAAACACCGCAATGCGGGCCTGTTCGCCATGCGGATGGAGCATGCGCCGGAGAATGCGGTGCTCGAGGGTGGCCGGTTCAAATGGCGGACCGGCGGGCAGACGGGTTCCTGGCGTGTCGATTTCATTGTTTCCCACGAGGGGCGCGATGTGGTGACCGAATCGTTGGAGATCCATGTGAATGGCAAGAAAGGTGGAATCAAGGTTGAGCCGATGGAGCGGCTCGCCGCCGTGGTTGGCAAGCCCGCCACTGTTTCCCTCAAGGCCGAGTCCGGTGGCGGCGGGCAGCTGTTGTTTGAATCGGAGGATCTGCCGCAGGGTGCGAAACTGAACCACAAGAGCGGGGAATTCACATGGACGCCGGCAGCGGATCAGGCCGGTCCGCACCGCATCGGGTTCCGCGTGAGAAGCGGCAAGGCCGAGGGGAAGGGGGAGTTGGAGGTTTTTGTGAGCCGTCCTGGCAGACCCACACCGGTTTCCTACAGCAATTCCTACACTCCCGACACCCTGGCGGCCCTGAAGCAATGGAATGAGGGACCGCTGTTGTACCGGCGCATCTTCGGCAACCTCGGACTGTTGCGGGACCGCTATGCGAGGATTTACGAACCCGCGCTTGCGGAGGCGGAAAAAATGCATGCGGAACTCACTCCGCCGTATCGGGCGAATGTGATCGAGTTGATGTCGCTGCACGCCTGGGCGTTCACCGACAAGCCGGCGGTCCTTTCATGGATGCGCCGGATCGCGGATGAGGCGGACACCGCGGACGCCAACGATCTGTTAGAAAAGCTCGACCTGATGGAAAGGTTGGAGAAGATCAGGAAAGTCGAGACCGGTAGCGGTCGCGAGCATCTGGCGGCGACGGCGAGCGCGCTGGTCAAGGCCTCCGATCCGATGATCCAGTCCGCGATGGAGATGGCGGTCAAGGCGATCTGCAAGCGGGTCAATGACGATGACGCGTGTCGCCAGGATCTTCTGGCGGTGTTGGAAAAAACCCGAGGACCGGGGAAGGCGCGGTTGGTCCCGCTGGTGCCGCTCAAGCGCGATCCGGAACTGCTGGAGAAATTCGCGGCACTTGCGAAGGACGCCGACAAACAGGCGGCGCTCGCCGCGCAACAGGTTCTGGATTACTTCAACGGACTCGGGAAGACCGGCGACTTCATCAGCTCATGGATGGTTTCCGGTCCTTATATGGCGGGGCAAGGCGGATCGATTTTTGACGAAGCCTTTGCTCCGGAAAAAGCGGACGGGAATGCCGTGTGGAAGACGATGCGGTTGCAGGCGGATGCGAATGGCGTCTATGCCGCCGATTTCGTGCCGCTTTTTGGCGGCGACCAGCGGGCTGTTTACATCAAGGCCACGCTTCGTTCCGCCAAGGCCCGGGAAATCCTGTTCGCCGCAGGCAGCGACGACGGGCTGAAGGTCTGGCTCAACGGTGAACTGATTCATGCAAGGAACGCACAGCGTGGCGTCAAGCCGGGCGAGGACCAGTTCCGCGGCAGGCTCAGGGCCGGTGACAATATCGTTCTTTGCAAGGTGATCCAATACACGCAGGGCTGGGGTGCCTGCATGGGCCTGCGCTCGCCGGATGGCGGCCCCGCGCTCGGGGTGACGGTCGTTGATGGCGGGAATTGACGCTGGCGCGGGACGCGGCCGGATCTAACAAAAAAATTCCTTCTGCTTCCGGGCCGAGGGCCGGGTGTGCAAGACATTCCGCGTTTTTCCCAAGGGGTTGCCGGTCTGGTGCGTTTCACCACTGGCATCCGCAATCATATCCGCCCATCCGGACACCCATCAGGCACGCGGGTGCGGTCCGGCCCATGCTCACCCGTAAAACCCCCGCCATGAGCCTTCACGCAGACCTCAGTCCCGAAGCACTCCGCGCGCTTCGCCAACAAAAGAGAAACTCCACCCTGTCATCGGTGCTCATCGCCGTGTTGACCGTGGTGTTGGTGGCCCTGATTCTCGGAGCCTTGCTGCTTCCGCAGCTGGCTGTGACCAAACCACCCGTGGTCGTTATTTCCACTCCGCTCCCTCAGGACGACCCGCCTGATCCGGTTTTGCCCAGGATCAACCTGCACCACAAGCCATCTTCGGCACCTGCGGCGATGAACCGGGTGAACGTGGCGCAAACGGCCGATTCGCTCGCGATTCCGACCATGGAAATTCCGACTCACAACGAGTCGATGGAATTCGGTGAGAGTGACAGCATCGGTGAGGCCTGGCCCGATGACGGTATTGGAAAAGGAAATGACGGTATTCCTCCTCCTCACCAGAAGCGTTGCTCCAGGCCGGACCGGCTTGCCAGGATCATGGAAACCGGCGGAACGGAAGCATGTGAGGATGCGGTGGTGAAGGCGCTCGATTGGCTCAAGAATACCCAGAATTCCGATGGTTCGTGGACGAATGCCAATCAGACCGCGATGACAGGATTGGCCCTGTTGGCTTATCTCGGTCACTGTGAAACCCCGCTTTCCAAAGACTATGGCGACACCGTGTTGCGGGCGATCGTCTACCTCGTCGATGTCGGCATGAAGAACAAAGGGCGGCTCTCCCTCAACCCGGCGAATGGCCAGAATTTCTGTTATGAACATGCGATCGCCACCTATGCCCTGGCCGAGGCGGCGACGTTCTGCAGGATCGAGCGTGTCAACGTGCCGAATCTGTTCGGGGTGACGCAGATGGCCGGCCAGTTCATCATCGACAACCAGCACAAGAAATCCGGCGGTTGGGATTATGGCTACGACACCGAAGGGGCACGCGGCGGCGATCTGTCGGTTACGGCCTGGCAGATCCAGGCGCTGAAGGCCTGCCAGCACACCGGGTTGGAGTTCAAGGGATTGCAACGCGCGGCGAACAAAGCGACCGAATATGTCAGCGGCCTGCGGTGCCAGGATGGCGGCTTCGCCTACGCCAAGGCGGATGAGTCACCGCATGGTGGTGATTACCGGACGCTGACCGGTGCCGGACTGCTCAGTCTGCAGATGTTTGACAAAGGGTCGGGTGCGGCGGCGCGCGGCGCGGTCCGCTACATCGGGAAAAACACCCGGTTTGATTACAAGAGCGGGTTTGCCGACCTCTACGGCCACTACTACGAGGCACAGGCGATGATGAACCGCGGTGGTGCCGACTGGAAAAAATACAACGGACTTTTCCGTGACCAGTTGCTCAGGAACCAGAGCCCGGATGGTTCCTGGCCGCCGCCCGGTGCGGCAGGGAAAGTCCGTGCCGTGGGTGCGCAATTCATGACCAATGTCCACTATCGGACCTGCCTCAACACCCTGACGCTCGAAGTGTATTACCGCTTCCTGCCGGGCACGGGCCGACGCTGACCGATATGTCCGCGGAACCGAGTGAAATCCGTTGGAATTTTTTCCCAAAAAAACCCTCACACCGGCCGTTGCCCGGTGAAGTGTGGTTTCACTCCCATCCGAATGGATGTTTTCGGTGGCATCGGGGAAATCGCCGATTATATTGTAGCTAAGGAAAACACAGCCATGAGCCTTCATGCCGAACTCAGTCCGGAAGCCCTGAGGATCCTCCACGCGCAAAAGAGGAACTCCACGATCTCGTCGATTGTCATCGCCCTGTTGGCGGTGGTGTTGGTTGGTTTGCTTCTCGGGGTTTTCCTTCTCCCCAACATCATCAAGGAGACACCGGTGATTGTGACTTATGAGTCGAATGTCGTGGAGGAAACCAATCTGGAGAGCCGCAAGGTCCAGACCAACACCCAGAGAAGGCCGTCTTCGCCAAGTTCCTCGATGGCCAAGGTGATCACGGCGAACACGACTTCGACCACCGCGATCCCCACGCCGGATGTGGATATCAGCACACCCTCGATGGACTTCGGGGACGGTCAGGATTTCGGCGCGGGCTGGGGTGACAGCGATGGAACCGGCGGCGGCTTTGGCAATATTCCGGCGACGATGAAGAAGCGCTGCTCCAAGGAGGACCGCCTTGCCCGGTTGGAGGAAACCGGCGGCACGCCGGCATGCGAGGATGCGGTGGTGAAGGCGCTCGATTGGCTCAAGAACACCCAGAATTCCGATGGCTCCTGGACCAATGCCAACCAAACCGCCATGACCGGGCTGGCATTGCTCGCTTTTCTCGGTCACTGCGAAACCCCGCTTTCCAAAGACTATGGAGACACCGTGCTGCGCGCGATGACCTATCTCATCGATGTGGGCATGAAGAACAAAGGCAAGCTTTCGATCAACCCGGCGAACGGCCAGAACTTCTGTTACGAGCACCCGATCGCCACCTATGCGCTCGCCGAGGCGGCGACCTTCTGCAAGCAAGGCAACATCAATGTGCCGAACCTATACGAGGTGACGCAGATGGCCGGCCAGTTCATCATCGACAACCAGCACAAGAAATCCGGCGGTTGGGATTACGGCTACGATACCACCGGCGGCCGCGGTGGCGACCTATCGGTGACCGCATGGCACATCCAGGCGCTCAAGGCCTGCCAGCACACCGGGCTGGAGTTCAAGGGGCTGCAACGCGCGGCGAGAAGGGCGGTTGAGTATGTCACCGACCTGCGTTGTTCGGACGGTGGTTTCGCCTACGCCAAGGCGGACGAAGCGCCGCATGGTGGCGATTACCGGACGCTGACCGGTGCCGGCCTGCTCAGCCTGCAGATGTTTGACAAGGGCTCGAGCGCCGCGGCGCGCGGAGCAGCCCGCTACATCGAGAAAAACACCCGGTTTGATTACAAGACCAAGTTTGCCGATCTTTATGGCCACTATTATGAGGCGCAGGCGATGATGAACCGCGGCGGGGCGCAATGGAAAAAGTACAATGAGCTGTTCCGCGACCAATTGCTGAAAAACCAGAATCCCGATGGTTCATGGCCGCCGCCCGGCGAAGGCGGGCAAGTCCGCGCGGTGGGCGCGCAATTCATGACCAACGCCCATTACCGGACCTGCCTCAATACCCTGATGCTTGAGGTTTATTACCGTTTCCTGCCGGGGACGGGTGCGCGGTGAGATGCCACAACCCGGCGGGCTTGGGGGGGAGTGGCCCCGGGACGGTCCATGGATTTTTTCCAGAAAGTCGGAATTTTCCTAAGAATCGGTTTCGTTTTTCCGTCTTCGGCATGAATCCCATATTTTTTTCGCCCGGCCTGATTTTCTTCTGGTGAGGAAAAGGCGGCGAATTAACATCCGCCCAAACAAAACCCATGAGCCTTCACGCCGAACTCAGCCCGGAAGCCCAGAAAATCCTGCAGGCACAAAAAAGGAACTCCACGATCTCGTCGATTGTCATCGCCCTGCTGGCGGTGGTCCTGGTCGGTTTGATTCTGGGGGTTTTCCTGCTGCCAAACATCATCAAGGAAACGCCGGTCATTGTGACTTATGAGTCCAATGTCGTTGAGGAAACAAACTTGGAGCAACGCAAGGTCCAGACCAACACCCAGAGAAAACCTTCGTCACCGAGCTCGTCGATGGCCAAGGTGATCACGGCCAACACGACTTCGACCACCGCGATTCCCACACCGGATGTGGATATCAGCACCCCCTCGATGGACTTCGGCGACGGCCAGGATTTCGGCGCGGGCTGGGGTGATGGCGACGGAACCGGTGGCGGATTCGGCAACATCCCGGCGACGATGAAGAAGCGTTGCTCAAAGGAGGACCGGCTTGCCCGCTTGGAGGAAACCGGTGGCACTCCCGCATGTGAGGACGCCGTGGTGAAGGCGCTTGACTGGCTCAAGAATACCCAGAACACCGACGGTTCGTGGACCGGTGCCAATCAGACCGCGATGACCGGACTGGCCTTGTTGGCCTATTTGGGTCACTGCGAAACCCCGCTCTCGAAGGATTATGGCGATACCGTGTTGCGCGCGATGACCTATCTCATCGACGTGGGCATGAAAAACAAGGGCAAGCTCTCCGTCAATCCGGCGAACGGCCAGAATTTCTGCTACGAACAGCCAATCGCCGCCTACGCTCTTGCGGAGGCAGCGACCTTCTGCAAGCAGGGCAACATTTCCGTGCCAAATCTGTTCGAAGTGACCCAAATGGCCGGCCAGTTCATCATCGACAACCAGAACAAGAACGGTGGCTGGGCATACAATTACCAGAAGGATGGAGGGCACACGGACCTCTCGGTCTCCGCGTGGCAGATCCAGGCGCTCAAGGCCTGCCAGCACACGGGATTGGAGTTTGAGGGATTGCAGCGCGCGGCTAAAAAGGGCTTGGATTACGTGGATTCCGTCCGCTGTGACGACGGCGGTTTTGGCTATGATGCGCCGAACAAATCGGTTGGTGCATACCGCAGCCTTGCGGGTGCCGGGTTGCTTTGTCTGCAGATGTTTGACAAAGGATCGAGCGCATCCGCCCGCGGTGCGGCCCGCTATATTGAGAAGAACACCAAGTTCGAATACAAGGGCGAGCACTCCAACCTTTACGCGCATTACTATGAAGCCCAGGCAATGATGAACCGCGGCGGCACCCAATGGAAAAAATACAATGCGATTTTCCGCGACCAACTTCTGAAAAACCAGAACCCTGACGGTTCTTGGCCAGAGCCCGGTCACAAGGGGCACGGTGACAACATGCACTATCGCACCTGCCTCAACACGCTGATGCTGGAGGTTTACTACCGATTCCTGCCTGGTACCGGTTCCAAGTGACCCTCCGGTGATTCCCAATCCGCATTGCCGGATCGCGTGGGCGGCTTTTGAATGGTGAAATTGTTCAAACGCGATCCAGTTGAGCCTTGTTCGTCACAAAACCGCCGCTTTGGCCGCCAGTGCGAGGGTTGCAAATGCCCCCAGCGTGGCGAGCAATGTCTTGCTGGGTTTTTTTCTGGGGTCAAGTGACCATGAATGGATGGATGCGGCCCCATTCGGTTTGTCGGTTCTTGGGTTGGTGGCCAGCGGGTTGTTGCTTTATTTTTCCGGCAACCTTCTCAATGACTGGAAGGATCGGCATTGGGATGCGGAGCATCGGCCCGAACGTGCCCTGCCACGCGGGTGGTTCACACCTGCTTTTTATGTGGCGCTTGCCTCGATCACCGGCTTGTCGGGCTTGGCGATTGCCGCTGCGATTGATCCGATCTGTCTTGGTGTGGCGATCGGCATTGCCATTTGCATCATGCTTTACACATGGCTTCACAAGATCACCCCATGGGCGGTTGTGTTCATGGGGGCTTGCCGCGCGTTTTTGCCTGTCCTTGGGTTTCTCGGAGCCCGGGCTTGTGCCGCCGGGAACAACGGTGGCGACCACGTATTGGCACTCGTGCTCGCCTCCGCAGGCCTCTTTATCCATATTGCGGGGCTCAGTCTCCATGCCCGACGGGAGGCATTGCGGCATTTGGCGCACCGTGGTCCGACATGGCTGTTTTTCCCAGTTGCGGCGGCGCTGGCCTTTGTTGCCACATCTTATGATCTCGCGCTGCCGCTTGCGACCTGCCTGGCAGCACTGGTGCCCTATGGGTTGTGGACCGGTTTTATCCTATGGAGCCGGAAGATTTCGCTGTCCGGCCGGGTTTCCGGTTTGCTGGCCGGGATTCCATGGCTGGACGGCGTGGTCCTGATGCCGCTTGTCCATATGCATCAGGGGAAACCGGTTTTGTCCTTTCTCATTCTGGCGATCCCGCCGGTGGTGTTCGTTCTCTCCAGGGCGCTGCAGAGAATCACTCCTGCCACCTGAGCTTGTGGCGAGGATCCGGCTTGTGATCCTTTTCGATTCACGCTCCAATGCCGCGTGAGCATCGCGGAAAAACAAGAGGAACTGCTTCAAGAGCTGGCGCTCTTCCAGGATTGGTCGGAACGATATGAATACGTCATCGGCATGGGCAAGAAGCTGCCAGCCATGGATGACGCGTCGAAAACGCCGGAACATCTCATCAAGGGATGCCAATCCCAGGTGTGGCTCGACGCATCGATCCATGATGGCAAGGTGCGGTTTGCCGCGGATTCCGATTCCCTGATCACCAAAGGCATGATCGCGCTTTTTGTCAGAGTGCTTGATGGAGAGTCTCCGGAGGACATTCTCACCGCCGATATGGGCTTTATCGACCGTACGGGGCTCAAGGAACACCTCGCTCCGACCCGGGCCAACGCCCTGAATTTGATGGCGATGCAAATGAAACAACGTGCGCTTGGATTTGCCAAACCGTCCGCTTGAGCAATCCTTGCTCCCTTCATGAACTGAAAAATCGACATTTTTTGATTCGGTTGGGGTTGCAGAGTTCGAAATGCCGGATAATTTCCCGGCCATGATTCCATCAATCGTTCACATCGCCCAAGTCGCGCCGGCCGGTGCCTCCTACGGTGGCATTCCCTTTGGTTATCTGGTTCTCATGGGGGCCATCATGCTCGTCAGCATGCTGATCAGCGGAATGCTCAAGCGGCGTTTCACAGAGTATTCCGAGATTCCGCTGCGCTTCACCGGCGCACAGATCGCCGAACAGATGCTCCGCCAGAACGGCATCAATGACGTCAGGGTCATCAGTGTGCCGGGCCAACTGACCGATCACTACGATCCGATCAAGAAAACCGTCAATCTGAGCGAGCCGGTTTACCACATCAATTCGGTGGCGGCCGCAGCGGTGGCTGCCCACGAGTGTGGTCATGCCATCCAGCACCAGCAGGCGTATGCCTGGCTTGCATTCCGCTCGAAGATGGTTCCTGCCGTTCAGATCTCCAGCAAGATACTCAACTACATCATGATCGCCGGTTTGCTCGGGATCGGGCTGATGCAGAGTCCCACCGTGTTGTGGCTCTGGGTGGGGCTGTTTGCGGTGACCACCTTGTTCTCGATCGTCACCCTGCCGGTGGAATTTGACGCCAGTCGCCGGGCCTTGGTCTGGCTGGAAAGCAGCGGTCTCGCGGCCAGCATGGAGCATGACAAGGCGAAAAACGCCTTGTTCTGGGCAGCCATGACGTATGTGGCGGCGGCGGTCGGGTCCGTGGCACAGTTGCTCTATTTCCTGATGATGGCGTTGAATCGCCGCGAATGATTCCTGGCCATTGAAACCCGGATCAAATCAGGGTTGCCAGCGCGTCTTGGGTCGATACCCTTCGCGCCATCATGATTGTCGTCCCCAAGATCCGAGGATTCATCTGCACCACCGCCCACCCGGATGGCTGTGCCAAGCACGTCGCCGAACAAATCGCCGTGGTCAGAAACCGCGGGCCGATCTCCGGAGGGCCCAAGAAGGTCCTGGTCATCGGTTCGTCCACCGGCTACGGGCTTTCCTCCCGAATTGCCGCGGCGTTCGGTTGCGGTGCCGATACCATCGGGGTGTTCTTTGAGAAACCCGGGGATGCGGACCGCACCGGAACGGCGGGGTGGTACAATACCGCGGCGTTCGAAAAAGAAGCCGCAGCCGCCGGTCTTTATGCGCGCTCGTTCAACGGCGATGCTTTCTCCGACGCAATGAAGGCGGAGGTCATCGCCGCCATCAAAGCGGATCTCGGCCAGGTCGATTGCATCATCTACAGCCTGGCCTCTCCGCGCCGGACGCATCCCAAAACGGGGGAGACGCTCAAATCCGTGCTCAAACCGATCGGACGGAGCTACACTAACAAAAATCTCAACACCAATACCGGAGTCGTGGATGAAATCACCATCGAGCCGGCCACCGGCGACGATGTTCCCCAGACGGTGGCGGTCATGGGTGGTGAGGACTGGGAAATGTGGATTGACGCCCTTCTGGCGGAAAATCTCATCGCTCCCGGCGCACAGACGCTCGCATACTCCTACATCGGACCGGAGCTCACCTGGCCGATTTACAAGAACGGCACGATTGGCAAGGCCAAGGAGGATCTCGAGCGCGTCCAGCGTGTGCTGGATGCCAAACTCGAACCGCTTGGCGGCAAGGCATGGGTATCGGTCAACAAGGCGCTGGTCACCCAGGCCAGCTCGGCGATCCCGGTGGTTCCGCTGTACATTTCGCTGCTATACAAGGTGATGAAGGCCGCAGGTACGCATGAGGATTGCATCGAGCAGATGGACCGCATGTTCCGCGAGCGTGTCTATCATGGTGCGAGTCCGCAACCTGACGACTGCGGCCGGATCCGTCTGGATGACTGGGAAATGGCGCCTGAAGTCCAGGAGCCCGTGATCCGGAACTGGCATCAGGTCACCACGGAGAATCTGGCGGAGCTGGGTGATCTTGACGGTTATCAGACCAGTTTCCTGAGGTTGTTCGGCTTCGGTCTGGATGGTGTGGATTATGATGCGGACACGGACACCGCGATGAAAATACCCTCAATCCCGTGATTTTTCCGCGGTTGGGGTAGCTGGTTCATCATCATCATTGCCCAACTCGGTTGCGAAGTCGGAGGATTTTCCGGTTTGCCGGCCTACCAGCCACAGCAGGCTGGCACCCAGCAGTATGCCGGTGACGACGATGCCCCAGAACATCGATGCCGAGCCCTTGGGCAGATTCACATTCATTCCGAAGATGCCGCCCATGGCCACCATGGGCAGGAAAAAGCCGGCCAACAAATTCAAGCGGAAGGCAATTCGGTTCAGTCGGGCGCCGGCCAGAGCTTGTTCCTCCGCGCGTTCCGCGCGCCAGAATTCCAAGGCCACCCTGGCATCGGTGTTGAGGAGATCCGCCGCACGTTCGTTCTCGCGGGCGCGGTCGTGGTGATGGCGGATTTCCCGGTCATCGGGATCGATGGCGAGCACTTGTGCCAGCGCCTGGACCAGGTTGCGGGTGGATCTTGCCAACGGGCCAGAGTGTCGCAGGATGCCGAAAATCTCCGCTGCGGTGTCGGCCTCATCAACGCCCTCCTCGTGGATGTCGATGGCTTTTTCGTAGCGGTCCAGCAATGCGCCGAGCTCGTCCAGACCATTGCCGGAATTCTGCATCCATGTGCCGTCCTGGCGTTTCCAGAAAAACAAGGCCTGCCGCTCGGGGATTCCGGGTTTTGGCACCTCGTGGACGACCAGCAGCAATTCCCCGGCCCCTTCCACGCACCGTTGGTGGCCGGGTCGGCCGCTCAACTGCTCGCGCAGCTCGGGTTCAATCTGGAAATGATCCGGCAGCTTCAGTTTTTCGGAAATCGCCATGCCGCATGATAGCGGATTCCTCATCCGCGCATAGCCGGAAAAAGAGGAAGCAGGCTATTCGCCCGCGATGGAATCACTTGGCGTCCGGCTTCTGGACCGCAGCTGACTTCGCTTTTTCGATTTGTTTGATAAAACCATCGATTTCCGAAGCCATTTTGCTTTCCGGGGCCACGGCCTTGGCTTTTTCAGCCGACTTGACCGCCTCGTCATATTTTTTCTGTTGGGCGAGGATGGCGGCGCGGGTCATGATCATGTGCATCGTCTGCTCGTCATCGAATCCGCCCTCCTCGATGGTTTTGTCGACGAATGCGAGAGCGCCGTCCATGTCCTGTTTGGCGGCGAATTGCTGGAGCGATTTTCTGAATTCCTCGACGCGTTGGTTGGCTGCGACCTTCTTCATGTATCCGGACTCATCCTTGGGGTCGGATTTCTTGATGTCATCGATCACCGAACCATAGAAACTGGTGATCATCGGGTCCTGGAGCGCCATGGAGTCGAGTGCGGCAACGAGTTGCTTGGCTTTTTCCGGGCCGGTCGCCTTTTCAGCAGCGGCGAAGGCCTTGTCGCGGGCGGCCTTGCGTTCGCGCAGTTCGTCAAGGTGTTCGACGTATTCCTCGGGTCCGCCGGCCTGATAGCCGGTGGCGGCGTAGGGGCGACCATCGGCATCGCAGAGAAGGATCGTGGGGTAACCACGCACCGCGTATTTCTGGCCGAGTTCCTTGTTCTGGGCCTGTGTTTCCTCGGAAAGCTTGGCTTTGTTGCTGGGGAAATCGATCTCGACGAGGACGAAGTTGTCTTTAACTCCTTCGCTGAAGGCCTTGTGATCGAAAACCTCGTTCTTGAGCTTGATGCACCAACCGCACCAGTCGGAGCCGGTAAAATCGATGAGCAGATCCTTTTTGGACTCGGCAGCCAGCTTTTTGGAGGCCGCGAAGTCGGATGACCAGCCTTCGCCGGCAGCGAACAAAGTGGCTGGCAGGTGAAGCGCGGCGATCAATGCGAGGGTTTTCACGGTGGTTTTCATAAGCATGAGGAAACGGTGGGGCCCGGGTGGGGCGGCGTCGAGCCAGAAAATCCGGAAATCAAGGGACATAACCGAGCCATGGTCCGAGCCATTTCTCGGCTTCCAAGACGCTGATGCCCTTGCGCTGCGCGTAGTCCTCGACCTGGTCTTTCTGCAAGTCGGAGATGGCGAAGTAATGGCTTTCCGGGTGGGAGAAATAGAGGCCGCAAACCGCCGCCCCCGGGTGCATGGCGCAGCTCTCGGTAAGTGTGACTCCGGTGGCTTCAGTCGCGCCGAGCAGGTTGAACAGGACCGGTTTTTCCGTGTGGTCGGGTTGGGCCGGGTATCCAGGGGCGGGGCGGATGCCGCGGTAGTTTTCGTGAATGAGCTGGTCCTTGGTGAGCTCGGATTCCGTTTCGTATCCCCAATCAACGCGGGCGCGGTGGTGGAGCCATTCGGCAAAAGCCTCGGCGAAGCGGTCGGCGATGGCCTTGACCATGATCGATCCGTACGGGTCGTGCGCCGCATCGAGCTCGGCGGCGAATTCATCCGCGCCATGGATGCCCACGACAAAGCCACCGATGAAGTCCGCCGCCACCGGCGCAACCCAGTCGCTGAGCGCGACGTTCGGTTTGCCGGAGTCCTTCTTCAATTGTTGCCGCAGCGTGTGCAGGCGGCAGCGCTCGTGATTGCGTGTTTCATCGGTCCAGACGATGATGTCGTCGCCATCGGCATTGGCGGGGAAAAACCCGTAGACGCCTTGAGGCTTGAAGCGTTCACCGGCGATGATCCGGTCGATCCAGAGGAGGGCGTCCTGATAGAGCTTGGATGCCTCTGCGGCACCCTCCGGGTTTTTGGTTTTGAGGATCCTGTTTTCCCTGTCCCAGACGCCCCGCAGTTCCCATGCGTGGAAAAAGGGTGTCCAATCGATGTATTCGGATAGCTCGTGGAGTGATGGCGCACTGATGCTTGTCCCGACAAAAGAAGGTATGGGTGGAGTATGGCTTGCCCAGTCGTATTTTGGTCCTGCGGCGCGCGCCTGTTCGAGCGTGAGGGTTTCTTTCTTCGGCCCGCCGATGAAGTTGTCGCGCAGGGTTTTCTGTTTGGCGAGGTTTTCGGCGACAAAGCCGTCGCGTTGGTCCTGCGAGAGCAGCGAGGTGGTGACGGGCACCGAGCGTGAGGCGTCGAGCACATGGACGACCGGTCCCGAGTAATGTTCCGCGATCTTGATGGCGGTGTGCGCGGCGGAGGTGGTCGCCCCACCGACCAACAGCGGGATCTTGAAGCCGCGGCGCTCCATTTCCTTGGCGACGTGCACCATTTCATCGAGCGACGGAGTGATCAGTCCCGAAAGGCCCACCACGTCGGCTCCGATTTCGACGGCCTTGTCGAGGATCTTGTCGCATGGGACCATCACGCCCATGTCGGTGACCTCGAAGCCGTTGCAGGCGAGGACCACGCCGACGATGTTTTTTCCGATGTCATGGACGTCGCCCTTGACGGTGGCGATCAGGAAGCGTCCGGCGGAGCGGCCGCGCTCGGCGAGGCGCAGGGCTTCTTCGTCGGTCAGGGACGGATCCTTCTCCCTGATGGCGGCGATGTCACCGGCGAGGAATTCCGCCTTTTCCGCCTCCATGAACGGCGTGAGCCAGGCGACGGCCTTCTTCATCACGCGGGCGGATTTCACCACCTGGGGCAGGAACATTTTTCCAGCTCCGAACAGGTCGCCGACCACCCCCATGCCGTCCATCAGCGGGCCTTCGATCACCTTGAGCGGGCGGCCGTAACGGGCGAGGGCTTCTTCGGTGTCCTGGTCGATGTATTTGTCGATCCCCTTGAGCAATGCGTGTTCGAGCCGCTTCTCGACGGCTTCTTCGCGCCACGAAAGGTCCTCCTCGATTTTCTTGCCGCCGTGGCCCTTGTAGCGTTCGGCGAGTTCGAGCAGACGTTCGGTGGCGTCGGGACGGCGGTTCAGCAGGACGTCCTCGACGTGGTCGAGGAGTTCCTTCGGGATCTCGTCATAGACCTCGAGCATGCCGGCGTTGACGATGCCCA
>CAYNQJ010000059.1:0-19568 GCA_964399305.1 uncultured Luteolibacter sp.
CACCCAGTGACCAGATCGCAAGAAAAAACATATAAAAGGACTGTCCCTTTATATTTTCAAATGAGTTTTGACAACAGGTTGCATGAAGCCCTATGTTGCAGTTGGAATGAACATTTCGCCACACGGTGCATTGTCCATCCGCCCAACCACCGAAACAACACCATGAAAATTCAATTCCTGATCCCAACTATAGCCCTGCCGTTTCTCTTCGTCGCTTGCGAGAAGAAGGAAACCACCACTGAGAAAGTGAACTCCGGTGCCGAAAAAATTGCTGAAGGGACTAAGGAGATCGCTGATGCTGTTGCCAAAGAAGCCAATTCCGCGGCGGATAAGGCCGCTGATGCGGCGAAAGAAGCTGCCGCAGCAGCTGAAGAAGCAGCAAAAAAAGCAGCTGAGGAAGTCAAGGCGGCAGCCGACAAGGCAGCTGCTGAAGTCAAAGAGGCCACTGATGAGGCGAAAGAAGCCGAGCCGGAGCCAGCGCCTTCCGAACCATGATTGTTTCGGATCGCTAAGCGTTAACTTGCGCCTCTAGGTTTCCGATCGGGCCTCATCGGCCCAAGCGCCCGGCTCCACAACGCCGACAATAGGGAATCTAGGGGCTTTTCATTTCCACGCACCACATCCAGGGAAGATTTCCGGGATCTTCAAGGATTTCTAATTGATCCGGGGTTTTCCAATAATTTCCATTTTGGTGTGTCTTCCTCGTGGAGGGAGCGGCCCGCGCTGCAGTTCCCTCACCCAGCAAACCACACACATCATGAAACCTCTCATTGGATCACTAATAGGAGCATTCGCCTTGCATAGCCAAGCAATCGCCGACGTGTCGGCCACCTCCACTGCCATCAACAACTTTGGGTTGGACCTTCATCTTCGCCTGGCAGCCGAGTGTGGCAACCAAGTCACCTCGCCATGGTCGATCGAAAGCGCCCTTGGCATGACCTACGCGGGAGCCGCCGGAAAAACCAAAGATGAGATGGCCAAGGTTCTGCATTTCCCGAAAGACGAAGCCGCCATACATGCCGGCTTCGCCAAAATCGCCAGGGATTTGGAGGAACTCGCAAGCATCAGCAGGGAACAAGTCAAGCTTTCCAAAACCCAAGGCGGCCCGAACACGCCGCTTGAGATCGTCGCCGCCAACCGCTTGTTCGGCCAGGGCGGTTATCCATTCGAGAAACCATTCCTCACGCTGATGGAGGAGACCTACCGCGCTCCTCTTGAAATCATGGATTTCATCAAAGCCCCGGACCCATCGCGACTGAGAATCAACCAATGGGTCGAAAAACAAACCAAGAACCGCATCAAGGATCTGATCCCCGCCAATGCGATCGACGGGGATACCCGCTTGGTGTTGACCAATGCGATTTACATGAAAGCCACCTGGGCCAAAGAATTCAGCGAGGAGCCTGACGCGCCGTTTTTCATCAACGGCACTGATAGGGTAAAGCTTCCCGGATTGGTTCAGGAAAGCAATTTTGGCTACCGGAAAATCCCCGGCGGCACGATCGTGTCCGTGCCCTACGCCGGAGGCGGACTGCAATTCCTGCTGATGATCCCGGATGACCGCGAGGGACTCATGAATCTGGAGAAAAACCTCACTGCGGATATTCTCAGCGATGCCTCCAAACTGCCACAGCAGTTGATTCGTCTGCACCTGCCGGAATTCAAATTGGAACCCGAGCGCGTCATGCTGGAAAAACACCTTGTCGCCATGGGCATGCCAACCGCCTTCGACAAACCGGAAGGCAGCGCGGATTTCTCCCGCATGGCCCCGCGCAAACCAGATGACTACTTGTGTATCAGCGAAGTCATCCACAAAGCCTTCATCGCCGTGGACAAATACGGCACCGAAGCGGCCGCAGCCACCGCCGTCGTGATGATGAGGGCGACCTCAATCGAAGTCGATCCTCCAAAGCCGCTCGAAGTACGTGCAGACCGTCCCTTTGCATTTGCTGTCCAGCACATCCAAAGCGGTGCCTGCCTGTTTCTCGGCCGGGTGAGTGATCCGCGCTGATTCACGCCATCAACGCCGGCGCCTGGCTAACAAAATCCCCCCCGGAAGAACAAGCCACAGGGTTGAAAGCTCCGGCACCAGGGCACCGGTGATACCCTGGATGGCAGCCGCATTCCAATAGACATCCGAGTATGCGGTGAAATCACCGTGTTGGGAGGGATTTGTGACATTGTCTCCCGTAGGCGAGGCCTCAAGGAAATCCGGTCCATCATCCACAAAATGGGCGATGCCCGCCAGAACCCACTGTCCATTGCGGAAAATGAACAGGCCGCCGCCCGAATCGCCCAGCGCCCCCTGTCCGTCATAGGCCGTAACTCCGGGATCGCCCGGACCATCGAAATCCACCACGGTATAAAGCTGGTTGTTGGGGGAAGCCTGGGTTCCAATATTGACCACAGCCAAACCTTCCACCGTGTTTGTCGCCCAGCGCATGCCATTGGCGTCGTTGGTTCCCGGGGTGCCCCAGGTGTAGGGAGCCGAATTGTTATTGGTAAACCCGCGCCCGAACATTAGCGAAAACTCACCGGTCACAGCCAGGGCTGAGGACAGCGGAACACTCGGCAGCGAGGGGAGATCCGGATCGGAAACCCCACCGCCGATTTCATAGAGCCTCAGATCGGTCAAACCCACCCGAGTGCCGGTACCGGTTACCGTATATGCGTTTCCCGCGACCGTGATGCTGGTGGGTTTGGTAACATGATTGGCGCTGAGCACCCAGCCACGTTGCGTCGACGCATTGTAACCGAGGTAAACCCCGGACGCATCGGCCACCCGCACCAGATTCTGCCAATAGGGAAACGGATCGTACGGGCTGGTGGCCAGATATCCATCGAGGCCGGATTGGGTGTTGTTATTGTTTCCCGTTCCCAGCGTGCCTGCAACGATCACGGCCCATGAGACCTGCGGGCATAGCGCGAAGCAGCAACCGAGGATCACCAGTCTTTTCAACATAAGCCTGAGTATGCGTCAAAATACATGGCCGCACAACCGGGGAAATCAGAAATTCATCAGGTCGGCTGTTCTCCGCGGGCCATCACCACCTTGCCGGTGCGCACCGTCTCGATGATGTTGAACTGGGAGAACATATGGATCGCCGCATCCACCTTCGGGCTGTCGCCCTGGATCATGACGATCATCGATGTCGGCGTGAGATCCACGGTCTTGCCACTGAAATGTTCCGTGATCTGGAGGGCCATCGACCGTTCGGAGGGAGAGCACTGGATCTTGATCAGCACCATTTCCTTGGTCACCGAGTTGGCGGATGTGTGTTCGAAGCAGTGAATCACATCGATCAGCTTGCCGACCTGCATGATGATCTGGTTGAGGCCCTGCGGATCTCCGGAAACGCCGATGGTCATGCGCGAGAAATTCGCGTTCCGGCCCTCCGAAACCACAAGGGAGTCGATGTTGAACCCACGCCGCGAGAACACCTGGCAGATCCGCATCAGCACACCGGGCTGGTTGTTGACCAGGATGGAAAGCGTGTGGGAGGGGCCGCGCGCGATCACCGGGGTCGCGGCGGGGGTGTCGGTGGTCACTATTTGCTTGGACATGGCGGTTGAAATTTGAATTGGAAAAATCCGGATGGGAAATATGGGGATTCGGAGCGGTGATCGTATCACGTGGAGCCGACAGGCTTGGCCATCCGCTGTTTGGGAGCCTCGGTGATCATGTCCTCGAGGGCGGCGCCTGCGGGAATCATGGGAAACACGTTGTCGGTCTTCACGCACTCCGCATGGATCAGGATCGGCCCGTCATTGTAGGCCAGCGCCTTTTCCAGCATGCGCGTCACATCGGCCGGCCGCTTGATGTGCACCGAAGGGATGCCATAGGCGGCGGCGAGTTTGCAAAAATCAGGGTTGCCGATCAGGTCCACGCCGGACGTCCTATCTTCGTAGAACAACTCCTGCCATTGGCGCACCATTCCGAGATAGTGGTTGTTGAGCACCACGATCTTGATCGGCAGCTTGTGGAGTGCCGCGGTTGCCAGTTCGAACAGGGTCATTTGGAATCCGCCGTCGCCGGAGATCGAGATCACCATCGCGTCCGGGCAGGCCAACTGTGCGCCGATTGCGGCAGGAAAACCAAAACCCATCGTTCCAGCGCCGCCGGACGACAGCCAGTGGTAAGACTTGTCATTCTTGTAAAACTGCGCGGCCCACATCTGGTGCTGGCCGACATCGGTCGAGACGATCGCCTTGCCGCCGGTGAGCTGATAGAGCTCGTCGATGACCTGTTGCATGCGCAAGCCGCCCTGTTTCTTGTAACCCAGCGGGTATTTTTTCCGGTAGCCGTCGAGTTTCGTGTGCCATTCCGGGTGTTTCCCCGATTCCACCATCGGCAGAATGGCCTTCAGCGCGGCCTTGGCATCGCCCACGATCTGGACATCCGGCTGGATCATCTTCCCCATTTCGGCGGGATCGATATCGATATGGATCACCTGCGCGTCCTTGCAGAACTTGGCGGGTTGGCCGATGATGCGGTCGTCGAAACGCGAGCCGATGTTGATCAGGAGATCGCACTCGACCATGGCCTTGTTGGCATACGCGGTGCCGTGCATGCCAAGCATGCCAAGGGAAAGCGGATCCGTTTCCGGAAACACGCCCTTGCCAAGCAACGTGGTGGTCACCGGGGCGTCGAGTTTACGCGCCAACTCCATCAGTTCCTTGTCGGCTCGGGAAATCATGCAACCCTGACCGGCGAGAATCACCGGCCGCTGCGCCTTGTTAAGCAGGTCCGCCGCCCGTTTGGCCGCGTCCTTGCAAATGTGATCAGCTGTTTCCGGATGGTATCCGGGAAGGTCGAAGCTGCCCTTCAGATCACCGGTGAACGGTCCTTGGGAGATGTTTTTCGGAATATCGATCAACACCGGGCCCGGCCGGCCGGTGGTCGCGATGTGGTAGGCCTCACGAGCGATCCTCGGCAGCGCATTGGTCTCCCTGACCAAGTAGTTGTGTTTCACCACCGGAATGGTGATACCGAAAATATCGGCCTCCTGGAAAGCGTCCTTGCCCAGCATCCAGGTCACCGTCTGGCCGCAGATCACCAGCATCGGCACCGAGTCCATCATGGCCGTCATCAAGCCGGTCACGGTGTTTCCCGCGCCTGGGCCGGAGGTCACCAACACCGCCGCCGGCTTGCCGGTTGCCCGGGCATACCCATCCGCCATGTGAACCGCTCCCTGTTCGTGACGGACCAAAATGAACTTCATCTTGGTCTTGACCGTTTCCAGCGCGTCAAAAATCGGAATGGCCGCCCCACCAGAGTAGCCGAAGATATATTCGATGCCCAGATCGTCCAGCGTTTTGATCAGGGCCTGCGCGCCATCCATGGATTCTTTGCTCATAAAATTGCCTTTCGGAGCGCAAATTGACCAAACTATCGAATAATGACAACCAAAAATTGCTGTTTTTTGGACAAATCACCAAAAAACCATGGATCAAAACCCAAAAAACACACCATTTTCAGTCAAACATACCCCAAAAAATCCGATCATCGAAAAAACCGGCATCCCCCTTTGGCCAATCACCTACCCCTCAATGCCGCGCGCATGATCTCCAAAGGGGCGCTCCCTGGAAACCACTGCTGGAAGGCGAGAGCCCCCTGGTGCAGCAGCATCGACAAGCCGTTCGAGGTCCGGCAACCGCGCTCGCGGGCCATAGCCAGCAACGGCGTCACCGGCGGCTGATAAATGGTGTCGTAAACCAATTGCCCCTCTCTGAGGCAGGATGCCGGAAAAATCGGCGGATCTCCCGGCTTGAGTCCGAGCGACGCGGTATTCACCACCAGGTCACAGTCTTGGCAGACATTTTCGAGGTGCTCGTCCTGAAATGAAAGTGAAGTGACTCCGGTCGTGGTGCCAAGCGATTGCAGGCGTTTCACCAGAGGGCCGAGTTTATCCAATGTCCGGTTCGCCAAAACCAGAGCTTTTGCCCCCGAGAGGGCGCATTGGATGGCGACCGCCTGCCCTGCCCCGCCGCCGGCTCCCGCGATGAACACCTTGAGTCCCTGCAGCGGAACTCCGAAATCCTCCTCAACCGCCCGTGCGAATCCCGGGCCGTCCGTGTTGAATCCGCGGACCGCATCCGGGTCGAAGCGCACCGTATTGACCGCGCCGAGCGCACGCGCCTCGTCCGAAACCTCATCGCAGGCCGCCATGGCGTCCAGTTTGTGGGGAACCGTCACGTTGCAGCCAATGAATCCAAGCTCGCGCATCCGATCCAACGCGGCGGCAACCGCCCCGGGCCCGACTTCCAGGCGAATGTAGCGGGCGTCGATTCCCGCGGCATCCAGCGCCGGCTGATGCATGCCTGGCGAAGCCGAGTGGGCGACAGGCCAGCCGACGACTGCGAGCCGCGCGGGCTTCGTTTCCCCGCGATCGAGGATTTCCCGGGATTGCAGATCCTGCAGCGTGTGGACTTGTTTCATTGGATTCAAAGCGTTTCCACCATCGCGCGCACGCGATCCGCGCAGCGCTGTTTTCCTAACAGATCCAGAACCGCGCCCAAATCCGGGCCGTGGGCGCGCCCGGTCAGGGCCACGCGCAACGGAAACATCAGCGCCCCGGGCTTCGCTCGGGCCGCCGCCGCCACAGCGTGCAGCGCAGCCTTCGCCGCGTCCGCCGACCAATCGGAAACACCGTCGAACCCTGCGGCCAATCCCGCGAGCAGACCTTTGGCGGCCGCATTGCCGCGCACCTTTGCAAGCGCTTCGTCCTCAAAAGCGAAGTCATCCTTGAGCAGGAAATCCACCGCCGCGGGAACCTCCCCGATCAACCTCACCTTGTCCTTCACCGCGGCCATCACCGCCTCGAAATTCTCCGGCACCGGCAATCCGGCGCTCTCGACGAAGGGCCTGGCCAGCGCGGCAAAATCCGCGACCGGCATCCTGAGCAGGTGCTGCTGGTTCATCCACCCGCATTTTTCCAAATCGAAGCGTGCGGGCGCGCGGTTGACGTTTTCCAACGTGAACCGTGCGACCAACTCCTCCACCGTGAAAATCTCCTCCTCGGTTTTCGACGACCAACCTAACAGCGCGAGGAAATTCACCACGGCCGGAGCCACAAACCCCTGGCGCGGGTAATCTCCGACCGCGGCACCGGCATCCCGCTTGGACATCTTCGATCCGTCCGGATTGAGGATCAGCGGAATGTGCGCGTATTGCGGAGCCTTGCCGCCGAACGCATCGATCAGCTGGAGATGCTTCGGCGTGTTCATCAGGTGGTCCTCCCCGCGGATCACGTGGCTGACCTCCATTTCCAGATCATCGACCACATTCACGAAATGAAACACATAACTCCCGTCCGATCGCTTGACCACCATGTCCGGCGTGTTGGATTCGTCGCGATAATCGATCGTCACCTCACCGCAAACCAGGTCGTTCATCGTCACCGGTTTGCGCTCGAAGCGGAAGCGCCAGGCCCCGCCATCCTCATACACCCGCCCGGCCGCCACCAGCTTGGCGAACCAAGCGTCGTAGATCGCGCCGCGCTGGCTCTGGAAATACGGCCCGTGCGCGCCGTCCTTGCCCGGACCTTCGTCCCAATCCATGCCCAGCCAGCTCATGCCATCGAAGATCGCCTGGCGCGCCTCATCCGTGTTGCGCGCCTCATCGGTATCCTCGATGCGCAGGATGAAACTGCCGCCGTGGGCGCGTGCGAACAGCCAGTTGAACAATGCCGTACGGGCTCCCCCGACATGCAGATAACCAGTGGGCGACGGGGCGAAGCGGGTGCGAACAGACATGGCCGTGGTTTAGGCCAGCGGGCAGCCCTCGTCCAGACCCCATCCGCCATCCTCCGCAAAATCCCCGAAAGCTCCGGTCAACGGAGGTTGACCCTCCGCATCCCTTGCCCTAATCCCTTCGTCCATCATTTCCCAAACTGCCACCATGTCCGCCACACCCACCATCATTTACACCAAAACCGACGAAGCCCCGGCCCTCGCCACCTATTCACTGCTGCCGATCGTCCGGGCTTTCGCCAAACACGCGGGCATCCAGGTGGAAACGCGCGACATCTCGCTCGCCGGCCGCATCCTCGCCCAGTTCCCGGAAATCACCGGCGCGCCCGACCACCTTGCCGAGCTTGGTGCCCTCACCCACAAGCCCGAGGCCAACATCATCAAGCTGCCCAACATCTCCGCCTCGATCCCACAACTCAAGGCCGCCATCGCCGAGCTCCAGGCAAAAGGCCATGCCATCCCGGATTTCCCTGAAAACCCCGCCACCGACGCCGAAAAGGAAACCCGCGCCCGCTATGCCAAAGTCCTCGGCTCCGCCGTGAACCCGGTGCTTCGCGAAGGTAACTCCGACCGCCGCGCACCCAAGGCCGTGAAAGAATACGCCAAAGCCCACCCCCACAAAATGGGTGCTTGGTCCGCAGACTCCAAAACCCGCGTCGCTTCGATGGACGGCCGCGGTGATTTTTTCTCAAACGAAAAATCCACCACTGTCAGTGAAGCCACCGATGTCCGGATCGAACTCGCCACCGCAGACGGCAGCGTCCGCGTGCTCAAGGACACCATTCCGCTCAAGGCCGGGGAAATCATCGACGGCACCTTCATCAGCCTGGCCGCGCTCCGCGAGTTCCTCGAACAACAAATCGCGGCCGCCAAGGCCGATGACGTGCTTTTCTCGCTGCACATGAAGGCCACCATGATGAAGGTCTCCGACCCGGTCATCTTCGGCCATGCGGTCAAGGCGTTCTTCAAGGACCTCATCGCCAAACACGCGGCCGTGCTCGAATCGCTCGCCGTCGATTTCAACAACGGCATCGGCGACCTCGTTGCCAAAATCCAATCGCTGCCCGCCGACCAGCGCGCGGCGATCGAAGCCGACATCCGGGCGGTCTATCAGAATGGCCCGGCCCTCGCCATGGTCAACTCGGACAAGGGCATCACCAACCTGCATGTCCCCAGCGATGTCATCATCGACGCCTCGATGCCTGCGATGATCCGCGAAGGCGGAAAAATGTGGGACGCACAGGGCAAAACCGCCGACACCCTTGCCGTCATCCCCGATTCCTCCTACGCCGGCGTCTATCAGTCAGTCATCGGTTTCTGCAAACAACACGGCGCACTCGACCCGAAAACCATGGGTTCCGTCCCGAACGTCGGACTGATGGCCCAGGCCGCCGAGGAGTATGGATCCCACAACAAGACCTTCGAGATCCCGGCCGACGGCACCGTGCGGGTGGTCAACGCCGCAACCGGCGCGGTCCTGTTTTCCCATGAGGTCGAGGCTGGCGACATCTGGCGCGCCTGCCAGACCAAGGACGCCGCCGTCCGCGACTGGGTGAAGCTCGCGGTCAACCGCGCCCGCGCCTCCAACACCCCCGCCGTGTTCTGGCTCGACAAGTCGCGCGCCCACGACGCCCAGCTTCTCCTCAAGGTGGAGTCCTATCTCAAGGACCACGACACCAGCGGCCTGGAAATCCACGTCCTTCCTCCAGCGGCAGCCTGCACGTTCTCGCTCGAACGCATCGTCAAGGGACTCGACACCATCTCGGTGACCGGCAACGTCCTGCGCGATTACCTTACCGACCTTTTCCCGATCCTTGAAGTCGGCACCAGCGCCAAGATGCTCTCGATCGTGCCGCTGATGAATGGCGGTGGTCTGTTTGAAACCGGTGCCGGCGGCTCCGCTCCCAAACACGTCCAGCAGTTCACTGCGGAAAACTATCTGCGCTGGGATTCGCTCGGCGAGTTCTTCGCACTCACACCGTCGTTCGAACACATCGCCGAAACCTTCCACCTGCCGAAGGCCAAAGTCCTTGCCGAAACCCTCGACGCCGCCACCGGCAAGTTCCTCGAAAACGACCGCTCGCCAGGCCGCAAACTCGGCACCACCGACAACCGCGGGTCGCATTTCTACCTCGCCCTCTACTGGGCCCAGGCACTCGCCGCACAATCGTCCGACGCGGAACTCAAGACCGCCTTCACCCCGCTCGCCGGGGCGCTCACCGCCAACGAGGAAAAAATCGCCGGCGAGCTGCTGGCTGTGCAAAGCCACCCCGCCGACATCGGCGGCTACTACGCCCCGGACGACTCCAAAGCCAATGCCGCCCTGCGCCCCAGCGCGACATTCAACCGGCTCATCGACGCGCTGTAAGGCGCGCTCATGCGATCCTGATCAATCCGCGTCCGGCCGCGCCAGCGGCGGCAATGGGCGCACCAGGTTGGTCGGCAGCGGAAACACACGCTCGAACACCTGCGGCGCGATCTCCCGCGAGTTCGCATAGGCATCGCCGACCATTTCCAGCTTGGCATCCAGGTTGTCGATGTAGTGCAGGGCGAAGGCCTCAGGCGTGCGCGGCAGCACGGGCGACCCGAACTCATACTCGCCATGATGGCTGGCAATCAGGTGCAACAGATGCAGGCGCGTATCCTCAGCGGACGGAACCAAGGCTGCCCAGTGCGCGGCTTCGGGCGCATCCAGCAGGTCGCGCCACAGCTTGTTGACCAGCTCGATTCCTAACGGAATATGGCCGAGCATCTCGCCATGCACACCCTGGATCTGGGTGAAACCGTGCTCGGGATAGGTGTTTTCCCACAGCTTTCCGCAATCGTGGAACAACACGCCGGCAAGCAACAGGTCGCGGTTCAACCCGGGATAAACAACGCACAGCGCGTCGGCAGAGCGCATCATCTGGGCAACATGCTCCACCAGGCCGCCGCGCCGGGCGTGATGGTTGCGGCGTGCCGCCGCAGTGCGGCGGAACCGGTCTCCCATCTGATCGAAAAAAATCCGGCAAAGTTGGTTCAGCCTGGGATCCACAATCGAACCCGCAAGACGGAGGATTGCCTCGAAGTCCCCATCCTGCTTCGCACGGAGTTCCGGATTTCCCGCGAAAAAATCCGTGAGCGCCTGCTCCTCCGGAGCGAGAAAGACGGGATCCCTTGCGTCGATGCCAAACGAATTCTGCGTCCACACGCCTTCAATCCGGAAAACGTCGTTCAGCGGCAACGCGTCACAACTCTGATAGACCGGCGAGTCCGACCAGATCTTGAGCGTGAAATGACCCGTGGAATCGGCGAACACGAGTTCGAGATAGGGCTTGCCGGCCTTGGTCGTCCGGGTGGCGCGGGCCTGAAGCTGGGCATGCACCGCGGCATGCAGCGGCTTCTCCCCTGCCCGCTCCTTGAGTGTGGCGATGTTGATGGGACTCACGGACAAAGCCTGAACCAAACCCGGCCGCCTGTCACGCATTCAGCGGCAGGCTTGAACCACCGGACATCCGGTGCCATGTTCCCCCCTGATGAAATCACGAACCCCCACCGGTTTTGAAACCCGGGTTTACGAGGCGATCCGCACGATTCCCCGCGGCAAAGTGACCACATACGGACTGCTCGCCCGCCACCTCGGATGCGGCTCGGCACAGGCCGTGGGCCAGGCACTGAAACGCAACCCCTTCGCCCCCGCGACGCCGTGCCACCGGGTGGTCGGCACCGACATGCGCCTGGGTGGATTCCATGGGAAAACCGATGGCCCGGCCATCCGCGAAAAACGACAGCTGTTGCGCGCCGAAGGCGTTCCGTTTCTCAATGACGACGCCATCGATCCCGCGTGCTGCCACCGGTTTGATGCCTAACGGCCTAGCAAGCCCTTGGACTCCTCGACGCTGAGCGACCGCTGCTTGCGCCAATCGACGACTTCCGGTGGGTCAAATGATTCCCGACGATTGGAGGTATTGGCATCCACCGGTTTCGCGAGCTTCTTTCCTGCGGCTTCGCGTGCTGCGGAAGTCGCGTAGGCATCGGTCTGATAGTCCCCCGGAACGTCGGCCTGGCCACCACTCTCGCGCGCGCCCTGGCCATCGAGCCGCGAGGTTTTTTGGAACCGCCCGCCATCGGTGTTGCCCTCGTAGCTTTTACGGTTGTAGTCCTTGTTTCCCCACCAGGATTTTTTGGCATACTCCTGCGAACCGAACTCCTTCTTTGCATACTCCCCGCCGTACCCAGCGGCCTGGCCTTTGGATTCAAAGCTGCTTCGCTTGTTGTTGCGCGGCACCCAGTTGCCACTGGCATCCACCTCGTAACCGTTTTTCTCGTCGATTCTCTGGCTTAATGGCCTGAACCCCTGGTCCGACGCCCGGGAAGGACCCGATCCCGAACCACAGGAGGCCAAAAACAAACACGGCAGGCACGCGGTCAACCACAGGGTTTTCATGGTTTCGCCATCAGTTCCTCCAGTTCGGGGTCCGGCACGGCCTGGCGCTCAAGCGCCTGCTCGTAGTATTTCCTCGCCTCATCCATGCGTTTGTCGCGGCATGCGATCAAGGCCAGATTGTAATATGGTTCGCTCGGCAGCGGGTCGGCGGTGATCGCGGCCTTGAAGTGAGACTCCGCCTCATCCTTGCGCCCGAGGCGGAAATAAAGCGATGCGAGCAGCATCTGGCTTTTGGCATCAGCAGGCGCGAGTTCCACCGAGCGCGCCACTGATTTTTCAGCGGCGGGCAGTTCACCGAGCTGCATCTGCGAATATCCAAGCATTCGATGGGCGTAGGCGTTGTTGGCATCCAGTTCCACCGCGCGGCGGAACGCGTCCGCCGCCTCCGACGGTTCGTTCAGCTTGAGGTGTACAACCCCGAGTTTGCACAGCGCCGGAGTGTGGCCGGGATGTTGTTCAAGGATTGTCTCGTAAAGCTCACGTGTGGATAAAAACCTGCCCGCGAGGAAGGATTTCTCCGCCGTGCGTTCGAATGCCTTGATATCCCGGTTGAGCTCGGCTGTGGCCTCGCCCACGACGGCGCGGTCGCGGGCAAATGGCGAGATGAACTCACCGTCCACCTCCTCGTTGGCCACCAGCCGTTGTTCCTCGGGCGACAGCGCGATTTCATTCTGATCAAACAACTCGATCGCCTTGGCCAGACGTTCGTCTTGTTTTCCGAGATTCTTGGTGGCCTCAACCAGCAAATCCCTCGCCTGGCGGCGGAACTCCTGAACGCCGAGCTGGCGCTTGATGATATCGCGCAACACCTCGACCTCTCCCGGGTCCGTAACCACCTCGCCTTTTGCCAGCGCCTGTTCCTCGTTTTCGAGACGTTCCTTCAGCTCCTTCAGCCGCTTGTCCTGTTCGTGCTTTTCCTTGAGCAGTCCGTTGATCTGGGTTTTGGCAATCGCCAGATCGCGCAGGGCCTCGGTGTAGGCATCCTTGTCCGCACTGCCTTCACGCTCCATTGCCTCCACTTTCTCGTTGGATTCACGCAGCTCGCGGGCAAGAGCCATGTTTTGTTCGATCAGGTCCTGGATCTGACCGGCCTCGTTGAGCTTGAGCAGCGCCGCCATCTGATCGCGCTCCAGCAGGAGCGAATCCCTCTCGGTCCGCAACTCCGCGAAGGCGTCGCGACTCTCCTTCAATTCGCGCATCAGCCCGCTGATCCGCTCGTTGGCCCTGGCAAGCTCGTCGCTCTTGATACCGAGTTGTTTTTCCAACTCATCGAGCTGGCGTCGCTGCCCCGCGACCACGGCGTTGGCGGTCTCCCGCTCGGTCTTGAGGTTCTGGTCAGCTTTTTGGAGGTTCTGGTCGAGTTCCGCGCGCTGCTGCCGCATCGATTTCAACTCGGCCTCAAGGTTTCCGATCTTGGTGATCGCCTCGGCATGGGCTTTCTGGCTTTGGCCGAGCGACATGGCCATGGTGTCACGCTCCTCTTCCAGGGATTTGATGCGTCTGTCGAGCGCCAGCATGTCCTTGGCCATGGGCGCGGCAAGCAGTTGCGCACGTAACGACTTCACAGTGTTTTCCGCGGCGCGCAGCCGTTCTCTCGTTGCCCGCTCGTCGGCAGTCTCCTGCCTTTCGCGGGCCGTTCGTTCCTTGGCGATGTCCGCTTCGAGCCGCTCTTTCGCCACCCGTTCTCTCTCAACCTCGGCTTCCAGCTTCCTGCGGGCATCCTCGTTGGCCGCCAAGGCATCCTCGCGCTTGCGAATTTCCTCTTCGTTGGTGGCCGCCTGCTTTTGTTTGATCGCTTCTTGTTCGCGGGCCAGCGCCGCCTCGAGACGTTCGCGAGCCTGTTTCTCGGCTGCCACCACCTCCTCAAGACGTTCGCGATTCCGCCGCTCCATCGCCAAGGCATCCCGGGGAACCTGATTGGCATTACGTTCCTTGGCGACGGCGGCCTCCTTCTGCTCGACCAGCTTTTTCAAGCGATCCACTTCAGCCTGGGCTTCCTTGAGCTTGCGAGCCGCCACCGGATTCACTTCAAGAACGCCAGGACCGGGAGGCTGGCCGGATTCCTCCGCCGGTTTGCCGGATTTGATTTCACCGCCCTCCAGTTCAGCCATCATGGTGCGGTTTTTGTCGAGTTGCTTCCGGGCCAATTCATCGACCCGCGCGATTGCCTCGATCGTCTTTTCAGACCGGCCTTTGGCCATCGCAGGATTCCATTCCGGATGGAATTTCTGGATGGTCGCAAACAATTCCGTGGCCTTGGTGAGCTTCTCCTTGGCACCGATGAAATCACCGGCCTGTTCCAGTTTCTCGGAGGCGCGAACCGAAAGGAACCCTTGGAGATACACATCCGACGGGTCGAAGTTGGCAGCCGCAACCGGAGGCTGTTGGGCGAAAAGCCCTGCCGGCAACACCGGCAGAACCAGAATCCCGGCCCGGCAGAGCACGGAAAATCCCGAGGTTTTCAGCATCCTTGAAATCATTCGGACCGGAAACTAGTCGGGTTCACCCACAGGATCAAGCGGGGATTCCCTCCGCCGCCGGACCCGGCTTCGGGCACAAGAAGCATCTTCTCAAGGCCCCACTTTGACGAGTTTCAGCATTGAGGGTCCGGGCAGCGGTCCTTCCCGCGGAAGGTCGCGGTTTGCGGGCAGCGTTTCCCAGCGCAGCAGGTAACGAATACCTGGCTTGTCGCTTTGGCCCGTGTCCTTCGCGGTTTTAACCTGCAATCCCGGGAAGTCACCCGCTACCGGAGGCATTCCCATTATTTTGTCGCCGCGTCCAAGCTCCTCAACCGCCCTCAGCGATTCCGGATGCAACAGCCATGTCCCGCCGCCAAAACGAACGTGCGACCAATCCTGGGTCAGCCGGCCGTCGGGCCCGCAGGTGACCGGACCGATCCGAATACCGAAGCCCAAAGTCCCGCCGCCACCAAAATCCCAACGCCACTTCCAATCGGTGATCTGATGGAAATCCCATTTGCCATCCCTGAGGCGCGCCGTCCATGGCTGGGTATTCCCCGCCACGTCGTGCTTGTGATAGCTGATCGTGACGCATTTCCTCCGGTCGAACCCGATCATGGTGTTGCCATTGATCATGCCTCCCTTTTCCGGCACGGGATCGACAATGGTTTCCGGGCCGAGGCGGATCGGCAGTTCCAGTGCCTTGCCCTCCGCATTCTCCCAGTTCCGCAGGTCCTTGCTGCGTGCGTAACACAAATCGTGATTGGTTGCCGCGTCCGGCGTTTCCCGCCACACCCATGCGAGATGATAGTAACCGTCCGCCCCGTTTACCGGGCCATGGAAATATGCATTCCGCTTTCCCTCACCATCGAACAGCGGACGGTCCAGCAGGCGTTTCCACTCACGGGACTTGAGATCATAGACATTGAAAATCTGGATGCCGTCGCCACTGGATCCATGGCGATAGGTGAATATCAACTCATCCTTGGGTCCCTTCATGAAGACAGGGTAGGTCACGCGGTTTTCCAACCCGCCGGTCATGCGGTCCACCCGTTCGAAGCTGGAGGCATCCAGCGGCTCAGTCGTCCGGAAATATTTGAGCGGCACACAGTGCATGTCTCCGCTCAGGTGCAGGAACCCGTCACCATCAACCGCCATGGTCAGATAGTTGTGGCTGTCCCATCCGGTGGTCACCGGCAGCTGGCTGAAGCTCCATTTTCCCTCATCCAAACGGCGCTGCGCCACAGTCAAACGGCGCTTGGCATCATAAAACGCGACATACTGGAACGGCGCATGAGTGAGCAAACAATATCCAACCGGATGAGCCGCCCAAACCGGAGCGATGTCCAGCGATTCCAAAACCCTGGCCGGAAGCGGTTTTCCCGATTGTCCGGCCACCAAGGAAGCCGCCAGCAAGGCAAACGCGCAGATGACTTTAATGGACACCGTCAAGCATACCGGGCCGGACCCCGCGTTGTTTCACAGGCTTGGCAGTCATTCCGCCAAACGCACCAACGGTGGCATCGGAGCTCCGATCGCGTCCGCCACCGCGCGCAACAGCACGGCCTCGCCCTCGTGAAGCGCCCCGTCATCCATCACCACCATGCCGCAAAGACGCAAAACGCGCGATTTGACCAAGGGCGTGGACATTTCGATGCGGGCCAACGCCACCGCGACGAGGTCAAGCGTGCATTTCTCCGCTGGCGGCACCCGCAACACCTGTCCGGTGTGCTGGGTGTATTCGGCAAGCGCGGGTTCCACCGCCGCCGGATCGCCGGCCTGACCGGCAAAAGCGCCTAACAACAAACCGACATCCTCCGCCAGCTCGTCCAGCCCGCGATAGCGGATCCGCACGGGAACACGCAACCCGAGACCGATCGACACATGGCGATCGATCACCCGTTCCAGCATGAACTCAAACAGATCGATCTCGCCATCTGCGGCGATCATCTCATGGTTGAGCGCGACGAATTCCCGGGCCTCATCCGCGCCCATGCGCCTGAGCCATGGCAGCGCCAGATCCACCAAAGCGATCTTTTCCGTTCCGCCGCGCTCTCCCAGAATCCGCCGCCACTCGACCGCGCCCGCCACGTCGGCCGCGGCGCGCGCGGACAAGTGCTCCAACGCCGGCCCGCCCCCCTGTCCATTCCTTCCTAACAAAATTCCACGCAGCATGGCCTTCGCGTCATCCTTGGAATGAAATGCGATGCCGGCCTGCCCCAGATCATGGATCAGGGAAGCACCCACCCGTGGATCAACGTTCGCGCCACCGCCCCCCTCCCCCGCGGTCGCCAATGGCGCGGTACCCGCGAATCCGGAAACCGGAGCACCCGCTGGCAATGGCGGAAGATCTCCGGCTGATTCCTGATCGCTCCTGATCATCCCACCCTGCCATGCCGGATCCAACGCGCGGATCCGTTGTTCCAATGGCGGATGCGTGGCAAACCCGAAACGCAACAAATCGCTGCTGGCGAAAAACAAATGACGGGCCTCCGCCGCACCCGCCGCCTGGATGCCGCCATTGCGCCAGAAACCGCCGATTTTTTTCAAGGCGTTGGCAATCCCCATCGGGTTGCGCGTGAACTGCACGGCGGATGCGTCCGCAAGGAATTCGCGCTGCCGTGAGACCGCCGCCTGAAGCAGCCTGGCAAACAAGGCGCCGACAGAACCTATCGCCCACAACGATCCGCCCACTACAAGAACCAACAGGGCGATTCCTCCGCCGTTTTTGGAGTTCCCGCCGGAACTCCTCATGTACCTCAGCAGATGCAACACCCCGCGCCCGATCATCGCGATCATCACCAGACCGAAAATCCATCCGGTCAGACGCATGTTGAGCTTCATGTCGCCGTTGAGGATGTGGCTGAACTCATGGGCCACCACTCCCTGCAACTCCTCACGGTTGAGCCTCTCCAGCGTGCCCCGCGTCACGCCGATCACGGCATTGGCAGGATCGGTGCCCGCGGCAAACGCGTTGATCCCGTCCTCGCGGTCCATGATCCATATTTCGGGAACCGGCAATCCGGAGGCGATCGCCATTTCCTCCACCACATTGACCAGACGCCGCTCGTTGAAATCACGCGTCGAGTGATCCACCTGCCTGCCACCAAGATCGCGCGCCACCACCGCCCCACCGGCGGACAACTGCATCAGCTTGAACATGCTGCCCAGCAGGATGACCGAGCCAACCGTCGGCAAAGTCCATGCCGCCACCTGCCCGTCGATCCAATGCCATGTGGCGGGCCCGCCGGCGGCGGACGGTGAAAACCACCACACCTTCACCACCATCGCCAGCAGATAGAGCGACGCAAGCACCCCGGCCATGCCTGACAAAAACCAGACCACCAGCCAGCGGCTGGTCACGCGGGCCCGTTCCTGCGCCTCGAAGAAGTCCATCGGCGTGATGGCGCGGATTAGAATTTCACCTGCACCGCCTCGCGCTGCGCCACATCGGTGATTTCAAACGATTGCGCCTCCTTGAAGTTGAACATCCCGGCAATGAGGTTGGTTGGGAAAACCTCACGTTGGTTGTTGTATTGCATGACCGCGTCGTTGAATGCCTGGCGGGCGAAAGCCACACGGTTTTCGGTGGACGTGAGTTCCTCGCTCAGTTGCATCATCGTCTGGTTCGCCTTCAGATCCGGATAGGACTCCGAGAGCGCGAACAAGCGGCCGAGCACCCCGCCCAGTCCGGCTTCCGCCTGGCCGAGCGCCAGCATGCTGCCCGGATCGCCCGGATTGGCCGCCGCGGCCGATCGTGCGCTCGATGCCTGGTTGCGCGCGGCAATCACCGCCTCCAGCGTCTCACGCTCGTGGCTCATGTATGCCTTTGCGGTTTCCACCAGGTTTGGAATCAGGTCGTAACGCCGCTTCAGTTGCACGTCGATTTGCGCGAATGCGTTGCGGTAGAGATTGCGCGCCACCACAAGCCCGTTGTATTTGACGATGACGAACAGCAGGAACAAGCCCGCCACGACGGCGATGACAATCGGCATGATTGAGTTCATGATGTCTCACTCTGGATGAAACATGGCCTCCTGACCATTTCAAAATACAGCATCCGTGCGCTCACACTCCGGAAGGGATTTTCCCGGCCATCAGCGCCCGGTGGCTGAACCTCCTGCCGTCCGCCACGAACGTCCCGTCCCCGATCGCATGAAACATGCGCCGCTTCTCCCCGCCGGATGACATCCATGCCCGAACGCCCTCCACCACAAACAAGTCGTGTTTTTTCACATGATCGATGACGCGGCACTCGATGTTTGCGATGCATTCGGCAATCAATGGAGCCCTGACGCTGGCGGCTCTCACCGGAGTCAGCCCGAATTCGCGGAACTTGTCATGAGCCGCTCCCGAACAAGTTCCGATGCGCACCACGGTCTCCGCCATGTCCACGGATGGAATGGCGATGACACACTCTCCAGTCCGCACCAGCGCGTCGTAAGAGTGATTCCATTCGCCCGTGACAAACCCCAGCTTCGGGGTGAAGTCCATCACAAGCGTCCACGAGATGGTCATGATGTTCCTTCTCCTGCCAAGCGCGGTCGTCACCAGCGCGACCGGCCCGGGTTCGATCCACATGAACGCCCTGGCCAGGGGGATCTCCTCCAGTTCGATGCCACCTCTGTGACCGGCTGCGGCCATATGGCAGGTTATCATCAGAATATCGCGGAGACAACCGGATCATTGCAGGGCGGGAGATGGCAGCGGTGCTATAACGGCGGATGCCGAACACCTCGACCTCGGTGTAATGGTTCATCGCGGTCGAGGTGGCGCCATTGCTGTAAAGCCTGACGTAGCGGCCGGAAGCCCCCTTGGCATCCACCAACAGGCCGTAGCGGCTTTCCACATACGGGCGGTCCCCGCCCTGTCGGGGCCGGAGCAAAACGGGACAGAGAGACGGAGCAAAACGGGATTTTTTAGGCGAGTGC
>CAYNQJ010000060.1:0-19043 GCA_964399305.1 uncultured Luteolibacter sp.
CATTGCGCATCCCCATGCCCGCGAACCTACCGATCTGCCGCCCGCCCGGCAAGAATAATATCTAATAAAAAGTCTGTCTTTTTATTAGTTTTACGGCGGTTCATTATCGTAACGACTGCGTCCACCGCGAATGGCTGCCCGATTATCCTCCACTATGGAGGTGCGGCGTAGATACCGCGCCTGATCGTCTGCGCATGGAATGAATTGGCGGCTGTCACCCCGCTGGGTGGCCCGCAGCGTCTGCGCACCTGCCGCCAAAATCGCAATGATTTCGCTACGCGCTGGGTTTGCGGGATCAGCAGGCAAAGCGACAAGCAGGGGGCTGACTTCCGGCCGGTCGAAGTTGATCAGGACGCGGTGCTTGTCGTGCGCGGTGTTCCCCGAGAGATCAATCCCGGTGAGTCGCGCAATACGCGCACTCTGGGATTTGGTTAAAGGCGAGCGCCCGACCGCACCCAGCGGAAACGCGGTTTCATAAGCCGGATAGTAGGGCGCATTGAAATCGACCCAAGTGACGATCCGTTCCATTTCCTCCGGACCAACACGCACGTCGCAATGACCTCCTTCCAACACGGCTACCAGCCGGCTTGCCCGCGACCCCCACGAGCCAGCAAGCATCACTTGTGCAGGCCCTGCGCCGACCGCCCCCGTAAGCCGCTTCGACCACAATTCCGTGTAGGCCGCGTTGAAGACCACCTCCCTGTCGCGAGCCAAAACCAACCCGCCATTGCGGGAGTTGCCGAAATCGTGGCATGAAACATAGTGGCGGTCGAACACAGGCTGGACGTCGTCAACAAAGGAAAAACCGCGCGCCGGCTCGACTAACCAGCCATCGAGTTTCACCGGTGGCTTGCGCATCGACTGGATCATCCGCTTGTCATTGTCGAGTGTCTGAAAAAACACAAACCGATCCGAAGGCACCTCGAAGAAAGCAGGGCCATCGGCTTCGACCGGCACCGTACCGAGGATGCGCTTGTTCTCGAAATTGAGCCAGTTCATGCAGGCCACTGTCCTCCCTTACCTCCCCAGGCACCCACCGAAAAGCTGCGTTTTTCTGGAGATTCGACAATCCGAAGATACTTCACTTCCGATTTCGCAGTGTCTCCCATATGGCTTCCCAAGCCGGCGTTTTGGACAAAGAACCGCCCCGGAGCATTATCGAAATTCCGACGGTTCGGAATCATCGGCGGCTCCGGCGGGCGGCGAGCGGCATCGGATCAAAACACCCCGGCTCCTCCGTGTGCACACAGACCTCGTTGCCAAACACATCGATCAGATAGATTCCTGTGATGCCTGACCATGCGGCGGTCATCCGCGAGGCGAGAAAATATTTTTCCGACAGCGGATAGGGATCCTCGTATTTGATTGCCATCCGCGTGGTCGAATCGAATCCTCCTTTGCCAAAATTATTGATCGATTCGGCCGGCCAGGTCCGCAGCACCACATCGCGCTGATCGACACCGAGGCGACGGTCAAGCAATGCCAGCGCTCCCCAAGGACGGTCATGGCATGCCGCGAAAACCGCGATGGACAGCGCGGAAGCAGGCACCATCCGCGCGTCGATCACCGCGCCAGGCGACGGGATATTGGCACCCCAGCAGATCGCATGCCCCGTTCCGTCAGGATTGACCGTCCAAAGCGATTGGCCGTCGCCGAAATTGCGGTCGACATATTCCCATCGGTCGTAAAGCAGGCGGACATCTGCCATCAGCGTAGTGTGACCCTCGAACAGGGTGCTGTGGCCGATTTGATGGATGTTGGCTCCGTCGCCCTCCATACGGAACAGATTTCCCATGATATGGCGGTTGCACATGCAGTACTTCGGTTCGCAGGTGGAGGTGAACACGATGTCGCCACCGGGCAGGTAGACGGGATCGATATCGTTGACGGTGATATCGTTTGTGATGCGGCGCGGTTTGCCGCCATCCCGATTGATCTCTCATATGGAGGCACCCTCCGAGCGGTTGCGCCGGCAGGAAAAAACAACACGCTTTCCGTCGAATGAGATTTCCGGATCGCGGATGAGACCGTCGCAACCCGCATCGAGCAGGACCGTAACACGGCCGCCAGCCAAATCTAACATATTGAGCGCGCCGCTCGGACGGCAACTGTCCGTATTGATCTCGCCTTGTTGGAAAAACGTTTCGGTGTTATGATGGTCCGGGGCGAACTTGCGGCGGGTGACAAACAACAACGGCTGGCGGACAAGCAGCGGATTGGCGAGCAGAGCCTCGCGGCGCAAGGCCTCGAAAGCCGCGTCATCCGCAGGGTCGAGTGCTTCCAGCCGTTGGAGAAACCCGGCGCCGTTCGGATAATCCGCACCGAAAGTGGCCGAGAGATCGGAAATGGCGTTTCGCAGGGCCAGCCGCTGCGCGTCTTGCAATTCCCCGACCGCCGGCAGTGCCAGAACCAGGCCCATGACGCCCGACAATGCCGCCTCCCCCCCCATCCACCATCGCGGGCCAAGGCAGCCTTTCATTGCAAAACGGGTTACGCCACCTTCATTCCGCGCCCTTCACCGCCACATCATATCAACACTTGGCGGCATGACACCGCCACAATCCGAATCCCCGCGCGGATTCGGATTGAGCCCGGCCGGGTTCTGTTGAGAATTCCTTTTCATGGACGTCAACCATGACCTGAGGATATCGCGTGGAGCGAAGCTGAAACCCATCGCTGAGATTGGCGCGTCGCTGGGCATCCTTGAGCAACACCTCGAATGTTACGGCCGCCACAAGGCAAAAATCTCCAGCCCGTTTATCGAGGGTTTGGCAGACCGGCCCGACGGCAGGCTGATCCTGGTCACAGCGATGAGTCCGCCACCGGCCGGTGGCGGCAAGACGACAACCAGCGTGGGTCTGCATGACGCGCTGTGCCTTTTGGGAAAGCGCTCGATCGTTTGCCTGCGCGAACCATCGCTCGGCCCATGCTTCGGCATGAAAGGCGGTGCCGCAGGCGGTGGCCGCGCGCAGGTGGTGCCGATGGAGGATATCAACCTACACTTCACCGGGGATTTCCACGCGATCGCCGCTGCCAACAACCTGCTCGCTGCTGTGATCGACAACTATATCCATCATAGCAACGAGCTGCGATTGGATTTGCGGCGGGTGACCTGGCGGCGGGTGATGGACATGAACGACCGGGCGCTGCGGTCGTTGACGATCGCGTTGGGCGGAGCCGCGAACGGATTTCCACGTGAGTCGGGGTTCGACATTGTGCCAGCCAGCGAGGTCATGGCGGTCTTCTGCCTTGCCCAGTCCATGAGCGACCTGAAAGAGCGTTTCAACCGGATGATTGTCGGTCAAAGCCGGGCCGGCGCAATGATCCGCGCTCAGGAATTCGGCGTTTCCGGTGCCATGGTGGTCCTGCTCAAGGATGCGTTCATGCCGAACCTGGTGCAGACGGTGGAAAACAATCCGGCGCTGATTCATGGCGGTCCCTTCGGAAACATCGCGCATGGATGCAACTCGGTCCGGGCCACGCGCGCGGCACTCAAGATGGCGGATTTCGTCGTCACAGAAGCCGGCTTCGGCGCAGACCTCGGCGCGGAGAAGTTTTTCGACATCAAATGCCGCCAGAGCGGAATCACCCCGGCGGCGGCCGTGGTCGTGATCACACTACCGGCGCTGCGCTACCAGGGAGGCGCGCCCGCCAAGCGGCTGCATGATGCGGATCCGGCCGCGGTCGGCAGGGGATTGGCCAACCTGCGACGGCACGTCGAAAACCTGCGGGATCACTTCGGCGTCCCATGTGTGGTTGCGTTCAACCGCTTTCACTCGGACACGGCCGAAGAAGCGGCCATGGTGATTGACGCATGTGGTGAAGCAGCGGTTCCCGTCGCATCGGCGACACACTGGGCCGATGGCGGGGCAGGTGCCGTGCCGCTCGCCGAGGCCGTGCTGCGCGAGATCGATCGCGGACCTGCCGATTTCAGATTCCTTTACCCTGACGACATGCCGCTGATGGAAAAGATCACCACGATCGCGCGGAAAATCTATCGGTCGGGAACCGTTTCGACCAACGTCGCGATTGACCGCCAGATCGCGAAGCTCGAGGAGGCCGGATACGGCAAACTGCCGGTGTGCATTGCCAAAACCCAATATTCGTTCTCGACCGATCCCGAGGCGGTGGGGCTGGCGGACGGGCACACGCTCAAGGTGCGCGAACTGCGGCTCAGCGCCGGAGCCGGCTTCGTGGTGGTAATCTGTGGCGACATCATGACCATGCCCGGTTTGCCAAAAACTCCGTCGGCCATTGGCATGGATCTCGATTCCGAAGGACAAATCGTCGGGCTCTCCTGACCCAACCGCAAATTTCTGCCTTTGGCGGGATCGATCATTTTGATACGACGGCCGGGCAAAACATCCACCATCATGAAATCCCTCACTTTATCCGCTGCCATCGGCATCCTGCTCGCATCCTGTTCCAAACCGCAATCCGAAGCCACCCATGCAGGCAAAAGTATTTTCAATGGCACCAATCTCGATGGCTGGTCCCACGTGCTGGTGGGAGAAGGCGTGAAAAAAGACGATGTCTGGAGCGCGAAGGACGGCGTGTTGGTCTGTAAAGGTGAACCGATCGGATATTTGTTCACCAACGAGTCTTATCAGAATTTCAAGCTCAGCCTCGAATGGCGCTGGGCACCCGGAAGCGAACCGGGAAACAGCGGCGTCCTGCTGCGCATCGCCGGCGAACCCGCCACCTTCATGCCGAAGTGTGTCGAAGCACAGCTCAAGCACGGCAGCGCGGGCGACGCTTGGGGATTCTTTGGCGCGGCCATTGATGGCCCTGCGGAGCGGATCCAGGAAATCAAGGATCACGAGTCGCTCGGCGACTTCGAAGGCGTCAAAAAAATCAAGGACGCCGAAAAGGCACCCGGCGAGTGGAACCAATATGAAATCACCGTTTCTGGCAAAACCCTGGAACTCAAGGTAAACGGAGAACTCGTCAATCAGGCGAACGGCTTGGATGAACTGGCCGGACCGATCGGTCTGCAATCCGAAGGTGGGGAAATCCACTTCCGCAACATCCGCCTGGAAGAAATTCCCTAACAAAAAGCAGCCGGGGGCATGTCATGCCGCTGATCGAAACATCGCGCTACCGTGCGCCTGTCTGGCTGCCGGGAGGACACCTGCAAACCATCCACCCCGCGCTGTGTCGGCGGGTTGCGCGCGTCACCACCAACGCCGAGCGGATGGAATTGCCGGATGGTGATTTCATCGACTTGGAATGGCTCGTGGAGGACCGGCCGAAGCTGGCGATTCTCTCGCATGGATTGGAAGCCGACGCGAGGACCGGCTACATGCAGGGAATGGCGGCGGCTCTGGCCCGGCGCGGCTGGGATATACTGGTTTGGAATTTCCGCGGATGCAGCGGCGAACCCAACCGCCTCTTGCGCATGTATCACAGCGGTGCGACCGAAGATCTGCACGCGGTTGTCCGCCATGCGATGGACCGGCATCAGGCGGAATCCATCGACCTCATCGGCTTCAGCCTTGGGGGCAATCTCACTCTGAAATACCTTGGCGAGTTGGGGGCGGATGTACCAGCGCGCCTGCATCGCGCCGCGGCCTTCTCGGTGCCCTGCGATCTCGCCTGCTCTTGCCGCCAACTCTCACGGCCGGCCAACAGGCTTTACATGGAACGGTTCCTCAGCTCGCTGCGGAAAAAAATCCACGACAAATGTCTGAAATTTCCCGGAGCACTGGATCCGTCGGGGCTCGCAAGGATTCACACATTCCAGGAATTCGACGACCGCTACACCGCCCCGCTCCATGGATTTCGCGATGCGCGGGATTACTGGGAGCGCAACAGCTGCCGCCGGTTTCTCTCACAAATCAGCCTGCCCGCCCTGCTCGTCAACGCGCTGAACGATCCCTTCCTCGGACCGGGATGTTATCCTCTCGAGGAGGCCGCGGCCAGCGACCGGCTCCACCTGGAAACACCCCTAACAGGCGGCCATGTCGGATTTGCAGACATGGCCGCGTCCGGCGAATATTGGTCGGAAAAGCGCGCGATTGAATTTCTCAGCGTTTCCTGATCATCCGCCGGCGGACTCCCCAGCGGAGCCCGGCTCGACACTGTGACCATAGATCACGATCGCGCTGCCGCCATACTCGCGGCGGTCGATCAACGCAAGCCCGGCGCCATCCGGCGATGGCTGATTGGCCGAGATTTCCGCGATGAACCATCCTCCGGGTGCCAGACGCGGGGCGATCCACCCGCCTGTGAGAAGCCGCCCGACATGATCGACATCACCATGATGTTTCCAATACGGCGGATCGGCGAAGATCAGATCGTAGGTTGAAGCATCGCGTTTGAGAAAAGCGGTGGTTTCCGCCTTGCTTACCACACCACCTGTCAGGCGGGCCTTTTCGAGATTGGCGGTGATGACCGCGCCGCAATGTCGATTTTCATCGACGAACCGGCACGCTGACGCGCCGCGGCTCAGCGCCTCCAGGCCAATGGCTCCCGATCCGGCGAAAAGATCCAGCACGCGTGCGTCAGCCACACGATCGGCGAGAATCGAAAAAATAGCCTGCCGCACAAAATCCGTGGTCGGGCGGGTGACACCCGCTGGAACCTTGATGGCCGTTCGGCCGGCGCTTCCGGCGATGATTCTCATCGGAGCGGCTGTCGGGTCAGCGCTTGGGAGTGACTTTGACGGGAGCCGGTTTCTTGCCAGCGGGTTTCTTGCCGGGGGCCGCCTTCACCTGGCCGGCCTTGCCGAGCGGAAACCGCACCACAAGGCTCTTGTCGAGCAGGCGCGTGCCCTCCGTCGAGAGTTCCTGGAACCGATAGACCAGAAGCCCGGATTTCTTATCGCCCATCTGGCCGAGGGCGATGTTCTCCTTGGTTTTTCCGAGCCCGGTTTCCTCCTCGAATTTCCATTCAAACCCGGTCCACGCGCCGAGGATACTGGTGGCGTCGGCATTGATGTCCTCGATCCGTTTGAGTGAGCCATTGGGCGATTGGAAAACATCCTCCTTGGGATCATAGCGGAGGGTTGAAATGGCGCTGGCTCCGCCTGTGCATGTAAGCGACCAAGTGCCGCCCGCACTCTTGCGCAAAAGCAGCATCACGTCTTCCGCAGGTTTGAACTCACGCTTCTCCCACAGGGCGATGTAATCGGCATACTCCTCTTTGGTGAGCCCAAGGCGTTCATCGAATGGCAGCGGGACGCCGGGTTTCGCCTTGGCTGAGAATTCGCGGAACCATTTGGGATCCTTGCGGGCGGCGGTCTCGACCTTGGCGACGTATTTGTCGATACCGGACGGAGGCACCACCATGCCGATCTGGCCGCGCACCGGGACGTCCTGCTCGAACAACCCGGCAAACACCTTGGGGGCCTGGGCAAGCGCGGGTGCGGCACTGGCAAGGAGCGAAATGGCGATCAACGTGGCGTATGGTTTCATGAGAGGCGGGACGAGGCTGGGCTTCAGCGGGGCGAAACTCAAGCGGCGATTGCTGCGGGTCGCATGTTTGCGCAACCGCCCGTCAACATGGCGGAATGGCCACGAATCAGCTTTTGCGATAAAATCCTTGGAAACCATAGACCGAAAAGCAACATTGCGCCGCTTGAACGTGGGGAGGCACGGGGCCCAATGGCCGGCCCCTCTCCCTGAGCGGGATCCCTGCCACAATCCACCATCACTCTGAGAATCGCAAATACCGGCATGTCACACAATCCATGGTGGAGGCTTTCCTGGCTGCTCGCATGGCCGGCCCTGATGCTGGCCGCCGATCTTGCGATCCGCGCACGGATCGTTGGAGCTTTCACCGCCATCGAGTGGTCGTGCTATGCCGCCTCGGTCGTGCTGATGACGGGCCTCTGGTGGCTGCTCGCCCGCTTGCTGCTCCGCGCGCGCGCGCGTGGTTGGACCGGCACTTACCGATTCATTCTTGGATCGCTCAGCCTCGGCTGCCTGTCCCTGCTGGGTTTCGGATACTCGATTTATGCCGCCAACGGCGATTTGCCCGATCTTTTCCTATTGTCTTTCATCCGCTGCGAAACCGAGAACGCGCTGATCATGTTCAAGGACTCGTTCAGTGCCTTGCACGCCTCCGTGCTCGTGGCGGCCGCAGCGGCGCTGGCATTCTGGATCGACCGCTGGCGGCGCTGGGAAGAGCACGCCGGGCCATCCGGCAAGCGCAATCTGGTCATCGTGTCCGGCCTCTGTGGAATCTCACTGTGGTTCTGCTGGGCCGCCACCGTGGCACGCGGCCAATGCTTTGTCCCCGTCGTGCGCATTCCACTGGTGGTCGCGATGTATGCCCACAACGAGATCAAAGGCATCAATCCGAAACCTATCCTCCTGCCTGCCCGGGAGCCCCTGGCGATTCCCACCCGCCTACCCCGGCCAGCGGTCAATGTGCTGCTCATCCTCAACGAAAGCCTGCGCCGCCAGAACCTTCAAATCCACGGCTACCGGCGGAATACCACGCCGTTCATGGCGGAGTTCGCCGCAAAACATCCCGCAAGGTTTTTCCAATTTGATCAAACCTACTCCAACTCCACAACCACCTTGCTGTCGGTCCCAAGCATCCTGACGGGCATCGCACCCATCCAACCGCTCGCGCTGCGCACCAAAGCCCCGCTCCTGTGGCAATGGGCCGCCGCAGCCGACATGCACAGCTTCTATTTCACATCGCACGATCTCGAATGGCTTGGCCTTGGCGATTTCATCACCACCCCGCCGCCTGAACAATCGTGGGACCAGCGGAATGAAAACCTGCCACCTTACCGCGACATGGGCAGCGACGATCACATCACGGTGGATCGCGCCATCAAGCACATTGCGTCGCTTGCCCGATCCGACCGGCCATTCCTCGGCGTTGTCCATCTCAATTCCAACCACTATCCATACAACACCGAGACTCAATACCAGCGATGGTCCGGCTCCGATCTCGACCTCTATGACAACACGATTCTGGAGACGGACACGCACACCCGCCACCTCATCGACGCCCTTCAAAGCTCCGGACAACTCGACCACACAGTGATCATATTCGCCTCCGACCACGGCGAGGCGTTCAAAGAACACGGCTACATCGCCCATTTCTACTGCCACTTCACCGAAACCATCTCGGTTCCGCTGTGGATCTGGCTGCCGGAAAAATTCGCCGCCAGCCGCGACCTGACATCCTTGCGCGACAACCGGTCCGTCAACACCCAGAACCTCGACATCCTCCCGACCATCCTCGACTGCATCGGCGCATGGGAAAATCCGGAACTGGAAAGCTTCCGCTCACCCATGATGGGACGCAGTCTGTTTCATCCGATCGATCCCCAGCGCACGGCATGGATCACCAATACGGATGAAATCATGCCCAGCGTCATCGGACTCAGCTCGGTGACCGGGCGCTTCCACTACATGCTGCGCACCAGCGGCTCACCGCCCTTGGAGGACCTCTACGACATCGTGGAGGATCCTGCCGAGATCAACAACCTGTGGCCGACGCTGCCCGAAGCGCAACGCGATGCCTATCGCCGCGGTTTCCTCCGGTTCCCGGTGTCCGCCGCCATGGTCAAAGCCGCCTTTCCACATCTATCAGACGCACAACCCACGACACAGGCGGACCAAAGCGGCACCAACTGACTCGCCTGACGAGACGGACGATTGAGATGCCCGTGCCGGAAAAAAGCCGCCGGCACTCACGGAGTATCGACGGGAGAATCGACATGGATCCACCGGGGGCTGATGAACCTCTCAATCACGACCCCGCGGTGCGATTGGAGGTTTTCCGGAATCAGCAGCCTAAGGATGACACTCACCCGCTTGCCGCGATTGGACTGGACCATGGTCTGCAGCCTGGGCAGGTCAGGCGAGTCCGCAGCCAGATACCCATAGAGCGGCTCCGCGCTGCCACGGGCGGTCAGGCGAAAGCACGCCCAGCGGTCCGCATCCGCGAACTCGTGACTGTAAAAATGATCCTCCTCGACATACACCCTGAAATCGAACGATTCGCCGGTGGGCCGCCGCTGGACAAAATCGTCCCATGGAACCGGTTGATAGCAAACAAATGTCTCCCAATCAATCAGCGGCTCGCCGGAAGGGCCGACCTCAAGGATCAGATCGTGTGCGCGATTGTCGGTGAGGGTCAGTGAGACCATCCAGAAATCCCCCCGGCCATCCAGCGTCAACGGTTGGAGCACGCGGACATTGCGCAGCAGGGCCCCGCCGACAGGCTTGTCTGCGTGATAAGCCCGGATCATCGGCCCCACCCTGTCCGGATGGCGTACCAACGTGATCAGCGAATCCACCGAAGTGCATTCGAAAAACCGACGCAACTGCGACTCGATGCGCTCAATCAGCCGCGTGGCCTCGACGATCTCCATTTCCTCATTCTCGATGGCGGACTCGATTTTGCCTTGGATGCCCACAGCCTGCCCCGCGCCTTTGCGCGTGCCGGAAAGCGACCAAACCACCGCTCCCAGCAACAACAGTCCGATCAGCACGAACCAACCCCAGGGAATCGGATTGCGGAGCTTGGAGGATTCCCCCCACTTTTGCTCCATGCCGTCCACTTCAACCGACTCCTGCTCGATCAACACCTCGATTCCGGGTTGATGCGTGCGGAATTCCGGCTCATCCGCCGAAGGCATTTCAAGCCGGTGCCGGACCGGATCCGGACGCGCCTCATCCTCATGAATCGCCAGCCTGACCGGCCTTTGATCCAAGCCGGCGGCGGCAATCTCGCTGTTGCGAAGACGCACCACCGGTGTGGAATCCGGTGACGCCTCGTCCACCGGTTTCAGTTGCAATGGTTTCTCCTGTCGACGCATCTCCTGGGCAAGGAAAGACACAAAAACTCGATCGACGCAACGTCCGTCTCGCCCATAATCTCCGCGCAAGCAACGTCATGTCAAACCCACCGCGCATTCTGATCGTCACCGCCGCATTTGGCGAGGGTCACAACAGCGCCGCCCGCAACCTGAGCCTGGCGTTGGAAAATGCCGGTGCGGTCACTCAAGTCGCGGACCCCTGTTTCATCGGCATGCCGCGCCTCAGCGCCTTGGTGAGCACCGCATACCGGATTGTCACCACCCACTTCCCACGGCTTTGGGCCGCGGTTTACCGTTCCACCGACCGCTGTGATTTCAATAAAAGCCGCTCACCCATCCTTCGCCGCCCGCAACAGGTGATGGCGCACATGATCGCGAAGCACCGGCCGGACGCGGTGGTCAGCACCTATCCAATCTATCCGTATTTCATGCCCGGGATCCTGGCATCCGACCCATCCATTCCCAGACCTCTGCCGGTGTTCACGGTGGTGACGGATTCCATCGAGATCAACGCGGCCTGGCTGCGCGCTCCATCGGACTGGTGGCTGGTGACCGATGGTTCAACCCGCGAGGCGATGGCCGGCCGCGGCATCGAAAGCACGCGGATCATAGAGACAGGATTTCCGGTCCACCCGGCGTTTTCCAGCCTTCAAACGGTGGCACAAGACGACTCCTGCGATACTTTTCGGGTGTTGTATTTCCCAACCGCGAAATCATCGCTGCTTTGCCAGAATGCCGAAGTATTGTTAGAATCATCCCCTTCCCTGCGGCTGACCATCGTCATGGGCCGCAACGTCCGCCGCCACCTTCCGCACGCGGAAAAAATCCGCAGGGCCTATCCCGGCCGGGTCCGGCTGATCGGTTGGACGCACAAGGTCCCGCAGTTGCTCAGCCAGCACCACCTCATCATCGGCAAAGCGGGCGGTGCCACCGTCCATGAAGCCATCGCCGCGCGTTGTCCGATGCTCATTCACCACCTCGTCCCGGGCCAGGAAGAGGGAAATCTCAGGTTACTGGAAGCAATCGGCGGCGGCGCGCTGGCACAGACTCCAGAGGAAATGACCCGCCGAATCCGCCAGTTGCTGGCGAACCAGGCCGCCGGATGGCGTGAGATGAAAGCGGCCCTCGCGCGCCATGCGAAAAACGCCGGAGCCATCACCGCCGCCCGCTTCATCCTGGATGAAATCGCCTCCGGGGCATCACGCGTTCCTTCACAAACCACGACGCTTCCATGACTTTTCTTTACGACATCGGCCGGGTGCTGCTTGACTTTGATTTCGAGACTTCGCTGCGGCGGTTGCTGCCGGATGACTGCACCGATCCACAGGCGCGCCTCACCCGCTTGCTGGAGCGCAAGGACGACTTTGAAGCCGGTGCGATCAACGCAGAGGATTACACACGCTGGGCACTGGATGTCCTTGGCAGCCGGGCCACCCGGGAGGAGTTCCGCCGGGCCTGGCAGGATATCTTCACCCCAAACCCGCCGATGTGGGACTGTGTGCGCGGGCTTGCCGCGCGTAGTCACCGCCTCATCCTGTTTTCCAACACAAATGCGATCCACTGCCCTTGGGTCTTCGCAGCCTTCCCGGAATTCTCACTTTTCCACGAAGCCGTGCTTTCGTTCGAAACCGGTGCCATCAAACCCCATCCGCAGATCTATCAGCACGCGGTGGATGCCCATGCCCTGATGCCGGACGACACCCTCTACATCGATGATCTCCCGGAAAACATCGCGACCGGCCGCGCCTTCGGCTTCCATTGCTGGCAATATGATCTCCGTGACCACGCCGCCTTCGAACGCTGGCTGTCCGCTTTTCCCGTTTGATATGGAAGCACCCGAATCCCACATTACCCCCATGTCTCCGCTCGTCATCGCCGGCCGCGAATTCCACTCCCGCCTGTTTCTCGGCACCGGGAAATTCCCATCCCACGAGTCGATGCGCGACGCCCTCGCCGCCAGCGGCGCGGAAATCGTCACCGTCGCCCTGCGTCGCGCCGATCTCACCGGACGCCACGACCCCTATGCCAATATCCTCGATTTCATCGACCCGGCAAAATACCTGCTCCTGCCGAATACCAGCGGTGCCATGAACGCCGAGGAAGCCGTCAGGCTCGCACGCCTCGCCGCCGCCGCCGGACTCCCGAAATGGGTGAAACTCGAAATCCACCCGGACCCAACCTATCTACTTCCCGATCCAATCGAAACCCTCAAAGCCACCGAAATCCTTGTCAAGGAAGGCTTTACCGTCCTTCCCTACATCAATGCCGATCCCGTGCTGGCCAAACGCCTCCAGGAAGCCGGATCCGCCACCGTGATGCCACTGGGAGCCCCAATCGGATCCAACAAGGGCCTCGCCACCCGCGACCAAATCCGCATCATTATCGAACAAGCCACCGTCCCGGTCGTCGTGGACGCGGGCATCGGCGCACCCAGCCACGCTGCGGAAGCCATGGAACTCGGGGCCGACGCCGTACTCGTCAATACCGCCATCGCCATCGCCAGCGACCCGGTCCGCATGGCCACAGCCTTCAAAATGGCGGTTTCCGCCGGCCGGGAGGCCTACGAACTTGGTCTGCCGGAACGCTGCGATCACGCCAGCGCCACCAGCCCGCTCACCGGATTCCTCGGCTGAGTGGCCTGATGGAATCTCTTGTAATGGGGAGCATGCGCATCTTGCGCAGGGATTGATCTGCTCGAAGCACGACCTGAAAACAACCCTCTGCGCCACTGAAGTCGGAACCCTGAGATCCCAATCTCAAATCTCTGATTTCCTTTCTGGATCTGCGGACGGGCAAGCGCGGCCGCATCTGCAACAACCATGAAAAAAGGGCGACCACTTTCGTGGCCGCCCTTTGAATGTGTTGTGAAGTCTGTGACTCCGTGGATTAGAAGCTGACGCTCAGCATCGAACCACCGATGAGCTCGTTGTCGGAGCCTTCATAAGCGGTGTCCACTTCATCGCTGAGGGCGATGGAGACGGCCACAAACGGCGAGAGCTTGGCGCGCTCGGCGAAGGCCCAGTCAAGACCGATCTTGGTGGTCCAGGCGGTGAAGTCGTTCTGCTCGACAAGGTAGCCCACGTTGCTGGCAACGCTGAGGCTGAGGCACTGGTTGAGCTCGAAGCTGCGATCAAGGGCCAGCTCGGAATAGCCGTCGTTGTCCAACTCGATATCCCAGAAATAGGTGAGCGAGGCATTCACGAAACCGAAATCACGGGCGACCGAGAAATAGACTTCCTGTGCATCGTCATTCTGGAACTTCGCGGGGAAGAAACCGTTGATGGACGGCTCGGAGTTCATGTAATAGATGTAACCCACAGCCGCGGTGAGGAATCCAAAATCCTTGGAAACTTCGCCATAGATGTCGAGTTCATCGAGATCGGTGTCCACTGGACGGGCAGGACCCACACCGTTGTTGAGATCAACGACTTCGTCAAACGAGCCATACCAAGCACCGGCACTGAGACCGAAGCCGTTGTATTCGGTGGCAACGTCGAAACCGACTTCCACGAGGTCATCTCCGAGGTCGATGCCGCGGAAGAGATACTCGGTGGAATATCCGGTGTGGAGTTCATATTCGACTTCCGCCGAGGCAGTGCCGGCCACAAGGGCGGAGGCAGCGGCCATGGCGCCAATGGTTTTGCAGTAGTTTTGCATGGTGTTGTGTTGGTTTTCGGTTGCTGCTTGCGTCCTTGGCTGTGCGGTAAATCGAACAGACAGGAGCGACTCGGAATTAGCATCTCACGTGCCAAAAGGCAGCCAAACGCACTCCGTTGTGTGAATGATTCACGTTTCCGAAGTATTTGTCCAGCATTATTTCAGCACGGGTTTTGCGTCCCGCATGCGCAGTGGATAGGTTGCGAGCTGATGGATGGCAAGCGGGAAACCGATTTTTTCGATTTTTCGACCCAGTGCGGGAAAACCTGAGTTTTTCGAGGACCACCAATCTTGGCACGGTGTTTGCTTATGGGCTTTTCGTGACCCTCTGGGATACGGAATGCCTTGGGAGGAAGCACACAATCATCCGATCAACCCTGAACACCATGACCAGTCGATACCTAATCAAAATGCGGGCCCTCGCGGCCACGGCGATCGCTTTCGCCGCCATACCATTGGCAATCCCCGCTTACGGGCAGGACGCGAATTCACCACCTGTCGGCGAAGGCGTCGCCGCCCCGGCCGAGACAGCACCCGCCGCACAACCGGCACCTGCGGAGGAACCCGCCCCGGCTGTCGCCGCGGAGCCGGCACCCGCGGAGGGAACTTACGAGGCCTTCATGGCCGGCCCTGACGCCGCGATGTTCGTGGTGAACAACCTTTGGATCCTGATTTCAGCGGCGCTGGTATTCATCATGCACCTGGGTTTCTCCGCAGTGGAGTCCGGACTCTGCCAGAAGAAAAACACGGTGAACATCCTCTTCAAGAACGTGTTTATTGTCTGCGTTGGCGCCATTGGCTACATGGCATACGGCTTCAATGCCATGTATCCCGGGGAGTTCAACGGCTTCTTCGCGATCGGGGGGCCGCTTACCAATGGCTTTTCCGGAGAGGACGTCGCCGCCAACATGACCTCCACCTACGCAAATTACACCTACTGGTCGGATTTCATCTTCCAGGCGATGTTCGCGGCCACAGCTGCCACGATTGTTTCAGGCGCAGTGGCCGAACGCGTCAAGCTGAAGTCCTTCATGGTCTACGCCACGATTCTCGTCACCTTCCTCTATCCGATCACCGGTTCATGGGAGTGGGGCAAGGGATGGCTCAACAAGTTCGGAGGGGAAGCTGCGGACGCATCCGCCCAATTCATCGATTTCGCGGGCTCCTCACTGGTGCATGCCTTCGGCGGATTCGCCGCACTGGCCGCCATCCTGGTCCTGGGCCCGCGCCGCGGCAAATACACCAAGGACGGCGTGAAGCCGATTCTCCCGCACAGCCTGCCGCTGGCAGCGATCGGGGTATTCATGCTCTTCCTCGGCTGGTTTGGCTTCAACGGCGGCTCGGTCCTGTCTGCCGACCCACAGAGCGTGTCGCGGGTCTTCGTGACCACTGCGATGGCGGGCTTCGCCGGCGGACTGGCCGCCATGTTCGCCTCATGGGCGGTCCTCAAAAAACCGGATCTTTCGATGGGCCTCAACGGCATGTTGGCGGGATTGGTCGGAATCACCGCAGGCGCAGGAGCCATCACTCCATGGGGTGCCGTGGCGGTGGGCGCGATCGCCGGCGGCCTGGTGGTCTTCTCAGTGCTGCTCCTCGACAAAATCCGTATCGACGACCCGGTGGGCGCGGTCTCCGTGCACGGGGTGTGCGGCATCTGGGGCACTCTGGCGGTCGCCTTGTTCGGCAAGGAGGAACTGGCGGCGGAAAAGATCGGATTCATGCCACAGTTGGTTGGCACTCTGAGTGTTTCGGCCTTCGCTTTCGTCACCTCGTTCGTGCTGTTCTATGTCATCAAACTGACCATGGGCGTCCGGGTTGACGACCAGGAAGAACACGATGGCCTCGACGTCGCGGAGCACGGTGCCCCCGCATACAACGACAGCCAGGCATAAGTTCGGAACAGATCATAGACCTCCCACGGGCGGGCCGGCAACGGTCCGCCCGTTTTCGTTTGCAGGGCTGGCCCGTGTGGGCTCACATGGCCGCGTGAAGCGTCCCACACTGCGCGTTTTTTTGATGGCCATGCTGTTGGTTACGGCGGCATTCGCCACGTGGTCGTGGTTCAAGCCATATGCTTGGAACCCCGACCCCGGAGCACGCTGCAAGGTCGTGGGCTGCCAGGTGAGGCAAGACCGCTCGTTTTTCTGGCTGGAAGTCCATTTGAAGATCACTCCGGGAAAAACCCACGACTTGGAAAAACCGGTCCGCCTGGTCATGGCCGACGGGAAGGAGCTGGAACCGGCGGACACCACACTCGGCGGGACCGAAGCCGGCGGCACCACGGACCTGTGGTTCAAATTCTGGCTGGAATCCCCGGATGTCGGGCAGGCAATGAAACTGCGCATCAACGACGGCCTGCTGGTCATCCGCTCTAACAAAGGCGCGCCGCGCCTCGGATCCTCCGGTCACGAATACTTCACCACCCACCGCTGGTAAACACCTCATCACCACCCATGACCTGGTTGCTGATCGACAACTCCAACACCCGCACCAAGTTCGCACTCGGAACCGCCGACGGACTGCTGTCGTGGCGCGGCACCCTGCCGACCCGCGAGATCTCAGCCGAAGCCCTCGCGGAACTGCTCCACGGCGTGGATTACAACGACGTGATCATCGGCTCGGTGGTGCCCGCCAAGGCCGCCGTGCTCGCGGATTTTTTCGAAAACCACAACTATCATTTCCTGAATCACCAAAGTCCGTTAGGGCTGGCGATCGACTACCCGGAGCCCGCCCAGATCGGTGCCGACCGCCTGGCCAACGCCGCCGGTGCCCTCAGCCGCTACGGCGCGCCCGCCATCGTGATCGACTTCGGCACGGCGGTGACCTTCGATGTGATCTCCGCCCAACCCGCTTATTGCGGCGGTGTGATCGCCCCCGGGTTGGGTGCGATGTCCGCATACCTGCCCGGCAAAACCGCGCTACTCCCGGTGATCGAACTGGAGGAGCCCGCCTCCGCCATCGGCAAGTCCACCGTGCATGCCATGCAGGCCGGCGCGGTCTTCGGCTATCGCGGACTGGTCCGGGAAATCATCGCGCGCATCGCCTCGGAAATGGATGGCAAACCGAAAATCATCGCCACCGGCGGCGATGCGGAACTGATTTCCCGCAATCTGCCGGAAATCGACTCGGTGGACCCGGATATCACCCTGGACGGACTGCGACAGGTCGCCCTGCGACTGGCCGGTGGCACGCGCTGAACCTTTGAGAAACTTCCACGGCGGCCCACTCTGCCAGGGCCGGCGCATCTGAATCTCGGATTTATCACCGCCAAGCCGCAAAAGACGCCAAGGAATCCCAAAGCTATTCAAAAACAGAGCCCGAAAGCCGCTTAAACAAATGGCAAAGTCGTTCTGCTATATCCATGTTCTTTAAAAATTCCTTTGCGGCCTTTGCGGCTTAACGGTAAATCCCATGTTTTTTGATACGTCAGCCCTGCCCGCTCTGCGCCGGTGGTTGACGGATCACCGCGACCGCCCCAGTCTCTTGCCATGCTTCGCCCGGGACTCATCCTCAAACTCAGCTGCCCCGACCAACCCGGCATCGTCGCCAAAGTCGCCAATTACGTCGCCGGACACCACGGAAACCTGATCGAGTTCAACCAGTTCTCCGACCAACTCGGCGCGAAATTCTTCGCCCGGCTCGAAATCGAGACCACCGACCTGGATGTGGAAGTCGATGATTTCATCGATGGTTTCGGCACGCTCGGCCGCTCGCTGCACGCCAACTGGCATTTCCGCCGCCTCCCCTATCAGATGCGCACCGCCGTGCTCGTCACCAAAACCGACCACTGCCTCAACGAGATCCTCTGGCGGACCGAACTCGGCGAACTCCCGGTGCAAATCACCTCGATCATCGGCAACCGCCCGAACTGCCGCGCCATCGCCGACCACGCGGGCATCCCGTTCCATGAAATCCAGATGGACGGCACCCGCCGCGAGGCCGGCTTCGCCGAAATCCGCCGCCTGCTCGCGGAACAGGACGTGGAACTGGTCGTGCTCGCCCGCTTCATGCAGATCCTTCCGGACGATTTCTGCCGCGACTACGCCGGGCGCATCATCAACATCCACCACAGTTTCCTGCCCGCCTTCATCGGCGCCAACCCCTACCAACAGGCCTACGAACGCGGCGTCAAACTCATCGGCGCCACCTGCCACTATGTCACCGCCGACCTCGACGCCGGCCCGATCATCGAACAGGAAGTCGAACGCGTGCACCATTTCCACACCCCGTCCGACCTCGTCCGGCTCGGCCGGAACTGCGAACGCACCGCCATCGCCAAAGGCATCCGCTTCCACGTCCACGACCGCACCATCATCGACGGCCACCGCGCGATCGTTTTCCCCGACTAGGCGAAATTGCAGGCTTTACAATTCGCCACGCCACGCTCATTTTCCCGCTCCCCAACCAAAGGAGAGGTGGTCGAGTGGTCTATGGCACCCGATTCGAAATCGGACGTGGGGTAATACTCACCGTGGGTTCGAATCCCACCCTCTCCGCCACGCCCCCACCCCCGTTCACCGGGGGTGGGGGCGTGGCGTTTCAGGGGTGGGCCGAGAACCCCTTGAGCGCAGCGAAACGGGTTTGACTGCCGGGTTTTGCG
>CAYNQJ010000061.1:0-17632 GCA_964399305.1 uncultured Luteolibacter sp.
GAACGTCCCTCTCACATAGCGGACGGAACGTCCGCGCTCCTTACCCTACGGAGCGCCGTCATGTTGACGGCTAAGTGCCCCGGACATCCTGTCCGCCAAAAGGGACGGAACGTCCCTCTCACATAGCGGACGGAACGTCCGCGCTCCTTACCCTACGGAGCGTCGTCATTCTGACGGCTAAGTGCCCCGGACATCCTGTCCGCCAAAAGGGACGGAACGTCCCTAACATAGCGGACGGAACGTCCGCGCTCCTGAAGTCGGCTCGGCAGGGACTTCCCTGCTACCATTTCAGCAGCCGCGTGATAGCGGCTCGCAGGGCGGTTTCCAGCACGGCGGCTTCGCCATGGGTGAGCGGGATCCCGACCTTGCGCAGCGATTTATCCTCTGTCAGCTGGCGGGAAATATTCAACAGGTAAGGAGCGCGCTCCGGGTCATCGCGGTGGCTGATTTCAAACGCGCTGCTGGCTTTCTCCGATTGATGGAAAAGTTTCGCCTGGGGCTGCCGACCCTGAAGCGTGGCGATCACCGGTCCCAGATCGGACAGGCCCCACTTCATCGTGATTTTGTTTTCCCAATCGAACGACTTCTCGCCTGACTGCGCCGCGGCATCGACGAAGATCGCGCCCTTCGCGCGGTTCAAACTGAAGCGCAACACCCCGCCGGTGCCGCGCGCAGTCGGTTTGTAGATGGCATAATCCGGGTTGCGTTCCATGGCAGAGCCGCCGGACGGCTGGCTTGTGGCGGACTGGCTGGATTCGGCTTGGGTGGGATCAATGGTTTGTGTGCTCATGGCGCGATGTGGTTTGGATTCGGGACATGAATAGCAGATTCACCGGCCGACGCAACAAAATACTGTTCTTATGAACATTTTTATTTCCAGCGGTTGACGGACATGGCGGATGAGGGGCAATTTGCAGGGAGTGAACGTGCGGGTATTGATCGACGGGCCGTCGGAGCTGGTGTTTGACTATGCGGTTCCCGCAGGCTTGGACGTGCGGCCGGGCTGCCGGGTCCGCGTGCCGCTGCGGCGGAAATCGGCGACCGGCACGGTGCTCTCGATCGTCAATGACGGGCAGGTGGATTTCGCCCTGCGGGAGCTGGAGTCGCTGGTGGATCCCGAACCGCTGATCACGCCGGCTTTGTTGAAGGCCGGGGCATGGATCGCCGATTACTACGGCTGTGGCATCGAAACCGTGATCCGCTCGCTGCTGCCGGAAGCGGTGAGATCGGAGGAAAACTCGGCCAAGACCCGACGGGTCGCCGTGCTGGAATCCCCACCGGAGCCGGAGGTGCTCGCCAGGCTGGCGAAGCGCGCGCCGCGCCAGCATGCGATCCTTTCATTGCTGGCACAGGCGGAGGACGGCCGGATGGCGGTCGCGGATCTCGGGGAATCCTCGGCAGCGGCGCTGCGCGCGATGGAAAAGGCGGGTCTGATTTCATTGGAAGCGGAGCAGGTCCGGCGCGACCCGGAGGCGGAAGGTGTCGAGGAAATCCTCGAGTCGCAGCCGCTGGTTCTCAACGAGGGCCAGCAACGGGCGTTGGACGCGGTTCTGGCGGGATTGGAGTCACCGACGCCGAAGCCGGTTCTTTTGTTAGGCGTCACCGGATCGGGAAAAACCGAGGTCTATCTCCAGGCGGCGCGGCATGTGCTGGATCGCGGCAAAACCGTGCTGGTGCTGGTGCCGGAAATCTCGCTCACCCCGCAGACCGTCAGGCGGTTCAAGTCGCGCTTTGCCGCGATGCGCGACCAGGTGGCCGTGCTGCACTCGAACCTGTCACAGGGCGAGCGCTTCGACGAATGGCACCGCATCCGCAAGGGCCTCGCGCGGATCGTGATCGGCGCGCGCTCGGCCGTGTTCGCCCCGCTGCCGGACCTCGGCCTGATCCTGGTGGATGAAGAGCACGAGAACACCTACAAGCAGGAAAGCGTGCCGCGATACCACGGCCGCGATGTCGCGGTGCTGCGCGCGGCGCTCGAAGGATGCGGTATTCTGTTAGGATCCGCCACTCCGTCGCTGGAATCCTGGCACAACACGCAGACCGGAAAATACGAACTGTTGCGCCTCGACAAACGCGTGGACGGACAGTCGATGCCGATGGTCCGCGTGGTGGACATGCGGCTGGAAGCCGCCAAACACAAGGGAGGCCCGGCGGTGATTTCCGACAAGCTGCGCGTGGCCCTCGAGCAGCGCCTTGAAAAAGGCGAGCAGTCGATCCTGTTTCTCAACCGCCGCGGATTCGCCCGTTCGCTGCAATGCCCGGTATGCGGCCACGTCTGCCAATGCCCGCATTGTTCGGTGGCGCTGACCTATCACCGGACCGACGAGCGTCTGGTCTGCCATGTGTGCGGCCATCACGCGATCGTCCCGCGCAAATGCCCTGAGTGCCGCGACCCCGCGATCATCCTCCAGGGATACGGCACGCAGAAGGTCGAGGAAATCATGGCCAAAATCCTGCCTGCGGCGAAAATCGCCCGCATCGACGCCGATGCGATGCGCCGCAAGAACGCGCTGCGCGACACGCTCAGCGCGTTCAAGGCCCACAAGATCGACATTCTGATAGGCACCCAGATGATCGCCAAGGGCCTGCATTTCCCGAACGTCACGCTGGTCGGCATCCTCAACGCGGACCTCAGCCTGCATGTGCCGGATTTCCGCGCCGGCGAGCGGACCTTCCAGCTCATCACCCAGGTCGCCGGCCGCGCGGGCCGCGGCGACCTCGATGGCGAGGTGATCGTCCAGACATACACGCCGCACTCGCCGTCGATCCAGTATGCGCGGCGCCATGATTTCGACGGTTTTTCCGAGCAGGAAATGGAGTTCCGCAGGCAGTTTTCATTTCCGCCGTTCGCGCATTGTGCCGTTCTGACCTCACGCTCCACGCACGAGCGCAGGGCCGAGTTCACCCTGCAAACCTTGCGCCTGCGGCTAGCGGAAGACCTCCCTGCGGGCATCCATCTCGGCGAGGTCCTGCCATCACCTCTGGTCCGCTCCCACGGCCAGTTCCGCTTCCAAATCACCCTGCGCTCCGACCGCGCCCGCCCGCTGACCCGCCACGTCCAGGCCGTCCTCGCCAAGACATCCCTGCCCGAGGACGTCACCGTCGTCTTCGACATGGACGCCCTCAGTTTCTCGTGAGGCCATTGCCCGCAATATCATTTTCCAGGTCGTGCCGCGCACTCCCCATTTCGATCACAGCCGCAATTCCAAAAAATCACGACGGCTTGCTCTTCTCATGATGTGTCAGCATCCGCATGAGGCTTCCTTCAAACACCCGTGGTGGATCGAGTCCGTTGTAGCGGGCCGGTCAGTCCCGGCCCACGGCGACCCTGCCAAAGCGTCTCGGGCTGGTTCCGGCGGATTCGGTGTCCTCGACCACGACGCGCTCCCACAGGCCGTCGTCGCCAACCGGCGTGACGGTCTCATTGGTATTCGGCTGCCAGTCGGGTGGCGACAGGCTGCTTGCGAATTGCGCGGTGTATCTCAACCCGGCGTTGCGGCGGCGGATAAACTCAATCCGCAGGCGCGAACCGTCACCGGTGCCGGACATCTGGATGGATGGCAGGCCGGAGTTTCCGCTGCCGGGGACGAGTGTCATCCGGTCACTGACCGTCGGTTGGAGATTGAACGCCTGCTCAAGGAAGTTGCTCACTCCGTCGCCATCATTGTCCTGGCCGGCACTCCATTCCATCGAACCCAGGAAATCATTTTCCCATGCGTCCGCCAGACCATCGTTGTCCTCATCCTCGGTCAGCACGGTTTTCCCGTTCATGGTTAGAGTGACGACAGCTTCGCCGGTGCCGTGGTTCACGATCCTCAGGAAGTAGTTTTGTCCCGGGACCCATGGCCAGGTGGTTGTCGAGAGCGGCTGGTTGAGGCTGGCGTTTTCACCGCTGCTCACGTAGTGCTGCCCGGAACCGGAATCCGCAGGCAGGGTGCCCTGCTCGATGCGCACCTGCACGGTATCCGGGTGGGTGGCCACCCACTTCATCCGGGTCGCCTCGGATGGCGCGGGAATCCGATAGAGTGTGGATTGCCCGGCGGGGATCGTGGCGTTGACCGCGCCCGTGTAAAAGTCCAGCAGCGGCAGGTCGCCGATCGTTCCCGATGTGGCCGTGCCCAGCGAGAAGGTGGCGTCGCTCAGCGCGTGCATGCCGATGTAATACACATGCCCCGGACGCAACCATGGTACCGAGAACTGATGGGTGCCGGAGTCATTGTAACCGCCATCCGCGTATGGCCCCTGGTTCTTGTTGTCGTCCGCGGCGTTGAGATAGTGGTATTCGAAATACTCCTGCGCCTCACCCCGGCAACCGGGCGGCAGCGTGTCGCGGACATGCATCACGACGTCCCCCTGCTGTCTTGAAAAGGTCACCAGCCAGTCGAGCGGCGCTGTTTCCGGCACCGTGAACCGGTAGTACCGCCAATCGCCGCCGCTGAGAATCTGGTTGCTGACAGCCGCACCGTCGAGCGGAAGGCTTGTGACCGTTCCGGTGCTCACCCGGAGGCGATAGCGGGCGTTCGATGTTCCGTCGGCCTTGACGCCGAGGTACCAGCGACCGGGACGTAGCTGGTCTTCGGTCCGTCCGCTCCATGGCACCCAGTTGCCGTATTGGGTGGTTGTCTGGGTCATCGCGCGATGATAGATCGTGCCGGCGGTCCCGTTGGCCTGGTGGTCCAGCGTGGGGACCCCGTCCTCGCGGATGTAGAGATCCGGATCACCGTTGATCTCCTCAAGCACGGTACGCAACAGGCCGCTGTTTCCCTCAGGGACATCCACCGCATAAAAATCCCAGGCACCATTGGCCAGATCCCTGCCTTGGTCACCCGGAAGGCCCGCACCCGAGTCCCCGAACCCGGTGTTGTCGTCCACCGGCATCGTCCATGATGGAACCTGAAGGGCCAATGCGGAACTCGTGATGGTGTAGTCGGCCGTCTGATCGCCGATCACGGCAATGTAATAGGTGGTTCCCGCCGTCAGGAACGGCGGCACGATCACCCCTTGGTTACCGGTGATGGTGAGGGCGTTTGACCAATCGGTGAAGCTTGTGGAAATGCGGAAGCTTGTATCCCCTACCGCATGGGTGAAGCCCAGCCTCCAGGCCACAACCGGCTGGCCAAGGACATCGGGCGGAACCGTGACCGAATAGTAATCGGCCTGTTGTTTGAAAAGCTGGGAGGAGGCCGTGTGCGTTCCGCCACCGCCGTTCAACGCCACGTCGAGGTTCAGGGGCGTGACCGGCTTGATCCGGATCCTGAGATTGAAGGTGGCGGGATCCGGTTCGTCGTCCGAACCGTCGATCGGATTGGCGCGCACCGTGATGGTGTGAATACCTGTCGAAGGATTTTGCACCGTGGCCACATCCGGGTTGTTGCCGGTGGCATGCGCTTCGTTGCGATACCTGCCGGTCGTCTGGCCGTAATCCCAACCATAGGAGTCGGTGTTGAACGAACCTCCCACATACATGGCATTCGGCTCAGGCGCGGCCTCGCCCGCGACCACCGAAACACGCGGGCTGCCCACGCGGTCGTCGGCGATCACCTCGAGCACCGCGGCATTTTCCGGCACACTGATCTGATAGACCCTGATCTCGCCGGCATCCATCGTTTCGGAGCGTGTCGTTGTCGTCTCCGAAGCCGCTCCCAGATCAATCACGGGGATTTCGCCCATGCTGTGGAGGGTGCCGCCTGATGTCCCGGTGCCGATTTGCTGCCAGCCCGACTGTTCGGGGTTTTCCCCCTGACTGACGACTGTCAGGTAATAATCGCCTGCCTCCAGGTATTCGGCACCGTTTCCGGGCAACAGTTGGTAAATTTCATCTCCGCTCTTGGACATGCCCACCGAACCGTTGTAGCCGTCCATCGCATCGGCATATTCCTGCCAGCGGATGTTCGGCACGGTGTCCTTGCGGACGAGCAGCATCATTTCACCGGATGTCTGGGTGAGCCTCACCTGCCAACTGCGTGCGTTCTCCGGCACACTGACCTTGAAGAAGCGTCCGTCGCGCGGAGCAAGCCCGGTGATGGACGAGCTGCCGCCCGCGAAGTCCAGCGGCTCGGCTTCGAGCGCGCAGCCCGAACCGTCCGCACCGATGCCGCGGCTCAACAAAGTGTATTCCGCCTCACCGGCACCCGCGTTGTTGTAAACCCCGATGAAATAGGTCCCGGGCTCCATGGGCCTGCCCATGGCCGCGACCAGACGCCGGTGATAGACGTAGGAACCATCCGGCTCCCTGACATATGCGCTCCAGTCGCCTGATGAAGTCCAATTGTTGCCACTCGGCCAGGTGGTGGCCCAGTCGACCCAATCCACATACGAATATGGAAGAGTCGCCACCGCTTCCGGCAGGGCATCGCGCCGCACCACCACCTGCGGATCGCCGGAAATCACATCCTTCGCCCACACATCCAGACCGAGGGCTCCGGCCGGGACTTCAACCTGGAAAATGCGCCACGCGCCCTCCTGTTGGCCGCTCACCGCCACGCTGTCACCCGCAAAGTCGAGGCTCGTCATACCCACGGCGGTGACTTTCAAATTGAAGCTTGCGGGATCAGGCTCATCGTCGGAACCATCGATCGGGTTGGCGCGCACCGCGATGGTATAGACGCCGGGTGGAGGGCTGGGAACCGTGGCCACATCCGGGTTGGTGCCCGTGGCATGTTCCTCATTGCGATACCTGCCGGTGGTCCGGCCATAATCCCAGCCGTAGCCGTCGATGGTATAGTAATAGTGGGAATACAATCCGTTAGGTTCCGGCGCGGCCTGGCCGGCGACCACTGAAACGCGCGGGTTGCCCGTGCGGTCGTCCGCGACCACTTCAAGCACCGACGTGTTGTCCGGCACGCTGATCTGATAGAGCTTGATTTCACCGGCCTCCAGCGTGCCGGATTGCACGGTCGTCGTTTCGGATGCGGTTCCCAGGTCGGTCACCGGGATTTCCCCGATGCTCTGAAGGGTGCCGCTCGACGTGCCGGTGCCGATTTGCTGCCAGCCCGACTGTCCCGGGTTTTCCCCCTGGCTGACGACCGTCAGGTAATAATCGCCGGCCTCCAGATATTCCCCGCCATTGCGGGGCAAGAGCTGATAGATCTCATCGCCGCTCTTCGTCATGCCCACCGCGCCGCTCTGCCACGGATCGATCGCATCCACCCCTTCCTGCCAGCGGATGTTCGGCACGGTGCCCTTGCAGGCCAGCAGCATCAGTTCACCGGATGTCTGGGTGACCCTCACCTGCCAGCTCCGTGTGTTTTCCGGCACGCTCACCTTGAAGAAGCGTCCGTCGCGCGGGGCGAGCCCGGTGATGGACGAGCTGCCGCCGGTGAAGTCCAGCGGCTCGACCTCCAGCGCGCAGCCCGAACCGTCGGCACCGATGCCGCGGCTCAACAAGGTGTATTCCGCCTCGCCGGCACCCGCGTTGTTGTAAACCCCGATGAAATAGGTCCCGGGCTCCATGGGCCGGCCCACTGCGGCGACCAGACGCCGGTGGTAAGTATCCGAACCATCAGCGTCTTTGGTATATGCGCTCCAGTCGCCCGATGAAGTCCAACTGTTGCCGCTGGGCCATGTGATGGCTCCATCCGCCCAATCCACGCCGGAATATGGAAGAGTCGCCACCGCTTCGGGCATGGCATCGCGCCGCACCACCACCTGCGGATCGCCGGAAATCAGATCCTTCGCCCACACATCCAGGCCCAGGGCCCCGGCAGGCACATCCACCCGGAAGAAGCGCCACGCGCCTTCCAACTGGCCGCTCATCGCCACGCTCTCGCCGGTGAAATCAAGATCATGGATTCCGACCGCTGTGATTTTCAGATTGAAGCTTGCGGGATCCGGCTCCTCGTCGGAACCGTCGACCGGGTTGGCGCGCACCGCGATGGTATGGATTCCGGCCGAGGGGCCGGGAACCGTGGCCACATCCGGGTTGGCACCCGTGGCATATTCCTCATTGCGATACCGGCCGGTGGTCCGGCCATAATCCCAGCCGTAGCCGTCGATGGCATAGTAATAGTGGGAATACAATCCGTTAGGTTCCGGCGCGGCCTGGCCGGCAACCACCGAAACGCGCGGATTGCCCGTGCGGTCGTCCGCGACCACCTCAAGCACCGACGTGTTGTCCGGCACGCTGATCTGATAGAGCTTGATTTCACCGGCCTCCAGCGTGCCGGATTGCACGGTCGTCGTTTCGGATGCGGTTCCCAGGTCGGTCACCGGGATTTCCCCGATGCTCTGAAGGGTGCCGCTCGACGTGCCGGTGCCGATTTGCTGCCAGCCCGACTGTCCCGGGTTTTCCCCCTGGCTGACGACCGTCAGGTAATAATCGCCGGCCTCCAGATATTCCCCGCCATTGCGGGGCAAGAGCTGATAGATCTCATCGCCGCTCTTCGTCATGCCCACCGCGCCGCTCTGCCACGGATCGATCGCATCCACCCCTTCCTGCCAGCGGATGTTCGGCACGGTGCCCTTGCAGGCCAGCAGCATCAGTTCGCCCGATGTCTGGGTGACCCTCACCTGCCAGCTGCGCTTGTTTGCCGGCACGCTCACCTTGAAGAAGCGCCCGTCGCGCGGGGCAAGCCCGGTGATGGCGGTGCTACCGCCCGCGAAGTCCAGCGGCTCGGCCTCCAGCGCGCAGCCCGAGCCGTCCGCACCGATGCCGCGGCTCAACAAGGTGTATTCCGCTTCGCCGGCACCCGCCTTGTTGTAAACCCCGATGAAATAGGTCCCGGGCTCCATGGGGCGGCCCATCGCCGCGACCAGACGCCGGTGGTAAGTATCCGAGCCATCCGCCTCCCTTGAGTATGCGCTCCAGTCGCCCGATGAAGTCCAACTGTTGCCGCTGGGCCATGTGCTGGCTCCATCCGCCCAATCCACATGCGAATATGGAAGTGTCGCGACGGCGTCCGGCAACGCATCGCGCCGCACCACCACCTGCGGATCGCCGGAAATCACATCCTTCGCCCACACATCCAGGCCCAAGGCCCCGGCAGGCACATCCACCCGGAAGAAGCGCCAGATGCCCGGCGGCTGACCAGCCATGTTGGTGGCCGAAGTTGCGAAGCTGATATCAGAGGGGATGATGTCCCGGGCGGTGAGCTCGAACGCCCCGAGGGCTTCATCCGGCGTGTAAACTCCCACATACCAGACATCCGCCTGGTGTGCGGGATGCTGGAGCCATCCAATCAGGCTGGATGCGTCCACATGCCCGCTGGTATACTCATGGGAATCAGGAGAATCCCCCATGGTCCGGTAGTTCCAGCGTCCGGGCACCGCGTTGCGGCGGATGGCGATTTCCGAGCCGGGAACCTGTCCGCTCAGCAACAACTCCCAACCGAGCGATCCGGCCTGGGACCCGATGTCGGTCACCGCGTAATATCTCCATCCGGATTTTTCTGTTAGATCGTTCGTCACCGTGTCATGGAAATCCATCGGTGTGATCGCAGGCACGCCGTTGCTCATGGAAAACCGATAGGGCGCCGTGCCGTAAACCGTGATGAACCATGTCCCGTCCCTGAGCGTGGGCGGCACCATGGTGGCGCTGTCAATGACCGTCCCGGGCGCTTCCGAAAAGGCGTCGTTGACGAACTCCGACGGGACATCGCCGAAACGAAGCGCGACATCCGGGTTTCCCTCGAGCGGGGTGACATTGACCTCCCATGCCAATTGGTCCACCGGCATCTGGAGACGGAAAACCCGGTATGGCACGCCGGACACCGACTCCGCCGCGCGGACCGAATCGTGGGCAATATCCTCGACTTCCTGAATCCGCGCATCGAGACGCACCGTGTCACCCGGCGCGCCGGCAACGCTGAGGAAGAACGTGGTCAGGTCCGAACCAAGATAGGTTGGCACGACGAGCATCTGCCCGGACTGCTTGCGATCATGACGGCTGGTCGAATTGTGAAGCGGCACCTGGTTTTTCCGCACCGCCACATCGCGCATGTCACCGTTCAGCCACACGCTCCAAGCGGGCGTCCCCGAGGGCACGGAGACCCGGAAGAAACGCATGCCCTCCGCCCCGACCGGGACCATGCCGCTGTCGATGGGCACCACCGGTTCGCCGATGTCGTAGCCGCCGTCAGAGTTGTTGTCGGTGTAACCCAGATTCCCGAGATCCTGGACAAAGACCTCGCCGGTGACCAGTGACCACGAAGTCCCGGCCTGTGCCACAACCCGCAGATACCAGACCTCGGCCGGACTGAATTGGTCGCCCGCCAGAACCATTCCATCCGATCCCGCACGCTCGGATTTGAACTGGTGGTTTCCGGCATCGGGGATCCATCCATGACTCAGGTAGAGATTGGCCTCGCCCGACGCCACCCTGAGCATCGTTCTCCATCCACCCACCGTGGAAGGCTGGACGGTGATCCGGAAAACACGATCCACCGCGTCGGTTCCGGGATGGGTGAACACCTCGCTGCCTTCATGCGTCGATCCATCGTCCCATGCCAGCACTGTCATGTCATTCCAGCGAATCGTGACCGTGGCCCGGTCGTCGGCCAGAACGGCACCGACCGGATCCGACAACTGGACTTCAAAAGTCTCATCGATCTCGGGTGCCGCATCATCGGTCAAAACGACCGCCACCGACCCATCCGTCTCCCCCGCGGGAATGGTCAGCGTGCCCGATGCCGCAGTGAAATCCGAGCCGGCGGAAGCCGTGCCATTGACGGTTTGCCAGTTGACAGAGACATCACCCGCTGCGGGCTCGGACAGCGAAACAACCAGCGAGGCGGTGCCGTCCGACTCGTTCACCTCAACGTCCGCGATCGACAGTTGCTGGCCTGTGGCGAATTGCAGTGCCGCCCCCCAGAGCGCGAGGGCGGAAATCGAATGCTTCAGTGCCGGGCCTATGGTGTTTGCGCGAAAAAACGACGTATTCATGACGGTGCGATGGGTTGAGGAAGCCCCGCTGGTCATGGCGGAACCTGGGTTCCGGAAGGGCACGCGGGATTCCGCAGGTGCTGTTTTGCTTATGGAGGGATGAACCGGGATTTACCCGAACTAAACGGATGATGAAAGAACTCCGCATATTTTGCTGCGCAACAACTATTCAAGAGGCCGCATTTTTTGCGATTTGCGGAACTTACCCGTGCCATATGACAGCCAGCCGCATCGATCAGATCAGCGGCAGCAGCGTTTGGTGCCACGGCACGCCGTTGGGAAACGGATCCACCCCAGCACGTGCCTTCACATGATCCAGCGAGTGCCCTGTGACCAAGAGGGAAGGCATGCCACGATCATGGACAGCCTGCCGCACGCCCAATCGCTTTCACCCCAAACCGAACAATCATTTGCCCCATCATTACCCCAGGACGTGGATGACCCGCTTGGAGATTGACAAAGTCCATTGATCATAAAGTGGGCCCGGTGGGGTTCGAACCCACGACCAAGGGATTATGAGTCCCCTGCTCTAACCGCTGAGCTACAGGCCCTGATTTGCTGGATGTCGCTTTGCAATGTTACCGGGAAAGGTCACCTTGCATGCTGCCACCCGGACGAAGCAACCCCAGGCAAGCGGGCGGGACGCTACTTGGGCTGGAGGTGGAAGACAAGGCCGAACCAGGAAAACCTGGCGGGAGCTGCGGCACCGATTCATGCCGTGAATCCGGCTCGTTCAATGGTTGAATCGACTTCTGAACCTTGGACCGTACGTGGAGCGCGGATTCCCCGGATGATCCCCGGCCTGGAAATGGTGCAATCTGCAAGGAAACACCCGCGCCCGGGCATTTTCCCGATCCAGGATGCCCGGGCTTGCACCCGCGCCGCGCCCCCGGTAAGCATCCGCCCAAGATGACGCCCGAACCCGACCCCCATGCCTCGCTTGGCGCGATGTATTCGGATTATTTCCTCGATTACGCGAGCTACGTGATCCTCGAACGCGCCGTCCCCCACCTCAACGACGGCCTGAAACCCGTGCAACGGCGGATCCTCCATGCCATGGATGAAATCGACGACGGCCGCTACAACAAGGTGGCCGGAATCGTCGGAAACACGATGAATTACCACCCGCACGGCGACCAGTCGATCGGGGCCGCCATCGTCCAGCTCGGGCAAAAAGACCTGCTCATCGACACCCAGGGGAACTGGGGCAACACCCTGACCGGTGACGGCGCGGCCGCCCCGCGATACATCGAGGCCCGCCTCACGAAGTTCGCCAACGAGGTGGTCTTCAACCCGAAAACCACCGCCTGGCTCCCCAGCTACGACGGCCGCCGCAAGGAACCGGACACGCTGCCGGTGAAATTCCCGCTGCTGCTGGCCCAGGGGGTCGAGGGCATCGCCGTCGGCCTCGCCTGCAAGGTGCTCCCCCACAATTTCCTGGAGCTCATCGACGCCTCGATCGCGGTGCTGCGCAACGAGCCGTTCACGCTGCTGCCCGACTTCCCGACCGGCGGCATCATGGATGCCTCGGATTACCGCGACGGCCTGCGCGGCGGCAAGGTCCGCATCCGCGCCCGGATTTCCACCGAGAAAAAAGGCCAGCTGCGGATCACCGAGATCCCCTTCGGCACCACCACCGGCGCGCTCATGGATTCGATCGTCGCCGCCGCGGACAAGGGGAAGATCAAGATCGCCCGCATCGAGGACAACACCGCCGCCAACGCCGATATCCTCGTCCATCTTCCCGCGGGAGCCGATGGCGAAACCACCCGCGACGCCCTGTTCGCCTTCAGCGATTGCGAAATGACGATCTCGCCGAACGCCTGCGTCATCACCGATGGCAAGCCGCAGTTCCTCGGGGTCTCCGACATCCTCCGCCGCAATACCCAGCAGACCAAGGATCTGTTAGGAAAGGAGCTCCAGATCAAGCTCGATGAGCTCGCGGAAAAATGGCACTTCAGCTCGTTGGAGAAGATTTTCATCGAAAACCGGATCTACCGCGACATCGAGGAGTGCGAAACCTGGGAGGCCGTCCTCAAGGCGATCGACAAGGGCCTGAAGCCGTTCAAGAAACTCCTCAAGCGCGAGGTCACCGAGGAGGACATCGTCCGGCTCACTGAAATCAAGATCAAACGCATTTCGAAGTTCGACTCGTTCAAGGCCGACGAGGAGATCCGCGGCCTTGAGAAAGCCATCGCGGAAACCGAGAAAAACCTGCGCAACCTCACCAAGTTCACCATCAGGTGGTTCGAGGAACTTGCGAAGAAATACGGCAAGGGCCGCGAACGCAAAACCGAGATCGCCTCGTTCGACCGCGTGGACCGCATGCAGGTCGTCGCCGCCACCGAGACGCTCTACCTCGACGCCAGGAACGGCTTCGCCGGATACGGCCTGAAAAAAGACGGCGAGCCGGTCGAGAAATGTTCGACCATCGATGACATCATCGCCTTCACGCAGGACGGAAAGATGCGCGTGGTGAAGGTGGCGGAAAAGGTCTTCGTCGGCCAGAAGCCGCTGCGCGTCGCGGTGTTCCGCAAGGACGAGGATCTGATATACTCGATGATCTTCCGCGATGGCCGGGACGGCGCGATCCTTGCCAAGCGCTTCACCGTCGGCGGTGTCACCCGCGACAAGGAGTATGACCTCACCAAGGGCAAACCCGGCACCCGCGTGCTCTATTTCGCGGTTCACAAAACCAACGAGGAAAGCTCCGCGCAGATGCTGCTGGTCCACCTCAAGCCGGCATTGCGCATGCGCAACCTGATCCGCCCGCTGCACTTCGCCGAGTTCGGCATCAAGAGCCGCTCGTCCGGCGGCAACCTGGTGACCAAGCACGCCATCGAGAAGATCGTCCGCGCACCCAGGGATTACGACCCGAACGTCGGTGCCTGATTCACCCCGGATTCGGAACTCGTCCGGTGGTTTGGATTTTGAGTCAAATCTCACGGATTGAATCATCCCAAAGCGGGTTTCGGTTTTGAGATCACCGCTTCCACGGTGCAAAACGCACAATCCCGGGAACTTGGCCCACGGTTTGCTAATTTCACTCTGGAGCAACCCCTCCAGAGAAACCCATGGAAATGTTCAAGGGCTACGACCCCGGCGGATTTTATGACGAGATGTTCGATGGCCCGGAAGAGGTCCGGAGCCATTGCGCCCCGCTGCTCCAGCGGTTCCAGCAACTCAGCGAGAAGGATTTCCTCGCCCGCAAATCCAACTCCGAACTCTACTTCCTGCGCCAGGGCATCACCTTCAACGTCTATCACGACGACCGCGGCACCGAACGCATCTTTCCCTTCGACCCCGTCCCGCGGGTGATGCCCGCCGCCGAGTGGGAATACCTCGAGGCCGGACTCACCCAGCGCATCGTCGCCCTGAACCTTTTCCTGCACGACATCTATCACGACCAGCAGATCCTCAAGGACGAGGTCATCCCGCGGTTCTATGTCGAGCAGGCAAGACACTACCGCCCGGAATTCCGCGGTGTGGATGTTCCGGCGGACATCTACATCCACATCTGCGGCAGCGACCTGATCCGCGGCGCGGACGGCCAATACTACGTGCTCGAAGACAACGGCCGCTGCCCGTCCGGCGCATCCTACCTGCTGGAAAACCGCAACGCCCTGAAACGCGCGTTTCCAGGATTGTTCGATGAAATGGGCGTCCGCCCGGTCGATTCCTACCCGCGCGACCTGCTCGCCATGTTGCGCCACATTTCACCGCGCCGCGATGAAAACCCGGTCTGCGTCCTGCTCACCCCGGGTTGCCACAACAGCGCCTACTTCGAACACTGCTACCTCGCCCGCGAAATGGGAATCGACATCGTCGAGGGCGGCGACCTCGTGGTCGTGGACAACTTCGTTTACATGCGCACCACCCGCGGCCTGCGCCGCGTCGATGTGATCTACCGCCGCATCGATGACGACTTCATCGATCCCGTCGTCTTCCGCAAGGATTCGGTGCTCGGCGTGCCCGGACTGATGAATGCCTACCGCGCCGGCAACGTCGCGCTCGCCAACGCGGTGGGCACCGGCGTCGCCGACGACAAGGTGATGTATTATTTCGTGCCGCGCATGATCGAGTATTACCTCGGCCAGAAACCGATCCTGCCGAACGTGCCCACCTACCTCGCATCCGAGGAAAAGGACCTCGCATTCATCCTGTCCCACCTGCCCGAACTGGTCGTCAAGGCCGCCAATGAGTCGGGCGGATACGGCATGCTGATGGGACCGGCCGCCACCAGCGGGGAAATCGCCGCCTTCCGCGAGCGGATCATCGCCGATCCGCGCAACTACATCGCCCAGCCCGTCATTTCGCTGTCGCGCTCGCCCACCTGGTGCGATGGCACGATGGAAGGCCGCCACATCGATCTGCGGCCCTACATCATCTATGGCAGCGATGTCAAAATCGTCCCCGGCGGACTCACCCGCGTCGCCCTCAACCGCGGATCGCTGATCGTCAATTCCTCACAAGGCGGCGGCAGCAAGGACACCTGGGTCCTCCGCCACTGAACCCGGAACCACCATGCTCTCCCGAGTCGCCAACACGCTTTACTGGATGGTCCGCTACGTCGAGCGCGCCGACAACCTGGCGCGCCTCATCGACGTCAACCAGCAACTCCTGCTGGACTCCGAGCGGCTCGACAGCGACCGCCTGCGCGGGTTCTGGCAGCCGATCATCCAGAGCACCGGCGACGAGGCGGAGTTCAACGCCCTCTATGACGAGGCCGGCAGCCGCGAGGTGATCCGCTTCCTCACCGACGACCCGCGCAACCCTAACAGCATCACCTCCTGCATCGCCCTTGCCCGTGAGAACGCCCGCACCGTGCGCGACCAGTTGTCCGACGAGCTGTGGGAGGAACTCAACGCGCTTTACCTCTTCACCCGCAGCGAGGAGGCCGGACGCCTGATCCGCCATGACACGCCGCGATACTATGAAAACATCCGCCGCTCGGCCTTCACCTTTCTCGGCATCGCCTCCTCCACGACCTCCCGCGAGGAGGACTGGGATTTCATGGACCTCGGCCGGCAAATCGAACGGGCGGACAAAACCACGCGCTTCCTCGACATCGCAAACTACCTCCCCGGCGGTGACCACGCCATCGAGCCGTCATCGCCCGGCGCCCTCCACTGGTCCGCCATCCTGCGCTCATGCGGCGCGCTCGGCGCCTACCGCGCGTCAGGCCACGGCATCGATGCCCGCGGCGTGGTCGAGTTCCTGCTTTTTTCCCGAAACTTCCCGCGCTCGGTGCGCTTCTGCATCGAACAAACCGACATCATCCTCCACCGCATCTCCGGCACGCCGCGCGGCACATTCCACAACGAGGCGGAACGCGAAACCGGCCGTGTGCTCGCCGACCTGAGCTTCGGCTCGACCGACGACGCGTTCGCCCACGGTCTGCACGCCCACCTCGACGCCCTCCAGCAGCGGTTCAACCTGATCGGCCGCGCGATTTTCGAAAGTTATGTCCTGATGCCCGACAAGATTCAGATTTACCCCGGCAGCGAGTCCCGTTCACCATCCGCCTTGTCCGCATGGCAGATGCAACAACAGCAACAACAGTGAACGATGCGAATGGAGCCGCCATCGGTGCGGGCACGCGGCTCTCGGTCCTGCACCGCACCACCTTCCACTACGGCTCGCCCGTGACCCATAGCGTCAACACGCTGCGGCTGGAACCGCGCACCTTTCCCTATCAGAAAACCCTGTCCTGCCTCATCCGGGTGATTCCCGCCACCCGGCTTTCGCGCTTCACGGATCTTTTCCAGAACGTGACCCACCACTTCGAGCTTCCATCCCCCCACACCAAGCTGGAAATCGAAAGCCGGATCCGCGTTCACAACCTGCCGCTTGCCATACCGGACGCCAGCCTCACCGCCACCACGGAGGAATTGCGCCACCCCACCATCCACGACCGGATCTGGCTCTACCTCCAGGAAAGCCGCAGGGTTTCCCTCTCCCCGGAAATCTGGCGCCACGCGGTGGATGTCACCGACGGCATCGCCTCCATTCACGACAAGGCGGCCGCAATCATGAACTGGATCCACCGCGAGTTCCAATACCGACCCGGTGCCACCAACGTGCGCGCGGACATCAGCGAGTCGTTCGCCATCCGCTGCGGCGTCTGCCAGGACTTCACCCACGTGATGCTCGGCATGTGCCGCGCCATCGGCATCCCCGCGCGCTATGCCTCGGGATACCTCTACAACGGCCCCACCGACACCCTGGTCGGCGCCCAGGCATCCCACGCCTGGCCGGAAGTTTACCTGCCCGCCGCTGGCTGGATCGGCTTCGATCCCACCAACAACAATCTCGCCGACGACCGCTATGTGAAAATCGCCGTCGGCCGCGACTACGAGGACGTCGCCCCGGTCGAGGGCTCCTACCTCGGTGCCGGCCACTGCCGCCTCGAAGTCCGCGTCGAAGTGGACCGGATCTGAAACTCACCTCTCTCCTCACCAATACCACCCCGAACATCGTTTCAAAACACGCCATCACTCAAGGTAAGAGTGTCGGGTTCCTGGCTCATGGGAGGGAGTGGATCGGATTGGGGTTTAGCGTAATGGGGACGTCGAAACCAGCCCGGCCGCGCCCGGCTCCGACGAGCCTGGGCGGGGCCCATTCTCGCCGGGCGCTCGTCAATCGCGCGGGCGAAGTTTTGTCCTTGTTACCTGTCCAACTTTTGCGGGGGACGCTCCACCGTCGCGCAGGTCGATGCCGTCAGTGAGCATGGCGAGCGCGGCGGGCTCGAGTT
>CAYNQJ010000062.1:0-15249 GCA_964399305.1 uncultured Luteolibacter sp.
GTTGTTGTCGATGCCGACCAGGTCGAAGGTGGCGTCGGCGAGGTCCTTGACCCTGTCGTAGTCCGCCTTGTTCACGAAATTGCAGGGCAGTACGCCCATGCCGACGAGGTTCGATCGGTGGATGCGTTCGAACGACTTCGTGATGACCGCCTTGATTCCTAACAGGCTGGTTCCCTTGGCGGCCCAGTCGCGGCTGGATCCCATGCCGTAATCCTCGCCACCGATGATGATGGTGGGGATGCCGGATTCCTGATAGGCTGCTGCGGCGTCGTGGATGGGCATAATGTCGTTGTCGCCATTGGCGGGGGATGGGCCGGTGATGGTGCCGTTCGGCAATTCGTGGGTGGAATCCATGAGCTGCGCCGGGCTGGCGATGGTTTCGGGGAAATACCGGGTGACGCCGCCTTCCGTGCCGGGGACCATCAGGTTTTTGATGCGGACGTTGGCGAAGGTGCCGCGGGTCATGATGCGGTCGTTGCCGCGGCGGGATCCGTAGGAGTTGAAATCCGCGAAATCGACGCCTTTTCCGGTGAGGAAACGTCCTGCCGGGCTGTCCTTCTTGATCGCGCCTGCGGGCGAGATGTGGTCGGTGGTGACCGAGTCGCCGAAGATTCCGAGCGGCCGGGCGCCCTTGATTTCCACGATGTCGCGCGGGGTGGGGGAGAAGCCATCGAAGAACGGGGGTTCCTGGATGTAGGTTGATTCGCGGTCCCAGTCGTAGACGTTACCGGCGGACGATTTGATTTCGTTCCACTTCGGGTTCTGGGTTGAAAATCCGGTGTAGAGTTTTTGGAACACAGCGGGCTTGAGGGATGAGCTCATGGCTTCCTCGACTTCTCCGGCGGAGGGCCAGATGTCGCGGAGGAACACCGGGTGTCCGTCGCTGCCGAATCCGAGAGGCTCGTTTTCCATGTCGATATCCACCGTGCCTGCGATGGCGAATGCGACCACCAGCGGTGGCGACATCAGGAAGTTTGCCTTGATCGACTGGTGGACGCGGGCCTCGAAATTGCGGTTTCCTGATAGAACCGAGGCGGCGATGATGTCTTCCGACTTCACCACGTCCTCGATGCCGGGGTCGAGCGGTCCGGAGTTGCCGATGCAGGTTGTGCAGCCGTAGCCGACGGTTTGGAACCCGAGCCGGTCGAGTTCCGCCTGGAGTCCGGTTTGGTTGAGGTAGTCGGTGACGACGCGCGAGCCCGGGCCGAGCGAGGTCTTGACCGATGGTTTCACGGCAAGGCCTTTTGCATTGGCCTTTTTCGCGAGCAGGCCTGCGGCGAGCATCACGCTTGGGTTCGAGGTGTTCGTGCAACTGGTGATGGCGGCGATGAGCACCGAGCCGTGGGTGATCGTGTCCTTGACACCGCCCTTGCTATCGACCGTGACTTCCCAGAGCGGGTAGGCGGGGTCCTCATTGGATTCCGTGGTGACGCCGACTTCCGCGCCGAAGGCCCGGCCGATGCCGGTGGGGTCGTCGGGGATGTCATCGAGCGTGGGTGGAAGGTTGTCGGGGACCCGGGTGTCGATCACCGGTTGTTTGGCGTAGCCATCGGGTGCGGGCGCGACGAGCAGCGAGGCCCACTTCGATTTGAGGGATTCGATTTCGATGCGGTCCTGCGGGCGTTTGGGTCCGGCGACGCCGGGTTTCACGGTTGAGATGTCGAGATCGACGATCTGCGAGAAATCGAGGGCGTCGCGGTTGAGCGGGATGCCCCAGAGATCCTGGGCCTTGTAATAATTTTCGACGGTCTTGCAGAGCTCGGGTGGCCGGCCGGTGCCTTCGAGGTAGCTGGTGGTGACGTCGTCGATGCCGAAAAATCCCATCGTGGCACCATATTCCGGGGCCATGTTGGCGATCGTGGCGCGGTCCGGCAGCGAGAGCGCGCGGGCACCGGGGCCGTAGAACTCGACGAACTTGCCGACCACCTTGGTCTGGCGGAGCAGTTCGGTGACGCGCAGCACGAGGTCGGTGGCGGTGACGCCGGTCGCGAGGTTTCCTGTTAGGTAAACACCGACGACTTCCGGGACGAGGAAGGTGACCGGCTGGCCGAGCATGCCGGCCTCCGCCTCGATGCCGCCGACGCCCCAGCCGACCACGCCGAGTCCGTTGATCATGGTCGTGTGCGAGTCCGTGCCGACGAGGGTGTCGGGGAAATAGACGCCGTCCTTTTCAAGCACGCATTTCGCAAGGTATTCGAGGTTCACCTGGTGGACGATGCCGATGCCGGGAGGGACGACCTTGAAGGTATCGAATGCCTGTTCGCCCCATTTGAGGAACTCGTAGCGTTCGCGGTTGCGGTGGAATTCGAGTTCGAGGTTTTTTTCCAGCGAGGTGCCGGTGCCGGCGTAATCGACCTGGACCGAGTGGTCCACGACCAGATCGACGGGGACGAGCGGCTCGATCATTTTGGCGTCCCTGCCCATGCCGTGGACGGCGGAGCGCATGGCGGCGAGGTCGACGAGCAGCGGCACGCCGGTGAAATCCTGGAGGACGATGCGGGCGACGACGAAGGGGATTTCATAGTCGCCGGGCGAGGCGGCATTGTAGTTCGCGAGATTGTGGACGTCTTTTTCGGTGACCTTCAGTCCGTCGCAGTTGCGGAGGAGCGATTCGAGCACGATCCGGATGGATACGGGCAGGCGGCAGAGGTTGGGAAACCCCTGCTGGGCCAGGGCCGGGAGCGAGTGGAGTTTTCCTTCGGTGCCGTAGCCGGTGGTGAATGTGCGGAGCGTGTTCATGAGGAGATGGTGGAAAATCAGCGCGGTGAGATTACGGTGCCTTGTTGACAAAGGCGGGGCGAGGCTAGCGAGGGCGGTGGCGGCTTGTCAAAATTGTTTCAGGATCTTTGGTTGCCCGCAGGTCCGGACCGGTGTTAAAGCTTGGCCATGGAAAGGCTTGGAAGGTGGTCCGGCATTGGGCCAAACCATCAGGCCCCCGCAACCCAAAAGCCGTGAAAGACATCCTGGAACTGCTGGTTTTTGCCGGGATTGTGATAGTCGGACAGTTCAGTCCCGGTCCGGACATGGTATTGCTGACGAGGACGGCGTTGCGCGACGGGCGCATGGCAGGGCTCAAAATGGCGGCGGGCATAGCTTCCGGCCTGGCCGTGCATTCCACGATCGCCGTGGGGGGAATGTCCGTGGCTTTCCAGCGTTTTCCGGTGATGAGGCTGGTGCTGCAGTGGCTGGCGGCGATTTACCTGTTGTGGCTGGCCCGTGCGATGTGGGTCGATTCCTACAGGGTTTGGAAACATGGAGCCGTGCGGCGGGATGTGCCTGGTGACGGTCGGCATACCCCGTTTGTGAGGGGGCTTTTGTGCAATTTGTTCAACCCGAAAGTCGTGCTGTTTTTGGCCGCGGTTTGTGCCCCGTTTTTGCTTGGCGAGCGACCGGGGTGGTGGCCTGCGGCGATCTGGAGCGTTGTGGTGGGGCTGGGGATCGGCTTGTGGTCGCTATGGGTGTTGCTGCTGCAGTGGCAGCCGCTGCGAAGTCGATACGAGCTCGCTACGGTCTGGATTGACGGTTTCTTCGGCTTGGCGCTGACCGCGCTTGCGGTGCGGCTGATGATCGGTTGGTGATGCCAAGCATTGAAGCTGCCCATGGTCCCCGCCATGTTGCCGGGGCTCAGTGGTATGTTGGTGACTTGTGCTGCTTGAAGTATCCGTCACCAAGATACATATCCCCGCCATAGTCTGGCAGGGGTCCGGCATCCGGTGGGAGCGGGATATTGCCGTGGGTGGCGTCTTCCGGCTGGGAGTATGCGATGTTGACCGGCGTTCCGGTTTTGACCAGCCGGAAGAATTTGGGAGAAAGGTTTTCATGCATGCGGATGCAGCCGTGGGTACAAGGATGATGTTTCACCCAACCGGTGTGGAATCCGTAATTCGGTTTGAATTCGCACCAATAGGGCATGGGCGTGCCCTTGAACGACCACCCTGGCGGGCGGCTGCCGATCATGGTTTTTTTGATTTGGCTGCCGTTGTAGGCGTAGCCGTGTGTGTTGGCGCGTTTCTTCTCGACCTTGTTGAAGATGCGGAAATTGCCGGTGGGGGTGCGGGATCCCTGCGCGCCAACGGAAACCGGCATGGCCAGCAGCACGGTGTCGCCCTCCATGACGTAGGTGCGTTGTTTGCTCAGCGAGACTTTCACGCGCACATTGTTGGGGTTGGACGGGAGTTTGGTGGGCAGGTCGTATGCCTGATAGGCGGCGAGTCCGCCACCGCCCGGGCTGGTGGAGCATGACGATGTCATCGCCACGGCCAAGGCTGTGGCGGCAAGAAGGATGGATGATTGCAAATTCATGACGAATGATCTGGATGATGTTCAGCACAGGCTTGCAGCTATTTCGAAAAATGCAAGAGTGGCGTGGAAAGGTCGCGGCGTCGGGGGGTGGGGCCGTTTTCCGGTCTGCGGCGATGCTTGAATCCGCTGGCGGGGAGCTCCAGCCAATGCTGCCATCCGGTGATTTGAAAAAGATCTGATGAAACATGCTTGCCAAGCGCAAATCGCCCGCCGCAATCTCCCGCCGAACTCCCCGCACCGACACATGTCCGAACTTCTCGAAAACGACGAACTGACTGCCGCCCTGAAGAAATGCCCCGAATGGGAGTATGAAAAAGAAGCCATCACGCGGACCATTGAGTTTGAGGAATTCAGCGAGGCAATCGATTTCGTCAACGATCTGGCCGAGATTGCCGAAGAGGCGCAGCATCATCCCGACATTACGATCCGCCACACCAAGGTGAGTCTCAAGCTGACCACTCATGACGCGGGTGGTGTGACCAAACATGACATCGAGCTCGCGCAGCGGGTGGACAATCTGGTGGATTGAACCGGTGATGGCGGCCCGGCGGCGGGTCAGCGCGGCAGCATCAGCTCGTCGTCGGTGAAACCGGTGAGCGCGCCGAGCTTTTTGAGGAGGCTGCGCAAGGTGAAGAAAAGAAAGACCATGATCGGCAGGCCGATGACCGCGAAGCCCCAGCCTGTTAGCTTGGCGACCCGGCTGTTGTATAGTTCGCGCGCGTTTGACGCGTTGTGCTGGAGGTCGCCGAGGAAATAAAGGGCGAGGCCGAAGTTCATCAGGGTGCTGAGGAAAAAGGATGCGGCGAACAGCAGTGTGGCCTGAAACAGGATTTTCTGATAGGTTTCCCGGGTGTTGGTTTCGCGCACGCGGTTTTCGATTTTCGGGATGTCGAAAATCGAGTCGCTGTAGAGGAAGACGCGCAGCAGCGGGCTGGCGGTGAAGTGGGAGCCGATGATGGCGATGCCGAGGATGAACGGGATCGATGCCTCCTTCAGGCCGAAGAGGATGGCGGCGTTGGGTTTGATCGTGCCATCGCCATTCCAAAGGAAGATCGTGAGGCCTCCGGTGAGCAGCACCGAAACCAGGCCCAGCGCCGAGAAAAAATTGGTTTTGCGGGTTTTGGCGAAGTGCCAGATTCCGTAGCCGATCGGGAAGGCGAGGGCGACCATCATCGCCTTGATCGGTCCGATGTGCCAGGGTCTGACCGCCTTGCCGATGGCTTGCTGGAATTCCGGATCCTTGCTCAGGTAACTCAGCGAGAGAACCGGTATGAGCACATTGATCAGGATGTTTGCCAGCGGATGTTCCTGTTGCTTGGGTTTCTCGGGGGCTGCCATGGTTGGCCGCAAGAAAGCAGGCGTGAGGATTTGGTAAACAAAAAAAGCGGAGCCTTGCGGCCCCGCTTTTGGGAAGTTTTTGGGAGCGGAGGGATCTCCTGGCTCCGGGATGGGCGTTCAGGCCTTGCCGAAAATCGTCTGGCCGGTGGAACGCAGGTCGCTGCAGGCGGTTTTCATGCGCTCGCAGAGACCGGCTTCGCCCTTCTTGAGATAAGAGCGCGGGTCGTAGGTCTTCTTGTCGCCGACTTCGCCGTCGATTTTGAGCACACCTTCGATGTTCTGGCAGATGTGGGTGACGATCGGGCGGGTGAACGCGTATTGCGTGTCCGTGTCGATATTCATCTTCACAACGCCGTAGTCGAGGGTTTCGCGGATTTCCGAGAGTTCGGATCCTGAGCCTCCGTGGAAGACGAGGTCCATTTCCGCACCCTTGCCGTGCTTGTCCATCACGGCTTTCTGTCCGTCCCGGAGGATGGTGGGCTTGAGTTTCACCGCGCCGGGTTTGTAGGCACCGTGGACATTGCCGAAAGTGGCGGCAAAGAGGAACCTGCCAATCGGTTGCAGCGCCTCATACACTGCGACCATGTCCTCGGGAGTGGTGTAGAGTTTTTCAGCCGGCACGCCGGAGGTGTCGTGGCCATCTTCCTCACCGCCGACGACGCCGGCTTCGACTTCGAGAATGATGTCGAGGTCGGCGCATTCCTTGAGCAGGGCTTTCGAGAGTGCGAGGTTTTCGGCAAGCGGGAGTTCCGAGGCGTCGAGCATGTGGCTTTGGAACAAGGGGCCTTTGCCTTCCGCGATGCGTTTTTTGGATGCGGCGAGCAGCGGGCGGAGGAAGCCATCGACTTTTTTCGGCTGGCAGTGGTCGGTGTGGAGGGCGATCAGCACGTCATGTTTTTCCGCGAGCAGGTGGGCGGCCTCGGCGAGAACGATGGCGCCGTAGGCGGCGTCCTTGACGGCGGTGCCGGAGGCGAACTCACCGCCGCCGGTCGAGATCTGGATGATTCCATCGGATTTCGCTTCGGAAAAAGCGCGGAGCGCACCGTTGATGGTGGTGAGCGAGGTGACGTTGATGGCGGGGTAGGCGTAGCCGCCTTTCTGGGCGGCATCCAGCATGGCGCGGTATTGCGCGGGAGTGGCGATTGGCATAACGGCGTTGCCATAACGAAGCGGGGGGCAGAGGACAAGCCGTAATCGATAATTTCGGGTGTTTTCAAGCGGCTGGGGGGCTTGCGGCCGCCTTTTCACCTTCCTTGGGCTTGCAAACAGGGGATTTAGCCGATCTTATCATGGCAGCTCAGAATGAACCCATTACACACGATTGTTTGCAAACCGACTTCCTGGTTCCTGTTCCGGGCGATTGCCCTGTTGCTCATGTTCGGGGTTTTCACGGTGCTTTTTTTCATGGACGCCTCCACCGGCTATCGTTCGAAAAACCTCGAGTTCTATCTATATCAGACGTTTGAACGGGCAACCAAGGATTTTTCCAGGCTGAATGCGGATGGGGATCTCAGTCCTGAGGCGTGGAAATCCCATGCGCAGGCCCAGCATGTGGCGTTCCCCGATGATACTTCCCTATTGCCTGCCGGAACGGGCCTGCCGATGCCATGGCCGCGTATCCTTCACGATTTCGACCGCATGAAGCCCTTGCAGTGGAAAATGTTGTGGCTGGAATATTCCAAAGGCCAGGGGTATGACTCCGAGCCATCGGAGGAGCCTTACGACGCCCGTGAGATCACCGAGCAGTGGGTTGTTTTCTGGATCTGTCTTGTTTGTTCTGCCGTCACCGTGTTTTTCCTTGTGCGGACGGCGTTCCGCACGATCAGGGCGGATGCGGATGGCGTCACCTCCGCAGGCGGCTTGCGGGTTCCCTATGCAGACCTGCGCATGCTTGACCTCCGGAAGTGGGAGACCAAGGGACTGGCTTTTTTGGATTATGACGGTGCGTCGGGCAAAGGCCGGATTCGCATTGACGGGCTGACCTACGGCGGCTTCAACAAGGAGCAGGGTGAACCAGCGGAACGCCTGATGGCATTGATCCGTGCCAATTTTTCGGGGGAAATCCTTGAATACGCACCGTTGGCGGCGGAATCGGGTCCGGCGGACGGATCGGCTGCATCCTGAGTGGAAAACGGTGGCTTTCGGTGTTTTCCGCTTTCGTTTTATTTTCTGGGTTGCAAAGTCGCCCCGGCACGGGGTAAGCACCCGCAACGCCAACCACCAACCACCGTAACTCATGTCAGACAAAAGTATCGAAGAACGCGTAAAGGACATCATCGTCGACCAACTCGGCGTCAACGCTGATCAAGTGACCCCCGAAGCCAAATTCGTCGAGGATCTTGGAGCCGACTCGCTCGACACCGTCGAACTTGTCATGGCCTTCGAGGAGGAATTCGACATCGAGGTTCCGGATGAGGAAGCTGAGAAGCTTCAGGCGGTCGGTGATGTCATCAGCTACATCACGAGCCAACAGGGCTGATTCAGGCAGGCGTGTTTTTTTCACGAAGAGGCGGGTACCATGATGGTGTCCGCCTTTTCCTTTTATTTGCAAAGCCCGGAAAAAGCGCGACCATTGTCCGCACAACGATGCACTCCCAAGACAGTATCCATTACGCGCTGGAAACCACCCGCGTCCTGCGCGAACCCGACCGCCGGATCCAGACTTTCGGGGAGACGAGATTCGAGTTCCAACTGATCAGTGAGTTGATGGACCGGGCGGGCGAGGTCCGCATCCGGACCGGGGAGGTGGAGGCCCAGCGTCCGCGCATTCTCCGGCCTGAATCGTTGCGCGGGATTGAGCTCGAGGGGTTCAACCCGAGCGCCCGGGCCAAATTCGAACGCTTGGTCGAGCATTACCGGTCCGAGGGGCGGGATCTGGCTTTTCTCCAATATGGGTTCCAGTTCCGCCGCGGCCAGGTGCATGAGGAAGTCGTCCATGAATCGATTGACGCAGTGCGGGAGCGGGTGCTCGAAGAGATCCGCATTTCCGGAAACCCCTCGCTTGCGGTGATCGAGGGCGTTGATGACGCATGGGAGGCGTCGATTCTGAAATTCTCATTTGAAATGATCATGCGATCCCATGAGATCAACGCGTTTGATTTCAAGAGGCGCGGCCTCATTTGACATTCCGCACACAGCCCATGAGAATCCGGACGCTGATCAAGCTGGGAGCCACGCTGGTGGTCGCCGCGGTCATGACCTTCAGCGGCATGCTTGCGTATCATGTGATCGTGTCGCCGCTGGACGGTGTTTTCGCCCGTCTGGTTCCGCAGCCGGGGCGGCTGCTTGATGCGAGAGCGGACAGTGATTTCGTGAAGATGCTCGATGCCGCGGAAATGCCGGACATCGATCTCGGCGAGAAGACCTTCCAGAAGGCCCACGACCTGCTCGCCATGGGCAAAATCCCCGAGGCTCGTGAAAAGCTAACAGCGGTTGTGAATCTCTTCCCGTCCTCATCCTCCGCCCCGGTCGCCCGCCGCATCGTTGGTGAGATCAATCTCGATGAGATCCTTTCCACATCGGTGATGGAGGGCAAGCAGGTCCATGTGGTCAGACGCGGGGATTCGTTTCTCGGAATCGCCAGCCAGTACCGGACGACGGTGGATTGCATGATGCATCTCAACTCGATGCTGGAGTTGCGCAATCTCCGGCCTGGCGACGAACTGGTGGTGATGCCATTGGAGTTCCGCCTGCTGATCGAGCCGAAGCGCAAGGCGATTTCGCTATGGCGGGAAGGCCGGTTCATCCGGGAATACCCGGTGATTCGTCAAGGCGGTGTTCCGTCCGGGGCGCGGCATACGACCATCGCCTCGAAAATCGCCGAGCTTGGCGGCAAACGGGTCCAGCCGCATGAGAGGAGCTACCGTGCGGCTTGCAAGGTGATCCGGCTTGCCAAACCTCCGCTGCAAATCCGTGGTTGGGATGAATCCGATGACAGTCCGGCGGGAGGGATCCTTCTGCGGCCCCAGGACATGGAGGAATTGTCATTGCTGACCAGGCTTGGAAATGAGGTGGAGATCCGCTGAGGGCTTCTGCGGGTGGTGTTTCCGCATGTCACGGAGAGCGTTCCCGCCCATGCCGGATACCGTGGCCGGCGACTTCCTCCATGGGAGGAGGCCGCATGCCATCGATTAGCGCCCGATGATCCGATAGATCGGACCGGTGTGGTCGATAATCAAAAGATTGCCCTCCAGATCCTCCGCGAAAGAGGAGATCAGCGTGATCCGGCCGCCCTCCGGCTGCAGGTCCGCGGTGTGGTCCTTGAAATCCGCGGCCTTGCCTTTTTCCAGCTTGAACGACCAGATCCGCGGGTTCTGATAGTCCGCGAAGACATAGCGCCCCTGCAACTCCCTGACAGGGCCGCGATAGACGTAACCGCCGGTCACGGAGACTCCCTCGTTCTGGCCGCTGCCGTGCTTGTAAACATAGACGGGCTCGATCGCTCCGGCGGGTTTGTCCCCGCCGACGCCGGCGGCCGGGGTGGCGATTTCCCCTTCGCGCATGCGCCAGCCGTAGTTGGCTCCCGCGCCCTTGCCACGCGGCATGTGGTTGATTTCCTCCCATTGGTTCTGGCCGACGTCGCCCATCCAGAAGTCGCCGGTGAGGCGGTCGAAGGAGCAGCGCCACGGGTTGCGCACTCCGATGGCCCAGATCTCCGGTTTGGCTCCATCACGTCCGACAAACGGGTTGTCCGGCGGCACGCGGTATCCGGTGGCGGGCGAGACGTCGATGCGCAGCATCTTGCCGAGCAGCGAGTCGAGGGATTGCGCCCGGTTGTTAGGATCGTTGGCGGCACCGCCATCGCCATTGCCGATATGGAGCATGCCGTCCGGGCCGAAACCGATCCAGCCGCCGTTGTGGTTGCGGAAGTCCTGCTTGTAACGTAGGATGACCTCTGCGGATTCGGGATCAGTTAGCTTCCGGTCCTTCGAAGTGAACCGGGTGATCCGTGTGTGTTGCTCCTTGTCGGTGAAGTTCACGTAATAACGGCCGCTTTTCTTGAAATCGGGGGCGAAGGCGAGCCCCAGCAGCCCTTCCTCGTTGCCCTCGCGGCTGACGTCCCCTGTGATATCCAGAAACGGCTGCTTGGATTTTTCTCCGGTTTTTTCATCGATGACCCACACCTTGCCGGCCTGTTCGATCACCCAGAGTTTTCCGGGAAACCCGGGAGCCGCGCCCGCCCAGACCGGGCGATCGAATCCGGTCGCCACGCGTTCCACGGTGATTTTGGCGGAGCATGGCAGGCAGAGTGCCGAGAGCGCGGATGTGAGGAGCATTTTTTTCAACATGCGGTGAAACTAGCCGGGTTTTGTCGTGGGACAAGCGCTTTTGAATCAGGAAAACGCGACAGGCCGCAGGGCGTGTGCCGGCAGGGAAATGGGTGCCTTGACGGAAGCCGGCTCCGTGGCTATATCATCATTTCCCGTGCATGCGGTGGGCGCGGAATTCCGATTTTTTTTGCAGTCACCCGGAAGATCCCTATGCGCCTGACATTGATTTTATTTGTGAACGTTGCGATCTGTGGTGTCGCAGTGGTTTTTCCGTCATGTCAGGTGGCGCCGCCGCTGCCAGCGGAGAAGCGTTCCACCCGGGTCATGTATCAATGGTATGACGCCGGCGGACCGGGCAGGGTGACCATCCGGATCAGCCTGCCCGATCAGATCGCAGAGTTCCAGCGGGGTGGCCGCGACATTGGTTGGTGCTATGTGGCGACGGGTAAAGAAGGTCATGGCACCCGCCCGGGCAAGTATCACATCATGGAAAAGATCGTGGACAAGTATTCCAATCGCTATGGTTGGATAGAGGATGAGTTCGGCAACGTGGTTGATGGCGATGCCCAGCCGGGGGACAAGCTGGGCGAGGGCATGGCATATGTGGCGGCACCGATGCCGCACTGGATGCGTTTGACTTCTTATGGAATTGGCATGCACGGGGGGCTTATTCCGGAACCGGGAAAGCCCGCGTCCCATGGCTGCATCCGGATGCCCAAGGAAATTGTCAGCACGATTTATGATTCGGTGGTGGTTGGCACGCCGGTGGTGATCACCACAGCCAGGGCGAAGCAGGGGCCGTTCCGGATCGGTCCATCGGTTCCGCCGGAAAATCCGCGGCGTGATGCTGAGGCGGGGCGGGCTGTGGCGCTCGGTGGCCGGTGACGGGGCTTGCCGGATTTTGCTTAAAGCGGTGCTTCGATTTGCAGAGGCCCTGGCTAACGGTCCCTGCGCCTGCTCGGGTGTTGACTCGGGAGTGCCGGCTGATTCAAATGCGAACGGATCAAAACGATCCATTCAATCCAACCCAACCCAATATGAAAGACTTTCGCGCCCCTGAAATCCGCAACCTTGCGGTGGTCGGCCATGCATCAACCGGCAAAACCCTGCTTTGTGAAGCGATGCTGGTCTGCGCCGGCAAGATCACCCGGGCCGGCACCATCGAACAGGGAAACACGGTTTCGGATTTCCATGCGGATGAAAAGGAGCACCAGCAATCGGTCCATGCGACGGTGATCTGCGAGGAATGGCTCGGTCGCGAGCTCAACATCATCGATTGCCCGGGCACGCCGGATTTCATCAGCGAGCCTCTTAGCGCGCTGCGCGTGGCGGATTGTGCGATGATTGTCATCAACGGAGTGAATGGCGTGGAGACCGGTGCCGACGAATTATGGGCTGCGGCCGCGGATTACGGGATTCCGCGTTTCCTGGTGATCAACCTGCTGGACCGCGAGCGGACACGTTTTGACGTGATTCTGGAGGAGGCGCGTGACCACTATGGCGCGCGTGTTTTTCCAATGACGCTGCCGGTGGATGCCGGTCCGGGTTTCAGCGCGGTATTGGACGTGATGAGGTCGGAGGTGATCATGTTCGCGGAGGATGGCAGTGGCCGGTATCAGGAACTGCCTGCGGAAGGTGCCAACAAGGACCTCGTGAACGAATTGCACCGTCAATTGATCGATATGGTCGCGGAGTCGGAGGACACGCTGCTTGAAAAATTCTTCGATACCGGAACCCTGACGGAGGAGGACTTGCGCGCGCATGTCCACCAGGCTTTTCAGAAGGGTCTCATTGTTCCGGTCTATGCGGCTTCCGGGGTCAAGAACGTGGGGGTTTCCCGGATTCTCGATTTCATGGCGAAGTATGGATCCTCGCCGGCGGACCGTGCGAAGGTCGCGGCCAAGGACCCGGCTGGTGCGGATGTGACGGTCGCGTTGGATGACGGGCAGACGGTGGCATATGTTTTCAAGACCATGCACGAGGCCCACGTCGGCAATCTCTCGTTTTTCCGGGTTTACAGCGGGGATGTGATCTCCGGTTCGGAGCTCATCAACGCCAACCGCGGGGAGACGGAGCGCATTGGCCAGCTTTATCGTGTGAACGGATCCGTCCGCGAGCCGGTGGCCTCCCTCCATGCCGGGGACATCGGGGCGGTGGTCAAGTTGCGCGCGACCCGTGCGGGCGACACGTTGTGTTCCGCCAGCCGTCAGGTGGTCCTTCCGGTGGTTGATTTCCCGCCGCCGAACACCCGCGGCGCGCTGGTGGCCAAATCCCGGGCCGATCTCAACAAGCTTGGCGAGGGCTTGTCCACGCTGCGAGAGGAGGATCCGACCTTTGATTTCCACTTCGACCCGGCGATCGGTCAGACGATTGTTTCCGGCCAAGGATGGTTGCAACTGCAGATCATGGCGGAAGAACTCAAGCGCCGGTTCAACGTGGACGTCGATCTGGTCGAACCACGCGTGTCGTATCGTGCGACGATTTCCGGCAATGGCGAATCCAAATACCGGCACAAAAAGCAGACCGGTGGTGCCGGACAGTTCGCCGAGGTTTGGATGAGGGTGGAATCGTTACCTGCGGATAGCGGGGTGGTTTTCACCCAGTCGCTGGTTGGCAGCAACGTGGACCGGGTGTTCGTTCCGTCAGTGGAAAAGGGCGTGCAGGTGGCTTGTGCCAGCGGCCCTTACGGCGGCTTCCCTGTCACGGATGTGAAAGTCGATTTTTATGACGGCAAACAGCACCCGGTGGATTCCAAGGACATCGCATTCCAGATCGCGGGCAAGGCGGCTTTTTTCGAGGCGTTCATGATGGCACGTCCGAAGCTCATGGAGCCGGTGATGGAACTGCGCATCAAGGTCCCATCCGATGCGGTGGGGTCCGTGTTGGCCGATCTTTCAGGCCGCAGGGGCCGGATCATCGGCATGGAGTCGGAAGGTCGCTTCGATGTGGTCGTCGCGCATGTGCCGCAAGCGGAGTTGTACCAGTATTCCAACCAGCTCCGCGCGATTACCGCCGGACGTGGCAGGCACAAGGAGAAATTCGTGCGCTACGAGGACGTGCCGCGCGAACAGGAACCCGCCATCATTGCCACTCACGGCCGAAAGGTTGAGGTGGAGTGATCCCACGGGTGTGGGGATATGGGTTTGAGCGCTGATTTGCGCGCTTGCCATCCCGTTTCGACTCGCGGATGTTGCGGGCGTTGTGCCCGCCGCGAACCGCAAGCCTCTCTGGCTCCTCCCGAACCTGCTGAGCCTGGATGCTCCGTTGGTGGCCATCGCGTGGCTATATGTTTTCCTACAGACCTGGCGTCTCTATCATCCGTGGGAGGCTTATGTTACCCTTGGTCTTGCCGTTTGGGTGATCTATGTGGCGGACCGCCTGCTGGATTGCTCGATGGCCGGTGACGCGGGGGCCCGGCTGGAGGCCCGCCATGATTTCCATCTACGCCACCGCCGCCGTTTTGTCATCGGGCTTGCCGTCGCCCTGGCCATCGCCGTGTCATTGGTGCTCACGCGGATGCCGATGACCATATACAGGCACCTTGTCATCGGTGGTGCGTTTGTTGCCGGTTTTTTCGGCCTGGCAATGGTTACCGCGCAAGAGCGGCAGGATGTGCCGATGACCAAGAACATCATCGCCGGCATCGCCTTCGCCTTCGGAGTCTCGATGACGGCGCATCTGTATCGTTTTGAGTTTGGAATGTCAGACCTCATCACATCGCGGGAGTTTCTTTGTTTTTCCGTGCTCTGCATTCTCAACATCTCGGCGATTGATTTGTGGGAGCACGCGGATAGATCGTCGGACAAGGAGGTCAGGGCGAGGGATGAGCTTGCACTCACTTTGCCGATTGTCGTGCTGGGAGTTTTCGCGCTGGGATATGCGGTGGTGGAGGATGAGCAGGCGACCCGGCCGTTTTTCTACACCGTGCTCACCGCCTCGGCCCTGCTGTATGTGCTGAACCGCAACCGTAGCCGTTTCTCGATGGACGCCCTTCGTGTTCTTGCCGATCTGGCCCTGCTGGCTCCGGTGTTGGTTTTTCACGTCACATCGTCGTCCTGACCTGAAGCAGCGCGTTCGCTGGCGCGATGTTGGCATGCGACGCCGCAAGAGGCCCGCTGAAACAATGATTGAACAGGTCGCGCTTTGCGTCCCGAGGAAAAAAATCGTGCGCAGGATGCGCAGGGAGGCAGGCAAGATGCATGAGTTCCCCGATTTGCAGACAGGCTCTCAGGCGCGGATTTGTGTCGATGCTTTCTGCCGCATTCCGGCCTGGAATGGATTTCACGCTGTCGGGGCCGGAGCAAAACGGGACAGCACCGGAGCAAAACGGGACAGAGAG
>CAYNQJ010000063.1:0-14047 GCA_964399305.1 uncultured Luteolibacter sp.
CACAAACCGTCTCAACCTAATTAAGCCCCTGGCTCCGTTTTTCCGGACCGGCTCTCTGGTCATATCCGTCCTTGCGGTTGATTGTGTAGACCCGGCCGGACCTGTTCCGATCTCCACGACTGCACTGCGTCTTTTGTGTTTCCGGGTCATCGAGGCCGGTTTGCGAGTCAACTTGTGTGGAATCCTGTGTGGAAAACCTGTCGTGGCTTCCACTGAGTGTCGGCTTTCCCCAGTGCCATAAGGGTTGGAGGGGATCGTCCTTGGCGATGGCGGAGAGGATGTCCGCGGCTGGCAGTCGTCAAAATGGCGACGCTCCATCCATCTGTTCCATTTCCCCGCTTTGCGGGGTCTCCCCCGATGACCGCCTTGACGTCCTGACGCCATAGTGGATCTTGCCATGTCGAAACACCCGCGCATTTCCATGAGCCCGCACGACGAAACCGAGACCACGCCATGGGAGCAACTGGCGGAAGTCGGCCGTTATCCGTCGTTGGATCAGGCGCACGAACATGGATTGGTCGTACTGGCGATGCGGCAGCCCTGCTGGGTTTCGGAGTCGGTGCCGCCAGGGCAATACTCGCTTCACGCCGATCCGGCCGCGGTTGCGGAAATCACGCGCGAGATCGAGGCATACGAAAACGAGCGGGAAGTTCCCAAATCCGCGCCCGATCCGCTGGCCGGGGCATTCCGTTATCCCGCCGGTTGGAGCGTGTATGGCTGCTGGGCAACGTGCCTGGTGCTGGTCTTTTTGTTGCAGGGAGCCAATCCGGTGCTGGTGGAGCGCGGCGCGTCATCGAGCCTCGGCCTGATCGGCAAGGGCGAGTGGTGGCGCCCGTTCACCGCCTTGTTCCTTCATGCGGATCTGTCCCACTTGTTGGGCAATCTCCTCAGCGGATTGTTTTTCGGCACACTGGCCGCGCGGATGATCGGCGCGTGGCGGGCATGGTTGCTGATCCTGCTGAGCGGAGCGGTGGGCAACCTGGTCACCTCGGCGCTCGCGTGGCCCGATCCGTTCCGGTCGATCGGCGCATCCACGGCGGTGTTCGGCGCGCTTGGAATTCTATCAGGCCTTGGTTTCCTGACGATGCTGCGAGATCGCGGCGGCCTGCCGTGGGCGCGGATTGCCGCGCCATTGATCGCGGGTGTCATCCTTTTGGGATGGCTTGGCGGTGGAGGCGGAGAGGCTGCGGCGGGTGGCGGAGGCCAGACGGATGTGATGGGCCACATGGCCGGTTTCGCCGCAGGTCTGGTGGCGGGGTTGTGCGTTGGCTGGTTCACCCCGGCCACTGCGGGTGGGTGGACTGCCGGAAACGCGAAGGCGGAACATGATGGACCGACTTGAACACGCGGGAAAAATGAAAGGCATCCCTGAAACCCATGCGCTCCGCTACCGAACGGACGCCCGCATCCGGCTCTAATAATAATCGCGACGCGTGATCCATCCGCAGCCGGGTGAGGAATTGATAGGGGCTTTCATCGTGATACCGTGCGAACAGCCGGCAGAGATAGGGGGCGTCGCTGCCGCAGGCGGCTGCGATTTCCGCCAGGCTGGTCACCGTGAGGAAGTTCGCCTCGATGAAATCCCGCGTCCGGCTGTAGGTGGCGAAGGCGGGCGAGTCGGTGTCCGCAGGGTCGGCGGCGTCGTCGCGGCACATCAACAGCAACTGGCGGGTGATCAGCGCGCAGGTGGGCCGGGCGAGCCGCGATTTGCGCACGCCGCGGTCGATCAGGCTGTCGAAGGCCCGCCGGATGGGCTCACCCTTGTGGCAGCATGCGACCATTCCCGGTTGCAGGTCGTAGCGATTGAGAAATCCGGCGACGCCGGCGCCGGTGAAACCGACGAAATATTTGCCGAGCGGGTTGTCCGGCGTGCTGGCGATGCGGTGTGGCAGCGACGGACCATAGAGGTAGAAACTCCCGGCGCGCAGTTCGTGACGGGCACCTTCAAGCTCAAGTGTGCCGCTGCCGCGGTCGACGAATTCCAGACAGAACCAAGGGAAGTTCTTGCGGTGGATCCGGTAATCCGTCCGGCAGCGCTCGAAGCCGCCGAAGACGACGGTGAAGTCCTCGTTTCCATCCGCTTCGAGGAAAAACAAGCGTGAGGATTCGACCTGGCGCGAAACATAGGTGCTGGCAGCCCGGGCTTTGGTCATGACCGGGTTTGACCTCCCATGCCAATCCAATCAAGACAAAAATATGCATGACGGAAAGGAATTGGCATTGATGGAATCAAGCGGTTCGCATGGGCTTCGTACGGCAAGGGAATTCATTTGATTGTTGTTTTGAAGATTATGGATGACATTGCCGGGGGGTTTTGGCATTTCCTGAGCCGCATCGCACTGACTGCGAACTGACTCATGAAAAAACCAAACTATCCAAAAATCGGCATTCGTCCCACCATTGATGGCCGTCTCGGCGGTGTCCGGGAATCGCTTGAAGAGCGCACCATGCAACAGGCCAGGGCCGTGGCCGCATTGTTTGCCGCGGAACTCCGCTATCCCGATGGTTCGCCCGTCGAGTGCGTGATCGCCGATACCTGCATCGGCGGTGTGGCGGAAGCCGCCGCCTGCGCGGACAAATTCAAGCTCTCCAACGTGGGTGTTTCACTCAGCGTGACTCCCTGCTGGTGCTACGGATCGGAAACCATGGACATGGATCCGCACACGCCGAAAGCGGTCTGGGGCTTCAACGGCACCGAGCGCCCCGGCGCGGTCTATCTGGCAGCCGTGCTTGCCGGTCACACGCAGAAGGGCCTGCCCGCCTTCGGCATCTACGGCAAGGACGTGCAATCGGCCACCGATACCGAAATTCCCGCCGATGTGCGCGAAAAACTTCTTTCGTTCGCCCAGTGCGGACTCGCGGTGGCATTGATGCGCGGCAAATCCTATCTCTCGATGGGCGGCACCTCGATGGGCATCGCCGGCTCGGTGGTGGACACCAAACTCTGGGAGAAATGGTTCGGCATGCGGGTTGAATCGATCGACATGTCGGAAGTCGCCGGCCGCATGCGCAAGGGCCAGTATGACCAGGCGGAATACGCCAAGGCCTTGGCATGGGTGAAGAAAAACTGCCCGGAAGGGAAGGATTACAACTCGCCGGAAACCACCCGCAGCCGCGCGCAACTCGACAGCGAGTGGGAGGACAGCGTGAAGATGGCGCTCATTGCCCGCGACCTGATGGTTGGCAATCCGGTGCTCAAGGAAATGGGACTCGGCGAGCAGGCCCAGGGCCACAATGCGATCGCCGCCGGTTTCCAAGGCCAACGCCAATGGACCGACCACTTTCCCAACGGCGACTTCCTTGAGGCGATCCTCAATTCGTCGTTCGACTGGAACGGCAAGCGCGCTCCCTACATCGTTGCCACGGAAAACGACGCGCTCAATGGCGCGGGCATGCTGTTCGGCAATCTGCTCACCAACACGGCGCAGATTTTCGCCGACCTGCGCACTTACTGGAGCCTCGATGCGATCGAGACCGCGAGCGGCAAGAAAGTCAGCCACCCGCTGGTGGGCGATGGCATTCTCCACCTGATCAACTCCGGTCCCGCCGCGCTCGATGGCACTGGCGAGCAGACCGATGCCAATGGCAAGCCGACGATGAAACCCTTCTGGGAGATCTCCGATGCCGAAGTGGAAAAATGCCTCAAAGCCACCACCTGGCATCCGTCGATCACCGAGTATTTCCCCGGTGGCGGATGGAGCACGCGCTACCGCACCAAGGGCGGCATGCCCGCCACGATGATCCGTCTCAACCTGGTTGATGGTCTCGGCCCTGCGTTGCAGGTGGCTGAAGGCTACACGATCGACCTGCCGGACGACGTGCATGACGCACTCGACCAACGCACCAACCCGACCTGGCCGACCACCTGGTTCGCGCCGATCCTCACCGGCAAGGGTGCCTTCACCAGCGCATACGAAGTGATGAACAACTGGGGTGCCAACCACTGCGTGATGACCTGCGGCCACGTCGGCCACCTGTATCTCACGCTGGCATCGATGCTGCGCATCCCGGTTTACATGCACAACGTCGGTGAAGACCGCGTCTTCCGCCCGAGCGCCTGGCGTGCCTTCGGCACGGCCGATCTCGAAGGAGCGGACTTCCGCGCCTGCACCAACTACGGCCCGCTCTACGGCAAGGCCTGAGTCTGGATATTCCACACGCGGCCCCGTCCCTAACATCAGGGGCGGGGCCGTGTTTTTTAAAACCGGCGAGGGCTAGAAGCGCAGCGACTGGTCGATGAGGTTGAGGAAATCGACGCGGTCGGCGGGCAGGGTGTCGGAGAGGTTTTCGCGGGCGAGGGCGGAGAGGAGTTCGGCATCGATGATGCCGAAGGTATCGCCGGAGAGCCATTGGGCGTAGGTGCAGACGAGTGAGGCGAAGCGGGCGTCGTCGGAGGGTGCGGCATCCGGTTGGAGGTGGAGGGGGACGGGTGGAGCGGGTTTGGAATCGACCTTCCAGGTGATGCTGCCGAGGTTTCCGGACGGGGTGGAGGATTCGATCTCGATGACGAGCGAGGTGAGCGCACCGGCTGGCAGCCGGGTGGGTAGTGGGCTGTTAGGTAGCCCGGGGATGGTGGAGAATCCGAGCAGCCGGTAGCGGCTGACCACGGCGGGGTTGGCCTGGAAGCGTGCGGTGAGGTGGCGGGTTTCCGAGGTTGCGCCGCGGAAGGTCACGAGCAGCAGGGAGGCGGAGGGTTTCCACGGGCAGGCGAAAACCTCGGTGGACAGCGTGACGCCGCGGACGAGGGCGGTGGCCCCGGCGGGTTTCAGTGTGAAGTGGTTGAGGATTTCCTCGAGGCGAACCGCTTCCGCGGGCGGGCGGCGGTGGTCCACGCGGATGCTGCGGGTGATCCAGCCGAGGCTGGCGCTGCCGGCATGGACGGGGAGGTCGAGTGTCGGGTGGTCGGCGGCGGACACCGGGTTGCGATGGCGGAGTGGTGGCAGTTGGTCCGGTGTTGGAAGCGGTTCCTTGGCGAGTCGCTGCGCGACCTTGCGGAGGAACATGTCGCCGTTCTCCTCGAAGGCGGCGGCGCGGTTGCGTGAGGCTTCCGCGTGGCCGGCGGTTGCGGTGGGGGAGGTTTGATTGTTAGATGCGACGCTGCTGGCGTCGGCTGGACCGGGTGCGGGCAGCAGGGCGATTTCGAGCGGGATTTCGCCGGTGGGTTGCGGTTGAGGTTTGTTTCCGGTGATGAGGTTGCCGCCGCCGGGGACGCGGGTGAAGAGGAAGATCAGGGGGAGGATGGCTGCGGCTGCGGCGAGCGGGATCCACAAGGATCTGAGGGATTTCCGTTGGGATTTCAGCGCGATGACTTTTCCCTCCTGATCGGCGTGGCGGGCCGCCTGGAGGATGGCTTCGCGTTGGCGCGGAAGGAGTTTCGATGAAGCGGGTGCGAGCGTGCCGGCGAGCAGGTTTTGCACGGACTCCAACTCGCGCAGGGCCAGGCCGAGCGCGGGATCCGCGGCGATGGCGCGCTGCACGGCGGCGGCCTCGTCTGCGGGCAGTTCGCCCAGCAGGTAGGCGCTCAGCCGGGGATCTTCAGGTTGGAGTTTCATTTCGAATCTTGTGAGTGGGGGGGTGGAAAGGTCAGCGCAGATCGGGTGGGAGGAGTTCGCGGACCCGTTTGAGTCCGACATGGATGAGGTAGCCGATGTTGCCCGAGCTGAGGCCGGTGGCTTTTTCGATTTCCTGATAGCTGAGGCCTTGTTGGAACTTGAGGAGGATCACGTTGCGCTGGTCTTCGGTGAGGCGGGAAAGGATTTTCATCACACGGCTGTGGCGGTCATCATCGAACGTCTCCTGGCCGGGCTGGGGGTCGGTGGATGGGACTTTGCGCCATTGGTGGTCGTCGAGAGTCTGCGTGCGCTTGTTTTTCCGGAGGTGGTCGAGGGCGCGGTTGCGGCACACCGTGAAAAGCCAGGATTTGAGGTGGTCCTCCACCTTGGAGACATCCTGGCGGCAAAGCCGGATGAAGGTATCCTGCACGACATCGCGGGCGAGGTCGTGGTCGTTGAGAATCGAGGTGGCATATCCGATGAGGGGCGACTCATACTCCGCCATCGCTTGCTCGACGAACTGCTCCCGAGTCAATGGCATGGCGGATTTTCGTCTTGGGGGGTGGAAGACAAGGGAGCAACGCGGCCGCTCACGGGAATATTGGGAAAATCTCGGGAAATCACAGATTTTCCGGTTTTTTGAGCAGTTCCTTGACCCGGCCGAGCAGCAAGCCGGCACCGCCGCCATCGACCACGCGGTGGTCGAAGGTGAGGCAGATATTGGCGACGGTGGCGGGCAGGAAGGTTTCGACCTCCTTGCTCCAGACCGGGCGTTTGTCGCCCGATCCGAGGCCGAGGATCAGCGTTTCATTGGGCAGCGGGATCGGGGTGCCGAGTGTGAGGCCGAAGGTGCCGAAGTTGGTGACCGTGGCGATGCCGCCGCGACAATCGTCCTCGGAAAGGCGGCGGCGGCGGGCGCGTTCGACCAAGTCGTCGTATTCGCCGATCAATTCCGAGAGCGGTTTTTGGTCCACCTTGCGGAGCACCGGGACGAGCACGCCATCGTCGATTTGGACCGCCACGCCGATGTCGAAGGCGCGCGGGTGGACCACCTTGTCGCCGATCAGGTATCCGGCGGTGGTCGGGTTTTCCGACAGGGCGATGGCGAAGGCGCGCAGCATGTAGAGCGTGAGGCCTGGTTTGGGCGTGTGCGTCCGGCGGTGTTCGAGGACGGGATCGAGGATGACCGGCAGGCCGACTGTGGCGAGCGGGCGGGTCCAGCTGCGGCGCATGGCGTCGGCGACGGCGAGGCGCATCGATGAGGCATGAGTGCTGGGCCAGGCTTCGAGGTAATCGAGGAAGCGTTCCAGATCCTCCACCGTGACGCGGCCGCCCGAGCCGGTTCCGGCGACGGCGGAGATATCGGCCTCGCGCAGGCCGAGGTCGTCCATGCGGGCGCGCATGCGCGGGGAAATGTAGTGGGCCCCCATGGTTCCGGCGGGGACCGGGAGTCCCTTGATGCTGGGGACCACGGCGGGGGCCTCCTCATAGGCGTCCTTGTCGTCGAGGGCGAAATGCAGGTTCGCTTCCGTGCGGGCGGGGCAGGACTCGCTGGCGGCGCTGCGTTTTTCCTCCATCGATTCCAGAGTGTCCACACCGGTGCGTGCGACCTCCTCGGCGGTGACTTCGAGCAGGCCCAACAAGGATCCGACCGAGTATGAAACGCCTTCTTCCGCCCTGATTTCCGCGACCACGCCGTCGCACAGGGTGGTCACGCCCATGACCGCCTTGTTGGTTTCCACCTCGATGATCTCCTGGTCGGCTTTCACCCTGTCTCCCACCGCGACGCCAAGACGGATGACGATGGCTTCGGCGATGGACTCGCCGAGCTGGGGCATGAGGATGGGGACGGTGGGCATGGCGGGTGAAGGATGTTAGAAATTCAGCAGCTTGCGGAGCGCCTGGCAGATCGATTCCGGGGTCGGGCGATGGGCGGCCCACAGCTGCGGGTGGTAGGGGACCGGCGTGTCGCGGGCGTTGAGCCGCTGTGGCGGGGCGTCCAGCAGGTGGAATCCCTCTTCGGTGACGCGGGAGACGACTTCCGCCGTGACGCCGCCCCATGGGAAAGCCTCGCCGACGGCAAGCAGGCGGCCGGTGCGGGCGACCGATGCCAGCACGGTATCGATATCCAGCGGTTTGACCGAGCGGAGATCGACGACTTCGATTTCCCAGCCGTCCTGTTGGAGACGGTCGGCGGCACGGACCGCCTCGTGGACCATCGCGCTGTAGGCGACGCAGGTCGCGTGTTTTCCCGGGCGGATGATGCGGGCCTGGCCGATTGGGAGGTGGTCGCCGTGGATCGATTTCGCCTTGAGCCAGCGGTAGAGGAACTTGTGTTCGCAGAAAATCACCGGGTCGTCGATGGCGACCGCGTCGATCAGCATGTGATAGGCGTCCGAGACCGTGGCGGGCGTGAGGACGACCAGGCCGGGGTATTGCGCGTAGATGCCTTCCATGCTCTGGCTGTGGAACGGGCCGGAGCCGGCGGTGCCGCCGGAGGGCAGGCGCACCGTGATCGGCACCGGCACACCGGTCCGATAGAAATGGGTGGCGGCCTGGTTGACGATCTGGTTGAACGCGATCGACGAGAAATCCGCGAACTGCATTTCCACGATCGGGCGCATGCCCTCGATCGCGGCACCGACGGCCAGGCCGATCATCGCGTCCTCCGAAATCGGGCTGTCGAACACCCGGCCGGGGAATTTTTCCGATAGATCCTTGGTGGCCTTGAATGCGCCGCCGAAGGTCGCGATGTCCTGGCCGTAGAGGAACACCCGCGGGTCCTCGCGCAGCAGGGTTTCCTGTGCCTCGCGGATCGCATCGATGTAGGTCGCGCTCAAGGGAAGGTGGGTTGGTGGTTGGAAACGTGGTTGGCCAGCGGAAAGCGGGTTGAGAGGGCGGTCCAATCCTCGTGGTAGGGATCGGGTGCGGCCTCCTGCTGGGCTTGGGCGACGGCGCGTTGGACTTCCTCGGCGAACTGCTCGTGCCAGCCGTTGATTTCATCGGCGGTGGCGAGTTGATGTTCGATCAATTGTTGCGTGCCGACCTCGATGCAATCGCGGCCGTAGTGGCCATCACGAAGGTCGCCGGGGACGTAGAATCCATCGTCGTGTTCGCCGTGGCCGGAAAGGCGGAGCAGGCGGGCGACGACCAACTGCGGGCCGTTTCCGGAGCGGGCGCGGCGGACGGCTTCGCTCATCACCGTGGCGCAGGCGAGCAGGTCGGTGCCATCGACCGAGAGTCCGCCGATGCCGTATCCACGGGCGCGTTCGATCAGGTCGGCGCAGGCGAACTGGCGGGTATTCGGGGTTGAGTAGGCGAACTGGTTGTTGCCGATCACCACGACCAGCGGCAGGCGTTCGACGGCGGCCAGGTTGAGGCCTTCGTGGAAGGCACCGGTCGAGGTGGCGCCGTCGCCGATACAGGTGGCCCCGACGCGGCCTTCGAGCGTTCCTTGCAGTCGTTTGGCGAAGAGCATGCCGGCGACCACCGAGACCTGGGCTCCGAGGTGGGAAATCATGGCTGGCATGCCGTCGTGCGGCCGTCCGCGGTGGATATTGCCGTCGCGGCCGCGCATCGGGCCATGAACCGAGCCGAGATAGGTGCGGGTGCAATCGATCATCGCTTCACCGAAGGCCGTGCGTCCGGCCTGATCGCGGATCAGTGGTGCGAAAAAATCCGTCCCTTGGATCAGGCTGGTGGCGAGAGTGGCGCTGACGGCTTCCTGGCCGCGGCCGAGATAGACGCCGCCGACGATTTTTCCGGCCTTGTAGAGACTGGATAACTTGTTTTCCAGGATCCGCGCACGGAGCATGGACTGGAAGGCGGACCTGAGGAAATCGCGGTTGGCCGCGACTCCGTCGGTAAAGGCTGGCATGTCCAAATGGGGCACGGCGGAGGATTTAAGACAGTGGGCGCCAAACCTGCAACCGCATTCCCTCGCAGGACGGTTGCATCTGGCGGATCAGAAATTCCAGTCGTGGCGGTCGAGATCGCAGACGCAGGCGGCGAGCAACTGTATGCAGGCGGCGAGGTCCTCCTTGTGGCAGGTTTCGATCGGTTGGTGGATGTGGCGTGTGGGAACCGAGATCGCGCCGGTGATCGATCCTCCTGCGGTCATGCGTTGGAGATTCGCCGTGTCGGTGCCACCGGCGGCGAGGATTTCCGGCTGCCACTTGATCTTGTGGCGTTTGGCGGTTTTTTTCATGAAATCGATCATGCGGAAATCGCAGATGACCGAGGAATCCATCAGCTTGATCGCGGCGCCTTCGCCGAGGGCGGTGCAGCGTTCCTGCGGGGTTGATCCGGGGACATCGTAGGCGATGGTCGTGTCCAGGCCGAAGCTGAAATCCGGCTGGACCTGGAGTGCGGACGCCTGGGCACCGCGCAGGCCGACCTCTTCCTGCACCGTGAAGACCGCGTAAAAGTCATAGGCGGGTTTGGACTTGGATTTTTTCAGCGCACGCAGCGTTTCGATCAGCACGAAAACCGAGGCACGATTGTCGAGCGACTTCACGTTCACGCAATCCCCCAGCTCGATCAGCGGTGAATGGCGGGTGACGAAATCCCCGACCGAGACCAGCTTTTCCACCTCTTTTTTGGTTAGTCCGGTGTCGATGAAATAATCCTTGATCTGCGGATTCTTGTTTTTCTCCTCCGGGGACATGATGTGGACCGGCTTGGATCCCATCACGCCGAACAAATCCTTGCTGCCGTGGATGATCACGCGCTGCGAGGTCAGTGTTTTCGGGTCGAACCCGCCGACCGGGTTGAAGCGGACGAAGCCCTTGTCATCGATGTGGGTGACGATGAAGCCGATCTCGTCCATGTGGGCGGCGGCCATGGTTTTCTTGTCGGACGAGCGGCCGGGCACGATGGCGGTCACGTTGCCCATGTTGTCGGTCCGGATCTCATCGGCCAGGCCCTTGAGTTCCTTGAGGACGAGCTGGCGGATGGCTTTTTCGTATCCCGGAGCGCCGGGGGCATCGCAAATGCGGGAGAGGAGGTCGATATCGACGGTCATGGTGCGGGCATGCTAGCGGCCAGCCACTGGCTGACGAGCGGGAAATCCGCGCCGGGGAGATTCCCGGCGCGGCGGGTGAATTGTGGCTTGGCGGGGTGGCGGGCCGGGTTACAATCCGGGCATGAAACCACGGGTGATGATTGATTTGGCGACGCTGCCGGAAGAGGGCAAGGCATACTCCGGCGAGCTGCCGGCGGAGATTTTCGACCTGCCGCCCGGGGATGCCGTGCCGATCGGGCCGTTGCAATATGACCTGTGGGTCCAACGGTTCGGATCCGAGTTGCTGATGACAGGAAACCTGACCGCTCCCTTTGAATTCACCTGCGTCCGGACCTTGCACCCCTTTGTGCAGACCATCCGGCTGGATGGGGCCGCGGTTTCCTTGGAAATCGCCCACGAGGGGGAAATCGACGCCACGGATGCCCTGAGGGAGGAGATTTTGATCCATTTTCCGATCGATCCGCGCTGTGAGGACGGGGATGAGCCGATGGCCTGCGAAATCGACCCCCGATATTTATCAGTGGACAAACCCGCGGAAGATGGGCTACCCACTCCGCCCCGCGCCGAGGGAGCCGACCGATGGTCGGCCCTCGACAATCTCAAGGACCTCAAGGACCAACACTAAACCAAGCAAGACCATGGCCGTTCCAAAGCGCCGCCAATCCAAAAGCCGTCAAAAAATGCGCCGTGGCGCCAGCCGCTGGCGTGCCCCTATTTTCAAGAGTTGCCCCGAATGCGGCAGCAAGGTGCCCTCGCACATTGCCTGCCCGTCATGTGGCTACTATCGCGACCGCAAGGTGCTCGAGGTTGAAGCCCTCTGAGGCCGCCCGCAGGATGACGCAACGAATCGCCGCTTCGGACATCATTTCCGTGGCGGTGATTTGTTATACCCGCTTTCCATTTCCCGAATCCGCCAGCCGGAGCCAATCGATTTCCCGCAAGACTCAATCCGCATGAAAGTCGCCCTGGACGCCATGGGTGGGGATCACGCCCCCGCCGTCAATATCGGAGGAGCCATCGAGGCGCTCAAGTCCTATCCGAAATTGCAGCACCTGTATCTGGTGGGTGACGAGGCGCGGCTTGCCGACGAGTGTGTGAGGCAGGGACTTGATTTGAACAACCGCCGCGTCAGCATCGTCCACGCACCGGAAGTCATCGGCATGGCCGAGCCCGGGGCGAAAACCGTGCGTCGCAAGAAGCAGTCGTCGATCAACATCGCGATGGACATGGTCAAGGAGCAGCGCGCCGAGGCGTTTGTTTCCGCAGGCAATACCGGGGCCGCGGTGGCGGCTGCGACCCTCAAGCTGCGCTGTCTGCCGGGTGTGGACCGGGCCGGCATCGCCACGGCGATTCCGAACGAGTTCGGTCTTTGCCACATTCTGGATGCGGGTGCGAACCCCGGGGCGAAACCCGAGCATCTGGTGACCTACGCGGTGATGGGCACGGCGTTTTGCCGCAACGTGCTCGGTGTGAAGAGCCCGAAAGTCGGGCTGATGTCCAACGGCGAGGAAGAGGAGAAAGGGACCGCGTTCACCAAGGAGACCTTCCGCTTGCTCAAGGAGACTCCGGGGATCGAGTTTGTCGGCAACGTCGAGGGTCGCGATCTTTTTGAAACCGAACTGGATGTCGTGTTGTGCGACGGATTTGTCGGCAACATCATGCTCAAGACGGTGGAGGCCACGGCCAAGGCGGTTTCCAAATGGCTCAAGGCGGAGATCAAGGGCAACCCGTTGCGGCTATGCGGCGCGGTGCTGGCGCAGGGTGCGTTCAAGGCCCTCAAGGAAAAGAGCAGTTACGAAAGTTACGGCGGCAGTCCGCTGCTCGGGGTGAATGGCGTGGTCATCATCGCCCATGGATCGTCCACCGCGCTGGCTGTCAAAAACGCGATCCGCGTGGCGATGGAAACGGTCGAGCACCGGGTCAACACGCGCATCGAGACCGCGCTCGCCGGTCTCGCGTCCACGCCTGCCGATGAAGTCGCTTGAGCGACTTGAAAAGGATATGGGTGATTGGGAAATCCGATATTGGGGATAGCATTTCATGCTCATGCGCATGAAGCCGGTTCATGAAACCCAAAATCCCGATTTCAAATCCCTGATTTCCCTTTGCCGGCTCAATCGTCTTCGTCCTTGGCTCCCTTCACGCGGACCTTGCCGCGGAGCTTGGCTTCGATGAAGGCGTCGATGTCGCCGTCCATGACTTCCTGAATGGAACCGCTTTCCTCGCCGGTGCGCAGGTCGAGTACTTTCTGATAGGGCTGGAAGACATAGGAGCGGATCTGGTTGCCCCAGGAAACGTCGCCCTTCTCGCCATAGGCGCGGTCGGCCTCGGCCTTTTGTTTGTCCTCCTCGATCGTGTGGAGCTTGGCCTTGAGGATTTCGAATGCGAGTTCGCGGTTGGCTCCCTGGGTACGGGCGGCGGTCGACCGGATCAGGATGCCGGATGGCAGGTGTCGCAGGATCACCGCGGTTTCCACCTTGTTGACGTTCTGGCCGCCCTTGCCACCGGAGCGGGTGGTGGTGATCTCGATGTCCTTGTCGAGGATCTCGATGTTGATTTCCTTGGAGATTTCCGGAGTGGCGTCGACCGAGGCGAACGAAGTGTGGCGTTTTGCGTTTGAATCGAACGGCGAGATTCTCACCAGGCGGTGCACGCCGCGTTCGCATTTCAGGAAGCCATAGGCGTAGTCGCCGGTGATTTTCAACGTGGCGGTGCGCAGGCCAGCCTCGTCGCCATCCTGCCAGTCGAGGGTTTCCACCGTGAAGCCCTTGCGTTCCGCCCAGCGGGTGTACATGCGATGGAGCATCTGCGCCCAGTCGCAGGCCTCGGTGCCGCCGGCACCTGCGGAGATGACCAGGAAGCACGGCGAAATATCGGTCGGCTGGTCGAGCAGCGTGAGCAACTCGAACGAGCGGATGTCGCTTTCCAGGCTGGCGGCGTTTGCCAGAGCCTCGCGCGCCAGGTCGCCGTCCTCGAACTCCTTCGCGAGCGAGATACCTTCCTCGATGTCGGCGACTCGGGATTCCAGCTTGAGGAAGTTTTCGAGTTTCTTTTTCAGGCCTGCGGCCTTCGAACTGATTGATTTCGCCTTGGCGGCGTCGTTCCAGAATTCCGGTGCCCCCATCGCTTCCTCGAGCGTGTGGATTTCATTCTCAAGGTTCGGGACGTCAAAGATACCTCCTGAGTTTCGAGAGGCGGCTTTTCAGGCCGTCCAAATCGAGCGCCAGGAGGTCAGCGGTGGGAAGTGAGGACATGCGGGCGGGAGAGAACCCGATTCCCACCGCGATGGCAAGCTGGAACCCCGACGGGGCAAAAGTCCGGTTTGAGGTGGGTGGAGATGTGGGCGGGACGCCAACGTTCCTTGGGTTAGAGGCTGCGGGTGCCGATTTTTGCGCCGATTTTCCTCCTTCCCAGACCTCCCACGATTTTGTGGGATTGCGCACCGCTGATTCCCTAATGTCCACCCGCTTCT
>CAYNQJ010000064.1:0-14010 GCA_964399305.1 uncultured Luteolibacter sp.
TGACGATGCCATCGGCCAGCGGATCGGAAAACGGCAGCCCCAGCTCGATGATGTCGGCTCCCAGATCCGCGAGGGTTTTCATCACTTGCAGCGACTTGTCGAAATCGGGGTCGCCGGCGGCGATGTATGCGACAAATGCCTTCTTTCCGGACGCCCGGAGTGTCTCAAAAGTGGTGGTGAGTCGGTCTGACATGGGGAAAACGCGCTTGCGCGGCCACAGCCCTAAGCGATCCCCGCCGAAAGGTCCAACCCGCAATCGACAATCCACACGGGTGTCGAGAATCATGGATTTGACGGGTTCTGTGGCAAAGTTGGCCCGATTTTTGCATTTCCGGGTTGAGAAACCACTGGATCAGGGTCAGAGATCGCTTTAGCTTCTGTTGACGCTGATTCCCCCATCATGTCCGACTCCAAACCACCAAACCGCGCCTCCACGGCCGCAAAAATCGCAGCCAATCCCACCGGATACAAGATCTGTGAAGGGTGCGACTCGATCGTTGGCGGTGGGGCCGCCATTTGCCCGAACTGCCACAGCTACCGCTTCGACGACACGCCGCAGCGCGTGATCCTGCAGGCGCGTATTCTCGGTGCCCGCGAACAAAAATCCGTGACGGCGGATGATCTGATCTGAAACCGCAGCGCACGCAATTCGGGATGAGCACGGCATCGGAGATCATGGGTTTCAAAGAGTGGCAGGTGGTGTGCGACGCGCTCGCGAGCGGTCGTCAGCCGGTCCTGCTGCGCAAAGGCGGCATTCACGAGGGTCGCAACGGGTTTTCCTTCGGCCACGAGCGGTTTTTCCTGTTTCCGACACGTTTCCATGCCGTGGCGGAACAAGTCCGTGAAGGAGAGGTCAAGGCGATGCCGGAGTGGCAGGTCGGGGAATCTGTGAAGATCACCCACCATGCCGAAGCGCTGTGGGCGGTCACCCTCACGGACTGGGAAAAGGTCCGGGCGCTGGAGCCTTTCCATGTTTACTCGGAGGCCACCGTGCGCGACCGCTTCGACTGGGAAGGCAAGGGGATGGCATCCGGCAGCATCCATGTGGCGTTGGTCCGCATCCGCGAACTGGCCGAACCGTGGGAAATCCCGTATCAAGCGGGCTACGGTGGATGTCGTAGTTGGGTCAAACTGCCGGACCCGCCGAAAGGCTGGCTGGCGGCCGCCCGGCCCGTGATTGATGACGCCGCCTTCGCGGAAATCTCGCGGGAATTGTCAGCATAGGATCCGCAAGCCGGTCAGTGGTCGCCGGCGACGCCCATTTCGAGGGTGTAAACGCTGTCCATTGCGGTGATGAAGAGCGTTTTGCGCGAGGCTCCGCCGAAAGTGAGGTTGGCGGTCCATGATTCGGGTACGGGGATTTCACCGGTTTTCCTGCCGTTGCGGTCGAAGACGGTCACGCCTTTGCCGGTGAGGTAGAGGTTGCCATCGGCGTCGAGGGTCATGCCATCGGATCCCATTTCGCAGAAGAGCCTGCGTTCACCTGGCGAACCATCGCCGGCGATCGAGTATTGATAGGTTTTCCCCGCGCCGATATCGGCGACGAACAGCCGACTGCCGTCGGCGGAGCCGATGATTCCGTTAGGTTGGTTGAGTGTGTCGTCGGTGACGACCGGTGACACCGCGCCCTTGGGCAGGAAGAAGAGGCGTTGGCTTTCCTGTTCCGGATTTTCGCGATCCTGCCAGTAGGGGCGTTTGTAGAATGGGTCGGTGAAATGGATGCCGCCTTTGGGATCGACCCAGGCGTCATTCGGGCCATTGAAGAGTTTGCCATCGAATGACTTGAGCAGCACGGTGACCTTTTTGGTGCGGGTGTCGATCAGGTGGAGTTCGCTTTTTTCATCGGCGCAGGCGACGAGCTTGCCGTCGGGCGTGAAGAACAACCCGTTGGCACGTCCGCAGGGTTGCAGGAACGGTTCGACTTTGCCTGTTTTGCAGTCCCACTTGAGGATCCGGTCGTTGGGTTGGTCGGTGAAATACACATTGCCGCTGGAATCCGCGGCGGGGCCTTCGGTGAACTTGAATCCGTCCGCGACGAGCTTCAGTTCGGCCCCCGGCGCGATGGGGATGGTGGCAACGGCTTGAGCGATGGAAAGCCAGCCGAGTATCAGCGGAATCGCCGGGCGGCATTGTATTTTGTTAGAAAGGGGGTGGGTGGGGGGCTTTCCGAATGATGCCCGCACACCGGCTTTCCCAATCTTCAATTTCCTTTTCATGGTTGGATTCCGGAGATGCGGTGGCAGGTGGCGGCGTCGAGGGCCTCGCAGAGGCGGTATCCCTCGCCTTGGGCGGGAATGGTCATCATCAGGGCGTCGCGCTCGTAGGGGGAGGGGAAATCAAGGCCGATGAGCGCGCGGCCGATGCGCTCGCCCGACTGGCGATAGTTGAAATAACAGATGCTGGCATTGCCACGGATGCGGCGCGCGAGGAAGTCGTGCAGGGCACCTGGCCGTTCGTGGAAGTCCAGACGCAGAAACACCGGGTTGGCCAATAGATCGCCGCGCAGCGGGATGGCGCGGAAGGCGATGTCCACGGCGTCGTGGAGGTCTTCCCACAGAAAGCCCGCGGCGTTGAGTTTGGCCGGAACGGCGGCGAGTTCCGCAGGATCGGCGGCACTCAGGGTGAAGGCCGGCCAGGCATCGGCGGGATCGGTTTTTCCGTATTGGAAATCGGCGATGTTCACATCGGCAAAGCACGAATCCAGCAGTTCCATCATCGAGCCGGGGCGTTCCGGAATGCGGACGCGCAGCGTGCGGGTGATCGCGTCCGAGGCTCCGACTGACTGGGCGATGAGGCCGAGCTGGAGGAAGTCGATGTTGGCACCGCAGAGGACCACCAGGACGCGCTTGCCGGCGAGGGCATCGCGGTTTTTCAACACGGCGGCGAGCCCCATGGCTCCGGACGGTTCGGAGATGCAGCGCAGGCCCTCCCAGAGGACGCGCATGGCGTGGCTGACTTCCGCGTTGGTGACGGTTTCGATGCGGGCCAGCGCCTCGCGGCAGATCGCAAAAGGCAGGGCGCCGGCTTTGCGGACGGCGGTGCCATCGCAGAAAAGATCCAGTTGTGTCAGGTCCACCGGCTTTCCTGCGGCGAGGGCGGCGCTCATCGATGCCTGGCCGCAGCTTTCGACGCCGACGATCGAGATATCCGGCCAGTAGGTTTTCAGCCAGGTGGAAACCCCGGCAGCCATGCCACCGCCGCCGATTTGGAGGTAGGCGGCATCGAAGGGACCATGGCCGGAGAGCACCACTTCGTCCGCCATCGTTCCTTGGCCGGCCATCACCTTGAGGTCGTCGTATGCGTGGATGTAAACCGCGCCGCTGGATGCCTCGTCATCGCGCGCGGCGTGGACCGCCTCGTCATAGCTGTCGCCGATGAGATGGATTTCGACCCAATCCCCGCCATGCTGGAGGACTGCGGATTGTTTCACCTTCGGGGTGGACCGGGGCATGTAGATGCGTGCGCGGATTCCAAGCGTGCGGGCGGCAAGTGCGACGCCTTGGGCGTGGTTCCCGGCGGATGCGGTGACCACGCCGCGGCCGGCCTCGCCCGGGGTGAGGGTGGCCATGCGATTGCAGGCACCGCGCCACTTGTAGGATTTCACGGCGGAGAGGTCCTCGCGCTTGACCCAGATTTCCGGGCCGGGTGCGGTGCCGGGGAGTTTCAGGAGTTCCAACGGCGTGGCCTGGCCGAAGCGATACACGCGTTCGCGGGCAAACAGGATCTCCTGGCGCAGTTGTCGGTCGAGTGGCAGATCCCCGGTTTCCATGGATGCGAGCATGAAGCGATCCGCAGCGGGGTGCAAGCGCCTGTGGATGGCAGATTCCCTCATGCGTGGCTGTGGCGAATCTTCGTTCTTGCGGCGAGAAGGTTTCACAAAAAGCCAGACTTATAGAGATGCGCTATCTCAAGGCCGCACGTGCGGACGCTGGCATGCATCACCACCGGCTGGCGGGCATTTCTGTGGCGAGCATCGCGGCATGGGTTTCCGGCAGGCCCGCCTCTGCCGCGAACTCGGGCCAGCGGCGGATCACACCGATCACCCGGTCGAGGGTTTCATCGATGCGGCGGACCCCTTGGTCGCGGCCGAGCCAGCGCAGGTCGTTGAGCCCGAGATTGGCATGGTGCCCGTTGATTCCGGCCGCGCGATAACCCGAGCCGAGCGGATAACCGGTGCGGGTAAGGTCGTAGGCCGGTGCGAGTCGCCAGCCATCGGCGGGGTCCAGCAGAAACGCGTGATTGCGCGAATGGTCGTCATCGTTGGCCACGCCAATGTTGAATGCGGCGCGGAGGAACGCCTGCTCGACCTCCGCTTCCCGCAGCGTCAACTCACGGCAAAGGCCGAGCAGGTCACCGTAGTCGATCGACTCGCGCACCGGCGTGTGGGTGAGGCCCGCGAAACTGTGCAGGTGTTTGGGCGGTGTGCCTGGCTGGCGGTCGAAACGTTTCGTTAGAAAATGGGCGAGCCCGTCCGGAGTTTCGTGGATCCGGGTTTCCGCGGTGCGGATGCCGGCGGCTGCGGCCATCCGTGTCACCGCCTGCTCGGCGCGGCCTACCGGGTCGTCCGCATCCAACTGGAATTTGACCAGCCATTGCGTGAAACCCGGCGGTGCGTCTCCACCCCAGGCCATCGCATGGGTGAAGCTGTCATCGAATGCGACAAGCGCCTTGGGGTGCGCGCCCCCCGGCGAAAGTCCGCCACGGACCAGCGCGGGCAGCACATCCTGTGCATCGCCTGCCAGAACCTGGCGGGCGGCCACCACCAGTTCGGAGACCTCGGTGGCCAGTGTCGCGCGGAACGCGTCGGGCGAGAGATCCGGCTCGTAAGCGAGCGCACCCATGCTGAAGGCTCCCTGGCAAGCGAGCTTGTCGAGCGTGCCCACCTTGTTCCATGGGATGCCCAGCTTTTCGAAATGGTGGCGCATGATCCGCTGACCCCACCAATCCGGCATCGAGTCATCGAACAATCCAAACAACGGGCTGAACTCCGGGGTGGGCGTCGTCACCGGACCGGTCAGGCTGAGCGGCAGCCGCAGCGGTGAGAGCTCGATGCCGCGTGCGATCCAATCCGCATCGTATTGGAAAAAAATGCGCCCTCGCACGTCGTCGGCCAGCGATCCCACCAGCGGTTGTCCCGCGATGCCCAAATGGCGGACGTCGAGTTTCATGAGGGCCGTTTGTTTTGGCGGTGGGTGGCCTGTACTTCGTCGAGACTGGCGTAGGCGGGCGTGTTGCTGAACAATTGCCGCAGCCCCTCGTCGAGGTCGAGAATCACCGCGATCTTGGCGAGCCGTTGCAGTGATCCTTTTCCCTCGCGTTCCAGCAATTTGAGTGTGGAAAGCGATACTCCCGCCCGCTCGGCCAGCTCTGCCTGGCTCCAGCTGCGGGCTTTCCGGTGATCGCGGATCCGCCGCCCGATCTCCCGGATCAGGTGATTGGGATTCCTTAGATTAAAGGTTGATATTTTGTCCACAAGTGCCTAAAAGCGTAATTTTGGACAAAATGTCAACTTATAAATGAGTGGCAGTGGTCTTGGCAAGCGGGTGCCCTCCAAATGGCTGCCGATCATGCCACAGGGGGCCGCCTACTGGCCGCCATCTTTGGCATCAGGACCATTATGGGGGTGCGGGCCGGGTTTCTCCTTCAAGGACTCATCGAGCGGGTGTTCGTGTTCCAGCCATTCGCGGGAGACCTTGCCATCCCACCATGCGAAGTTCATCGGATAAGTGCCGGGGGCGAACAATACGTGATAGAAATGCCATACGATGATGGCCAGGCAGGCGAGGATCGCCTCGTAGTAGTGGATGGTGATCGCGACATCGACCATCCAGCGGGGGAAATACCGGGTGACGTCGATTTTGAGCCAGATCATCAGACCGGTGACGCCCATGATGATGGTTCCCCAGAGAACCGCCCAGTATTCGAGTTTTTCCGCGTAACTGAAACGCCCGAACCGCGGGTGCGCGCGTTTCTTTCCGACAAAATAAAGCAGGTTGCCGAACAGGTCCTGGACGTCGCGCCATTTTGGCATGAAGTCCATCACCAGCCTGCGGCCGTCGCGGGTGGTGGTGATGTAAATCACATGCCACAAGCCGCCGCCGAGCATGACCACACCGGCCGCACGGTGGACCCAGCGGCGGATCGATTCATCGGATCCAAACAACCATGCGACCCATGATTCCGGGAATTTCAGCGCAAACCCGCTGAGCGCCAGCAGCACGAAGGAAATCACCAGCACGAAGTGCTGCATCCGCTGGTGGAGGTTCATGCGTTCCACGGTTTTGCCGCGCTTGTGATACCAGATCCGCAGCGCGCGCAGCCAAGACAGCAGGTTGTGGACAAGCATGGCGCCGATCACCACCACGATCAGGGTGATGTAGGCGATGCGCACCCAGTGGTTCACCACTGCGCCGACATCGCCGTCAGCCGAGTCGGTGGCGTGGACCTTGCTGAATGCGAAATTCTCTCCGGCCCCGGGATGGCACTTGCCGCAGGTTTCCACCAGGTGGCTTTTGTGGATCGAGGACTCAGGATTGCTGGATGGCAGCACCTTGTGGTATCCATGGCAGCTCGCGCAGTTTGCGGCATTGGCCGATCCACCCTGCATGGCAAGCCCGTGGTAGCTTTCAAAAAATGTCTTCACCCGGTCGGACGGCATGCCGAACTTGGTGTTGATGCGCTCGGATTCGTGGCAGCGGCTGCAGGTGTCGCCGACTTTTTTCATGGCGGACTCGCCGCCCAGCGAGTCGATGCAGTGGTCCTCGTGGCAATTCGTGCACGATGGCGACTCGATGACGCCGCGCGCGGTGGCGATGCCGTGGATGCTGGTGGCGACGTCCTCGGCTTCCTGGGTGTGGCATTCGCCGCAGGTATCGGCCTGTTTGGTGAAATGCAGCGGGGATTCCGGCGAGCGCGGGCTCAGGATTTCATGGGTGCCGTGACAGTCCTTGCAGCCGGGCGCGCCTTCGGTGCCGGAGCGCATCGCCTGCCCGTGAATGCTGCGATGGAAGGTTCTGGATTCCTTTTCATGGCAACCCGCGCAATCGACCGGTTTGGGGATGATCTCGTCATCCGGATGCTCCCCGGTGAGTCCCTTGTGGCATTCCACGCAGGATTTTTTCGCATGGGCGGATCGCTTGTGGGCCTCCTCATCCACAAACAGCGATACCTCGCCGCCATCCTCGGTTTCTTTTGTCAGGTCTTTGTCGGAGTGGCACTCAAGGCATTGGTCATTCGGGATTTCCTCCCCGGCAGCCTGCAAAGCACTGAGGCTGGCAGAAAATGCCAGCCAGGCGGCAAGGCCCAAGGTTGTGACAAGCCGCGACATCAATCCCCCGGATTCCGGATCCGGGAACGGCGCGCATCCCCTCGATTTGTGCATGCTCATGGCTGTTCCTTGCGATGGAACCAAGCAGACACATCGTCACTGCCAACGGCTACCCGGGGTTGCCTAATGAGTCCGCATATTTTGCTATAGGGGGCCCAGGCGATCCACAACTTCACGGGTGGCACCACAGACATCCGGCGCGGTGAGGAGATCGGAAACAATGACCACCCGGCGGGCTCCGGCGGCGAGAACGGCGTGGAGATTATCGCGTTTGATCCCGCCGATACAGAAGGCCGGGATGTGTCTTCCGACATCCGCTTCCATGGTTCGGATGTCATCCAGGCCGATCGCGGGGCGACCGGCCTTGGTGGGCGTTGGAAATAGCGGGCCGAAGCCGATGTAGTCGAAACCCTCGGCGAGTGCGGCCCGCGCCTGCTCCAGCGAGTGGGTCGAGCGGCCGAGGATTTTCCCGGGGCCGAGGATGCCGCGCGCGTCAGCCAACGAACCATCGTCCTGGCCGATGTGGGCGCCATCGGCTCCGAGTTCCGCGGCGAGCGCGGGATGGTCATTGAGAATGAACGGAACGCCAGCCGCGCGGCACAGCGGGATCAGGGTGGATGCGACCCTGCGGATGGTGGCGAGGTCGTGGTTTTTCGCGCGGAGCTGGAGCAATCCGGCCCCACCGGAAAGCAACGCACTCGCCGTGCGCGAGGCGCTTTGTTCAGGGACGTAGCCGAGGTCGAGGATGGCGTAGAGGCGGGCTTGAAGCATCGGTTTGGGGATGTTGCGGCGTGCCATCGTAAACCATTCCCTTGCAATGACGACGATAAAAAATGCAAGGAGCGCCGACGTTCCGTCGGCTGGGGGCCGGGGACGTTCCGTCCCCATGTTGCGGATCGGCGGACAGGATGTCCGCGGCACACAGTCGTCAGAATGACGACGCTCCGGAACGCCGAAGTTCCGTTCCTTTTGTCAATCTATCAGATTATTTGGTTTTCCAGATTGCGTTATCCCGGGTAAAAGCTAACAAAATTCCAAATGAGATTTCTAAATCCCGAAGGCGGAATCCGCAAAAGTGGGGACAATATGCCTCACTGGCAGCAGGGGGATGTGATGCAGTTTGTAACCTTCCGGCTCGGCGATTCTCTTCCCAAATCTCTCTTGAAGCGCTGGGCTGAGCAACGGTCGTTATGGATGGCTGCCCATCCCAAACCATGGGTTGATGAGGCCCGTGCGGAATACCATCGGAAATTCAGTCGGCAATTCGAGCAATGGCTCGACCAAGGCATGGGCTGCTGTCTCTTTGCCGATCCGTGCGCCCGCAAGGTGCTGGCAGACTGCCTGATGCGGTTCGAGGGAGAGCGGGTGAGGCATCAGGCATGGGTCATCATGCCAAACCATGTCCATCTGCTGTTTTCGCCGCTTGTTCCGATGGAAAAGCTGATCCAGTCATGGAAAAGCCATAGTGCCCGCGTGTTGGGGCAGGGGGCGATCTGGCAGCGGGATTATCATGACACCATGATACGCGATGATGATCACTTTTGTAATGTGCTGCGCTATATTCGTAGGAATCCACGCAAAGCCAGGCTGCCGGAGGGGACATACACGTTGTGGGAGCGAGGCGGTGCGCAGGGGTGATCCGGCGGACAGGATGTCCGCGGCGCGCAGTCGTCAGAATGACGACGCTCCGCCTTTCTCAAGGTGCCTTCCGCTCTTCCAAAAACCTGGCGACCCAGCCGATGTCGTAGGTGCCGTTGATGAAATCCGGGTGGGAGATGATTTCCTGCTGGAAAGGGATGGTTGTCTTGATGCCGCGGATGGTGAATTCCGATAGAGCGCGCTTCATGCGGGCGATCGCGATCTCGCGGGTGGCCGCGGTGACGATCAGTTTGGCAATCATCGAGTCATAGTGCGGCGGTACGGTGTAGCCGGAATAGACGTGGGTGTCGACGCGCACACCCTTGCCGCCGGGGGCATACCAGAGGTCGATGGTGCCCGGGCTGGGGGCGAAGTTGTTGAACGGGTCCTCCGCGTTGATGCGGCACTCGATGGCGTGGCCGCGCGGGGTGGCTTCAAGCACGTGGCTGGATAGCGGTTCTCCCGCGGCGACGCGGATCTGCTCCTTGATCAACTCACACCCCATGACTTCCTCGGTGACCGGGTGTTCCACCTGGATCCGGGTGTTCATTTCCATGAAGTAGAAATTCTCGGCCTTTTCATCGACGAGGTATTCGATGGTGCCGGCGTTCTGATAGTTGATGCTGCGGATCAGGTTGACCGAGGCCTCGCCCATGCGGGCGCGGAGTTCCGGGGTGAGCAGCGGCGACGGGCATTCCTCGATGACCTTCTGGTTGCGGCGCTGCATCGAACAATCGCGCTCACCGAGGTGGATGAAATTCCCGTGCGAGTCGCCGATGACCTGGATCTCGACGTGGTGCGGGTTGATCACGAGTTTCTCCAGGTAGCAACTGCCATTGCCGAAGCAGACGATCGCTTCGCTGGAGGCGGCCTGGAACAGGTGGATGAAGTCCTCCTCGCGCAGGCAAGGTCGCATGCCGCGCCCGCCACCACCGGCGGTGGCCTTGATCATGACCGGGAATCCGATGCGCTTGGCCTCCTCGAAGGCGGTTTCCGCGTCCGGCATGATGTCCGATCCCGGAGTGATCGGCACGCCGTTGGCAATGGCGGTGGAGCGCGCGGTCGCCTTGTCCCCCATCATCCGGATCACCCTGGCCGAGGGTCCGATGAAGGTGATGGCCGAGGATTCGCAGATTTCCGCAAAGCGCGCGTTTTCCGATAGAAATCCGTATCCCGGGTGGATGGCGTCCGCGCCGGTGATCTCCGCCGCGGCGATGATGCGGTCCATCTTCAGATAGGACTCCTTGCTGGAGGCCGGCCCGATGCAGACCGCCTCATCGGCGAGCTGCACGTGCATCGAATCGACATCGGCCTCGGAGTAAACGGCGATGGATTCGACGTCGAGCTCGCGGCAGGCACGGATGATGCGGAGGGCGATTTCGCCGCGGTTGGCGACCAGGACTCGTTTGAACATGGGAGCGGTGGAAAGTGGGCAGTGAACGGGTGAGGCGGGTCACTTGATGCGGAACAAGACATCGCCGAACTGAACGGGTGAACCGTCTTCGGCGACGATGGCGCAAATGGTTCCGGCTTTCTCCGCCTTGATCTCGTTCATCACCTTCATCGCCTCGATGATGCAGACTGTCTGGCCGATGGAGACCGTGGAGCCGATTTCCACAAAATCGGCGGCGTCGGGCGCGGGCCGGCGGTAAAAGGTGCCAACCATTGGCGAGGTGATTTCAGCGCCTTCGAGGACAGGAGCGGTGGGGGTGGGGGCGGCAACCGGGGCGGCGGCGGCAGCGGCGGGCGGAGCGGCCGGAGCGGCGGCAGGCAAGCTGGAAAGCAGGCCGCGAAGGTCATCGAGATCCGCACCTTTTTTCAATTTGAGGTGAAAGTCTTTCTTCGTGAGGTCGAAGTGGGTGAGGCCGTGCTCGTTCATGAGCTCGACGATTTTGCGGATTTCCTGGAGTTCCACGGGTTGAAAAAGTTGGGGTTGCATTGGGGGAGCGGGCCGAATGGCTGCGCTTCATCCGCAAAGCTAGAAGGCGGGCGGAACGAGCGTCAAGCCGGATCGTGGGGGAACCTGGCCCAATCAAGGGGCTTCAGATACGCCATAAGGCGCGTGGATGTTCCGTCCCTTTGGCGGACAGGATGTCCGGGGCACCTAGTCGTCAGAATGACGACGCTCCGTATGGCTCAGACCAGCCCGTCCTTGCGGGCCTGTTTCCAGTAGGCGTATTCCGAACGGTTGAAATCGATGTATTCCGGCGAGAGGTCGCTCGAATACATCGTGTAGCCGGCATTTCCCTGGTTGAGATTGATGGCGATCTCGAATTCGGGCTCGGCGACAATGGCACGCAGCGCGTTCATCGGTGTGTCCGCCTGAAGGCCTCCGAGGCAGGCGGCTTTGCCGCCGATGTGGATGTCGACGAGTTCCTCGCGGATCCGGGCCCCGGAGTAACCGACGGCGTGGATGATGCGGCCCCAGTTCGGGTCGCCCCCGTTCCATGATGATTTGACCAGGGCGGATTTACAGACGGCTTCGGCGACCTTTTTGGCTTCGAGGTAAGTGTGGGCTCCGGTGACGTGGACGGTGACGAATTTGGTGACGCGCTCGCCATCGCGGACGACGGCTTTGGCGAGTTCGAGCATCACCCAGCGGAGCGCCTGGCGGAATTGTTTGCAGCGTTTTCCATTGCGGCGCATGGCGGGCATGCCGGATGCGCCGTTGGCGAGCGCGATCACGGTGTCGTTGGTCGACATGTCGCCATCGATGGTGATGCGGTTGAAGCTGTCCTCGACGCATTCCAGCACGGCTTTGCGCAGCGATTCGCTGGGGATGTTGACGTCGGTGGTGATGAAGCAAAGCATGGTGGCCATGCTGGGGGAAATCATGCCGGCGCCTTTCACGCAGCCGCCGATGCGGACGCGGTGGTCGCCGAGGTCGAAGGAAATGGCGATTTCCTTGGCATGGGTGTCGCTGGTGATGATGGCGGCCGCCACGTCGGAGCCGTTTTTCGGGCCGAGTCCATCGACGAGCGCCCCGGTTTTCGGCAGCAGGCGGTTCATCGGCATGGGCAGGCCGATCACGCCGGTGGAGGCGACGCCGATCTGCGTGCGTTTGAGGCCGAGCGGTTTGGCGACGGCGTCGCACATGGCGTTGGCGTCATGGATGCCCTGGAGGCCGGTGCAGGCGTTGGCATTTCCGGAGTTGGCGATGATGGCGCGGAGGTCCCCCTTGCGGAGGTGGGCTTGGGAAACGCGGACCGGGGCGGCTTTCACCCGGTTGGTGGTGAAGGTGCCGGCGGATGCGCACGGGGATTCACAATAAACCAGTGCCAGGTCGAGCCGGTCCGAGGCGGGATTCTTGATGCCGCAACTCACGGCGCTGGTCAGGAATCCGGCCGGCGCGCCGACGCCACCTTTGATGCGGGAAAACGGAAAGTCCATGGGTTGATCGGGAAAGCGGCCCAGCGTGGGGTGTCTCAGAAATTTTGCAATCCATCAGTCCGGGAAAATCCGAACATCAGGTTGAAGCTTTGCACCGCCTGGCCGCCGGCGCCCTTGCCCAGATTGTCCTCGGCGCTTGTTAGGATCACGCGGTTGGTGCGCGGGTCGTGCTGCCAGCCGATGTCGATGAAGTTCGTGCGGGTGACGTTCTTGGTATCCGCGCAGCCGCCGCGTCCTAACAATCGGACGAACGGCTGGCCGGCGTATGCGGATTCCAGCGCGGTGCCGATGCGCTCCGGTGGGATGCCGGGAAGCAGGGTGGCGGTGGTGGTGGTGGCGATGCCGGCGTTTACCGGGATCAAATGGGGGATGAAGCTGATGGCCACCGGGTGCCCCGCGGCGATCGACAGTTCCTGCTCGATTTCCGAGAGATGGCGGTGTTTCGGGATTCCGTAGGCGCGCGCGCTTTCGTGGCACTCGCAGAACAACAGCGTGAGGTCGGCCTTGCGGCCCGCGCCGCTGACGCCGCTCATCGAGTTGGCCACGATCGTCGCCGGATCTATCAGTTTGGCGCGCAGCAGCGGCAGCAACGGCAGCAGGATGCTCGTCGGGTAGCAACCCGGCGATGCGATCAGGCTGGCTGCCTTGATTTCGTTCTCACGGATTTCCGGCAGGCCGTAAACCGCGGCATCCAGCAGATCCGGAGCCGGGTGCGCGTGGCCGTAGAATTCCTCGTAAACCGCAGGATCGCGCAGCCTGAAATCCGCGCTCAAATCCAGCACTTTCAGGCCGCGATCCAGCAGGGCGCGGGCGATTTCCGCCGCCACACCGTGCGGCAGGGCGAGAAATGCCGCCTGTGCCCCGGTTGCGGCGATCGCGTCCGGGTCCGGAGCCATGAACGCCAGGTCCGCACCGGGTGCCTTCTGGAAACGTGGAAACACCTCGCCAAGCGGGCGTCCCGCCTCCTGGCGCGACGTTGCAGCCACCAATTCCACCCCGGGATGGCCGAGCAGCAAGCGCAACAGTTCCATGCCTGAATACCCGCTGGCTCCCACGATGGCTGTCTTGATTCGATTCATGCGCGCTTGAAATCTCATGATTTTAGATGCTTGCCAATCCGCATTTCTCCTGTTTGCTTTGCCGCCCGTTCACAAAGCGGGCTGTAGCGCAGTCTGGTAGCGCACTACACTGGGGGTGTAGGGGTCGTGGGTTCGAATCCCGCCAGCCCGACTCTCAAAAACCTCCCCTTGCGGGAGGTTTTTGATATCCGGCAGGTGGGAGGAGAAGACAGCCGCAAGGCCACTTTGGGTTCGAACGCGGAGGTCGCTCATAGCGACCATGGAAAAACCTCGCGAAGCGCATCCTGGCATGGCCGGAGCGAAGCGGAGGCAATCCCGCTGGGAATGGGAAATCGGACATGAGGAAATTCGATGTTGGGCATGCGTGCAGCCGCAACCATGAGGCAGTCGCGTCGCGATACGGAGCGCCGACATGTTGTCGGCTACGCACTGCGGACATCCTGTCCGCCAAAGGGGTGAAGCATCCCTCAAGCCCAATCCGCATACACCGGCCTGCCACAGCCGGAGCAACAGGATCGTCACGCCCTGCCGCCCCCAACCGCCGCCCTGTTCTGGGTCGACCCTGCCGACCCGGAG
>CAYNQJ010000065.1:0-14006 GCA_964399305.1 uncultured Luteolibacter sp.
GAGTGGTTCGAGAACTTTCGTTTGCGTTATCAGATGGAGGCCGGGAAGGCGGCGGCGAGGGCTTTCTGGCGGTCGGAGGTCTTGCGGGAAGGACGCACAAGGGAGAGCTGGCAATTGGAGCAGTGGGAGGAAGCGATCCGGTGGTATCTGAAGTGGCTGGATGCCTGCGTCGAGGCCAAGGCGGATCATCGAAGCCTGCCGGAACGAGTGAGGGCGGCGGTGGGATCGGCCGGGGCGCGGCGGGGTCTGGCATTGCGGACGCAGCAATGCTACGGGGCATGGGCGGCGCGCTATGCGAAGTTCGCCGGGTCGGAGCGCGCGGTGATGCAGGTGGAAACGGCCACCCGCTTCCTGACATCGGTGGTGGATGACGAGGATTGTGCCTACTCGACGCAGAAGCAGGCGCTGAATGCGCTGGCATTCTTTTTCAAACATGTGTGCGGGGTTGAAGAGCCTGTGTTTGACGTGAAACTGAAGAAGACCGGGACGCGAGTGCCGGTGGTGCTGGCGGTGCCGGAGACGCAGAGGTTGTTTGAGAAGCTGAAATCGCCGGAGGAACGCTATGAATTGGCGGCGCGGCTTCAATATGGAGCGGGCTTGCGGCTGTCGGAGTTGGTTCGGCTGCGGATTCAGGACGTGGATCTGGTGCGCGGAAAGGTAACGGTGCGCCAAGGGAAGGGAGACAAGGACCGGTGCACGGTGCTGCCTCTGAGCCTGCGGAAGGAAGTGGCGAAACAGATCGAGCGGGCGCGGGAGGTTTGGAAGGGCGACCGCGAGGCAGGCCTGGCCGGGGTCTACATGCCGGGTGCCCTTGCACGGAAGTTCCGCAAAGGTGCGGAAAGTTTCGAGTGGTTCTGGTTGTTTCCGGCGCGACAGACGTCGGTGGATCCCGAGGGCGGATTGCGGCGCAGGCATCATCTGCTAGGCAAGGTGTATAACGAGGCGATCAAGCGCGCGGCGGAATCCGCAGGCATTGAGAAACGGGTGACAAGCCATGCGCTGCGGCATTCGTTTGCGACGCATTTGTTGGAAAACGGGACGGACCTGCGGACGATCCAGGATTTGCTGGGCCACGAGGATATCACGACGACGGAGATTTACCTGCATGTGGCGACGGGGGTGAATGGGCTGGGGGTGGTGAGCCCGTTGGATCATAGCGGATGTGAAAGCGAAGCCGCGTGAGGGGTGTGGGTTATCGGTTATTGGTTATCGGGAGATTGGAGATCGGATGGTGAATTCTTCTTCAAACCAACAATCGTCAATCGGCGTTCGTCAATTCATTCGGGGTTTTAGCGGTGGGCTTGGGGTGAGGAGATTGACGATTGATGATTTTGGATTTTTGAATGGGAAAAGGAAGACAGGGGCAGGATGCCCCTGGGACGGCCTGGAGCGGGATGTGCCAGCCACGGGTTGGCCTGGCAGGGGCGGTTCTTTGGTTTGGAGACCGGGGACAGGATGTCCCCGCGACGGACTGGGACTGCAAGTCCCAGCCACTGGAAGAGCAGCGGCAGGAGCGGGTTCATTCCCAACTTGCTTTTTGCGCTCATCCGTCCGATGGGTACCAACATGAAAAAACACCAACTCACCAAATGTTTGGCGGCGGTGCTGGGTTCCTTGGCCATGATGGTGACGCAGGCGGATGCGAAGCCCGGCAACTCCGGAGGCAAGGGCCAGGGCAAAGGCGGGGCGGCGCACTCACAGAAAGCCGGCAAAGCCAAGGAGCCAGGCAAAGCGGCGAAGGCACCGGGCAAGGCGGTTGACAAAATAGTCCCGCCTTCGCCAGCGGCGGACATCCCGCGTTTCAAGGACAAGGATCGCAAGGAGATCGTCGATTACTTCGGCCGTTTCCGGACGCAGGGAGAAGGCTTGCCCCCCGGACTGGCGATGAACCAGCGGCGGGGAAAACCGCTTCCTCCCGGGTGGCAGAAGAAACTGGTTCCCGGATACCGGATCGAAGATTCGTTGTGGTCGGGGTTCGCCCCGGTTCCGTCCTCATGGTTCCCTAACATCCGGATGCAGCCGCACACCCGGCTCTATTACCAGGGCGACCGGGTGGTTCGCGTGTATGAACCGCGCCGCGAGGTGGTCGATGTGATAGTTCTGCCACCACGATGATTTTTCCGGCATCATGGCAAGCAAGACGTGGCGGCATTGATCATTCGCCGCCACGCTTGTGGAAAACCCGGGTGTGCGGCGGTTGGTGATCGCCGCCACAGGGATCATTGATCCATCTGATAGGCGGTTTCCCCGTGTTCGGCGAAGTCCAGGCCTTCGTATTCCTGCTCCTGGGTCACCCGCAGGCCGAGCAGTGACCTGACCAGCCAGCCGATGCCGATGGTGGCGACGACGGACCAGACGACCGTCACCGCCACGCCGGCCGCCTGGATTCCGAGTTGCGCACCCACGGATTTCACCAGCCCCATTCCTCCCAGCGATGCCTGGCCGAAGAAGGCAATCAGCAAAGTGCCGAGCATTCCGCCAACACCGTGCACGGCGAAGACATCCAGCGAGTCGTCGATGCCCAGTTTGTTGCGGATCAGCATCACCGCGAAAAAGCAAACCACGGCGGCCAGCGCACCGATCGCGATCGCGCCAATCGGTCCGACATCACCTGAGGCCGGAGTGATCGTGGCAAGTCCGGCGATCAGGCCGGTCACCATGCCGACCAGCCCGGATTTGCCGTTGCGGACGCGTTCCAGCAAGGCCCAGACCAAGGCTGCGGCGCAGGCGGACAGATGGGTGACCAGCATCGTCATGCCCGCGCCCCCGCCTGCGGTGAGCTGGCTGCCGGCATTGAAGCCAAACCAGCCGACCCACAGCATGGCGGCACCGATGAAAACCATGCCCGGGTTGTGCGGGGTATGGGCGTGGTCGGGGAATCCGCGGCGCTTGCCAACCATCATGGCCAGGACCAGGGCCGAGACACCTGCGGTGGTATGGACGACGATGCCGCCAGCCAGATCCTTGACTCCCATGTCCTGCAGCCAACCACCACCCCACACCCAGTGCACCGCGGGCACATACACCAGCAACAGCCACAATGCGCTGAACAACATCATCGCCCCGAACTTCATCCGCTCCACCACCGCGCCGACATACAACGCCGGGGTGATGATCGCAAAGGTCATCTGGAACATGACGAAAAGCGTTTCCGGCAATGTGGTGTTGGGAGCGATCGAATCCGCCGCGATCCCCTTGAGAAACACCGCGTCGAGATTGCCGATCCAGCCGCCGTCCCCCTTGAAGGCCAGGCTGTAGCCACAGGCCACCCACAGCAGCGATGCCATGCAGGCGATGCCCGCGCACTGCGCCATCACCGATAGCACGTTGCGCGCCCGAACCAACCCCCCGTAAAACAATGCCAGCCCGGGCATGGCCATGAACAACACCAGGGCGGTCGAAGTCAGGATCCACGCCGTGTTTCCCGAATCGGGGACGGCAGCGGCCGCATCCTGGGCATGGCTGGTAAGGGTGCCTGCGGCCAGAAGGCCGAGGATACAAAGGGTTTTTTTATGGGTGTTTTGTAACAACATACCCACAACGAAGCATTTCCCGTTCCAAAAACCGGGAAAAACCGTGGTCATAAGATACCTCAGCGGGCCTGGTGAATCCGGCCGGACAAGCCATCGCAGTCATTCAAAGGTGGTGGCGAAAATCAACACATGCCCGGTGAAAAGCAGACAGCGTTCCAATCCGGCGATCTTTCCTTTCAAAGTGCTGGAAGAATGGTGGAGCAGGTCTAGGTTTTGCCATGTTGCATTCCAGATGGCTGTGCGGGATGGCAGTCTGCGGCCTTGCGTTTCCGGCATGGATGCCGGCGGGTGCCGCGCCGCTCAAGGTGCTGGCGATTGGCGACAGCCTGAGCGAGGAATACGATTTCGAGCAACCGTTCAGCGCGCCGGATTCCAATCCGGCCAATCCGAATGTCATGAACTGGCCGGAGATCCTTGCCGACCGCCGCGCGGCCCACGTGACCATGGGATCCTATCAGTCGTCGTTCTTTTCCTATGCGGACCTGCGCAACGCCGGATTCAAATACAACTATGGCGTGCCGTCATTCACCTCCGGTGATTGGATCGATGTCTGCACCTCGGACATTTGGGACACCTTCTCGGGGGATCTGGTCGTCTCGTTGTGGTATCCGACCCGTGTTTCACTGGACGATCATTTGGATGAGGTGGATGCGGTGGTGATCTTTGTCGGCGGCAATGACCTGAAGTCAGATTACGACGCGATCTTCAACGATCCGACGCCACCTGCGCTGCTGGCCAACGTGGTTTCCAACGTCACCTGGATTCACGATTATGTGAGAACCCGCGAACCCGGCCTGCCGATTGTCATCGCCACGGTTCCGGACATCGGTGCCACGCCGGAGGTTTCCGGGAAATACGACGACCCGGCCAAACGCACGGTGGCGCGCCAGAGGATCGCGGCGATGAACGCCGAACTCTCCAACATGGCATTGGCGCGCGGTGCCACCGTGGCGCGCGTCGACCGTCTGACCGACCGGATTTTCGATCAGGTCCCGTTGGACATCAATGGCACGGAATTCATCTTCGCGCCCGATCCGGAGAATCCGCCACAACACCTGTTCTGCAAGGACGGGTTCCATCCTGCGACCGCGGCCCAGGCGCTGATCGCGGATTTGTTAGCCGATGCCTTGAACCGCGCCACCGGAGCCGCGATTCCGCTTCTGGCGAACCGTGAGATCCTCGGGCCGGTGCTCGGCCTCGATCCGGATCAACCTTATCTCGACTGGGCGGGCGCCGCAGGCGGGATGCAGGACAATCCGGATGGCGACGGACTGCCGAACCTTGCGGAATTCGTCCTTGGCAGTTCACCGCTGCATGCCGGTTCGCCCTATTCATTCGGCTCCGGCGGGCTGGTGTCATTCTCACCTTCCGCCGATGCTTTGAAGTTCGCCTCGATCACGGTGATGCAATCTGAGACACTCGTTGATTGGACGATCGTGCCATCGAGCCGCATCGAGGTTTCCCCGTCCGGAGTTTGGTCGCTTGTTCCGGACGCGGCGGAAAAGATGTTTTACCGCCTGTCCGTCTCGCCACGGCCGTGAGAGGCCGCTTTTCTGATTTTTTCAATCCGCGAAGCGGGGTCGGGATGCGTGGTGAACATATAGGCCCAGGCGGGAAGGCCGGAACCCTCATGGAGCTTCTCGAACAAACGCTCGCTGCCAGCGGTTTCCCCGTATGCCGACCGCACCAGTTGCAAGCCGAAAGCATCGGCCGCCTCTTCCTGCGTTCTTGAATAGTCGAGCTCCAGCAGCTTGCCGACGTTTCCCGCGATGCCTATCGCATCGGTGGAGCCGAAAATCACGCTGAGCGCTCCACCGGCACCGAGCTTGCGGATGAATCCGCGCAAGTGGTCGCGGTTCCTGAAGTGTCCGAGTTCGTGACCGATCACAAACGCGTGCGCGATCTCGTCGCGGCCGAGTGTCCGCACCAGCCCGCGGGTGACACCGATCACGCCGCCCGGCATGGCGAACGCGTTTGGCGCAGGATCATCGATGAGCACGATGCGGAATTCCATCGGCGGGACATCCGGCCGGCTGGCGAGCGTTTTCAAGACGTGGTTGAGCATGGCCACCGTCTCGGCGTCTTTTTCATCGCTTGGCGACCACACATCGAGATCAGGCAACAGCGTGGCAAGCCACTCGCTTTCCTGTTCCGGTGAAATCATGCGGGTGGCGATGTTCGCGAGCCCTCCGGCGGAAAGCCAGACAACGGCGATCACCACAGCGGAGAACATCCCAAGCAAGGCGAACTCCCTGAGCATGCCACCCGGCCCCCCGCCGGAACTGGCCTCCGCGCTTTCACCCAATTCCTTCGGCTGATATTCCATGCCGGCGACGGGGTCATTGGTACCGGATGGCGGTGCCGTAGGCGATCACCTCGACGGCTCCCATTCCACCATCCCGGTTGGTGCATGAAATGGTGGAGGTTTCCAGACGCAGGTTGAGGATGGCATCCGCATCCGGGCACGACTCCTTCATGCGCAGCACCGCCTCGCGGCGCGCGCGGTCGATGAGGCTTTCATAACTGCGGAGCCGTCCGCCGAAAATCTTGCGCAGACCGGCAAGGAATTTCTTGAAGGAGTCGTTCGCTATCACCACCGAGCCGGTGACCAGCCGGGCCTCCACAATCACCCGTCCGGCCACTGGCGTGCGGATGGGAACCGCCGGAAGACGCAGCAGCGCCGCCTCACGCAAACGGATCGACCGGTAATGGCGGTTTTCAACGACACTGCCAATCCACCAGGCCCCGAAAAACAAAATGACCGGGCTGCCGTAAACCAGCAGCATGGCGGTGATGAAAATGACCGTTTCCACATTCATGGCGGCAGCGTGCGGACCCGTGGGAAATCAGGCGACCCTGACGGCGGTGCCGTAGGCATACAACTCCGCGGCACCGGAAGTGACGGACGAGGTGGAGAAGCGGATGTTGACCACGGCATTCGCGCCAAGCGCTTCCGCCTGCTGCACCATGCGTTTGACCGCCTCGGCACGGGCGTCACAGAGCAACTCCGTGTATCCCTTGAGTTCGCCACCGACGAGGTTCTTGAGACCCGCCATGATGTCGCGGCCGATGTGCTTGGCCCGCACCGTGCTGCCGGACACCAGACCATAGTGTTCGACGATGCTGCGGCCGGGAACGGATTCAAGATTGGTGAGCAACAGTGGGGATTGCATGAAAAACGGCTATCAGCCATCCGCAACCCGGTCAAGCAGGCATCACCGTCACTTCACCTGCGGCTTCTCACGACTGCCAGACGTGGCTTTGGCGCGGCCAGCGCCGTTAGGAACAGTCCCATGGTGAATCCGCCGACGTGGGCACCGTAGGCGATCCCCGCCTGGGAACCGTCCATGATCGCGTAGTAGTCAAGACAGACGCCGAACACCGCCACCAGCGCGAGGTTTCCGGGCGGGACCGGCCTGGCGATCGGCCAGATGTGCGGGTCGGGAAGGTGCCAGCGTGTCGCGAGCCCGAGGTAGGCGCCTTCGAATCCCATCACCGCGCCGGACGCACCCAGGCACGGGTTGATACTGTCGTGGTTCATCGCGACGTGGGTGACGGATCCGGCGAACGCGGTGACCAGGAAAACCACGATCATCCACCGCCACCCTAACAACTCCGAGACCAGACCGGCGAATATCCAGAGATAGAGCATGTTGAACAGGACATGCTCGATGTCGCCATGGAGGAAAGCGCAGCTGAGCAGGGTGCCGAGGACAGGCCAATCCACGGCCGGCGCATTGCCCGACCTGAGATCGTTCCATTCCGCCACGATTTTCGCCGGCACCGCCATCAGGTCCGTGTACCAGAATGGGCCGAAGGCCGCCTGGGCGAAATAAATCACAAACATCAGCACGATCAGGACCAGCAGCGGACCCTGTATCCGGAAAAGCCGTTGAAGCGGACTGGCATGCGCGCGCATGGGGGCATGCCAATCAAAGACACCTGTTTTGGCAATGACGAACTGGCGGCATCCGTGGAAAGTCTCACCCCCGGCGCGAGCGCTGCGCGCGGATCTCCCAACAGAGGCCGATGCCGGTTGCGGCCACACACAACGGGATGTCGATCCAGCACGACCAATCCTCGTTAGAAATCAGCCGGTCTGTCAGCGGGTAGAATCCCATGCCCAAAAAAAAGCAGAGAAAAAACCGCCAGAAGCAGCAAAAATCGATGAGAAATCCGATCAGGGTGAGCATGCGATTGAATCCGGGAGTTCGAGGTCTTTCTCACAAAACATACACGCAGACGGCGATCACGTGGCAGACGCTGCCTGCGAGCACGAACAGGTGCCAGACCGCATGATGGAAGGGAAGGCGTTTCCATGCGAAAAAGACAACACCCAGCGTGTAAGCGAGCCCGCCCGCCGCCAGCCAGGCGATGCCCGCCGCTGGCAAGCCGCGCGACAAGGGGCCGATGGCTGGCAGGATCAGCCAGCCCATCAGCAGATAGAGCGCGGTGGAGATCCAATGATCCTTCTTGCCCTTCCCGAGCATCTTCATGAGCGTGCCGCCAACGGCCATGGACCAGACGATGGCAAACAACGACCAACCCAGGGGGCCTTTGAGCGGAATCAGGGTGAACGGCGTGTAGGACCCGGCGATGAGCACGTAGATGCAGGTGTGATCGAGCAACTGGAAACGGGCCTTCCACCGGAGCGATGTGAAAAGATGATAGAGTGTGGACGACCCGTACAACAACACCAGCGACACGCCGAAGACCGCCGCACAAAATGAACGGAGCGGATCACCTGCGGCTATGACCCACATGACGGCCAATGACACCCCGCTGAAAGCCACACCCACCGTATGAGTCAGCAGGCTGGCCACCTCCTCCCGATGGGAGTCGCAGAGATGCGAGCGGTCCGCAGCGGGTGAATGGATGTCGGGCTCTTCTGCCATGCACATGGGAATCAAGGCAGTTCCGCCAGGGCCTGCTGTGCCAGCCTGCGTGCCATTCCCTGTTTGAATTTCGGGTCGGAGGCGGCGGTGAAGTCGGCCTTGGCATCGGCGGTTTGGCCGAGCGCGAGATGGGCGCGGCCGCGGTTGTAGATGGGATAGGGATCGTCGGGCGCGAGTGGAATGGCGATGTTGTAGGCATCCAGCGCCTCCTTCGTGCGGCCGAGCAGCATCAGGCAGTCGCCCCGGCGGTTCTGGGCTTTGGCGGTGAGCACGGGGATTTTCGGATGATCGGGCGGCAGGCAGTCCGCGAGTGCGTCCAACACGAGATCGCAGGTCCGCATGGTGTCATCGATTCCCGGGGAGAGTTTGGTTTTCCCCTTGAGTTGTTCCTTGGCGGATTCCAGCAGGGTTTCCAGCGGGGCGACGGCGTAATCGCCCGCGCCGCGGCTGGCATGGACGAGCCGGATTCCCTCGATGCATTCGGCCGCCTTGCCTGCGGCGGCGAGTTTGGCGATCTCGCCGGTGGTGGGTGGTTTGACTTCGAGGGCCTTGAGGGTTTTGGGTGGTTGTTTTTCCGCGGGGGGTTCGGGTGCGGGGCCGGCGAGGTAGATGTCCTCGCCGACAAGCCGCGAGTATTCCGCAGGGACCTGCTGGCCGTCGGACCGCTCCATGACGCCGGCGCGGGTGCGCTTGAAAACCTGCTCGATGGTCAGGCCCGGTGTGCGCAGGTGCTTGAGCAGCTCACCGGTGTAGAGGCCGTTGGCACCATCGCCGTCGTTGGCGGTGCGTCCGGCATCGGTGGAAAACGCGATGAGCGATCCGGCGGGCGGAGTCATTTCCGATAGGCCACCGCCCCGGGTGAGATCCCTGCTGGAAAGATCGCGGGCCACCGGGGTGTTGCGGCAGGCGTCGAGGATCACGAGGTTGCAGCGCGCTCCGGCGGCGCTCATCTCGGCGACAACCTGTTCGGCATTGAACAACTTCGTTTCGGCAAGCATGCGGAGCGTGGTATTGTCCACGTTTTCGGGTGAGTATCCGGACTTGATGGGGATGAGGTAGTTCGAGCCGGCGACCGAGATGCCATGGCCGGCATAGTAGAACAACCCGACTTCCGCTCCGGTCAGGTTGGCGCGGAATTTGGTGACGGATTTCAGCAGTTGGTCGCGGTTCAGATTGTGGCCATCGATCACATGGAATCCGAGTTCGCGCAGGGTTTTGGCGACCGCCCTGGCATCGTTGACCGGGTTGCGCAACGGGCCGACGTCCTTTTCATAGCGGGCATTGCCGATGACCAGGGCGACGCGCGGTTCGGGCTTGGGATCCGCGGCGGCCAACGGGTGCGCAAGGCCATGGAAAACGAGTAGCGCGAGGCAAAGGCGGACAGTCATGGCTGCGGCATTCTGCAAACCGGCGCGCCGGAGGTCAATCGAATGAGCACTCCGGAATCATCCGCACCAGAGGCATTCATTTGACGGATCGCCCGGCCTCAAACACCCTCGGCGCGTGAAGCCCATCCATCTTCTCCTGTGTCTGGCATTGGCCGGCTGCGTTTCCAAGCCCGAGGCCGCCCCGCCGCAGGCACTCATTCCGGGTGATGCCTCGGCACCCTCACAGGTCAGTCCGGCGGAATCCATGGCCATCGCGGCGCGGTTTTGCAACCACCAGTGGCAGCCGTTCGCAACCCATGTCCTGCACGGCAAGGATGCGGCTGGAATCCTGGTGCACACCCCGGACACCAGCTATGAACCGCAGCAGCCGCGCAAAGGATGGTGGGTGCCCGGCGTGGTCAATACCGGCATCCCTTACAAATGGGGCGGCTTCGACGATCCGGACTCGTTCGATGCCGCGATCGCAGGCGGGCGCGCGGGTGGCGATGTCTCGTCGCCAGCGAAACGCCGCGCCGACAATGCGGCGGTCAGCGCCCTGGCAGCGGGCGTCGATTGTTCGGGCTTTGTTTCGCGCTGCCTGAAATTGCCGTCCGTGCACGACACCTCGCAACTGCCATCCGTTTGTGACGAGCTGCCAAGCGCCATGGATCTGCGCCCCGGGGATCTTCTCAACATTCCGCGCCGGCATGTCCTGCTTTGCGCCGGGTGGTCGAATCCCGAGAAAAGCTGGATCTACTACTATGACACCGGCGGAGGTCCGGATTACTGGAGACCCAGCCTGAAACAGGCGCCCCTCGCCGCGTTGTTAGAACTGGGCTACAAGCCGCTGCGCTATCGCGGCATGGCACACCCTCCGGTGCCGCCCGGCCAGTCCGCCAAAGAGGTGCTGACCCGCTCGGTCAAGGCCAGCGCCATCAGCGTGCCCAACCCGACGATCGGCGAACCTTAAGCCTGGAATCCACGTGGGTGGATGGTGGAGAAGAACAGGATGTTCCTGCGACGGACTTGGACTGAAAGTACCAGCTACGATATTCCGCACGGGAATCGGGGTGACGAGTTACCGCCGAGACGCGGTTCAAAAACGAAGCGTCACGCTGCGTCCGGCTTCGGCCCCCTGTGGCAGCTTGATGATGAGATCGCTGGCCCGCTTTTCCGCATTCCATGAGGTGGTGAAACCATCGCCCTTGCCATCCAGCTTCGCCGGCACGCCGAGCCGGATGTCCGCCAGCTTTTGAGTGGGATCCGCCACGGTGATCTCCCTGATTTTCCCGGAGCCGGCCTTCAGCATGACCAATGCCGGGCCGGAACTGGTCAGTTCCATGTCCTTCGCGATTTTTACCGCGCCGGCCTTGTAGAATGCGATTTGGAAAATCCCGAGTCCCGCGTGGCGGACCGCCTGCAGATCCGGGCGGTTTTCGAGAATCACGATGTTGCGGGTTTTCGCGGATTTCTCCAGCTCGCTGACACTGGTGCCCGGAACCACCATGTAAGCATAGGTTGCGTCCTGCGGATGGGTTCCGTGGTCGATCCACAGCTTGAACACCGGGAGCTGGACCTTCTCCTTGGATACTCTCGACTGATGGCTGTGGAGATACCAACTGCCGGACTGGTTTTGGTTGGATAGATTGACCCGCGCAGGTCCGGGAAACACATAACCGATGCCGTTGTGAAACACCCAGCTCGTGTCTTCCAACAAATGGGAGCCCTCCTTGGCGACGGATTTCCGGCGACCGCCCATCACGGTGACCTTTTCCTTCAGCAAACACTGGTTGACCGTCGTCACCACCGGCTGGCCACCGCTGCAGGTGATGCCCGCACCGAGGCAGACATAGACATCGTCGAAAAAGAACCATGCCTTTCTAGCAGAAAGCGGGTCGTGCGGGCTCTTGAAATCGAAGGCGGCCGCGCCCCGCAGGCCGTCGGTCACTCCACCGGCGAAGTCCGAAAGCCCGCGCTTGTGGATCTGGTTGTCGGGCGGCATCTGTGGCTTCTGCATCACGGTGGTGCCGGGGATTTTCTGCATGTCGCAAACCGGCCAGATGTTGAGGTATTCATCCCCGGTGAGCATGACGTGGTTCGCGCCATCGCCACGGTGGTGGTTGAGCAGGCCCTCGCTGTTGTACGGCACCTCCATGTTGTGGTTGCGGGCGGAATGCATTCTCACAGAAGTGAAAAACTCCGGCCGCTGGAATGTCAGGTGATCGGTGCGCCAGAAGGACGTGCAGTGGGAGGGCGCGGGAGCCTTGCCGCCCCCGGCGGCGGCGATCACCGCCTTGAGCTCGTTTTTCCGGTAATTGCCGGCATCCACCAGCTTGCGGGCAATGCCGGTGGCCATCGGGGCGAGGTTTCTTGCGCGGGAGATCTCCCGGTTCATCGCACCAGGGTCGGCATATCCGCGAAGTGCCAGTTGCCTGCAGATGCCATCGAGATAGTAATCGGTCAGCAGGCGGAATTTCTCCTCGGAAAACGCGTGGCGGGTACCCGCGACATACGCCGCCCATTCGGCGAAGGCCTCGGCATAGCCGATGCCGTATGACAGCGTGTTGTTCACTCCGTCGGTGCGGTGGTGGAAGCTGAAATCCCGCTGCATGCCGGGCCCCGTGGCGAAGTGGATCTCGCCCTCGATCACCTTGATCACCTCACCGAACGAATCCGCGCGGTCGAGAAACACCAGGTTTTTCGCCAGGATGCCCGCGATCTTGATACGGTCGCCGCTCGGCCTCGCACCCGTGGCATTGAGATGGGCGCGGCCGATGATCGGCTGCGCCTTGTCCACCAGCTCCTTCGGCAGCGCGTCGCCCATCAGCAGCATCAGCGCCACCATGTTGCTAGGTGTGCCGATCTGGTTGTCCCACCAGTTTTCGCCGACGAAGTCGTTTTTCACCCAGTAGGCCAGTGCCTTTTCCACGGCTTTCCCCAGCTTGCGGTCGCGCTGGAGTTTGGAATCCTTGTGACGCCATGAAGTCGCCATGGTCACCATGTTCGACAGATGGGTACGGTGTTCGAATCCGGTGTTGGAAAGGTTCTTGTAATCGATGCCGGGCCACGTTCCGTCATCCCTTTGCGTTTGCAGGAGCTTATCGGCCGCCGCATCGCGCGGTCCGCCCTCCAGCAGTGCGGCGACAATCCGTTTGCGGATGACCGGAAGATCCTGCTGGCCCTGGACGACGGGCGGAAGCATGCCGGCAAGCGCCGCAAGCAGCACCATCATTTTCCTGGCGAATGGGAGATCCATGGCGGATCCCTACGCGGCGGATGGCCGCGAACTTGCGTGCGGCAGGAAGCAGGGGCTTATTCCTCCTCGCCGCCGACCTTGACCTCGCGCACCGTCTCACCGCGCTGGCCGGGAACGAGGGCGCGCGCGTGATAATCCTTCATCGTGGCTTCGAGGTGGGCGTAGAGTTTGTCGATGTCCTCCCGCTGTCCCGTGCGGTATTCCACCATGTGCTTGTGGGTGGTGGTGGGATAAACCTTCACCGGGACGTTCAGATCCTCATCGGCGGCTCCCTCCGCGGCACGGCCGAGGTTCTTGAGCGTGTTTTCGGCGCGTTTGGCGATCGCACTGAGCGGAATCATGTGATAGATCCGGACCATGCTCTGCGAGTGGGTGGAGATCGTCAGCTCGCGGACGCGGGCGACGCCGTCGACATCATAGGTCTGCACGCCGAAGTATTCGATCGACCTGAGCGGCACGGAGACGATGGATCTGCCGATCAGCGCCTTCCAGATCAGCGGCACGATCTCGGCATGCGCGCTGTTGGTGGGCGGGCCGCCGGTGACGTTGGTATGTCCGCCCTGGACGGGGCTTTCGGATTGGCCGTGCGCATGGAGTGCGAGCAGCGCGATGGCTGAAAGAGGCAGGAGGGCGGAGCGGAGGATGCGGCAATGGGTTTTCATGGCGTTGTGACAGTGTGGCCAAGCATAGAATCCAGCCAGCCCATGCCAAGGAATTTGTCCCGTCCGCCGTGAAACTACGGGTCATGCGGGTTGCGAAAGCGCCGCGTTGCGCGGGGGATGCGTCCCGAATCCTCTGCTTTTGACCTGTCCCACGGCTCGAAACTTACAGCTCCTGGCTTCTGGAACGCTGGAAAAATCGAAACGCAAAGACGCGGAGAACGCGGAGGTTTTCGCAGGGAACTCGAACTCTACCTCGCCGACGGCAGGGTGGAAATCGACAACAACCTCGTGGA
>CAYNQJ010000066.1:0-9557 GCA_964399305.1 uncultured Luteolibacter sp.
CTCCGCCAGGGCGCGATCACCGCCGAACTCCTCGAAATCACCACCGCCATGAAGGCGATGGAATGAACCTGATCCCTTTTAATAGATAACTGACAACTCACACACTCATGAGCAACCAAGGAACCATCGTCCAGATCATCGGCGCCGTCGTGGATGCCGACTTCTCCAAGGCCAGCAAGCTGCCTGAAATCTACAACGCTTTGGAGATCCAATACGTCCTCAACGGCGTGGATACCAAGCTCGTGCTCGAAGTGCAGCAGCACCTGGGCGATGGCTGGCTGCGCGCGGTGGCGATGTCCACCACCGACGGCCTCAAGCGCGGCATGGTGCTCACCGATACCGGCAAACCGATCGCCGTGCCCGTCGGCAAGCAGATCCTCGGCCGCATTTTCAACGTCACCGGCGAGCTGGTGGATGAAAACGTGCCGCTGGCCGACGCCTCGCTGCGCTCGCCGATCCACCGACCCGCGCCCAAGCTCACCGAGCAATCCGCCAACACCGAAGTGCTCGTCACCGGCATCAAGGTGATCGACCTCATCTGCCCGCTGCTCAAGGGCGGCAAGGGCGGCATGTTCGGCGGTGCCGGCGTCGGCAAGACCGTCGTCATCATGGAGCTCATCAACAACATCGCCAAGGCGCACGGTGGTTTCTCCGTGTTCGCCGGCGTCGGCGAGCGCACCCGTGAAGGAAACGACCTCTACTGGGAAATGATCGAGTCCGGCGTCATCGCCACCGAGAAGGATGAAAAGGGCCACCCGAAACTCAATGCCGATGGCAACCCGGTCCTCACCGAAGGCTCCAAGGTGGCGCTTTGCTACGGCCAGATGAACGAGCCTCCCGGCGCGCGTCTCCGCGTCGCGCTTTCCGCGCTGACGATGGCCGAGCACTTCCGCGATGAGGACAACCAGGACGTGCTCTTGTTCGTGGACAACATCTTCCGTTTCTCCCAGGCCGGCTCGGAAGTGTCGGCGCTGCTCGGCCGGACGCCATCCGCCGTGGGTTACCAGCCGACCCTCTCCGAGGAAATGGCCGGTCTCCAGGAACGGATCACCTCCACCAACAAGGGATCCATCACCTCGATCCAGGCGGTTTACGTCCCTGCGGACGACCTGACCGACCCCGCCCCCGCCAACACCTTCGCCCACCTCGACGCAACCGTGGTGCTTGAGCGTTCGCTCGCCGAGCAGGCACTGTTCCCCGCTGTGGACCCGCTCGCATCGACCTCGAAGGCGCTCGCCCCGGAAATCGTCGGCGAGGAGCACTACCGTGTCGCCCGCGGCGTCCAACAGGTGCTGCAGCGCTACAAGGACCTTCAGGACATCATCGCCATTCTCGGCATGGACGAGCTTTCCGACGAGGACAAGATGACGGTCTTCCGCGCACGCAAGATCCAGCGCTTCCTCACCCAGCCGTTCCACGTGGCGGAAGTCTTCACCAACGTCCCCGGCGTGCTCTGCTCGATCGAGGAAACCGTCAAGGGCTTCGCGGAAATCCTCGATGGCAAACTCGACAACGTCCCGGAAGGCAATTTCTACATGAAGGGTGGCATCGACTCCGTGCCGCGCGACTAAGCACCCGCCTTCTGAGTATTTCAGCTTCTGCGCATTTCAGCTTTTCAGCATTTACCTCCCATGCCCCTCCAACTCGACATCGTGACCCCTGAGAAGAAGGTGTTCTCGGACACCGTGGACAACGTCTATCTGCCGGGAGCGGAGGGAGAGCTGGGCGTTCTGCCGCAACACGCCGGTCTGGTCACCGCCCTCAAGCCGGGCGAGCTCCGCTACCTGCACCAGGGACAGGTGGTCACGCTGGCCGTCGGCTCCGGCTTCGCGGAAATCACCCAGAGCAAGGTCGTCGTCCTCACCGACATGGCGCTCGGCGAGGCGGAAATCGACGAAAAGACCGCCGAGGAGGCGATCCTCCGCGCGCAGGAAAAACTCCGCACGATCGAACACAGCATGGACGCCGAGGAAGTCGCCTATCTGCAAGGCATCATCTCGAAGTCCACCGCCGCGCTGCACTTCAAGCGCAAGCGGTCCTGACGGATTTGGAAGGGAAGTTGGAAATTGGGAGATTCGATATTGGGAATCGGATTCCCTAAACCCCAATCTCCTGATTTCAAATCTCGAACGTCCTTTCAGGCCTCATTCATTGCCCAGACGCTTGACGAATTCGTCGAGCAGGGATTTGAGCCGTTGCCGCGGGGCGATGACGGTCGGCTGGTCAAAGCCGATCCAGATGGCGGTCGAACCGGACGGCCCCTGGCGCAGCGTCCAGGCGTCGCGCTCCGAACCGGTCGCTCCGGTGAAACAACGGGTGCCGCCGGACTTCTTCAGGATGCTCACCGCATCGAACGCGGCGGACGGGCTGATCGCCTGGGTCAGGTCGGGTTTGGCGTTGTAAATCCGCTCGCCATGCGCGTCGCGCACCTCGCGGATGAAATACGGTCTCGGGCGCTTGCCCTTGTTGCCGAGCGTCGCCAGGCCGACGGACATTTCCATCGGCGTGGCTGCGACCGCCCCGCGAAACAAATCCTCTGATAGAATGAAGGGGCCGCCGATGCCGCAGCGCTTGGCGATGCGCTCGACTTCCGCGGGGCCGATCTGGCGGCCGGTCTGGACCGGCCTTCCGGGAAGGACCAGTTTGCCGCGCTCCGCCGCCGCGGCCGCGACGAACGGTTCGAACGCGGACCCGAGGTCACGGGTGGAACGGCTGCGGTCGAGCCGGGAGTGGTTGTAATTGCGCCCGCCGATCAGCGCGAGGATCGCCCCGCTGCGACTCTCGGTGGTCACCGCGGCATATTGCAGGTAACCGGTTTCCGAACCCGGAGCATGGGCCCCCGGCAACGGATGCCGCCAGGACTTCTCTCCCTCCAGCGCCTCCACCGCATGGGTGAGCTCGGTCTCAAGACGCTCCTGCCAGGCGGCGTCAAGAGTGGTGTGGACATGCAGTCCGCTTGATGCGATTCCATGCTGTTCGAGAATGCGGTCGAGCTCACGTTCGATCGCACCGAGCGCGTAGGAAGTCTGGTTGCCCTCGGACTTCTCCTCGGCCAGCTCCAGCGGCTCCGCGGCGATCGCATCGCGGCGCTGCTTGTCGATGAAGCCCATGTCCAGCATGCGGTCGAGCGTCTGCCGGCGCTGCTCGAGGGCCGCATCGGGATTGCGGCGTGGTGAGAACAGATGCGGCCCGCGGATGATGCCCACCAATAACGCACACTCGGCGGGCGCCAGTTCATTGCAGGCTTTGCCAAAATAGGTGCGGGCGGCCTGCTCGATGCCATAGGCACCCGCTCCGTAGTAGATGCGGTTGAGATAATGCGTGAGGATCTCATCTTTCGAATAGTGCGACTCGACACGCAGGGTGAGCGCGATTTCCAGGAACTTCCGGTGAAGCGATTTCTCCTTGATGTCGAAACTGTTCCTCGCGAGCTGCATGCTAAGGGTGGAGGCCCCCTGGGTGAAGTTCCAATCCCTGATGTTTCTCACGGTCGCGCGGACGAGTCCGCGGTAATCGACACCGTGATGTTCGAAGAACCGCGCGTCCTCGCGCGCCCGCAGCGCGAGCACCAGGAATTCCGGAATGTCCTCCCGCTGCGCCAGCTTGCGCCCGGAGGCGCCCGGCGCGCGGATCTCCACTCCCTTGCGGTCGTAAAACGTGGTCCCCACCGGCAGCTTCGCCACCTCGCCGGGATCGAAACGCATCGCCAGCATGAAGTAAAAAAAGACCACCCCGCTGACGACTACCAGCCCGGCCAGGGAACACTGGAAGGCCAGAACCACCGGACCGTGGAACGCTTCCGGAAGCCAGCGCTTCCAGAACGGCGGAGGGGTGTTGGGACGCCAGGTGGACAAGGGAAATGGGAAATGGTTGGTATGAATGACAGACGCGAATTCTAACAAAAAACCATCACTCGACCGGCAGGGCCTTGGGAGCGGAACCCGGAGGAGAAACGGGCAGGGCCTTGGGCGGGGACGGCGGCTCGGCCACGGGAAGCGCCTTGCGCGGGGCCTCACTTTCGGGATCCTCCACACTCACGGCGCGGGCGGGATGAAGCGGACAGAAGTCCGTCGGCTGCGGCGCAAGATCCGCCTGCATCTGCTCGATGTGGCTGCTCCCGGCGGCCCGGCAGTTGGCCGTCGCACGCATGCCGGAATGCCTGCAGATTTCCACCGCGACAAGGTTGGACCTGTCATGAAGCCTGCCCGCCTTGTACCCGAGCCGGTCGGCGGTTTTCATGATTTCCACCCAGATCGGCAGGGAAAGCACGGAACCATAACCACCGTGGATCGTGCGCTTCGGCGTGTCGAGCCCGACCCACACGGCACAGGACAGGTTGGTGGTGTAGCCGGTGAACCATGCGTCCTTGAAGTCATTGGTGGTTCCGGTTTTGCCGCCGCAGGGTTTGTCAAAACCGAGACGTTTGACCGCGGCGGCGGTGCCGCTGGTGGCGACTTCCTGGAGAATGCGGGAAACGGCGCGCGTGGATCCGGCGGCGGTGGCCTGATAGCCCAGTGGCAGTGTGGTGAAGAGAACATTCCCATCCCGGTCCCGGATCTCGGAAATCAAATAGGGACGATAGCGGACACCCTCGTTCGGGAAAATGCTGTAGGCGGACGCCACCTCCCATGGGGAGGCCTCCCACGATCCGAGAAACGACGCCGGCTTGAGCGGCATCGGCGTGGAAAACCCGGCCTTGGCCGCGGTGTCCGCAACTTTGGTTAGACCGGCGTGGTTGCCGACGCGCACGGACATCGTGTTGCGGGACCGGATCAGCCCGTATGACGCGGGCATGGATCCGCCATACTTCCCGTCCGAGTTTTTCGGCCGCCAGTTTCCGCCGCCCTTGATCTCGCCGCCCTCGATCGGGCCGTCGCTGATCTGGCTCTCCGCCGTCAGACCGCGGTCGAATCCTGATAGATAAACGAACGGCTTGAAGACCGATCCGATCTGGCGCTTGGCATCCTTGGCCCGGTTGAAGCGCGACTCGTTGGCGTCGCGGCCGCCCACCACGGCGATCACCGCGCCGCTGCGGTTCTCGATGACCACTGCGGCACCCTGCAGGTATTGCGGGGCCTGCCGCGCTTCCTCGGGAAGCTTGTTCCATGCGTCAAGGGTCTGGTGGGAGTATCCCGGCAGCCTCTCGACCTCGCGCAGTTTTTTGTTGAGCGCCTCTTCGGCCTTTTGCTGGACGCGTGAGTCGATGGTGGTGACGATGTCGAGCCCGCCCAGCTCGATGTCCTGCTTTTCCAGGATGAGCTCGAGGTCACGGCGGATCGCATCCATCGCGAACGACTCGCGGTAGGCGCGCCGCCACACCGGGCGCACGCTGATTTCCTCGCGCTTCGCCGCATCCGCCTCGGCGCGGGTGATCACCCCGGCATCCACCATCCGTTCGAGCGTGGTGTTGCGCTCGCGCGTCGCGGCCTCGATCGAGCGGAACGGGTTGAATGAATCGGGCCCGCGCACGATGCCGGCAAGCAGGGCGGATTGCGAAAGTGTCAGCTCGGAAGGATGCTTCTCAAAGTAAATCCGCGAGGCCTCGCCGACTCCCTTGATCTGGCGGCCCCAGTTGATCTGGTTGATGTAGGCTTCCAGGATCTGGTCCTTCTCAAACGCATACTCCAGACGGAACGCGATCGCGATTTCGAGAAACTTGCGGTCGAGCTGGCGCAAGGTGTCACCGCGTTTTTCCCCGCGCTTGAGCTGGAAGATGTCGGAGACCAACTGCTGGGTGATGGTCGATGCCCCCTCGCGCTTTCCCTGGGTGTTCTTGACGACCGCGCGCAGGATGCCGATCGGGTCGATGGCTCCGTGGTTGTAAAAGCGCGCGTCCTCCCGTGCCAGGATCGCCTTGCGGAAATCCCCGGCCACCTGGTGCAGCGGCACAATCGAGCGCTTTTCGCCGTGAATCCGGCCGATCTCCGTGCCCATCCGGTCATAGATGATCGTCCGCTCCGGCATCGCGTGGATCCGCATCAGGTCATAACCCTGCGAGCGGGTACCGTAAATGATGGCCAATACCGCCAGCGCGCAAACCCCGGCAACCAGCGGGTAACCGATGAATATCACCAGCAACCGCATCGCCAGACCGAAGGAACGGGTCACGAAATTGAGCAAATGGAACGGCCAGAACAGCAGCAAAGAGACGGCACCGGGGCCGCGGCGGGGAGCGGGTTTGCGGCTGCGGTTGGTTTCCGGCGGGTTGCGTTTCGGCATGGACGTGCGAATCATAAGCGATGCCGCCCCGGAGTTCCATCCTCGATTACGGATTCGGCAGATTGCATCCGGATCAAACAAAGACACGCATCCACAACGCTTTGCCCATCGAAAACCATGAAAGCACGCCCACACTTTCCCATTTCCCTCCTGCCCGCGGTATTGTGGCTGGCCATCGGCTGGGCCGCGGCGATCGCGGGCGAACCGCCTCGCAGTCCCGAGGACCTCATACGCATGGAGGCCAAGGTCAGCGATGTCTCGCAAAAACGGATGCCCGCCACGGTCGCCCTGCTGTCCGAAGCCACCGGCGCTTCCGGGTCCGGTGTGGTCACCAGCGATGACGGACTGGTCCTCACCGCCGCCCACGTCGTCCAGGGAGCCGAAAAGGTGCTGGTGGTCTTCCCCGATGGCAAACAGGTCCAAGGCCGCGTGCTCGGCGCGAATTACTCGAAGGACATCGCCATGGTGAAAATCCAGGGCAAGGGGCCATGGCCACACACGCCGCTCGGCAAGTCGAAACCCCTCGACGCCGGCGACTGGGTGGTCGCCCTCGGCCACTCGGCCGGCTTTGATGCCGCACGCACGCCGCCCGTGCGTTTCGGCCGCGTGATTTCCAAAGGCCCCGGCACCTTCCTGACCACGGACTGCACACTCATCGGTGGCGATTCCGGCGGCCCCCTGTTCGACCTCGACGGCAACCTCATCGGCATTCATTCCTCGATCGGCAAGTCGCTCACTAACAACAACCACGCCGGCATCGACGGCTTTCACGACGACTGGGACCGCCTGCTCCGCGGCGAAACCTGGGGCTCGCTCTCGCTCAATCCCTTCGCCAATCCGGAAATGCCCGTCCTCGGCATCGGCATGGCCATGAGACGCGGCATCAAGGGCGTGATCGTGGAAAGCGTCGTGCCAGGATCGCCCGCCGCGGCTTCCGGCGTCAGACCCGGGGATGTCATCCGCAGCCTCGATGACAGCCCGGTCAATGACGGCGCGGAATTGCTGCAAATCCTCGCCAAACGCCAGGCCGGCGACCAGGTGAAACTCGGCGTCGCGCGCGAGCGCGGAAATCTAACCGTCGATGTCACGCTGAAACGCCGCAACGAGTTGTTTGAAGAACAATGAATCCCATGCACCCGACCCCAGCCATGAGAAATTCCATCATCCCGGTCATCGCATTGCTCTGTCTCCAGGCACCCGCGCGCGCGGACGACGACATCCCGCTGCTGCGGCCCGAAGAACGCCGCGCCGTTGAAGAGCAGACGGATGCGTTCAACGCCGCGCTGACCCCGGCGCTCGAGGATGCCGCCAAATCCACCGTGCGCGTCTGGTCCGGCCACCGCCGCCTCGCCTACGGCACCGTGGTCGGCGATGGCAAACGCATCCTCACCAAGTGGAGCGAAGTCGCCCGCGCCACGGATCCGATCCGGGTGGAGGGGGCCGATGGCGAAGTGCTCGCCGCGTCGATCGCAGGCGTTTACGAGGAAGAGGATCTTGTTTTGTTAGAAGTTGCCGGCGGTTCCCTGGCTCCGGTGGTGTGGTTTCATGAATCACCCGCGCTCGGCGGATTCATCGCCGCGCCCCAGCCCGACGGACGACCGGCGGCCTTCGGTGTGGTGAGCGTGCTCGAACGCAACCTCCGCGATACCGACCAGGCGTTTCTCGGCATCGTCGGAACGCTCGACTTCAAAGGCCCCGGAGTGGAGATCCAGGAAGTCAGCAAGGGCACCGGAGCCGCAGCCGCCGGCTTGAAGCCCGGCGATGTGATTCTCAAGGTCGGCGACCGCAGGATCTCGGGATTGATGGAACTGAAGAACGCCCTGGTGGGAGTGAAACCCGGCAGCAGCATCCCGCTCGTCGTCCTCATCGGAAACGAAGAGAAAAAAATCAATGTGGAGTTGGGCAACCGCCCCGATCTTCCGAATTTCCCCGGCGACCGGCTGCGCCAGATGGAACGCATGGGCGGCCCGATCAGCCGGGTGCGCGATTCGTTTTCCCGCGTGATCCAAACCGACATGCGCCCGAAACCGGACCAGATCGGCGGCCCGGTCGTGGATTTGAAAGGACGCGTGATCGGCATCACCGTGGCACGCGCCGACCGCACGCGTTCATTCGTGATGCCCGCCTCCGCCGTTGAGGAGCTGCTGGCCAAGCCGGGGATCGATCCATCACTGGCCAAAAACCGCGAGACCGATGAGGATCAACCGATGTCCATCCGCCGCATGGGCGGCCAGCCGCGGCAGATGGGACCGGATGGCGAAGCCCGCCTCCGCCGTCACCTCGCGGAAATGCAGCAGCTCATGGATTTCATGCGCGAGGAAATGGATGGCCTGGAGCAAGGCCGCTGAGTGTCCCGTGGCTTGGACGCAATCCCTTGCATGGCAATCATCCGTGATTGCAATGCTGCCGCTTCCCGTCGAGCTTCGCACGCGTCTGCCCTGATGATGAACAACGCTTTCGAAATCCTTGGCATCAGGATGGACCCGGTGCTCGATGAGGAAACCCTGCGCGATGCATTCCGCGCGGCGGGAAAACTGGCACATCCGGACAGCGGTGGCTCCGAGGATGGATTCGCGGCATTGCGCACGGCATTCGAAACCCTCTCCAGCCCATCCAAACGCCTCTGCCATTGGCTTGAGCTGCATGATATCCCGATCGAGTCCCGCGGCACCGTCACGCCGGAACTCATGGACCTGTTCGCCAGTATTGGCGGAATCACCCAGCAGGCGGAGTCGGTCATCCGCAAACGCGAGGACGCCAGGTCCGCCCTCGCCCTGGCACTGACCGAGCGTGCCGCGCAAAACTCCCGCGAGCAGATCGAACAGGCGCTTGTTCAAGTTGAGGCAGCGATCACCCGCGAGTGCGGAAAGTTCCCCCGCTACCGCGAACACCCCGAGTCCGTCGAGGCCTCCATCACTTTAAGAAACCTCGGGTTCCTCGAAAAATGGCGCGCCAGCCTGCGCTCGGTTTTCTCACGGCTGGCGTAGCGCCTGGAATTCCAATGGGCGGTTCGATTTCAAGGAGCATCGAGTTCCTGCGAATGATAGAGACCATGAATCTCTTCCGGAGCGTCGTCATTCTGACGACTGCGTGATGCGGACATCCTGTCCGCCGGTCCGCAACATGGGGACGGAACGTCCCCGGCCCCCAGCCGACGGAACGCCGGCGTTCCGACTGCACGCATCTTGCGCAAGGATTTCCCCCATGAAGCACATGGAAAATCCATCCATGATCATCCATTGGCCTGCCATTCACACACACCACCCGAGACCATGAATCTCTACCGGAGCGTCGTCATTCTGACGACTGCGTGATGCGGACATCCTGTCCGCCGGTCC
>CAYNQJ010000066.1:9657-13796 GCA_964399305.1 uncultured Luteolibacter sp.
CCCCATGAAGCACATGGAAAATCCATCCATGATCATCCATTGGCCTGCCATTCACGCACACCACCCGGAACGCAATGGCCGCAGGCAAGCCGGTCCCTGCCGATGGCGGTTTCTCAAACAGCCTTGGGCGGACGAACCACCCGCTAGCTAACAGAAAACCACGTCAGCGCACGGTGTCGTCGGTGAGTTTGTCCCGGCGCGCCTTGCCGGGGTGCTTCATCAACTCCTTGAGCAGCGGCAGGTGTTTTTCATAAACTCCGCGCGGACCGGTCTGGTGGCGCACGCAGATCCATGCGGCCTTGCCGACGATTTCGCCCATCATGCCGGTGGTGCGCATCACCCGGACCGGGCCGAGACCCTCGCGATCCACGCTGACGTTGCGGCCGGCCATGAACAGGTTCGGGATATTGCGGCTGTAGAGCGTGCGGTATGGCGCCCAGTATGGCCCCTTGTAGGTGAATCCCTGGCCGGTGGTCGCCTGGGAAATGAACTCATGGCCATTGAGATCCTTTGAGTAGTCCGGATGCGGGACATGCAGGTCGATGTGCCACGAGCACGGATAGCAACCGTCCTCGAAGGCGGTGCCCTTGCGGAAATCATCACCCTTGAGGATGACGTCGCCTAACAGACGTCGGGACTCGCGCTTGCCGGCGATGAACGCGGCCCAGCCGAGACGGTGGTTGGGAAACTGGCCGTCCACATTCTTCAGGGCATCCCAGGCACCGAACATCGCCCGGAAATTCTGGTCCCGGACACGCTCGATGTCATGGACCATGTCCATGTCGAAGCCTGTTTCCCAGAACCATCCGCCCAAATTGCTGAGCGGCATGTCCGCCCATTGGCCCTTGAAGTTTTTGCGGCCGGGAAACGGCTTGTCCGTCAGATCGAGGGCCCACGGGCAGCGCGGGAACGGCGCGGCCACCGTCCCCTCCTTCACCGAGATGGTGAGGGCGTCCTTGTCCTTGCACTCGCATTTGAGCACCTCCTCGACTTTGGAGGTGTCCAACACGTTCCACAGGTTGCTCGCGCCCATCTTCCCTTCCTTGCTCATCTCGTAATCCGCACCCGCGAGGTGGCCCACAGCCGCGTCGCCGGTGCAATCGGCGAACAACGCGCCGCCCACCCGCAGGCGGCGCGAGGTGCGGACGGACTGGGCGATGACCGCCGTGATCCGCCCGTCGCGCATTTCCACCTGATTGACGCGCTGCTCGAGCATCAGGGTGATGCGCGGTTCGGCGCGGACGATTTTCAGTTTGTTCTGATCATCGTAGATCGCACCGGATTTGGCATTGCCACCTTCACGCGGCTTGGTGCTCACCAGCAGTTCCTTCACGATGTCCCCCACGTGTGGATATGGCGGCTGGTTTGTGTTGCCTTCGGGCCAGACACGCACTTCGGAACTCGCATTGCCGCCAAGCACCGGCCGGTCCTGGATCAATGCGACTTCGAGACCGTTGCGTGCGGCGGAAATGGCGGCGCAGGTTCCCGCCATGCCTCCCCCCACCACAACCAGGTCGAAATTTCCACCGTCCTCAGGCTTTTCCGGCAAGCCGAGCGCATCGCGGCGGAACTCCACCAGCGCCTTGCCATCATGGGGCGGCTTGAAATCCGCGCGACTGCTGAAAACGACCGCATCGCACCTGCCGGCAAATCCTGTCAGGTCATGCAGCGCGATCCGGTTTTCCCCCGCAGGAATCTTCACCGTGCCGCCATCATGCCAATGCCACCCGGCGTTCCTGGTGCCGAACACCTCGTCGATCGCCTTGCCATTCACCAGCAGTTGGAATTTCCCCGGCGCACCCGGCGCATTCCACGGTGCCACCCAATCCCGGGTGCGCACCCAAACCCGGTAGCTGCCCGCCTCGGGAAAAACCACCTTCGTCACCGCGTCCTTCACCGGAACCCCGAGCCCGTGCGCAATCACATACGGCGAGCCCATGACATCCATCGCCTGCTGGTCGATGTCCCAGCCGCCGGGGTCATCAAATGCCTCGGCTTCTACAAACACGGTCCCGGCCGGTTTGGCGACAGCAACCGCAGGAACCAGAACCGCAAACCCAACGGCCCACGCCACGAACGGAAGGAAAGTGAGGATTTTCATGGATGCAATCAAGGTGATGGAGGGTTGAACCGGGAATCCAAGTTTCCCCCCTCATGGACACTGACAAATTGCCAGACCCGCCCATGGAGTGAAGTGCTTTTTCCGTAAACTTGAAAAACCGCAAAGCCGGAAGACAAGCGGCAGGAAAAAGTTTCGCGGTTGCCCCATGCCCGGATTTCCATAGACTGGAACAAGTCAACCACCGCACCGGATGAAATACCGCACCCGCAAGGCCCGCAAATCCCCCGCCAACAAGCAGGCCGACCGCCCGGCGCGAGACGGCAGCACACGACGGCCGATCCAGCGGATTTACGAAATCCACTCGGCAATCCGCCAAGGCAGCCTGCCGAACTGCTCGACCCTGGCGGACCGCCTGGGCGTGACCCGCAAGACGATCCAGCGCGACATCACCTTCATGCGCGATGAACTCGGCCTGCCATTGACCTATTGCGACGACCTCCATGGCTACCGCTACGACGGCGATGTTTCGGATTTCCCGGTGTTCCAGTTGTCGGAAGAGGAACTGGCCACCCTGTTTTTCACCCGCAACGCGCTGCGGGGAATCCGCGGCACGCGCTTGTCCGATGCCCTGAGCGCGGCCTTCGCCAAACTCACCCAAGGCATGATCGGCGAAATCGGATTCACATGGAAGGATCTCGACGAGGCGTTTTCCCGCAAGGTCGCCGCCCAGGACGGCAAGATGCTTCGCGGCTTCGGCCAGGTGGCCAAAGCCGTGCTCGGCCGGCAGGAAATCTCGTTCCATTACCGCAAGCTCGGAGCCGATACCACAGAACGCCGCAAGGTGCGGCCGCTGCACCTCGGCGAGGTCGATGGCGGCTGGTATTTGATCGCCCACGATATCGACCGCGACGCGCTGCGAACTTTCGCACTGCCACGGATCTCACAGGTAAACGTCGCCAAAACCCGCTTCGAGCGCCCTGCGGGATTCGATGGCGAAATCTACCTCAGACGCTCGTTCGGCGTCTGGCACGTCGACGGCGATGAAACCCGCCATCTCGTCCGGGTCGAGCTCCGCCAATACGCCGCGCGCCTCGCCCAGGAACGCCGCTGGCACCCGACCCAGGAACTGGACGTCCTCGACTCCAAGGGCAACCGCGTCGAAGTGCGTTTCGAGGTCGGCAGCCTCCAGGAGGTCGTGCGCTGGGTCCTCAGCTTCGGCCGCCAGGCCAAGGTCATCGCCCCTCCCGAACTCGCCCGCCTCGTCCGCGACGAAGTCCGCGCCATGCAGCACGGATGATACCCCGCCGCAGGGGGAGGTGACAGGATTGGGGATGTCCCTCAGATCGTTAAAACTGTGGCGACTGGTTAGGGAGAGGTTGGTCATTTTGTGAGTGAGTGACAAGATTCGAGTTGCCCCGCGCTGGCGCTCGGAACGCAGGACGAGGCGACGGCGTCAGCCGGAGCCGAGGACGGAGTGGAGAGCGCCAGCGCGGCCGCCAGCCGGGGGAGGTCTTCGGCGTGGCGGATCTTGCGGAAACCAGCCTCTGCCCACAGCAGGCCGGACGCCATCCAGCGCGGAACCATGTCCTCCTTTTCGTTCCACCGCTTCACGTTGCCGGTCGCTTCGCGCCAGTTGCGTAGGACGTTCTCGATCAGGTTGGTGCTCAGGAAGGTGATGTTGAGCGTGGAAGGAACTTCGAGCCGGTGGAATGCCAGCAGCGCGTCCTTGCGGTTCCGCAGGGCCAGCGCGGCGGCGGCATTACGCTCGCTGACGAAGTCCAACAGTTCATCGAAGGCTTCCTCTCCCGCTTGCCGTCCCTGGGCTTCGCGCAGCTTCTTGAATTGGATGTCGAGGTCCGCCCGGTCACGCCGGCGCAGCTTGTCGCGCAGGTTGGACTGGGCGTGCACGAGGCATTCTTGCTGCACCGCATCCGGCCACATCCGGCGCACCGCTGTCTCGATGGCCTGGCTCCCGTCGCGCTGGACCAGCAGCCTCCGCCCCTCGCCAGCCTCCACCCCTCTTGCCGCCAGACGCTCAACGAGTGAGGTGACGACAGTCGTGTTTTCCGATGTGCCT
>CAYNQJ010000067.1:0-13358 GCA_964399305.1 uncultured Luteolibacter sp.
CCGCGACCTCCAACGTGACAGGCTGGCGCTCTAACCAACTGAGCTACCGCTCCATGTCCCGTTCGGGTGGCGCGGACGCTAAGAGGCGGCCGGATACCACGCAACACCTTTTTTTCGCATCGCCTTCTTTTTTGCAAAAACCGCTCAGGACAACGCCTTGACCGCGGCTTCAAGGCTTTCCATGTCCTCCACCGAGTGGACAACGGTATCCTTGTCGATTTTGCCAACCAATCCGGCAATCACCTTGCCGGGCCCGAGTTCGATGAATTTCCGGTGCCCCATGGCCACCAAGGCCTGAATCGACGCCGTCCAGCGGACCGAACCGGTCACCTGCTGCTCAAGCATCGAGCGGATTTCGCCCGGTTTGGAAACCACGGTGGCGGCATAATTGCAGACCACCGGAATCGCCGGCTCCACCATCGGCACCCCGCCCAATTCAGCCGCAAGTTTTTCCTGGGCACTGCGCATCAACCGCGAATGGTAGGCACCCGCCACGTTGAGTTTGATCGCCCTGCGGATTCCGAACTCCTTGGCCCGCGCCACGGCGGCATCGATGCCTTCCACGGTGCCGGAAAGCACGATCTGCCCCGGCGCGTTGAAATTGGCCACATCCACATCGGTCGCGGCCGCCAGGGCGGCCACCTGTTCATCCTCACCGCCGATCAGCGCGGCCATCGCCCCCTCGGTCGCAAGGCAGGCCTCTTCCATGAAGGCTCCGCGCTTGCCGACGATCTTCAAACCGTCGGTGACCGAAAACGTGCCGGCCGCAGCATGCGCGGTGAACTCTCCCAATGACAGCCCGGCAGCGGCGACCGGCTCCAGCCCCGGCACCCGCTCGCGCAACAGCGCCAGAGCCATCATGCCATGGAGGTAAAGCGCGGGCTGGCAGCGCGAAGTCTTGGTCAGCTCCTCGTCGGGCCCTTCAAACATGATTTCCGAGATCGAAAATCCGAGCGCTTCATCGGCCTCCGCCACCATCTTGCGGACCACCTCGGAATGCTCCGCAAAATCCTTGCCCATGCCCACCTTCTGGGCCCCCTGTCCGGAAAAAAGAAGAACGATCTGGCTCATGTCGGAAGCGGTCTATGGCAATGCAGCCCGTCTGCAAAGCGCAAATCCTGCGGAACACCCGGTGCGCGGATCCTGCCTGATCCGCCGCATATCGCTCATATCGATTGATTTTCCAGCAGAATGTGTGTTTTTGTTTACCGAATGAAACGCATCATCCTGACTGCCCTGGCCGCAAGCACACAGCTCCCGGCGCTCACCATCCGGATCGATTATTCCTACGACACTTCGAATTTTTTCAATACCCAGCAAAAACGGAACGCCATCGAGGCCGTCGCGGCCTGCTACGGGCAATTGATCCATGACAACCTGCTCAGGATCGACCCGGCGGAGTTCCAAAGCGCCTCATGGACCGCAACTTTTTTCCACCCGGCAACAGGCACCAGCACGGGCATCTCCAACCTGATCGTCCCGGAAAACACCATCATCATCTATGTCGGAGCCAGAGTTCTGAGCGGATCGTTGCTCGGCCAAGGTGGTCCCGGCGGCTTCAGCGCAAGCGGCTTCACCCCGTGGTTCACGCGAATCAAGGGCCGTGGCAGCCCGGCCGCCGCCATCGATCCGGCCTCCGCCCGCACGGATTTCTCCCCATGGGGAGGTTCGATCGCCTTCGACAGCGACCGAACATGGAATTTCTCACAAAACCAGAACCTGGCCGGCACGGAGTTCGTCACGGTGGCGCTCCATGAAATGGGGCACGTCCTCGGCATCGGCCTGGCGGACTCCTGGAAAAACCGGGTATCCAACAATCTGTTCACCGGTCCGGCCGCACAGCGGTCGAATGGCTCGCAACCCCAGGTCGAGGCGGACGCAGGCCATTTCAAAAGCCCTGTTTCCGGCACCCTAACAAGCGAGGCCTTCGGCTCGTTCGGCATGCCACACGGCACTTCACGCCCGGTGCTGATGCTCGCCTCAAGCACCGACAACAACGTCCATCTGGATGTCGCAAGCGATCTCGACCTGGCAGGCCTTGTCGACATCGGATGGCAGGTTGTTCCGGCACCCGGACTCTCCGTGTCATCCCTCGGCACCGGCCAGGCTTCCTTCACATGGCGGTCCTCCTCTTTCATCGATTACCGGGTCCAGCGGAGCTCCACACTCGAATCCTTCCCCGATGGCAGCCCGCTCACACCCGGCAGCGGACTGACCCAGGCCTGGTCCGATCCTGCGCCACCCGCGCAAAAGGCGTTCTACCGCCTGGCCGCAAGCCCGGCCTTCCCTCCACCGGTCTTGGCCGCCGCCCCAGCTGCCGCCGCCACCAGACCAAATCCGGATATCATGCAGCTCTCGGAGCCTCCCCGGTCCTTGAACAGCTGCTACGGACACCATCCGGCAGACCGCTGAGCCTCACCCTCTGCGGTGCCTGAAACCTAACACTTCCGCACCTCGATCCCGCGCCACAACAATTCCACTGTTCCGCGCAGCCAGCCATCCCGGTCGAGATCCGATAGACCCGAAGTCCGCCGCAGCAACCCGCCCATCAACGCCGCGGTGAAAACCTCGGCAAACGCCATGGTATCGACGTCATCCCGCACCAGTCCGGCCTTCCGCCCCTGATCCAGACAGCAGGCGATGTTCTGGTGAAACGGTTTCATCACATCCCCGATCAGCTCTTTGACCAACATCGGCCGCCTCCTCCCCTCGCCGATCAACGCACGCGCCATCCCTTCACAACGCTCCAACGACTCGTTGTACACCCGCGCGAACCGCCACAAGTCCTCCAGCGGATCACCGCTCAGGCCCGCCTGACACTGGCACAACGCCGAAAACTCCCCGGAGGTGTCCTGCACCACCGCCGCCAGCAGTTTCTGCTTGGATTCAAAATGCCGGAACAAGGTCACCTCATTGCAACCGGCCCGCTCCGCAATCCCGCGCGTCGTCGCCGCATCGATCCCCTTGTCCCCAAACTCCGCCCGCGCCGCATCCATCAATTTCCGATGAGTGCTCAGGTTTTCAATCCGGGGACTTTTGGCTGGCTCGCGAATCACGAACAAAGTTTTTTGCAAGTAACCACTTGCACGCAAGCAGAAATTCTTGTTGATTTGGCCCGCCCATGCGAAGTCAGCTCCCCATTCACCGTTGGTTTTGCGGATCCGCACTGGCGCTGCTGGCCGCCTGTGGTCCGGTCGGTCCGAATCATGAGGTTCCCGGCATCGAGTTGCCGGCGTCGTTTTCACAAGGTGGCGTGAGCTGGAAGCGCCAGTCGCCTGACTCCCAGCCAAGCCCGCAGGCGTGGTGGAAAATCTACCGTGACCCGACCCTGACCTCACTGGTGGAACGCGCGCTTTCATCCAACCAGGAAATCGCCGCTTCCAACGCCCGCCTGCGCCAGGCACGCGAAATCAGCAAACAGGCACGCGCCGCCTATTTCCCGGCCATCAATCTGGATCCCTCCGCCGAACGCTCGAAATTCCGCATGCGCATGCCCGGCGGCGGCTCAAGCCAGCTCGACAGCTTTGCAATCCCCGTCGATTTCGATTACGAACTCGACGTCTGGGGAAAAATCCGCCGCCAGGTTGAATCCGCCACCGCGTCGGAAGCCGCGGCACAGGAAACCCTCAACGCCCTGCGCCTTTCGATCGCAGGTGAAGTGGCCCAGACCTACTGGGCCCTGCGCGCGGTGGACGCCGACCGCGCCGTGCTCACCCGCACTCTGGAAATCCGCAACCGCGCCCTCGAATTGCTCACCAAACGCCGCGACGTCGGAAGCATCAGCGGACTCGACCTCGCACGCGCGGAAACCGAAGTCGCCACCGCCGATGCGGACCGCATCCGCCTCGACCAAACCCGGGCGGAACTCACCAACGCGCTCGCCGTGCTTGCAGGCTCGGTCGCCACCGGCTCCAGCATTCCCGAACGCGCCGACCTCCCCTCTCCTCCCCCGATCCCCGGCTCGCTGCCGTCCGAGCTGCTGCGCCAGCGCCCGGACATCCGCGCCGCCGAACGCCGCGTCGCCGCCGCCAACGCCGACATCGGCGTGGCCATGGCCGCGTTCTATCCGTCGTTCCGGATCAATTCCTCGCTCGGCCTCGATTCCGCACAAACCACGAGTTTGTTAGACGCCTCGTCGATGGTCTGGTCGGTCGGTGCCAACGCCCTGACGCCGATCACCGGCCAGCGGCTGCTCCGCGCGCGCCGCGATGCCGCGATCGCCGCCCACGACGCCGCCAGCGCCGATTACCGCCAATCGGTGCTGGAAGGCATCCGCGATGTGGAAAACGCGCTCCAGGGAACCACCATCCTCGAACGCCGCCAGGCCGCCCAGGACCGCGCGCTCGCCGCCGCCCGCAAAACCTTCGAGCTCTCCGCCAAACGCTACAAGTCCGGACTGGTCAGCTTCCTCGACGTCGTCGATGCCGAACGCACCCGCCTCGATGCCGAGCGCGCCGCCAACGCGATCCGCGCCGAGCGCCTCGCGGTCTCGGTCTCGCTGATCAAGGCCATCGGCGGCGAATGGTAGGCGCCGGCCCCCGAATACCTAACAAACAATTCCGCCATGCACTCCCCTCTCTTTCTGTTCAATCCGAAGTCACCCGCCCTGCGGCCCGCGCTCCAGGTTCCCGTGCTCGGCCTGCTGTGCGTGCTGCTCTCGACCTGCGGCAAAAAACAGGCCGCGGGAGGCCCGCCAATGATGATGGGCACGCCGGAAGTCTCGGTGATCACCCTCCAATCCGGACCGGTCGCCCTGACCACGGAGTTGTCCGGCCGCGTCGCCGCCTCCCTCACCGCGGAGGTCAGACCCCAGGTCGGCGGCATCGTCAAGGAACGGCTGTTCACCGAAGGGTCGGACGTCAAGGCCGGCGCGGTCCTCTATCAGATCGACCCCTCCACCTACCAGGCGGCCCACGACGGCGCCAAGGCGGCACTTGCCAGGGCGGATGCCAATCTCGTTCCCTTGAAGCTCCGGGCTGAACGCTATCAGGAACTGCTCGAGAGCGAGGCGGTCAGCCAACAGGACCTCGATGACGCCATGGCCGCGCTGAAGCTGGCGGAGGCGGAGATCGAGTCGGCCAAGGCCGCGCTGGAAACCACACGCATCAACCTGGAATACACCAAGGTGACCGCACCCATCTCCGGCCGCATCGGACGTTCGTCCGTGACCAACGGAGCGCTGGTCACCGCCAACCAGCCGACCCCGCTTGCCACCATCCACCAGCTCGACCCTGTCTATGTGGATGTCACGCAATCGAGCAATGAAATGCTGCGCCTGAGAAAAGCTCTCGAGTCCGGCCTCATGACCCGCAGTGGCGGCCAACAGGCAAAGGTGACGCTCATTCTTGATGACGGCAGCGCCTATCCGGAACCGGGCGCGCTCAAATTCACCGAGGCCTTTGTCGAGGAAACCACCGGCTCGGTCACCCTGCGCACTCTTTTTCCCAACCCGAAGCTCACTCTCCTGCCGGGCATGTTCGTGCGCGCCACGCTTGAGGAGGGGGTCCGCGAAAACGGCATCCTCGTGCCACAACGCGGAGTCACCCGCAACCCCGCCGGCCAGCCGATGGTGATGATCGTGGGAGCCGATGAAAAAGTCGAACCGCGCGTGATCCAAACGGACCGCACCGTCGGTGAGAACTGGCTGGTCAACGACGGCTTGAAACCCGGCGACCGGGTGATCCTCGAAGGCCTGCAGAAGGCGCGGCCCGGCACTCCGGTCAAGGCCACCCCGTTCAGCGCCGCACCGCATCCGGACGCGCCACCTGCGAAAAAATAACGATCTCCCACGATGCCCCGCTTCTTCATCAACCGCCCGATTTTCGCATGGGTGATCGCCATCATGATCATGCTGGCGGGTTTGCTTTCGATCAAAACACTGCCGGTCTCCCAGTATCCGCCGATCGCCCCGCCGCAAGTGACCATCGGCGCGATCTATCCCGGTGCCTCCGCACGCACGGTGCAGGACACGGTCACCCAGGTGATCGAGCAAAAACTCAATGGCATCGACAATCTGTTGTACATGTCATCCACCAGCGACTCCTCGGGAGCGGTCGCCATCAACCTGACATTCAAGGCGGGCACCGACCCCAACATCGCGCAGGTGCAGGTCCAGAACAAACTCCAGCTCGCCACCCCGCTGCTGCCGCAGGTGGTCCAACGGCAGGGGATCTCGGTCACGAAATCCACGCGCAATTTCCTGCTGGTCGTCGGCCTGACCTCGGTCGACGGATCGCTCGACCGCAACGCGCTCACCGACTACCTGGTCTCCAACGTCCAGGACATCATCAGCCGCCTCGAAGGCGTCGGTGAAATGCAGACGTTCGGCTCGCAAAACGCGATGCGCGTCTGGCTGAACCCCGCCAGCCTGAAAAACTATCAGATCACGACCCAGGAGGTGATCGCCGCGCTCCAGGCCCAGAACGCCCAGGTCTCGGCCGGCCAGTTCGGCGAAACCCCGGCGGCGGAAGGACAGCAACTGAACGCCACCATCACCACCCGGACGCTGATGCAGACGCCCGAACAGTTCGGGGCGATCATCCTGAAAACCCATCCGGACGGCTCGACGGTTCGCCTCAAGGACGTCGCCGAATGCAGGATCGGCACGGAAAGCTACGGCACGCAATCCTACTACAAGGGCAAACCCGTCGGCGCCATGGCCATCCGCCTGGCCACCAATGCCAACGCCCTGGAAACCGCCACGCGGATCAAGGCGAAGATGGAGGAGCTTTCCCGTTATTTCCCGCCGGGCGTGGAGGTGGTCTATCCGTTCGACTCCACACCCTTCGTGAAAATCTCCATCCAGGAGGTGGTCAAAACCCTGGTCGAGGCCGTGTTCCTGGTCTTCATCATCATGTTCCTCTTCCTGCAGAATTTCCGCGCCACGCTGATCCCCACCATCGCGGTGCCGGTCGTGCTGCTCGGCACTTTCGCGGTCCTTTCCGCCTGCGGCTTCTCGATCAACACGCTCACGATGTTCGCCCTGGTCATCGTGATCGGCCTGCTGGTGGACGACGCGATCGTGGTCGTGGAAAACGTGGAACGCATCATGACCGAGGAGGGCCTGCCGCCGAAGGAGGCCACCATCAAGTCGATGGGCCAGATCACCAGCGCGCTGTGGGGCATCGTGACAGTCCTGACAGCCGTGTTCGTGCCCATGGCGTTCTTCGGCGGATCGACCGGCGTGATCTACCGCCAGTTCTCGATCACGATCATCGCCGCGATGATCCTTTCGGTGGTTCTCGCGATGACCCTGACGCCCGCGCTCTGCGCGACGATGCTGAAGCCGGTGGCCAAGGGCCACAGCGCAGGTGAATCCGGTTGGTTCCGCGGGTTTTTCCACTGGTTCAACCGCGGCTTTGACTTCAGCCGCAGGAAATACGAGGCGGTCGTCCACGCGTCATTCCGCAAGCCGCTGCGCTATCTGGCGGTCTACGCCGGCATCGTGGCCTGCATGGGGTTTCTGTTCGTGCGCCTGCCCACCGCTTTCCTGCCGGATGAGGACCAGGGTTTCCTGATCTGCCTGGTACAACTTCCGCCCGGTGCCACCGAGGACCGGACCATCGCTGTCCTGAGACAAATGGACCGCTATTTCGAGGAACATGAGAAAGACACGGTAGAGGGAGCCATCACCATCGCCGGATTCAGCTTCGCCGGACGCGGACAGAACATGGGCCTCGCCTTCGTGAAACTCAAGGACTGGAAGGAACGTCCGTCACCCGGGATGAAGGCCGCCGCCATCGCAGGGCGCGCGATGGCCGCCTTTTCGAAAATCAAGGATGGCATGGCCATCGCCGTCTCCCCGCCCGCCGTGGTCGAACTCGGACAGGCAAACGGATTCGACTTCATGCTCCAGGACCGCGGCGGACTCGGCCATGAAAAGCTGATGGATGCGCGCAACCAGTTGTTAGAAATGGCGAGGCAGAACCGCAAGCTCGTCGCGGTTCGCCAAAACGGCCAGGACGACTCGCCCCAATTCAAACTCGACATCGACGATGTCCGCGCCGGCGCGCTCGGCGTTTCCCCCGCCGAAATCAACAGCGTGCTCGCCACGGCATGGGGCAGCTCCTACGTGAACGACTTCATCGAGAACGGCCGCGTCAAGAAGGTCTTCCTCCAGGCCGCTGCGGAACACCGCATGCTGCCCGAGGACATCGCCCGCTGGCATGTGAAAAACAACCGCGGCGAGATGGTCCCGTTCTCGGCGTTTTCCTCGTCACACTGGCAATACGGCTCCCCGCGGATGGAACGCTACAACGGCATCCCGTCGGTGCAGATCATGGGACAGGCCGCGCCTGGCGTCAGCACCGGCGAGGCCATGGCCGAAATGGAGAAAATGGCGGCGCGGCTCCCGGAAGGCATCGGCTACGAATGGACCGGACTTTCCTACGAGGAGAAAAACGCCGGTGCCCAGGCCCCCGCTCTTTACGCGATCTCCCTGTTGGTCGTGTTCCTCAGTGTGGCCGCACTCTATGAAAGCTGGACCATCCCGTTTGTGAACCTGCTGATGATCCCGCTCGGCCTGGTGGGCGCGGTGACCGCCGTCACCCTGCGCGTCCTGCCGAACGATATCTATCTGCAAATCGGCCTGCTCACGACCGTGGGCCTCTCCACCAAGAACGCCATCCTGATCATCCAGTTCATCAAGGAACAAATGCACCAGGGCCACGAACTGGTGGAAGCCACCTTGTCGGCCGTCAGGATCCGCTTGCGGCCGGTGATCATGACCTCGCTCGCATTCTTCTTCGGCACGCTCCCACTCGCGCTCACCACCGGCGCGGGTGCCGCCGCCCAGAATGCCATCGGCACCGCCGTCACCGGCGGCCTGCTCTCCGCCACCTTCATCGACCTGATCTTCATCCCGTTCTTCTTCGTCCTGATCTCCCGCATGTTTGCGAAGAAAAAACCCGAAGCCGCCTGACCCGGCACCATTCCGTGGTTCCCATTTTCCCGGATTTCTGAAAAAGATGATCCATGAAGTGGTTGATCCGCGTCCTCCCCTGCCTCGCCGCCGCATGGAACCTCGTTTCCTGCGGCACCTCGGGCAGCAACCGCGACGCATGGGGACACCGGCCCGGCCCGCGCAACTTCCAAACGGTGATCATCGATGCCGGCCACGGCGGTAACGACCCGGGCGCCATCAGCCGCCACACCCGCCAACAGGAAAAGGATCTCACCCTCGACATGGCCAAACGCCTCCGTGCCGAACTGCGGGGAAATTTCCGCACCGTCCTGATGCGTGGCGATGATACGTCCGTCGACCTCGACGAGCGCGTCCGCCGTGCGAACCGCCACGGCAACGCCATCCTCGTCAGCATCCATTTCAATGCCGGACCCGCCCACATCCGGGGCCCGGAAACCTACTACTGGCGCGTCGACAGCCATGGCCTGGCCGTGCGACTGCAACGCGCGATGACCGCCGCCAGCCCGGCGGAATCCGCCAACCGCGGCCTCGTCCGCCGACGCCTCCGCCTCACCCGCAACCCGCAAATCCCCTGCGTATTGTTAGAATGCGGCTACCTCAGCCACCCGTCGGAAAGCCGCCTCGTCGCCACCCCGGCATACCGCGCCAAACTCGCCGCCGCCATCGCCTCCGCAATCCGCACCCAGGCCGCCACCGGCGACGCCGGCACCGGCCCCCTGCCCCGCCCGCTCTACGAACCACCCAGCCGCCCCACCGACGCCCCGGAGTGAAATTTCTATTTTCCGACTGCGGGAGAGTGATTTCGATCCAAGCAAAACGGCCTTGTCAGAAGCGCTGCAAGCGGCAGGAAACGGTCAAGGAGAGGGGAAATTTCCGCTCAATATTGGACACCGTTGATGCTCCGCATTACGCCGCGAACGTCACATGGCCCCTCAAGGCCAGCAGCACGCGTGACAGCACGCCAGTGGCATGTTTGGCGGCGCGGAGCCTGACTTTGAGGAGCGGAGCATTCCGAGCCGGGGTCCGGAGGGACTTCGCTTCTACTGTTTGCGCCCTAGATCACCGTCCAATTTCGAAATGCGAGAATCAACTCCATTCAAGCGATGATCACGTTGTGTAAATTATCACGAGAACAAACTCGCCTCCGTTCGAAACCGAACAATGGAATCGGGAATCTTCGGAGCGGAAAATCACGCTTTCGGTAATCTGGTCATCAGAAAATCCGCTCTGCCCTAGGGTTTCGCCTCGCATGTCACGACCCGGCTTCTTGGTGCAGCCAAAATCAGCGATCGTGCTCGATCTCTCGATACTTGAAACAATCTTGGAGAAGAACTCGGGATCCTTGTCCTTGTTCAAATAGACAAGCTCCCGATGAACCTGGAAGCCTCGCTCCGAGGTGATGTCAGTTGCTGGAGTTAGACCGATTGATTTGACAATTGGAGCCTCATCACCCGAATCGCAGCCCACCGCCACAATGGCAATAGCCAGCAAGAAGGGATAACGGAGCGCACGAGTTAACCGAGCTACTTGCATGACCCTAGATCCTTAAATTGGGCCTCCCCTTGCGGCTTGATGTAGAACCATCGAGACGAGTTTTTCTGGAAAAAGTCCAAAATCGCGATCCCGATGTCCTTCTTGCCTGTCACGCCTGCACGTTTCATTTGATTGAAATCAAACTTGTCGGGATGGGCAGTCGCGCTTCCCTCGAATTTCCACATCTCTCTTCCTTTCGGGCAAACCTTAGTAAGCATTCCAGTAACATGAAGATTGATGTGTCCAATCGTCCACGGTCGTTCGTTCGAGAACCAATTATTGACATCGTGATCCACAGAAACCGTCCCGCCTTCCTTCATTGCACAAACCTTCTGAAACAGATCGGGGTGTTGGTCTTTCAGGTTACCATCAGCTTCGCCCGATGTGACAGTTGGTCCAATTCCAAGGTACTTGATGTCCGTAAAATAGTCGCTCCCTTGCCCAGTGCCAAAGGCTCCAAGCGGGTTGATGTTTTCCCATGTGTTGATTGCGTGATTCAGCACACTTAAAACACTCGCATCATTCTCGAGGATGCCAAAATCAGTTGTCCAGGTTGTCAACCCAAGCGCATCCACCGAATTCACCCCGTCATTCCCCACGAACCCATACAGGTTTAATCCACCCCTTTCCCCAATAGGATCCCTGGATGGCCAGCGGCCGGTTGCGGGATCAAATCGAGGTAGGACGCCCGGTTTCCCGGAGCGCCCCCTCACAGATCCCGGCGTGCGGTTTTCCCGCACCGGGCTCCTCGGCAATGCTCGCCTTGCACTCGTTCTCAGTTGGCGAATACAAACCATTGTTGCAGTTCCTTTTCTCGTTCGTCGCGTTCTTCCTTGATGCGGGGCGTAGGGATGTCGAAGTCCTTGAGGCATGCCATCAATCCTTTCCAGGTGTAGCTGCGTTTGTGACTTCGTCGGTTCAGCCACTTGAATAGCAGCCCCAACACCGACCACCAGAACTTTCCGAGGCTGCGGTAGTTCCCCGTCACTCCGTAGTAATTCCAGTAGCCCGTCAGCTTGCGTTTCAACTGCGCCATGAGCCGGTGCGTCCGCTTGTGCCGCTCGGCCTGTATCCATTCGGAAAACGCGGCCACGCTGGCTTGCAGCTTCTTCGGGTCGGTCATGCGCTGGACCTTGGCTTTGCCGGTGCGCGTCGGCGTCCAGTGGTAGAGGAATCCGAGGAATCGGAAGCCTCCGTTTTCCTTGAGCCGGAACCGGCTAAAGGAGATGAGGCCGCTCTTTTCCTTCGCGAGTTCCAATCCGAACTTGCCGAGCCTTTCCGTCAGCATCCCCATGAAGGCTTCCGCCTCCGCGCGGCTTTCAAACGCGCACACGAAGTCGTCGGCGTATCTCATGAGCATGGCCTGCCCCTTCATGGCGGGGCGCACCTTGCGCTCAAACCAGAGGTCGAGCGCGTAATGCAGGTAGATGTTGGCCAGCACGGGCGAGACGATCCCTCCTTGCGGAGTCCCGGTGACCGGGTGAACCACCTCGCCTGTCTCCTCCAAGATACCCGCTTTCAACCACTTGCGGATGAGCGCGAGGAAAGCGGAGTCATTGACCCGCTCGCCCAGCATTTTCAGCATCCAATCATGGCTGATGCGGTCGAAGAAACCCCTGATGTCGGCCTCCACGATCCAGTGGTATCTCCCGATGGCGAGCCGTCCGGCAAGCACCCGGCTGGCTTGCCGGGGGCCGCGTCCGGGGCGATAGCCCCAGCTCGTTTCGTGGAAATCCTGTTCGTAGATGGCGCTAAGCACCGAGGCTGCGGCCATTTGCAACAGTTTGTCCTCAATCACCGGTATCCCTAACGGACGGAGCTTGCCGCCCGGCTTCGGAATATGTTTCCGGCGCACCAGTTTCGCCCGATAGCGCTTCCCTCTGAGCCTTTCCACGAGGTTGGCCAGATTGGCGGAGAGGTTGGCTTCGTATTGCTCGAAGTCCACCCCGTCCACTCCAGGTGCCGCGCCGCGCTTCAGCTTGTAAAAGCATTCGCGCAGGTTCGCTTCGTTGAGCAGCCCATACAGGTTGCCGAACCGGGCCTTCCGGTCCTTCCTTGCACGATTCGCTATTCCCCGCAGTGAGGTTCGCATGTCTTTGGCAGTCTTTCCTAACTGAATCATGTTTCCTTTGCGGGCTACGCATTGCCGCCGCTCCCTTCCCCATGTGATCGGCTCGCCCGTCCCGGAGTATTATGAAGCGGTCTGACTCCCATGCATCCATCGGTCGGCCTTCGTGCAGTTGGCTTTCCCTACCCGGTTGACCGCCCTGCGGCGGCCGGGAGATGCATGGGTCTCCCAAGTTCCTGACGTCTCTCTTCCCACGTGCCACGCGCTGGAGACCCCGCCGGAGTCACCGGGCACTTGCCTATATCGCACCCTTGTTGCTGGCTTCCATGGATAGTAGCATGTCGCCCTCCGGTCGGCTTACTTACGAGGCTGAATCGCTTCGGGGAGGTGCATCTCCCCTGCGGCCCGCGGGATTCTCTGTCTACGCTTCGGTTATGTCGTTCGGATTCCTCCTTCCTTCATACCCGCAAGACTCGATACGAATCGGGGGGCTAGCCCTTGGACTCTCGGGCTTCCGCCTTCGAGCCACTTTCGGCAGGGACTCGCACCCTGCAAGAGACGCCAAGCTTCGCTTGGCGCACGCCACCTGTAACCGTAATAAGCCACACCCGGCCGGAATCGTTGAAATTCCGTCGATTTTTGGGCCGACCCGGTACCCGTGACCGGGCTTTTCACCGATGAGGGCCCACCTGTCAGCCGCGATTCTGGGCTCGCCTGGTCCGTGGCCACCGCAATAGCGGCAGCGGCTTCCGGCCCAGAGCTGACGGCAACCCACATGGCTTCAATTTCTAGCGGACTTTCCCTTGGAGGTGAAGGCAAATCAGGCGGACACAT
>CAYNQJ010000068.1:0-13141 GCA_964399305.1 uncultured Luteolibacter sp.
TGGCATCGGATCCTGCGGAATACCGTTGGAGCAGCTATGGCGAGGCGGTGGGAGGGGGACCGAAAGGGAATGGGAAAAAGGCGCGTGAGGGATTGGTGCGTGCCTGCCTGAGCCACGAGGGAGTGGGATTTGAGTCGGAGCGGTGGAAAGAAGCCTCGCGGATTTACCGGCGGGTGATGGGGATGGCGCTGGGGCGCAAGAGCGGCGCGGCGGAAATCCAGCGACGGCCGCAGACCGCCGTGACCAAGAACACCGAGGAGCTGTTGGCGAGTGAGGACAACGAGACGGTGCTGCCGGATCTGGGGCTGGCGAAGATGCTGCGGTGTCGCGTGAGGTATTTCAGCGATGGCGCGGTGATCGGCAGCCGGTTGTTTGTGAACGAGGCGTTCACGGCCGCGCGCGAGCGTTTCGGGCCGAGGCGCCGGGACGGCGCGCGGAAGATGAGAGGAGCGGCAGCTGCGGCGGCGGGAAACTTGTGGTCGATGCGGGATTTGCAGGTGAAAGTATGAGTGGCGGTCTTTTTTCGAAGGTCCGGTTTCCCAGCGATCGCTAAAGCTGGTTCCAGGCATGGAATGCGATTTGGAAAAGCAGAGAATACAGCGCCGATGATGCGTTGGGCACGCCCGGGGCCGTTAGCATGTCATGCAATCACCGTCATTCCATGCCTAGATATCGGCGAGCGTTTGATCGTAGAACGTCAGATAGTCATCCGGTGTCGGGCCCTCCCGCCACGCCATCGCGCTGCGAGGATGAAGGTTCATCTGGCCGGTCAGGTTGTAGGGAATCGATGGACCCCAATCGAACTTTTTCTTCATCGGCAGAATCGTGTTCTGGATGGCGTCGATCACTGGACGCAGTTTGAACTTGGGATTACGCAGGAAGCCTAACAAAATCTCCATCGGGCAGTTGCCGGCACCTCTGCCAAGTCCCATCAGTGTGGCGTCCACGCGGTTCGCTCCAAGGATGATCGCTTCCACGGTATTGGCGAAGGCGAGCTGCAGATTGTTGTGGGCATGCATGCCAATATGCTTGCCGGTTCCCTCGACGGCCTTGGTGTATTTCCTGACGAGGTGGTCGATTTGTTCGCGGAAGAGGTTTCCATAGCTGTCCACGACGACCACGGTGCCTGCCGCCGATCTGGCACCGATTTCGAGTGCCTGGTCGAGTTCGGCATCGCCGACCACCGAGATGGCCATGATATTGAGTGTGGTTTCGTAGCCGAGAGCGGTGCAGTGCTCGATCATCTCAACGGCCTCGGAAATCTGATGAACGTAGCAGGCGACGCGGATCACATCCAGCACGCTGTCCTTGGCGGGAAGAATCTGGTGTTTCCAATCGCATTTGCCGCCGGCATCGGCCATCGCAGCGAGTTTCAATCCGGTGGCCTCGAACGTGTGGTTGCCCACGACGCGGCGCAGGTCTTCCTCTTCACAGTGCCGCCACGGCCCGTATTGGTCCTTGGGAAACTGCGAAGGCGCGTTCTTGTAACCGATTTCCATGTAATCGATTCCGGCGTCGATGCAGGTCTGATAGACCACGCGGACTTCCTCGTCGGAGAATTGCGATTGATTGATGAGACCTCCGTCACGGATTGTGCAGTCCAGCACTTTCAGTTCGGGCCGATAGGTGATCCAAGGGGCTTTTTCGCTCACGGCGGGCGGAATCCTGTGGTGGGCGGTTGGTCATTGCAAGCCTGCGATGCAACGGGCAATCGGCCGGTCGGACCGTCTTATCAGCCCCACTTGCTTCGGAAGATGAAAAAAACGGCTCCCATGATGCAGCACCCGGCCCAGAGGTAATCGAGTTTCAGGGGTTCCTTCATGTAAAAATAGGCAAATGGGACGAAAGCCGAGAGCGTGATCACCTCCTGGAGGATCTTGAGTTGTCCGAGCGAGAGCACGCCATAGCCGATCCGGTTGGCCGGCACTTGGAGCAGGTATTCGAACAAGGCGATACCCCAACTGACGAATGCGGCGATGATCCAGGGCTTGGTGCCGAGGTCTTTCAAATGGGCATACCAGGCAAATGTCATGAAGACATTGCTGACCGAAAGCAGCAGAACAGTGATTCCTATTTCACGCATGGGAGGGAGGGGGGATTCTAATGCCGGGCTTTGCGAGGGCTGATCCGCGGTCGGCGGATGCGGCGTCAGCATGGGAGTGGGGGCGGGGCTGGATCAAGTCCTCAGTGGGGAGCGAATGGGCGTGTTTTACAGACGCGTTGGGGATAATGAGGATGCCGCTTGCAATGCGGTCGGGCTTCGGTATGGATCGCGCCCGATGTTGCGGGTGATAACAATTGAAACTCAGGCAAATGGAAACCTCTGAGCCCACGGTGCACGCAGGGCCGGTCGCATCTCGCCTGTTGTTTCTGGATTTCCTGCGGGCTTTTGCCTCGCTGATGATCCTATGGCATCACTTCGCACTCTATCCACCCTTGAGCACGGGTGCGCATCCGATCCTCGGGCCGGTCCTCGATTGGCTTCGGGATTACAGCCGGGCCACCCAGGTTTTTTTCGTGATCGGCGGGTATGTGATGGCGCGCTCGCTATCGACTCGCAACTGGGATGTCGGCAGTGTGGGCAGGTTTGTGGTGAAGCGTTATTGCCGGCTGGGCCTGCCTTATCTGGCGGCGGCGGTGCTGGCCATTGCGGCCTGCGCCTATGGGCGCGGGTGGCTACCGGAACCGGTGGTCGGATCGCCGCCGACCCTGCCGCAAGTTCTGGCCCACGTGTTCTTTGTGCAGGAGTTCTTCGGGTATGAACATTTTTCGGCAGGTTTGTGGTTTGTGTGTATCAACTTCCAGTTGGGGTTGATTTATGTGGCCACCTTGTTTTTGCGGGATTCCCTGGCGCGGTGTTTGCCGGTGCCGCGAGACTCACCATGGATCAACCTGCCCATTTTGATCGGCTGGGCGCTTTCGGTAGCCTCGCTTTTTTACTTCAATCGGGACCCGGTTTGGGATCATTGGGCATGGTATTTTTTCCCGTTTTTCTTCACGGGGATCCTTGTGCACCGCGCCGAGCATCACAAGCGTGGGGCATGGATGTTTTACCTCTATCTGCTGTTGGTCATGGCCGCGATGGGTTATGATTGGAGATGGCGGCTTGCGAGCATGCTGGTCGTGGGTTTGGTGCTGCATGTCGCGGGGAAATCCGGTCTGAACACCCGCTGGCCGAAAAGCCCTGTCATCGCACGGTTGGGCAGAACCTCATACAGCTTGTTTCTGATTCATTTTCCAGTGCTGGTTCTGGTGGCTGCGGTGTGGGCGCGGCTCGGGTGGTCATCGCCGATAGCGTCGGTAATGGGACTGCTGGTTGCCTTTGCAGGCAGCCTCGCCGGATCACTTGTGTTTTACAGGTGGGTGGAGGCTCCTGCGGGAAACCTCACCCGCAGGTCATCCCGCGTTGTGATCAAGGAGCCGGCTCCAAGATGATTTTGGGAAAGACCGGCTTGGGTTTGCCGATCGTGTGTCCCTCGGCGATCAGTCCCCAGTGGAGGTCGGAAAGCTGGAGTTCCGGCAGCAGCGGCAGATTGAGTTGCGCTGCAAGCTTGGCAGTGGCCTCGGGCAGAATCGGGGAAAGCAGGACCGCGCAATGGGCGACGCTTTCGGCGAGGTGCTGGAGGACCGTGGCGAGGCGCGGCCGGTTGGCAGGATCCTTGGCGAGTTCCCATGGTTTCATGCGCTCGGCATAGCCGTTGCAATGGGTGACGTGTTTGCCGAGCGCCTCCAGACCTTTTGAAATATCAAACTCATCCATGGCGGCGCGATAGGCTTCCGTGGATTGGGCGAGCGAGTTTTGCAGGGCCAGGTCGTCGTCGGTGAACGGGCCGCCACGGGTGATCACGCCGTCGGTGAAGCGCTGGCTCATGTTGAGCGCACGGTTGCAGAGGTTGCCGAGTTCATTGGCGAGCTCCGTGTTGTAGAGCATGATCAACCGCTCGAGATCGAAGTCCGAGTCCTTGCCGGTCACGATGTCGCGGACGAGGTAGTAGCGCAGTGCCTCCACGCCGAAGCGTTCGGCCAGTTCTGCGGGATCGATGATGTTGCCGAGCGACTTGCTCATTTTCTCGCCACGGATGTTCCACCAGCCGTGAACCAACAGTCGTGGCATTTGGGAATCCGGGAAGCCCATCGCATGCAGCATGCAAAGCCAGTAGATGCCGTGCGCGGGGACCAGGATGTCCTTGCCGATGATGTGGACTGGGCGCTCGTCGCTGGTCCAGAGCGTGCCGAAATCCGGGAGTCCCGAGTCCGGTGCGGCATGGTATCCGGCGAACGAAACATAGTTGATGAGCGCGTCAAACCAGACGTAAGTCACGAAGGCCGTGTCGAAGGGGATCTCGATGCCCCACCGCAGACGTTCCTTGGGGCGTGAGATACAGAGGCCGGTGCCGGAATTCCTTTCCAAGGCATTGAGCAGCTCCGCCTTGCGAAAGGCGGGGATCACGGCGTCCGGCGTGGCTTCGAGATAGCCCTTCAGCCATTCCGTGTGTTCGCTGAGTTTGAAATACCAGTTTTCCTCCTCGATTTCGACGACCTCCCCCCACTCGGGGCCGAAGTTGCCGGACTCGTCGCGGTCGCGGTCGGAGAGGAACTGCTCCTGGCGCACCGAGTAGTGACCGGAGTGGGCGTGTTTGTAAAGCTGGCCCTGGTCCTTGAGCGAGGTGAGGATGTGCTGGACGCAGGCTTTGTGGCGGTCGTCGGTTGTTTCCGCCCATCCGTCGTAGCGGACGCCGAGTTTGTCCCAGAGGTTGGTGAATTTTTTGGTGGTGCGTTTGACAAACGTCGCGGGATGCACGCCTTCCTTTTCGGCCGTCTGCTGGACCTTCTGGCCGTGTTGGTCAACACCTGTCAGGAAAAAAGCGTCCTCCCCGCGGATACGGCGGTAGCGTGTGATCACGTCGGCCAACACCTTCTCATAGGCATGGCCGATGTGGGGTGATCCGTTGGTGTAGTCGATGGCGGTGGTAAGGTAGAACATGGGAATTGGCGCTGGTGGAAAATGTGTGAAGCGGATTATTCGGGGGAGTCCTGACGGGCGATGAGTGCGCTGAAGCGGTCTTCGAGTTCGCGCAAGAGCATCGGGTCCTCGACCTTGCCTCCATCGGGAGTGGTGATGTAGAGCGTGTCCATCGCCACGCCTTTTTCGGTGCAGATGCGGGCGTGGGCGGTATTGAGGCCGTGCTGGTTGATCGTATGGAAAAGATCGTGCAGCAGGCCGATGCGGTCGAGCGCCTGGAGTTCGACAGTGGTGCAGGACGGGTGGAGGTCGTTGCTGACGTAGGCGCGGACGGGCACGGGAATGCCGTTGTCCGTGCGCTGTTTCAGGAAATTGACCTTGCGGCGCAGGTATTTTTCCGGCTCGTAGTTTTCAGAGGAGAGGATGGTCTCGAAATTCGCGAGGAACCGCTTGCGGACCGCTGGGTTGGAAACCGCCTCGAAGTTCGTGGTGCAGACGCGGAAGATATTCATCACGATGCCGTCGGTGCGGGTGAACAAGTCGGCTGATAGAATATTGATTTCCTCCGATGCGAGCGCGCAGCAGATTTTCTCCAGCAGCAGCGGCTTGTCGCGGGTGGCGAGCACCAGGTGCGAGTATCCGCGGTTGGCGTGATCGATCCACTTGATGCAGAACGCGTATGGATCGTTTGTTTCCTGTTCACGCTGGAGAAAATGGCGGACGGTGCGGACCTGGGTGACGACGTGGTCGGCCTGGCGGAAATGGAATGCCGCGGGCGGCATGCGTTCGAAGTGACGCTCGACATCGGGGTGGTAATCCTCGCGCATCATGGCGATCACCTCGTCACGCAGGGCGAGCCGGTCGGCATCGAGTTTCTGCGAGTATTTTTCGCGGCCGTTTTCAAGGAAATTGCGTGTGGCCGAGTGGAGTTGGAGCATCAGGGTTTCCTTCCATCCGCTCCATGCGTCGGGCGAAGTTCCGTTGGAATCGGCGAACGTGAAGAGCAGCAGGGCGTCGAGGTTCGAGGTGTTTTTGACGATGGCTGCGAATTCCGCGATGACTTCCGGGTCGTCCAGATTGCGGGTGGTTGCGGTGCGCCAGAAGGTCAGGTGGTTGTCCACCAGGAACATGATCAGCGAACGGCGCGCGCTGCGGATCTGCAGGCGGTTGCAAAGTCGCGCGGCGAGCATTGCGGAGCCGTCGGTGTGTTCGCGGACGTTTTCCGCGCGGCCGGTATCGTGGAGGATCACGGCCAGATAGAGCGCGTAGGCGTCCTGGATTTCGTGGAAAAGCCGGCGGTAGAGTTTGTGCTGGGGGTTTTCGTCGGTGATGAGCTGGTCGAGTTGTTCGATGCAGCGCAGCGTGTGTTCGTCGGCCGTATAGCGGTGGAAGAACTCGTGTTGGACGAGGCAGTCGAGTGCGCCGAATTCCGGCAGGTAGCGGCCGAGGAAGCCGATTCGGTGCATGAGGCGCAGCGTGCGGGCGACATCGCCCTTGCGCTCGAGGATCGCCTGGAACATCTTGCGGTTGGTTTTCGAGTAGCGGAAAGGCCGGTCGATGTCGTCCCAGTGCTGTGCGATCAGGCGCCTGAGCTGCGGGCTGAGTTTCAGGTTGCGCAACTGGCAGTGTTGGAAGAGCCGCATCAGGCGGTGCGGGTCCTCATGGAAAATCTCCTGGTTGGCGGGGAAGAGACGTCCGTCGCGGGCGATGAAGCCGTCGAACTCCTCGCGCTTTTTCCTGCGGAAGGTCAGGAACGAGCGGATGCCCGAGTCCGCGCGGGTTTCGCGCTCGATCTGGAATGCCTCCATCAGCGAGGTCGTGTGCTGATAGATGTGGCGTGTGTGGCGGTAGTAATCGCGCATGAACGCCTCCGTGCTGCGGAGAATGTCGCGCTGCGGGTAGTTGAATGCGGTTGCGACGACGCCCTGCAGCTGGAGTGTCAACTGGTCGGTAGCCTTGCCGGTATGGTAGTGGAGCTCGTTGCGGACGCGGTGGAGGAAATCGTAGGCCTCCTCGATTTCATGGCAGGCGGCGGCGGTGAGCAGCTTGGATTCCACGAGATCGGCGAGGCTGGAAGTGCCGCGTTTGACGTGGGCGACCCATTGGATGTTGTGGAAGTCCCGCATGCCGCCGCAACCTTCCTTGACGTTGGGTTCCTGGAGGAAAACCGTGTGGGAATATTTCTCATGGCGGCTGCGCATGTCCTGGCCGCGGAGGTCGAAAAAGGCTTCCTGGTTTTTCTGGATACATTCCTTCGCGAAGCGTGCCTCGAACTGCGCGAACAGCTCCGGGTCTCCGGCGATCAGGCGGGCATCCATCAGCGAGGTCTTGTTTTCCTGGTCGATGCGAGCCTGTTCGATGCACTCCGTAGTCGAGCGGCAGGCATGGCCGACCTTGAAACCAACGTCCCAAAGGAAATACAGCACGTCCTGGACGAGATCCTGGACTGGTTTTGGCAGCTTGGTCGACGCACGTGGCAGGAGAAACAAAAGATCGATGTCGGAACGGGGGTTGAGCAAGCCGCGGCCATAGCCGCCGGTAGCGACCAGGGCGATGGGAAGCGTCACGCCCTCCTTGCGGTTGTGGAGGGATGCTTCGAGGATGGACCTGAGCACGGCGTCGATGAGAGCCGAGCGGTCTCTTGCGATCTCGATGCCACCGGCGCCGTTGCGATGGTGCGCCATGATGCGGAGTTCCTCGATTTTGAGAAACTGCTTGTAGAGGTCGATCCGCTCCGTCGGGGAGAGCAGGCCATCGATGGCCGGCTTGAGGCTTTCCCGGGTGTGCTGTTCCAGATTTTCCAGATAGTCGCGCATGCGTGATGGGGTGCAGGGTGTTCCGTTTGGCGGGAAGGTCAAGCGGAGCGAGCCATCCGGTCGCCAACCTTGGCAAAAAGCTCCATCTGTTTGCCGGAGTTTTCGACCAGATCATCGGACAACTTCACGGTTCCCGGCTCGAACAGGGTGATCGTGGAAGATCCGCCGAAGGCGAAATACCCTTTTTCCGCCCCTTTTTGGACATGTGAGCCGGGCTGGTAGGTCTGGCGGATGGTTCCCACGCAGGTGGCACCGATTTCAAGCAACAGGATGGTTCCGAAACGCTCGGTTTGGAGCTCGGTGATGGTACGCTTATTGGTCCATAGGTAGGTAAGCTGCTGGCGCAGGGCGATGGGCGACACCGAGAAAAGCGGGCCATTGATCAAGCGTGTATCGCCCGGCACCCCGGCGGCGGGAAAATGGAAACGATGATAATCGACCGGGCAAAGCCGCGATAAGACCAACGCGCCATCGGCATAGCGGGCTGCAAGCGTCGCATCATCCAGGAGAGCGGCCAGATCGAACTTCTGGCCTTTCACAAAGACCCCTTCGATTTCCGAGGCGCGCTCGAACCCCAGATGCCGGCCGTCGGCGGGGAAAACCACGCTATCCGGATCCGGGTCAACCGGCCGGGCTGAGGGCTTGAGTTTGCGGTAAAAGAACTCGTTGAAGCTGCGATATGACGCGGGTTCGTCGAGGAAGTCTGTGGCATCCAGTCCGTATTGTGCGATAAAGGGGGCCACGCGCGATGCGGATGTGCGTGTGCTCATGCGGCGGCCGTACCAGGCTGAAAAAAACGGTCGTTTGACCAGTGCCCACAACGCGGCTGCCCCCAGCGGGTGCTGGTAGGTCCAGCGGAGGAACGCCTCGCCATAGACCTGCTCGGTCTCGAGGGCCTGCGTGTAGCGGTTGAAGTAGCGGATGGGGCTCACGGCGACCGTTGTAGGCGCCCCGTCGGGGCTCCGCAAGACTGCCCGTGTGGCGGCGTGTTTTTTAATGAGTCCGAACCATCAGGAGAAATTCATTTTCCAATGCGTGGCCATGGTGCTATATCCGGCTTCGTGTATTTCCTCCGCAGGTTCCTTCCATTGACCATCGTGCTGCTCGGCTGTCTCCATTGCCGGCCGGTTGGCAATCCCGTGGGAGTTTCCCGTTCTGCGGTGGGGACCACCAGCGCGCAGGTTCCCATGTCGCGCATGTTCCGCGAGGTGAATCTCAAGGTGGACATGGTGAGAAAGGGGACGCATGGCCGCAAGGTGTACCGGCCGATGAAACCGCGCTACATCACCATCCACAGCACGCAGAACTATTCAGCTGATGCCGAGAAACACTCACTGGCGCTCAAGCGCGGGGCCCTGCGGTCACCGAAGTCGCGCTTCGGCAACCGCATCGGATATCTGATCTGGCACTTCACCGTGGACGACCGTGTTGCGATCCAGCACATGCCGATTTCCGAGCAGGGTGAACACGCGGATTTCGCCGGACCGGGGAACCGACTGTCGATCGGTATTGAAATGTGCGAGCACCGCGGGTCCAACAAGCGGACGACCATCGAGCGCACCGCCAGGCTGACGGCGATCCTGATGAGAAAAAACGGCATTCCGCTCCGCAATGTCGTGCCGCATTATCATTGGCCGCGCCGCGGGAAAAACCCGCCTAACAAGAATTGCCCGCATTTCCTCCTGGATAACGGCAAGCCAGGCCCGAAATGGCGGTGGTTCCTCGGACGGGTCAATTATCACTATCAGCGGATCAATGGATGAACCCGTGATGATCGGACCAGGAAAGGACCACGGCAGCCCCGGCAACCGTTTGGTGGTTCTCGTGCCCGGCGTGCACTACGTCTGCCAGCGCTGCACCGCCTGCTGCAAGTGGCCGGGCGATGTCCGGATCGAGTCTGACGAAATCGCGCCAATCGCGGGGTTTCTGGGAATCAGCGAGGAGGAATTTGTCGCGCGTTTCACCCGTCTGCGCTCGAACCGCCAGGGGCTCTCGCTGTTGGAAAAGGAAAACCACGAGTGCGTGATGCTGGATGGAAGCGCCTGCCGCATTCACCCGGTCAAACCGGAGCAATGCCGGGGTTTTCCTAACAAGTGGAACTTCCCCGGCTGGCGTGACGTTTGCGAGGCCATCCCGGTGCCGTTGACTCCATGACAGCCGTTGCCGCCATGCGGAAGATCATCCACATCGACATGGACTGCTTTTACGCGGCGATCGAGGAGCGCGATGATCCGTCGTTGCGCGGGCGTCCGGTTGCGGTGGCGGGCAGGGACCGGCGCGGCGTGTTGACAACCGCCAACTACGAGGCACGCAAGTTCGGTTGTCGCTCGGCGATGCCGGTATTCAAGGCGCTGGAGTTGTGTCCGCACCTGGTCCTGGTGCCGGTGCGGTTCGATCATTACCGCTCGGTGAGCGCGTCGATCCTGGCGATTTTCGGACGGTTCACCGACATGATCGAACCGCTCTCGCTGGATGAGGCCTATCTCGATGTGAGCCATGCGGTCAGCGATGGCGCTGCGATGGCCCGGGAAATCCGCGCCCAGATTTCCGAGGAAACCGGTCTGACCGCGTCGGCGGGAATTTCCTGCAACAAGCTGATCGCCAAGATTGCCTCGGACATCCGCAAACCCAACGGCCAGTATGAAGTGAAGCCGGAGGACGTTCCCTCGTTCATCGCCACTCTGCCTGTCGGGCGGTTGTGGGGAGTGGGTGCCAAGACGAAAGCCCGCTTGGCGGCACTCGGCGTGGAGACCTGCGCCGATCTCCAGAAATTCGACCGGATTGACATGTCAAGGATGTTCGGCAAATGGGGGATCGAACTCTGGAGCCTTTGCCGGGGCATCGATGAACGCCCGGTGGAACCTGATCGAACCCGCAAGTCGGTCAGCAGTGAAACGACGTTTGCTGAGAATATTGCTGAAATCGCCGGGCTTTTCCCGCCGATGCGGGAAATGATCGAGGGCTTGGCCGAGGAGTTGTCGATGCACCACGCCGACAGGATGATCCGCTCATTGGTGGTGAAACTCAAATTTGCCGACTTCGAGCGCACCACGGCCGAGCGTGCCTGTCACGTGCTGGAGACATCGGTTTTCGAGGAGCTCCTGATCGAGGCATGGCGGCGCGGGCACAACCGTCCGGTCAGATTGTTAGGTGTGGGTGTCCGCTTCGAGGATCCGAAAGAGGGCAGGCAGATGGAGTTTTTCGATTGAATCTGAAAACCGAAGTGGCGTGGAGGCGACGGATGCATGCGGTCTGAGCCAGACCGAGCCACCTTTTCATTCGCCTTTCATGTCCGGTGCTTCGTTCCAGAGGATATGGGTCCCGCTTTTTCCCGGGACGGCGATATCGGGCCTGCCATCGCCATTGAGATCCTCGATGCACATCTGCAATCCCACACCCGGTCCCTGCTTTGCTGCTTGGCCTGCAAAGATCGGGTGACGCTCGAACTTGTGATCCTTCTCCCGCCACTTGTAGGCGTAAATCACCATCACGTCGTTGGCACCGGGATCCCTTCCACCATGGCCGTAGTGGCGTTTGCCGGCGATGAGGTCCTTGCTGCCGTCGCCATCGAGGTCGTGCCATTCCAGCACGTGCGCCTGCGACCAGCTGTCGTCGATCAAGTGCTGCTTCCACTGGAGATTACCGTCCTTGTCGGGTGCGAGTTGTTCCTCCCAATACAATCCGTAATCATGTCCGTTGCCCCACAGGATGTCGCTGCGGCCGTCGCCGGTCACGTCCACCACCAGCGCGGGAACCGACATCTGGTTTTTCACCCAATCGGCGTGACGCGTCCACTTGCCGCCATCGAGTTGCTCATACCATCCGTTCTTATAAACGATGTCCATCCGGCCGTCGCCGTTGACGTCACCGACTCCGGTGCCATGGCCGTTGGTCTGGTTCCCGGCATCCGCGACCGTGACAGCCTCGACTTTGGGTCCGTCTTTCTGAGGCGTGATTTTGTAGTAGCGCATCGGTTGGTTGTCGACCCAGTGGTTGACCAGCAGATCCTTGCGTTTGTCGCCATCGATATCGGCCATCCACATCGCCTCGTTGTTGCCAAGACCGGTATCGATGAGCAGGTGTTTCGTCCAGAGTTTGGCATCCGCCAGTCCCTGTTTGCCGGGGTTTTCATACCAGAACAACTCGGTTTCCATGAAGCTTCCCGAGAGGATGTCGGGCGCTCCATCGAGGTTCAGGTCCATGGCGAACTCACCATTGTTCGTTAGATATTCGCCCTCCGAGAATGGCTGGAGCTTTCGCACGGGGCGCTGGACGGTGAATGCCGGCCCCTCATACCAAAACTCGCCCGCGGAGATGTCCGGCTTGCCGTCGCCATTGTAATCAGCGACAGCAAGGCCTTCGTTGCGGTCCTGGTGGAGCTTCTGAACGCGGAAAACCGGCCATTTTACCGCCTTCTGCTCAGCCGCTGCGGGAGTCATCGGCACCAGGCAGAAAAGCAGCCCGGCGAATGATGAAATGCGTAGGCATCGAAGAGTAACCGTGCTCATGGGTCTTGGATACAGGAGCATCCGCGCTCTTGCCGAACAAAAAATCCGGCATGGCTGCGTCGGATCACGTTTTCCGGGGCATTGCGCCGCTGTATGCGACTTGAGCGTCAGGCCTATCCGAGAACAAAACTTCTTCAATTGGGTTGATTCCCATGGGATATGGCGTATTTTCATCTGTGCGGCTCCGGAAACCGTGCGGGGAATGGCAAAGACACGTCCGTCATGACCATGTCCGCACGTCCAACCTAACAAAAAAATGAAAACCCCGTATCTGTCCGCCGCGTTGTTCATGACGCTGGCAATCGGTCTGGGATCCTGTCAGCGCTCAACCAAAGACAACAATGCCAAATCAGGAAGCGATGCTTCCGGTGCATCCACGACTGTGGCTGCGGATTCAGGAAAGTCCGCCAAATGGGCGATGCCGGAGGCGATGATGTCCCACATGCGCCTTCTCGAGCAGGATGTCCTCGCCTTTGAATCTTCGGATGAAAAGGACCACGCCGCACTCGCGGCGAAAATCGACGGACACACCAAGCAGGTGATTTCCAGTTGCACCATGGAGGGCAAGGCTCATGACGCCCTGCACGGTTGGCTGATGCCATTCCTGCAACTCAACAAGGACTATGCGTCAGCGCCGGACGACGCCACCCGGGCCGCCAAGCTCAAGGAGATCCGGGAATCGCTCGAGGTGTTTCACGAGAGATTCGAGTAAATCGAAATCGGGGATGCCGATTGGCGGGAAATTTCGCAGGAATCCTGCATTTGCCCTGCTGGGTGAATCCTTGGAAAAATAGCGGATTCAAATGGCTCCGGCGGTTGGGATCGAACCAACGACCTAGTGATTAACAGTCACC
>CAYNQJ010000069.1:0-12796 GCA_964399305.1 uncultured Luteolibacter sp.
CAACCTGAAGCCCCAGCAGCAGGCGACGCTGAAAGTCCACAAGGCCAGCGGTGAAATCCTCGACATCCCGGTCATCGTCCGCATCGACACCCCGGTCGAAAAGGATTACTACCGCGCCGGCGGCATTCTGCCCTACGTTCTCTCGCAGATCCTGGCGTGAGGGACGCGGGCCGCCCGCAGCATCGAACTCCGTCATGACATCTTGGCGAAAACACCGTCAGAGGATTGTCATTTCCGTGAGTGTGGCCTGCATCTCGGCCCCTTGTCTTTTCCCTCTCTGGACCGGCATGCAAATCGCCAGCCCCAACCGTAGGCCGCTGATGGACTATCACCGCGGCTATCTGGAATCTCCGGAAGCACACGGCATCAGGATCGAAGCATTCACAGCCAGCGACGGCAGCCCTTGCCTGCTGGTATCCCCCGCCACATCCGGCACGCCGGGCCGCCGCGGCGCGATCATCCGCAGGCAACTCACCGAACGCGGCATCAGCCCGCCCCCTTTCGGCAGCATCGCAGGAACCCTCGTCCTCGCCCATGGACGCAAGGGCCGCAAAGAGGATTATCTGCCCGTCGCTGAGCGTTTCTGTGCCGCAGGATTCCGTTGCATCATTCCGGACCTTCCCGCGCACGGTATGCACCCGGCCGCCACAACAACCTACGGCCTTCGCGAGGCCTGGATACCCGCACGCGTCCTGGATGACGCCGCCCGCAAATACGGATTTGAAAAACAACCCGCAGGCCTGATGGGAATGTCCATGGGGGGATCCGTGGCGATCCACTCGGCCGCCATGCCGGACTCCCCCTGGCGGGCACTCGTCGTGATTTCCAGCTTCGATTCGTTCTCATCCATCATCGAGGGTCAGGCCCGCCTCCACGCAGGAGCGTCCCTCGGACACCTTTGGGCAGCCGCCACCAGCGGGGCTTATCAGAATATCACCGGCATCAGCCTTTCAGGCATACGCCCGGATCTGCGCGCGGCGGACATCCACATTCCCACCCTCATCGCGCATGGAAGCGCCGACCGGGCCGTTCCCACGCCCGCGGGCAGGCGCCTGTTCGAATCCATCCCTCCCGCCACCTCCAAGAAATGGATCCTCGTCCCCGGTGCGGACCACGATAATGTGTTCGTCACCGATTTCCCCATCTACGCCGAAATCGCCGCCTGGATGATCCGGCATGTCGCACCGGCAAACTAACAGATTCAGGCCATTCACCGGCCCTTTGATTCCTCTGCGGCAACTGGTCCGGCAGGAACCACGGTGATATCCAGCCCACCATCGGGCACCTTTGGCAAACAGGCAGCCCCACGCCCGCCACCCACTGGTCTCCGCCTGGGCTTACGCACCCCACCGGCATTTCGCCGACGCCAACCATTCCCATCCGGCCTGCAAGACCGGACCAGGACCACGCGTATTTTGACATCGAGCCCGATTTCCCCGCATGGAAAGCCCTCCCTTCCCCGGCCTGCGCCGCCTCATCAAACGGGTGCCGCACCACAATTCCATGCGGACCATCATCGGTATCACCTGCTTCTTCCACGCGCTCGCAGCCCAATCTCCCGCCGGCGATCTTGTTTCGTCCGCCCGCAATGGTCCGATGAAGGAATGCCGCGAACTCGTATTCGCCGTACGTGGAGTCGGCCCGGATGGCCATTGGTACGCGAATTTCGGCACATACGCGCCCGAACGGATGTGCCGCATCCCGCTCTTCCCAAGCGGTTCCTCACTGCGAGTCCTTGATCTCGAAACCGGCACCCAGCGTATTCTGCTAGATGACCCTGACGGCGGCATCCGCGACCCTCAAGTCCACTACGATGGCAACAAGATCCTCTTTTCCTACCGCCCGGGCGGCACGGCCCACTACCACATCCATGAAATCAACCGCGATGGCAGCGGTCTCCGCCGCATCACCGACGGACCCTTCGATGACATCGAACCGATCTACCTGCCCGATGGCGACATCGTCTTTGTGAGCAGCCGCTGCAACCGCTGGGTCAATTGCTGGCTCACTCCCGTGGCCACCCTGCACCGCTGCGATATCAACGGAGGGAACATCCGCACAATCTCGCTGAACATCGAACACGACAACACACCGTGGCTCCTGCCCGATGGCCGGCTGATCTACACACGCTGGGAATACATCGACCGCAGCCAGATCGATTACCACCACCTCTGGACCGCCAACCCGGACGGCACCGCCCCGATGACCTATTTCGGCAACCTGCATCCGGGATTGGTGATGATCGGCTCCAAACCAATCCCCCACAGCGAAAAAGTGGTCTCGGTTTTCTCTCCCGGCCATGGCCAGAAGGAACACGCCGGCCAACTCGCAGTAGTGGATCCGAAGTCCGGCCCGGACGAGCGTGGCTCGGCGCGGATCATCGCCCAGGCGGGAAATTACCGAGACCCATGGGCCTTCTCGGAAAATTGTTTCATCGCCGCCCGTGACCACACGCTGGTGCTGCTCGATGATTCCGGAAAAGAGGAAACCATCCTCACGCTGACACCGGACGATACCAAGGCCGGCTTGTGGTGCCATGAACCACGACCGCTCGCACCAAGACCTCGCGAGGCAATCGTGGTAAACAGGACACGACCCGAAAAATCCACAGGAACGATGACACTGATGGACGTTCGCATGGGCCGCAACATGGATGGGGTCGCGGAATCGGAAATCAAGGAACTCCTCGTCATGGAAAGCCTGCCGAAACCCATCAATTTCACCGGCGGGATGGAACCGCTCAGCTACGGCGGCACCTTCACCCTCGAACGCGTGCTCGGCACGGTGCCGGTCGAGGCCGATGGCTCGGCGCACTTCGAATTACCCGCCATGCGCAGTGTGTTCTTCATCGCACTGGACGACAAGGGCCGCTCGGTCAAACGCATGCAAAGCTTTACCGGCGTACAGCCCGGCGAGTCTCTCAGTTGCATCGGCTGCCACGAACCACGGACCCAGGCACCCCCAGCCCTGTCACGTCCCGCCCCACTCGCTGCAACACGCCCGCCAAGCATCATCAAACCCTACCCGCATATCCCTGACGTCCTGGATTTCCCTCGCGATATCCAACCGATTTTGGACCGGAACTGCACCTCGTGCCACAACACTGACAAGGCGGATGGCGGAATCATCCTGACCGGTGACCGCGGCCCGCTCTATTCACACTCCTACGTCTCTCTAACCATTTCCGACCAGTTCGCCGACGGCAGAAACCGCCCCGCAAGCAACCACCCGCCACGGAAACTCGGCAGCGGGTCAGCACCGCTGCTCGCTAAGCTCGAGGGCGGTCATTATGAGGTGAAAGCCACCGCCCTCGAAATCCTCACCACCCGCTTGTGGATCGACAGCGGAGCACCTTACCCGGGAACTTACGCCGCGCTCGGAAGCGGCATGATCGGCGGATATGAAAACAACGAACAGGTCATCGCCAATGATCAGGACTGGCCGGAAACCCGCAATGCCGGCACAGCCATCGATCGCCGCTGTGTCTCCTGCCACCAACCCGGAAGCCGCCCGCTGCCACGCACCCTGTCCGATGAAATCGGCTTCAGCTTCTGGATGCCCGACATCAGGGACCGGAGAATCCGCCGCAACCGCCACACGGTTTTCAATCTCACCCATCCGGAAAAATCGCTCGTCCTGCTGGCTCCACTCGCCAAATCGGCGGGCGGGCACGGCACCTGCCGTGCGGATAACACCGCGGCCGGCACAGGCGCTGTGTTCACTTCCGTGGATGACACCGACTATCAGGCGATCCTCGCGATGTGCAAGGCCGGTCAGCGCCACCTCGCCAAAGTCGGTAGATTCGACATGCCCGGATTCAAACCCAGACCGGAGTGGATCAACGAAATGAAACGCTGCGGAATCCTCGATCCAAACATCGATCCCAACCAGCAAGCCATCGACGTTTACGCAACCGAGCAAAAATATTGGAAGTCCCTGCACCACAAACCCACGAGCCCCCATTCACCATGAGCCTGCGCCGCCTCTCCATCCAGTTTCTCACCACCATCGCGATGGTCTGCCACACGCAGGCCTCGCCAGTGGGAATCGCCACATCACCGGATGGCTCACGCATTTACGTCGCCATGGAACAACCACCCGCCGTCATGGTAATGAACGGCGCGGATGGCAACACCATCGCCACATGGCAGATGCCGCAGATCCCGAACGGCATTTCCATATCCTCCGACGGCGGGAAATTGTTCATCCCGGCCGGAACCGCGCCAGGCCAGCTGCTCACTGTCGATGCAACCAATGGCTCGGTGATTCTAAAATCATCCGCCGGTCATTCCCCACGCCACGTCACTCCAGCGGCGGATGGAAAATCCCTCTTCGTCTGCAACACCTTCGAAAACCGCGTGGAATTCATGGCTTCCAATTCGGAAAAACCCGCACAATTTTTGCCGGTGACGCGCGAACCCGTCGCAAGCGCACTGCGCCCGGATGGAGCCATCCTTTTCGTGGCCAACCTGCTGCCGGCTGGAGCGGCAAATACCGGCGACATCGCCGCCGAACTCAGCGTGATCGAAACCGCCAGCGGCAAAACATCCGCCATCCGGCTTCCCAATGGATCCACCGACGCGAAAGCACTCGCTCTCTCACCCGACGGAAAGTTCCTCTACATCGTCCACACCCTCGCCCGCTACGCGCTGCCCACCACCCAACTCGACCGCGGATGGATGAATACCAGCGCGCTCAGCGTGATCGATGCCACCGCACCCAAGCATGTCACCACCGTGCTGCTCGATGAAATCGACCGTGGAGCGGCGAACCCGTCCGGCGTGGCGGTCTCTAACGACGGACGCCTGCTCGCCGTCACCCATGCAGGAACCCACGAGGTCAGCCTGATCGACCGCGCCGCCATGCACGACCGCATCGACCGATCGGGCCGCGGTGAAACCGTCACCCAGGTAAGCCGATCGTTGAATGACATTCCCAACGATCTCTCGTTTCTCCATGGCATCCGCAAACGGATCAAACTGAACGGCAACGGCCCACGATCCATCGCGACCACCCCGGATGGCTTCGCCGTCGGCGCGTATTTCTCGGACACCCTCCACCTCGTGAAAACCGGAACCGCTCTCGACGCCAGGGTGATCGATGTGACACTCGTCAAGGACCGCAAGGAATCCCCCGAACGCGTCGGCGAACGCTTGTTCTTCGATGCTTCACTCTGCTTCCAACAATGGCAAAGCTGCGCGACCTGCCACCCGAATGTCCGAACCGACGGCTTGAACTGGGATCTTCTCAATGACGGAATCGGCAATCCGAAACAAACCAAGAGCCTCCTTTTCAGTATCCACACTCCGCCGGTCATGATCAGCGGCATCCGCCCGGACGCCGAAACCGCGATCCGAACCGGTATGCGCTACATCCAGTTCATGGTCCCGGAAGAAGAGGACGCGGAGGCGATCGAAGCGTTTCTCCGGAACCTCAAGCCGGTCCCCAGCCCGGCACTCGTCGATGGCAAGCTCTCACCCTCCGCCGTGCGCGGTCGCGAGGTCTTTATCCAGGCCGCCTGCGCCAAATGCCATCCGGGGGAGTATTATGCCGACGGCAGAAAGCACGACATCAAAAACGCCACCGGCATGGACCAGGGAAAGGCATGGGACACCCCGACCCTGCGGGAACTCTGGCGCACCGCACCCTACCTCCACGACGGACGCGCCGCCACGCTGGAGGATGTCGTCGGCTCGGCAAATCCAGGCGACAAACACGGAGTCACCTCGAACCTGACAGACAAGCAACGTGCGGATCTCGTCGAGTTCCTTCGATCGCTGTAAGCCGTCCCGGCGTCAACGACCGGCGGCATCGGATTCAATCCACACCCACAGCCGGTCGAGTCCGTTGCGCACCGCAGCCTTGGCCCCGGACAAATCGCCGCCAGGCAGGGCCCTGCCGAACAGATAGAATTTGATTTTCGGCTCCGTCCCCGACGGCCTGACGGCGAAGGACCGGCCGTCCTCAAGATCGACAAACAACATTTTTTCCTTGGGCAGCAAATCCCCCTCCTGATCGAAAAGATCCTGCTTGGCGAAGTCGCGGACCCTCACAACCCGCGAATCATCGACGACCTCGGGAGGATTCTCCGCATAGGAATTGGCCAGCGCCTGGATCTTGGCGGCGCCATCCGCGCCCTCCATCACCAGCGACCTGCCGATTTCAAGGTGATATCCGTATTTCTGATAGATTTCATCAAGCAGCTCCGGCACGGTCTTGCCGGCGGATTTCGCATAGGCCGCCACTTCGGCAAACATCAGGGTGGCCCCGTTGGCATCCTTGTCGCGCACGGAGTCCGAACCCAGATAGCCGTAGCTCTCCTCGCCCCCGAATACAAAGAACCGCGAATATTCGAGACGCAACAACCGTGTCTGTTCCTCGCTGAGCGACCGGTAATCGCCTTTTTTGTCGGCCGGTATGGCTTCTTCGTATTTGCGCAGCTTGCCCGCGATGTATTTGAAACCGGTCAGGGTATCGACGATCCCCACACCGAATCCATCGGCGATGGCGCGCTGCAACTCGGTGGTGACAAAGGTTTTGACCAACACCGCTCGGCTGCGGTTGGCCTGGCTGAGCCAGCCGATCTCAAAGCAGGTCTTGAGGCGATACCATGCCATCAATGAGCCGATCTGATTGCCGGTGAGAAGCTGCATTTTCCCTTCGGCATCGCGCACGGCAACCCCCATCCGGTCGGCGTCGGGGTCCGTGCCAATCACGATTTCGGCATTCGCCGCTTCGGCGAGGTCGATGGCCATCCTGAGCGCGGGAGCATTCTCCGGGTTCGGGGATTCCACGGTCGGGAAACGTCCGTCCTGCACGTCCTGTTCGGGCACGGTCAGGACCTCGAAGCCAAAACCACGCAACATCGGTACGTTGATGTGCCCGCCCGTCCCGTGAAGATTGGTGAACACCACTTTGGTGGACGCCCCTTCCAGTAGCGAGGGCTGGAGCAGCAGGGACTTGAGACGCTCCGTGTAGCAGGCGTCCATTTCCGCACCCAGCACGGTGATCTCCCCGCGCAAGTCGGCGGGCAACGGCTCGTAATGCTCGCTGACGATCGCATTCACCTCGGCAATGATGCCGCCGGCATGTGGATCGACAATTTGCGCACCGTCGTTGAAGTAGGCCTTGAAACCATTGTCATGCGGCGGATTGTGACTTGCAGTCAGGACCACACCCGCATCGGCCCGCAACTCGCGGATGGCGAACGACAGCTGCGGCGTCGAGCGCGCACCATCGAAAAGAAACGCGTCACAACCGAGTTCCGAAGAAACCCTGGCGCAAAACTCGGCGAAATCGCGTGAGAAATGCCGCGTGTCATGCGCGAAAACGAGGCGCGGCCTGCGGCCGGAGCCAACAAAGGTTCTGGTGTAGGCGATCAGACCGCGCACCGCGCGACTGAGGTTGTAGTAATTCATCGTCGCCGTTCCCACACACGGGTGCTGCGGACGCCCGTTCGGCCCGCCCCCGCCCTGCTCGGCCTTGGTCACCACGCGGCCGATGGTCCGGCCGCGCAATCCTCCGGTGCCAAATGCAAGCGTCTTGAAAAACCGGTCGTTGAGCTCATCCCACGCACCGGCGTCAGCCAGTTCCTCGACCGCTGCGCGGGCCACCGGACTGGCGCTGCCCTCAAGCAGGGCCAGCAGGTTTGATTCGGCCGACTCCAAAAGTTTTCCGGCGGTGACAGCGGACGACAGGATGTTTTCCAAGGAACTCATGACGCATGGAATCGTAGGAAATTCCGTCCTCATGGCAATGCCGGCGATCAATCGTTTGGATAATTCCGCCAATTTTCCACCCCACCCGCGAAACGCCCGTTGCCACCCGCGCCACGACTGTGCATGAATTCATGCCGATGCCGACACTCCGCCAGTCCCGCTTCACCGCCATCGACTTCGAATCGGCCGGCGCGAGCCGTGGCATGACCGACAGCCCGGTGCAGGTCGGCTTGGCCACATGGTCGATGGAGACGGGCCATGAAGCATCATTTGTCTCCTATCTTTTCACCGATCAACCGATCCAGTGGTCGGCACGCAAAGTCCATGGCATCGGCCCGGAACAACTCGCGGACGCGCCCACCCTGCTTTCGCTTTGGCCCGATCTGAAACGCCACCTCTCGGGCGCAGTGGTGGTCGCCCACGGCAAGGGCACGGAAAAACGCTTCCTCCGCGCATTCCCAGGCCATGGCTTCGGCCCATGGATCGATACACTGCTGCTTGCCCGCGCGGCATGGCCCGACCTGCCGGACCACTCGCTCGGCCCGCTCTGCAACCATCACGGCCTTACTGGAAGAATCCGCGCGCTGGTCCCCGCTAAATCATGGCACGATGCCTTGTTTGATGCCGCCGCCTCGTTGGTACTGCTCGACCATCTGGTGGACACCCACTCTCTCGCGGATCAACCTGTGGAGTGCCTGCTGCACCCGGATACCTCGGTGTGGCACCGCCTCAAACGATCGTGACCTTCGCATCCGCCGCCATGCTGCTAGAAAAAGCACACTTCCCATCGACGGCCCATTCCACTAAAACCCCTCCTCCATGACACCAGCACCCCGGCGCACCAGCGGATCCACCGCAATGGACGACTACCTCGAACAGATCCTCCACCTGATCGAAGCCAAGGGATACGCCCGCGCGGTGGATATTTCTAAAAATCTGGAAATATCCCAGGCCAGCGTGACCAACATGCTGCAACGACTTGATGCCGAAGGACTGGTGAAGCACGAGAAATACCGCGGCACCGTGCTCACGGACGAAGGACAGCGCATCGCCCGTGCGATTGCCGAAAGACACCAGACGCTCACCCGCTTTCTCCGGCTCTTCGGCATCGATGAGGAAACCATCTACCGCGATGTCGAAGGCATGGAACACCACGTTTCGCGGCCAACCCTCAACGTGATCCGGGCGCTTTCCGACGCACTCGAGGCAGACCCTGCCCTGCTCAGCCGTGTGCGCAAGGAATGCGGTTGAGCACGCCACAGGAGTCCGGACAACAGCGCGGGCCGGAATTTCACCGCGATTCATCCTTCTCAGCCCGCCCGATCCGGCTATCCTCGTTTCATGAATGACTCGATCTCCTCTCTGACCGGCCGCATCCAGGCATTTGTGGACGCCCGTGAATGGCGGCAATTCCACAATCCCAAGGACCTCGCAGTCGCCATCGCGGCAGAAGCTGGCGAGCTGATGCAGCACTTTGTCTGGCAACAGGATGACCAGATCGGCGAACGCGTGATCAACCGCCGCGCGGAGATCGCTTCGGAAATCGCCGATGTCGCGATCCTTCTCTTTGAATTCGCCGACAACCTCGGATTGAAACTCGGCGATGTGATGGCGGATAAAATGGCCGCCAACGAAGAACGCTATCCGGTGGCGAAATCCCGCGGCAACAATCTGAAATACTCCGATCTGTGAGACTCAGTGGTCGAGCTTGAGCTTGCGGAGCTTGGGCTCGATCACCACACGGCAATAAGGGTTCTTCGATTTGTTTTCGAAATAGTAGTTCTGATGATCGGCGGGTGCCGTGTAAAATTCGGACGCTTGGGAAATCTCCGTGACAATCGGATCCTTGAAATCGGCAGCAGCGGCGGCTTTCGATGCCTCGGCAATCTTTTTCTGTTCAGCGGAATGATAGAAAATCACGGAACGGTACTGGGTGCCCTCATCGGCGCCCTGTCGGTTCAGGGTGGTCGGATCGTGAAGATCCCAGAACCACGAAAGAATTTTGCCAGAGCTGATTTTTTTCGGATCGAAAACGACCTGCACGACCTCGGCATGCCCGGTGGTCCCTGTGCACACCTGTTCATACGTCGGGTTTTCGACGTGCCCGCCCATGAATCCGGAAGTGGCGGAATAAACACCATCAAGCTGGCGGTAGGCGGCTTCGATACACCAGTAACACCCGGCTCCCAGCGTGATGGTTTCAGCTCCGGCGGGAACTTCTGTCAATTTGGGCGGTTTGTCGTTCATGGCTTTTTTTTCAACATCGCAGGAGCCCAGCATCGGCAGGACCGCGAAAATCAGTGGAAGGAGAATTTTCATCAGGGGAGAGGCGGGCGGTGTGTCTAGGTTGTCTGAAGCAAACAGATAGCACTGGATTTGAATTTCACCACTCAATGCCGACCCCTTCCTCAGGAATCAGGATGTGGTCATTGATGCCCAACCGGTCGGCCTCAGCCAGCAAACGCTCGATCGGCTCGCCATGCGGTTCGTTCCCCAGTGGAAAAGTCCCGTAATGCATTGGAATCATGATCTTCGCACCAAGGTCGGCAAAAGCCCGAACCGCCTCCTCGGGATTCATGTGCACATCCCTGCCACTCGGCGCGTCGTAGGCCCCGATCGGCATGAGGGCGATGTCGATCGCATGGCGTCTGCCGATTTCGCTGAAACCGGGGAAATACGCGCTGTCCCCGCAGTGAAAAACCGTTTTTCCGCCGGCTTGGACGAGGTACCCCCCATAGTCACGGTGGGTGTCGTGCAGAAAACGCGCACCCCAGTGGTGGGACGGCGTGTGGATGATCCGGAGTTGGTCGAATGCCAGCTCGTCCCAGACTTTCATTTCGTGGGTGGCCGGAAAACCAAGCCGTTTGACCAACGACTTGCTACCCATCGGCACCACAATGCCTTCGCGGGCCTTGAGGATTTTCAGGCTGGGTTTGTGCAGATGGTCGAAGTGCGCATGGGTCACCAGAACGAGGTCCACCTCTGGCAGACCGTGAAGGTTCAAGCCGGGATGGCGGCTGCGCTTGACCGGACCATGCCACTTTGCCCAGTTGGGATCGACGATCACCGAATGCCCGGCAAACTGCAGGAAAAACGAAGCGTGCCCAATCCAGGTGACCCGCACTTTGTCCTGTTCAGGTGGTGCCAACACCGGTTCCAGGACATCGCCTGCGGTCCGCCGGAACATCCCCGGAACGATGCGGTGCCGCAGGAACCGGAAGTTTCTCTCCGGCCAGCCCTTTTGCGGCATCAAGCCCGCATAGCGGACTGATGTTTTTTTGAAATGGCTTGAGGAATCGGAATGCACGGCTTCGGATTCTGAAAACTGCGTGGGAATGGCGTTTGGGCACACTTTGACTTGCATCGGAACCCCCTGTGCGCAAGAGAAACCAACAACTCCGGTCGCTCATCATGCAGGGGCCAGAAACCGCCGCTGGGCCTCGGCCTCTGGATTGAGCGGCTTCGACGGATCACCAGCCCGCGTATCCGCCAGCAGCTCGTCACGGAATTTCGCAATGATCGCCTCAACCGGCCACGACGACGCTTCACCGAACGCACAGATGGTCCGCCCGTCGATCTGGTAAGCCACGCTTTCCAATGTCTCCAAATCCTTCGGACTGGCCTCACCAACGACCAACCGGTCCGTGATCTTCTTCATCCAGGTCGAACCCTCACGGCAAGGCGTGCATTGGCCACAAGATTCATGTGCATAAAAAGCATTCAGATTGTTCAGGACCCATGACATTTTCCTCGAATCGTCCAAAACAATCACCCCGCCGGATCCGGCCATCGATCCACAGGCCGCCAATGTGTCGAAATCCAGCTGGATATCCCAGAAATCCAGCACCCGCTCGCTACCGTCGGGATTTTTTAGCCGATAAAACTCGTCACATCGCAAAATCTTGGAAGAAGAACCGCCTGGAATCACCGCCTTGAACTCGTGCCCGTCCTTTGGGCCGCCGCAAACATCGTATAACAACTCGCGCATCGTGAGTTTGCCCACCTCGATTTCAAAATAACCTGGCTTTTTGACATCCCCTGAAACGCAGAGGATCCGGGTTCCCGTGTTGCGTGGCACGCCGAGCCGGGCATATTCACTTCCTCCCATGCGGATGATGTGCTTGACGTGGCACAACGACTCGACGTTATTCACAATGGTTGGGCACATATAAAGTCCCAGTGCGGCAGGAAAATACGGAGGCTTGATGCGGGGATATGGACGTTTGCCCTCAAGCGACTCAATCAAGCCGGTCTCTTCACCGCAAATATAAGCACCCGCCCCGCGGTGCACGTAAATTTCCACATCGAATCCGGAGCCAAGCACGTTCTTGCCGACAAAATTGTGAGCGCGCGCCTCCTCAATGGCTTTTTCCACAATGAGCGCTGCCTCCGGAAACTCCTCCCGAAGATAGATATAGGCGGTATGGGCTCCGACAGCGAAGCATGAGATGACCATTCCCTCGATCAACTGATGGGGGTCCTGGTGGAGGATATAGCGGTCTTTGAAAGTTCCGGGTTCGGATTCGTCACCGTTGCAGATCAGGTAAACCGGCTTGGTATTGTTGGGAGGGATGAACGTCCACTTCATGCCCGTTGGAAATCCCGCCCCGCCCCGACCTCGCAGCCCGGAGGTTTTCACCTCTTCGATGATCTCCTTGGGCTGCATGGCGAGCGCTTTTTTCAAATCCTCGTAACCTCCATCTTTCAGATAGCATTCGATCGAGGGGTCCCAGCCCACTCTGTCGACGTTCTTGAAAATCAAACGGTATTCACGGGGGTGTGGAGATTTCGAATAAGTGATCATGAGCGGGACGAGCTGGGCTGGCTGGAAGGTAAGACAGGATAGCGTGAAAAGGTTCTGGTATTGCTCCAGAAAACCTAAAATCGGCGACGCGCCATTATTGCCACGAAAACGGCACAGGCAAAAACGAATTTTCCAAACGACATCAAACTGCAAAAACGCTCAGAATCATGAAGTGACCTGAAGTGATCAAAGATAAAAGTGACCAAAGATGCCAAAGATAATATAAAGGGACAGTCCTTTTATATGTTTTTTCTTGCGATCTGGTCACTGGGTG
>CAYNQJ010000070.1:0-12719 GCA_964399305.1 uncultured Luteolibacter sp.
GAGGAGCGGCAGCTGCGGCGGCGGGAAGCTTGTGGTCGATGCGGGATTTGCAGGTGAAAGTTTGAAATGCCATCAACCGACAATGAGATTGTTCTCAGAGGGCTTCATGCGTCTGCGGTTTGGCATTTCAAAATCCGCACTTGCCGCTTTGGAGTTTTCAGCCGCAAGTTCGCGGCAAATGTCACCATGAGGCACCACTACAGACATCCTACTCATGTTGCATGAGGGTGGACTTAAAATTCCTTGGCACCCCAAAGTCTCTTGCTACGCTCCTTCGATATCCCCCATGAGCGACAACGCTACCATCATTTCCCACACCCCTAAGCACCTCGACTACAGCCTGACCGGCGAAAATGCAGCCCTTGCGATCGAACGCGGGCTGGCCGAGGCGGATTGGTACCAATGCGAAGTGCCGCGTGCGACCATGCGTCGCTTGTTGGAACGTCGCGACGGCCCGGCGCTGCGAGATACACTGCTCTGGTTCACGCTGATCCTTGGATCCGCGTATGCGACCTATGCGTTGTGGGGATCCTGGTGGGCGGTGTTGCCGTATTTTGTCTACGCCACCCTCTACGGCAGCACCTCCGATTCACGCTGGCATGAATCCAGTCATGGCACCGCGTTCAAAACCGACTGGATGAACAACGTTCTCTACGAAATCGCATCTTTCATGGTCATGCGCGAAGCGACTGTCTGGCGTTGGAGTCACACCCGGCACCACAGCGACACGATCATTGTCGGCCGTGACCCGGAGATTGTTGCCCCGCGGCCTCCGGACTTGCGCAAACTCACGCTGAGTTTTTTCGGATTGCCGGTCTATCCGGGATATTTCAAGCACATCCTGTTGCATGCGGTGGGCCGGATGACCGCGGATGAAAAGACCTTCATTCCCGGGAGCGAATTCCAAAAGGTTTTTTTCCGGGCACGGATTTATGTCGCCATGTATGCGGGAGTGATCGGCTTTGCGGTTTACAGTGGCAGCATCCTTCCTCTGATGTTCATTGGCCTTCCCAATATTTTCGGAAGCTGGCTGATGATGGTTTATGGGTTCACCCAGCATGCGGGACTGGCGGAGAACGTGCTCGATCACCGTTTGAACTGTCGCACGGTTTACATGAATCCGCTCAACCGCTACCTTTACTGGAACATGAACTATCATGTGGAGCACCACATGTTTCCGCTGGTTCCGTATCATGCGCTGCCTCAGCTGCACGCGGCGATCAAGGACGACTGCCCGCCAGCCTATCCGGACCTGCTGACCGCATGGCGCGAGATCGTTCCCGCCGTGGTCCGCCAGGTGAAGGATCCCGCCTATCATGTGAAGCGCCCGCTGCCCGAGGCGAAGTCGCGCATGGCTGGCGACGGCGGTCGGCGGGCCGGTGGCGAGCCGGATGAAAACGGGTGGCTGGAAATCTGCGCCTCGGCTGATCTCGGCGCGGCGGACGTCATACGCTTCGATTATGGCAGGAAAACCTACGCGCTGATCCGCGACGAGCAGGGCGGGTTGTTTGCCACGGATGGCATCTGCACCCATGGAAACACCCATCTGTCGAACGGACTTGTGAAGGACGGCATCATCGAGTGCCCGAAACACAACGGCCGCTTCAACCTTGCCGATGGCTCGCCCGCCCGCGCGCCGGTCTGCCGCGGTCTTGCAACCTACCCGCTCGAAGACCGCGGTGGGCGGCTATGGCTCAATGTCGCCCATGCGGGTGGATCCGGTGCCCGCGGTCAGAAAACCTTCGAACTCAGGGTCGTCGCAAGCCGCAGCGTGGCCACCTTCATTCGGGAAATTCTGTTGGAGCCTGTGGATTCCGCCCAAAAGATCACTTTTACGCCTGGGGACTACCTCCAGTTTGACATCCCGGTTTACGAAGCCATCCGTTTCCGCGAGTTCGACATTCCCGAACCCTATGCCTCGGTCTGGGAACGCCAGCATGTCTTCGATCTCGTGGCGCACAATTCCCTGCCCGGCCGCCGCAACAACTATTCGCTCTCCAGCAATCAGGCGAACGAACCCTTCTTGCGGCTCAACGTCCGGATTGCCACGCCGCCACCCGGACAGGACTGCCCGCCGGGCGCAGGCTCGGCCTACATGTTCAATCTCAAACCCGGCGACATCGTGAACGCCAACGGGCCGTTCGGCGATTTCCATCCCAAACCGACCCAGCGCGAAATGGTGTTCATCGGCGGCGGCGCGGGCATGGGGCCGCTGCGCGCCCATCTTTCGTGGTGGTTTGAGACTGAAAAAACGGCACGCAAGGCGAGCTTCTGGTATGGCGCGCGTTCGAGGCAGGAAATGTATTATGATGACTATTTTGCCGGGCTCGCGGAGCGGTATCCGAACTTCAGCTTTCACCAGGCTCTTTCCTCGCCGTTGCCAGAGGACGGGTGGAACGGCCACACGGGATTCATCCACGAGGTGGTGCTCGACCAATACCTGGCGCAACACCCGAACCCGGCTGCGGTCGAATACTATCTGTGCGGCCCGCCGCAAATGATCAAAGCCTGCGTCAAAATGCTCGGCGAACTCGGCGTGCCCGCCCATCAGATCGCCTATGACGAATTCTAACAAATAACAAGGCCTCCATGACAAGACACCCTTTCCTGCTCAACGACGGGACGGCCGATGCGCCCAAATTGCGCGTTTACCTCAATCTCGACAACCTGGCGGACCCTGACGCGGGCTTCAGCGGTCCTTCCATGGATCATCCCGATCGGGACGCACGCCTGTCCGCCGACGGCTTCGAAGGGGTCCAACTGACCTCGGACGCTCCACCTTGCGCCGGATCCTTTCTGCCGTTTTGCGGGCTGGACCGGATCAACCAGCCCGCCGATGCCGACGAGGTTTTTGCGAAGCATGCCGCGCGCGGCGACCAATGCCTCACTGTGCATGCGGGCTGGGGCATCGAGGATGACAATGAGGTTTTCCGGCTGGTCGATGCCATCCTTGGTGCCTCGCAAACCCGCCGTCTGCCGGTTTTCATCGAAACCCACCGTGCGACGATCACCCAGGACATGTGGCGTACCGTGCAAATCACCAGGCGTTTCCCGGAAGTGCGGTTCAACGGCGATTTCAGCCATTACTACTGTGGTCAGGAAATGGTTTATGGCGGCATGGAAATGAAACTGGAATTCATGCGGCCGATCTTTGAACGCATCGGATTCATCCACGGCCGCATTGCCAGCCCGGGCAACATGCAGGTGCCGGTCGAGACGACCACCGGAAGGCCGCGCATGGCCCACGGCATGGCCGATTACCTCGCGGATTTCCGCGAGATGTGGACGCTGGCGATGACCGGATTCCTGCGTGCGGCCGGGCCGGGCGACGTGCTGGTTTTCAGCCCCGAGTTGCTTTCGGGCCGCTACTACTATGCGCGCTTGTTTCCCGATCCGGAGGGCAGCCTGGTTGAGGAATGCGACCGCTACGCCCAGGCATTGATCTACCTTGGGATCGCCCGGGAATGTTTCGCAGCCGCGCAAGCCCGCGTGGCAGGTGTCTGAATCATGAGCTTGTGACAGGCGCGGCTGTCCGCGGTATCCTGTATACCAAGAGCCCGGGAGCCCGCCTCACGGTGTTGTCCGCGGCATGCTTGTGGCCGAGATGTGGACTCGTTTTGGGGCCGCGTACGACGGATTGCGGGAATCCCGCGCGCAGGCACAGCGGTTTTGACACTACCCGGTGCGGGCATCCCGTTTATAGTGAATCGAGTCCCTTACGCCATTCCGCCATGCACACGCCCACCCATACCAGCCAATCGTTCATGAACCGCCATCAGGCAGGCCAGGCACTTGCCGGCATTCTGCCGAAAAAACTCAGCAAATTCAAAGACGCCGCCAACGTGGTCGTGATGGCGATGCCCAAGGGTGGCGTCGCCGTGGGGGCGGAAATCGCCGCCGCGCTCCGCGTGCCTATGGATGTTCTGCTCGTGGCCAAAATCACCATGCCCGGTTGCGGCAGCACCCCATTGGGCGCGATCACCAGCGGCGGCGTGCGCATGCTCAATACCGCACTGATTGACAACCTGCATCTCAGCAGGGAGGAGGTGAATGCCGCGGTGCTAAGGGAGTTCCAGCACATCGCCCGTCAGGAAAAAATCTACCGTGGCGACCACCCGTCGCTCGATGTGGCTGATCGGACAGTGATTCTTGTGGATGACGGGACCACGCCGTGTTCCACGCTGCGTTGTGCCATTCGTTTGTTGCGCAGGGAGCACGCCGACCACATCGTGGTGGCGTTGCCGGCGCTTTGTCATCACGCGGCCTGCGATCTTCGTTATGAGGCAGATGAGGTGGTGACCCTTGCCGAGCCATCCTACCCGGCGCCACCAAGCCGCTGGTTCCATGATTTCCCGCCAACCACCGAACACGACGTGCGGGAATTGCTGGACCGGCAGTTTGCCATGGCATGATGGCGAAACAAGGGATCCGGTGTTTTTTTTGCCTGTTGCGGAGCGGGCGATCGGATGGCAGGATGTCTCCCATGAAGATGCGCATGACACAGGCATTCGGGATTTTCGCGGCATTGTGGGTCCCGCTGATGGCCGCCGAGCCCGAAAACGCAAAAGACGAAAAACCCGCAGAGGAGCAGGTCAACGGCATTCCGGCCGACCTGCTGGACGACCCGCATGTCCGCGAAGAGCTGGCGGTCAACGAGTTCACCGCGCCGTCGATCGCCAAATTGTTCGACACCATGCAATTCCTGATGCCTCTGCCATTGTTGGAAAACGAGTTGGATCTTCCCGAGAGGATGCCGATGGACCGTGCGGATCTTGCCATCGAGCTTGGATTTCTGATTGCCGATGGGTTCCTCATCGTTCAGGCCGAGCAATTGGAAAAGGTGGAGGATCTGGCAGCCCGGCTGACTCGCTACGGCAAGGCACTGGGAGCCGGCGACCGGGTCAACCGCCATGCGGCAAGCCTGTTAGACAGCGCGAAGAACAAGGATGTCGACCAATTGAAAAAGGAACTGGCGGCGACCCAGCGCGACGTGGAAACCGAATTGGTCATCCTTCGCGATGCGGACCTGGCACACCTGATTTCCCTCGGCGGATGGATCCGGGCTCTGGATGTTTCCTCGGTGGCGGTTGAAAAGCAGTTTTCCGCCGAGCGGGCGCTCAAGATCATGCGGGAGGACATCGCGGACTACTATACCGAGTCCGTTGCCGGGCTGGAGCCGAGGATTGCCGAACGCCCCAACTATCTGGAAATGCGGGACGTGCTTGCCGGGCTGCGTGCCGAAATGGTGTTGCAGGAAGGCGAAAAGCCGACGCTTGAAACAGTCAAGGGCATCCGGGGGCAGGCAAAAAGGCTCGTGAAACTCGCGCTGCAACGCAAACAATGAGTCCTGACGGGATCGCGACCACGGCCAGCCGTGTGGAAATCGGAAAACCCGCGCTGCTGGCAATGCGCGGCCCGGACGCGGAGCGCTTCCTCAATGGCCAGATCACCCAGGACGTGAAGCGGCTTGCGGACGCCTCCGTCACGCTGCCATCCTGCGTGACAGACGCCAAAGGCCGCCTGCAATTCCGCGTTCGGCTCACTCGTGCCGACGACGGTGCCTTGTGGATCGAGGGCCCTGCGGGAGCCGACGGTCCGTTGGAGGAACGGCTCACCCGCTACCTCATCGCCGATGATGTGGAGGTGGAAAACATCAGCGGCTCATGGAATTTGACCCACTTAATTGGCGATGCCGCTCCGCCCCCGCCCGCAGGCGTGATCGTCCGCAATTGTGCCAGATTCGGCATGCCCGGCACCGACTGGTGGACGCCTGCGGAACAAGCCATCGCTTTTCCGGAAGGACCGGAGCTGTTGGACGGCGGCGCATTGGAGGACCTCCGCATCCGGCAGGGCGTGCCGGCGTGGGGTCGCGAACTGCGGGAGGGATTGCTGGTTCCGGAAACCGGATTGGAAACCAGCGATGTTTCCTATCAGAAAGGATGCTACATCGGCCAGGAGGTGATTTCCCGGATCAAATACGCCGGCAAGGTCAACCAAAGGCTCACCCGGATGAGGATCGATGTGGCATCGCCGCCGATTGATCCTGCCGGTCCTCCGGCGCTGGAGGATGAAGACGGGAAGACCGCCGGATTTCTAACGAGCATATCGCCTGTCGCGGGTGCGGGTGGTCGTGCCGCGCTCGGCTACCTCAGGCGCGGTGTGGCCGCAGCCTATCTCCGGATGGCCGATGGCAGCCGGCAGCAAGTGCGGCTGATGGCGGGAGACGCCTGATGCCTGCCGTGGCGGGTTCAACGTTTCTTGCGCAGGCGCTTGCCGGTGAGGCGCGAGGCGATCAGGTTCGGGCAGCGGCCATTGACGCGGAGTTGCTCGCAAGTGGCCTCGATTTTCAAGGTCTGGCGCACGGGCTTGAAGCCCAGCCGGCGGGTCACGCGGTCATTGAGAAGATCGATGTCATGATCCTCGAACTCGACCACCCGCCCGCAATCGATGCAAACAAGGTGGTTGTGCGACGGCTTGTCGAGAAAGTTGGGATCGTAGGTTTTCTGGTTGTCGCCGAGATCGATCTCGCGCAGCAGGTCGGCCTCCACCAGAAGCCCGAGCGTCCGGTAAACCGTGGCCCGGGAAATATCCGAGCTGGCCTTGCGCACACGATCGAACAGTTCCTCCGCGGTGAAATGCTCATCCCGGGAAAACACGGATTTCATGATCATGTCCCGCTGCCCGGTGCGCCGCAGTCCCTTGCGACGGATGAATGCATCAAGCCTGTCATGAATCCCGGCGTCCATGGCGGTAACGTAGGAAAAATCCTCCGCCACGGAAAGCGGAATCATCTGGGCACGAGGCACCCCGGGTTTCAGATGCCGAGGCCCAGCTCGCCATCCGTGCGCCGGCATTGCTCGTTCAGCCGCGATTGGGCAACTTCGAGGTAGCGTTCATCCAGCTCGATGCCGGTGAACGCCTGCAGGTTCATGCGACAGGCGGCCACGGCTGAGGTTCCGATTCCGAGGAAGGGGTCGAGCAGGCGGGTGGCCGTGCCCTTGCCATGGAGCCGGATGCATTGTTCGACCAGGGCCACCGGAAAAGTCGCCGGATGCGGGCGCTCCTTGTCGCGCGATTGAATCGTCTCGTAGGGGATGAACCATGTGTTGCCACGGCAGCGCAGGTCCTCGCCGCCGGTGTGGCCCCAGCGGGCGATATTGCTTTTGTGCGCGTATGGCACACCGGCCGCGCGCCTGTCGAGTTCGACCATGCCGGTTTTCGTCAGGTGAAACACGAATTCATGGCAGTCGTTGACGAAGCGCTTCGAATTGATCGGCTTGAAATGGCCGGCGCTGAGGGATTCCCCCGCCGGAGTGTGAACGGTGATGGATTTGATCCAGTGGAAAGTGTTCTGCAGGATGAACAACGGCTGCGGTCCCCCGGTCAGTGTGAGGAGCAGCTGATAGGGCATCAGTGGATTGGCCGGTGCCGCGCCCACATTCAGGAAAAACGATGCGTCATCTGCCATCACGCGTTTCACTCCGGCGGCCCACTTCGTGCACCACCCGAGAAACTCGTCGCGCGGAGCGGTGTCCTTGAACCTGGTGTAGTTGATCCCGAGATTGTATGGCGGAGATGTCACCACCAGGTCAAATGCCGCATCCCCGAGCGCGGGCAGGATTTCAAGGCAATCTCCATGGACCAAATTCACTGCACCCATTTGCCGGCATGCGTAAAGCGACGTCAACCCGGTATCCCGGCCATGATGAAGAAAAAGCCGCGCCCGTTTCCGGGAGCGGCCCTTGAGTGATGGTGGATACCCTGCGGGCTCATGCTTTTGACTCGATCGACGCCTTGAGGGCCGAAAGCGCGCTTTCCATCCTGCGGATCTGGGCGAGCAGGCGCCTGGCTCCCTGTATTTTCGCGGCTTTGGATGGCTTGGGCGCCACTCCGGCATTCTTGAGCCATGAGGACACAGTGAGTACCGAAAGGTTGAATTTTCTAGCAGCCTGGTTCTGACCGCCACGTCCGTGCGCCTTGTTGTAGGAGGTCACGAAGTTCACAACCTCCTTCTTGCGCTCGGCGGAATAACGGATGCCCCTGGCGGTTTTTGCGAGATTGGACGCTTTCCCCGCCTTGGCCGCCACGGTTCTGACAGCGGCCTTCGCGGGTTTTGCGGCGCCGTCCTTGAGCCATGAGGAAATTGTCAAAGGAGAGACCTTGAATTTTTTGGCGGCGGCGTTCTGACCGCCACGGCCCTTGGCGGCATTGTAATCGGCAACGAATCTCACAATCTCCTTTTTCTGTTCCCCGGTGTAACGGATCCCGGTGGATGATGCGCTTTTTTTCTTATTTCTGGTCATGACGCCGGAAACGTAATGACATCAAACCCTATCGCAAGTTTTTATTCGACGGGTTGGGCAAATCACATTTTGCCTGATTATGGAACTGCGAGAACCAGCAACGCGTTGTGTCCTCCCATTCCATGTGACAACTTGGCAACAGGTCCGCCACAAACGACAGGTTCGCCGGGAAGGACGAAACCGGATGGTACGTGCAGGCCGGGCATGTTCGGTGGAAGGACGCCTTCCTTCATGAAAGAGGCAAGAATCACGCTTTCTAACAATCCGCTGGCGCCGATCGTGTGGCCGACAAATGGCTTGAGCAGGTGCAGAGACGGGCGCATGCCGTGGAATGCGGCGGCCAGTGCGGCGGGATCCGCCGCCGCCTGAACCGCAGTGCCTGTGGCATGAGGGCAAACCGCGGACGGGCGGGCGGATTCCGCCGGAATCCGATAGAACAGTTCCGCGGTCCGGCCCCCGTCCTTCGGGATACCGACCGGATCGCATGCATCGGAATTGCACCCGTAGTGGAGGAGTTGCGGTAGCGTTGGGCCGCCGGAGCCGCCGATCGCCATTGCCGCGGCACCTTCCCCCGGAATGAAGCCGGAGGTTCCTGGCCGGTAGGGGTCGGCGGCCATGCTGTCCGCCAGAATTCCTGATGAGGCGTATTGGTCCAGCAATATCGGCACCAGCGGCAAATCCACCGCCACCGCCAGGGCTCGCGGGGCCATGCCGCCGCGCACCAGCATCATGGCAATTCCGATGGCATCCAGCCCGGCGGCGCAGCCGCTGGCCAGCACATGATTCGGCCCGGTGATCTGGAATTCGATACTGATTGCCGTGGCGGGTTCGCTGTGGATTGTGTTGCTGGCCGCCATCAAGCGGAACGGCCGTCGGCCCGGCCATGGTCCGAGCCAGCCGGCGGCGTTGCCACGGCTGGTGCCGACGACCAGCGCGGCATCGCGCAAATCCTCCGCAGACCATCCGGCGGTGGTGATTGCCTCCCGCGCAACATGCAGTGCGGCCATGGTTGCCGGACTCCATTTCCGGTGAGTCAGCAAGGTCCGGTTATCAATCCACGCACCTGGCCGGCACGCATGCGGGCTGTCCGGCCCGAGCAGCTCGCCGAGTTTGCGAAAGGGCGATTCCAAAGCAAGCACCGCCCTGTGATGGGCCGCAACGTCAGGTCCGAGCGCCGATAGGGCACCCAAACCGGCGATTGGAATGGGGTGATGCGTGTCGATGGCCACGACGTATCAATCAGGCAGCATCCCGCAATCTCAAAATCGGGTTGGTTTCAACCCCTGACAATCAGCACGGACGAGGCCGAATCATGGAGCAACCTTTCGGTATTGCCCCCCAGCACGAACTGCTCGATCCATGAACCCTCGCGTGAACCCATGACGGCCAGTTCGATTTCAAACACATCCAGATGTGCGGTGATCGCCGCCGCCGGCGACTCGGCTTCGAGAAAAACCATTTCCCACGGGATTCCGGCAAGCCGGCCGGAGAGGGATTCGAGCATCACGCCCAGGCGTTTGCGTGCCCGTTCGCGAACAGCGGTTTCGTAATTCACTGTGGCGCTCATGGGTTGATCCATCACCCGCCCCCAGGGATCCCGGTCTGGCGGGAAAATGACATGGATAATTTCCAGCGCGGCTCCGTGAGCCTTTGCGAAGACCATGGCTCGCTCCAAAGCAACCTGCGATACCGGCGAAAAATCCACACCAACGGCGATTTTCCGGAAATACCGGGTTTGCCAGTCGCGCAGCAGCAGAACGTCCGCCGGCACCGATCTTGCGCAGTGGGATGCCACGGAACCGAGCCGCTTGCGGCTCACATCGTGCGCTCCCATGATCAAAAGCCCCGCAGTCCGGTCCTTGACGATCTGTGCGAGCACTTGGCGTGGATTGCCGATACGTATATCGATATCGGCCACCACGCCCTCGCACGAGGCCGTTAACAATTCCTCCATCTGGCGGGCGAGGTCGCGCACCCTTCCCTCGACCGGGGCCACCAATCCCATCACGTCCTCCCAGTCCCTGACCCCGCTTTCGCTGATCGCATGTGCGGCCACCAAGTCGGCACCCGTGGCCGCCGCGAGTCTCGCCCCATGGGCCAGAACCTGCGGCGATGATGAGGAAAAATCCACAGCCGCTACGATGGAAGAATACCCATTCATGTATCAAATTGCACCCAATGAGGGTATCTGACAAGGCCCTACCCGTGGAAAAGCGTGAAATTTCCGCGTGATTGCCGCCATGTCGCTACATTCCAGGCGGATGAAATCCCCGGCATTGACGAGTCCCGCCGGACCGGGTGTGATTTGCCGACCGCCGCCCGGCGGTTTGCCATGGACTACCAAGCGAAAATCGCCCGCAACATTGCCGCAATCCCCCGCTCGGGGATCCGCGATTTCTTTGAACTCGTGCAGGGACGTGACGACGTCATCTCGCTCGGCGTCGGCGAGCCGGACTTCGCCACTCCGTGGCACATTCGCGAGGCCGCCATTTACTCGCTGGAAAAAGGCCAGACCAGCTACACCTCGAATCTCGGGCTGCTGTCGCTGCGCAAATCGATCGCCCGCTATGTCGGGGATTTTTTCGGGGTCGCCTATGATGCGCCAAGTGAGATTCTCGTAACCGTTGGCGTTTCGGAAGCGATCGACATCGCGTTGCGGGCACTGCTCAACCCCGGTGACGAGGTGATTTACCACGAACCTTGTTATGTTTCCTACAGTCCGAGCATTGTGATGGCGCATGGAGTGGCCGTGCCGGTTGTCACGACCAAGGAAGACGGCTTTTCCCTCAAGCCGGAGACGCTTGCCGCCGCGATCACGCCGAAATCCCGCGTGATCATGCTCAATTTCCCGACCAATCCGACCGGGGCCTGCGCCAGCCGCACGGATCTGGAAGGTATCGCCAAACTCGCCATCCAACACGACCTGATCGTCCTCACCGATGAGATCTACAGCGAGCTGCGGTATGACGACGACGCGCATCTGTCCATTGCGTCGCTGCCCGGAATGCGGGAGAGGACGATTCTGCTGCATGGTTTTTCCAAAGCCTTCGCGATGACCGGTTTCCGCCTGGGTTACGCCTGCGCGCCGCAGCCAATCATCGAGGCGATGATGAAGATTCACCAATACGCCATGCTTTGCGCGCCGATCATGAGCCAGAACGCGGCCATCGAGGCGCTTGAGAACGGGCATGCCGCCATGGTGGAAATGCGCAATAGCTATCACCAACGGCGGGATTTCCTCGTGCGTCGGCTCAATGAAATCGGGCTGGACTGCCACACACCCGGCGGCGCGTTCTATGTCTTCCCCGACATCCGCGGCACCGGGCTTTCCAGCAAGGAATTCGCGATGGGGTTGCTTGAGCGGGAAAATGTGGCTTGCGTGCCGGGTGGCGCGTTCGGGCCATCCGGTGAGGGTTTCCTGCGCTGTTGCTACGCCACCGCATTTGAGGACATCCGCACCGCCACCGACCGGCTCGAGGAGGGTGCCGGCAGCGTCGATCCCCGGGACCAGGGGCGAGGTGCGCATCACGCCCGGATGGCCGGCGCATGCCAGCGCGTCCTTGGAGTTGAACCCCGCGGCCTCGACGGCGATCGACACCAGCCGGCCGGGGTCCGGTGGCCCGGCCGCACGCTCGACCACGCCGCCGGCCACGTGGCCATGCTCGTCGCGTGTGACGAGCCAGCAGCGGCGGGTGAGGGGGAACGGAGGTCTCGTCATGGCTGGCTCGCTGTCCGCCGCCCGGCCGCACCGCCGCCCCCCGGCACACGCGCTGGCCCGCTATACTCTGTGGGTAGGCCACCGGCCGAGACTAGCGGCCTCGGTGGCCCGCGATGCTACCCAACGGCCGACGCTGCCGAAACCTCAGGAGACGACGAGACGATGGGACGTGCCCTCGAATTCACCGACGCGAACTTCCAGAGCGAAGTGCTCGATTCGCCCGTGCCCGTGCTCGTCGACTTCTGGGCACCGTGGTGCGGCCCGTGCCGGATGATCGGACCGATCATCGAGGAACTGTCGGCGGAAAACGCGAGCACGTTCCGTGTCGGCAAGGTCAACGTTGACGAGAACAACCGACTGGCGATGACCTACAACGTCGCGAGCATTCCCACGATCATGATCTTCAGCGGCGGCCAGCTCGTGCAGCAGTTCATGGGCGTGCAGCCGAAGGCCCGACTCCAGCAGGCGCTCGACGAGGCCAAGTCCGCGTGACGGCCGTCGCCGATCGCTCGGGGCGGGGCGAGCGGTGTCTCGCCACGCCGCGCTCCAGATGCCGGGGCCACGGATGGCCTGGCAGTGGTCACGACAGCACCGGCACCCCCATCGGCTCATCCGCCACCTGCCACCGCTCGGCGAGGTCGATGTCGAGATGGCTCGTGAGATCGATCGGTGAGCCGGGCTGTCGGAGTTTCTCCACC
>CAYNQJ010000071.1:0-10636 GCA_964399305.1 uncultured Luteolibacter sp.
GCTGACCGCCATCGAGCAGCAACAGTTTGAAGGCGATCGAACCGCGATAATTGGAGGTGTCATCCGGATGATTGAAGTCGTTTTGCAGCGAGGCGGTCCGCTGATTCAAGTTCATGAAAAAGGCCTGGGGCGGATTGTCGGTACGGGTGTAGCCGGCGGACAGGGTGATTGTGGGGTAGTAACCGGCGCGGGCGGCCTCAATCGCCGCTGAGGCGGCTTCGACGCGATGGACGGCGGCATGAAGGGATGGATTGTTCGCCATGGCCTTGGCCAGCGCTTCGTCGATGGTCAAAGACCATGCCGGGAGCCCCGGCCAACCCAGCGTCAGCGCGATCATCCACTGCCACGCATGATTGGCTTTCATGACGATGTTCCATGGTTTTTGCGGATGCAGCTCAGAATTGTCAGGGCCCGCCGGTCGGCGATGGCATACCAGACCTCTTTCCCGCGGCGGGTCGAGGAAAGCAAACCTACGCGTTTCATTTGCGTGAGGTGCTGCGAAGTGGGCGACTGCGGTAGACCGATGGCGGTTTGTATGGCCGATACCGGCGCTTCACGCTCCGATTCCAGCCACTGGATGATGTTCAACCGGTGCGGATGCGCAAGCACCCGCAACACGACGGCCATGCGTTCAAGCAAGGCGACCGGAAGACGGGGCAGACGTTTGGCAGATGATATTGTAGCAGGCATAGTATTAACGTATTCATTTATAGTAATATGTCAATACATATGTTCATCTCCGGCCCGCGCTGGAAAATTGTCCCGCGTGGCGTATAGTCCCGTCATGCAGCGATGGGTTATTGTATTAACGGCGGCACTGATTGTGACCGCCTGGCTAACCGGAGGGTCAACGACAATGAGCGAACCGCAACAAGCGACCTTGATGGTGTATGACGTACAAACCAATGGCATGGTGACGACAGCGTCGTGGATGTTGTCCGACGCGGAGTGGCGCAAACGGTTGCGACCGGAGTCGTACCGTGTGTTGCGGGCGCAGGGAACCGAGCGGCCATTTTCCTGCGGCTTTTTGGAAGACAAGGGCGACGGCACCTATGTGTGCGCCGGCTGTGGCCTCGATTTGTTCAGCTCGAAGCACAAGTTTGACTCTGGCACCGGCTGGCCAAGCTTCTTCCAGCCGGTGCACGAAAACAATATCGGCACGTCGACCGATTACGATATCGGATATGCCCGCACGGAGGTCCATTGCAAGCGTTGCCAAGGGCATCTCGGGCATGTATTTCCGGATGGACCGCGTCCCACCGGGTTGCGTTATTGCATCAACGGCGTATCTCTTGATTTCCGGTCCGATAAGTAGATTGACGCTGTTTGCCGTATCATGTATACCCGCCAGTCCTCCGATTTCTCGCAAGGGAGTGATTGGATAGAGAACCATTGTGCGTTAGGATACCTCTATGGCAGCTAAAAAGAAGAAATCATCCGCTAAGCCGGCTTCCTCCGGCAAGAAGAAGACCGTGGCCAAAGCCAAGACCGGTAAGAAAAAGCCCGTGAAGGCCAAACCGGCCCCGCGCAAGGTCAAGAAGGCTGTGCCCGCCAAGAAGGCTCCGGCCAAAAAACCGGCGGCGGTCAAGGCGTCCACGAAGTCCGCCAAGGCTCCAGTGTTTTCCGGCAAGCCGGTAATTCGTACCGGGCCGTCCATTGCACCCCGTAATTTCGGCAAAAGTCCTCTGCTTGCTCTCCGCGGCGCTCCGATCAAAACCAAACCGGAGAAGGTGAAGCCATTGACCAAAAAGGAAGTGGAACAGCACCGCGACCTTTTGCTTAAGATTCGCGACCGCGTGATCGACGAAATTTCTTTCCTGGCCAACGACAATTTGAACAAATCATCCAAAGATGCCTCCGGGGATCTGTCGAGTTACAGCTTCCACATGGCCGATCAAGGCACCGACAATTTTGATCGTGAGTTTGCCGCCAGCCTGCTGAACAGCGAGCACGATGTGTTGTACGAAATCGAGGAAGCGCTGCGCCGGATTGACGCCGGAACCTACGGTATCTGCGAGCAGAGCGGTCAGCCGATCGAGCGCGAGCGTCTGCGCGCGTTGCCCTTTGCCCGCTATTGTGTGGCCATTCAAGCCGAGATGGAGCGCGGCAAGCCCAAGTTCCGTCCATTCCGCCGCACCAGTATTCAGGGCGCCGAGTCGGTGATGTGACGAACGGGGCGGGACATCGACCCACCTTGCTCGCCCTGATCACGGCCATCGTGATCACGCTCTCCGATCAGTGGACCAAGCACTGGGTCCGGGCGGATTTTGCCTACGGTGAATCCCGGCCGGTTATCGAAAACTTTTTCCACTTCACGTATGTGCGCAACACCGGGGCCGCTTGGGGCATGTTCGGCGGGCACACCCATGTGCTCACCGCGCTGTCCATAGTGATGCTGGTGGTGATGGTGATTCTCCGCCGGAAATTTCTCAACGATACCTGGTCGCACCGGCTTGCGCTCGGTCTCATGATCGGCGGCATCGTCGGCAATTTGATGGATCGGCTGCGCCAGGGCTGGGTGACCGACTTTCTCGATTTCTTTGTCGGTTCAAGGCACTGGCCCTGCTTTAATATTGCCGACGCCGCCATTTGTGCCGGCGTGGGCATCTACCTGCTCACCGGATTTCTTGAAAAACGTTCCTGACGTTATGCCGGTGGCGCTGTTCCTTGTCGGACCTACCGCTTCGGGCAAAACCAGTGTGGCGCACGAGCTGGCCCGTCGCCGCTGCTTTTCGCTGGTGTCGGCGGATGCCATGATGATCTACCGCGGCATGGATATCGGCACGGCGAAACCGACCCGCGACGAACGCGTGCAGTATGCCTATCAGGGAATCGATCTGGTGGATCCCGATCAATCATTCAATGCGCTGTCCTACCTTCGTTCCGTGCTTGCTGCGCCGCCGGCCTTGATTGTGGGCGGGACCGGCTTGTATGTGCGGGCTTTGTTGCATGGTCTCGATGCATCGGCGGGAGCGCGTCCGGATATCCGGGATGAAGCCGGTTCAATCTGGCGCGAGCACGGACTGGATGCGCTGAAAAGCTGGTGCCGTTCCCGCGCGCCGGGGATCGAAGAAGCTTTACCGGCAGGCGATCTGGGTAATCCGCGGCGTTGGATTCGCATGGTGGAGCGAATGGCGGGCGGAGGCGAGGCTGTGGCCGGCCTCTTTGATCCCGCCGCGAGCGTGATCGTTGGTTTGCGGCGCGATCGCGAAGACCTGCAGCGGCGAATTGCCGCACGGGTCGACGGCATGTTCGCCGGCGGATTGCTTGAGGAAGTGCGCGCTTTGCGGGCAACATATCCGTCTTTTTCCGAAACGGCGGGAAAGGCCATCGGCTATGCGGAGGCGAGCGCCGTGATCGACGGAACCATGCCACTTGCGGTGGCGCGTGAGGCGGTGATCATCCGTACACGCCAGTATGCCAAACGCCAAATGACGTGGTTCCGTCATCAACTGCCCACCCGGTGGGTAGATGTCGCCGCTGATGATTCCGACGAGTTGATTGCTTCCCGCGTGGAGAAACTGCTTCATGGGTGAGGATCCCACCATCGCCATTCGCTCGGACGATACGGAAACCGTGTTGCTCGCCGGGGTGTGTCTCGATCGATTGGCCGATCCGACAACCCGCGAATCACTCGAGGAACTCGCCCAACTGTGCGAGACCGCGGGCGCCCGGGTGGTGAACACGGTGATCTGCCGGATTCCGCGCCGCCATGCCGCCACCTTTATCGGCGAGGGCAAAGCCGCCGAGATCGCCGGTGTGGTGGCCGCCGGAAAGATATCCACCGTAGTTTTTGATGAGGAACTCACCCCGGCCCAAGGGCGCAACCTGGAGAAGATCATCGGCACCAAAGTCATCGATCGCACCCAAGTGATCCTCGACATTTTTGCCCAGCATGCCCGCACCGCCGAAGGCCGGTTGCAAATCGAACTCGCGCAACTTGAATATTTATTGCCGCGCCTTCGCCGCATGTGGACGCATCTCGAACGCCAGAAGGGCGGCATCGGCATGCATGGTCCGGGCGAAAAGCAGCTCGAACTGGACCGGCGTCGCATCATCGATGATATCCAGCGGCATCGCCGGCGCTTGCAGGAGGTGCGGGGGCGTCGTTCGGAACAGCGCCGCGGCCGCCGGCGTCATGGTTGGGCCCTGATTTCGCTGGTGGGCTATACCAATGCCGGCAAATCGACGTTGATCAATGCGCTGACCCGGGCCGGTGTCCTCGCGTACGACAAACTTTTCGCCACGCTTGACCCCACGACCCGCCAGTTGAAACTTCCAAACAACCAGTTGGCCTTGCTCACGGATACCGTCGGTTTCATTCGCAAGTTGCCGCACCATCTGGTGGAGTCATTCAAAGCCACGCTGGAGGAGGTCGTCGAGGCCGATATCCTCTTGCATGTCATCGATGCCTCGCACCCGCAGGTGTTTCATCAGATTGATGCGGTGAACGAGGTGCTGGCCGATATCGGTGTGCGTGACAAAATCACGGTGCCGGTGCTCAACAAGATTGACCGGCCGGAATCGGCCGGCAATCTGGTCGCTTTACGGGCGGCGTTTCGCGAGCCGGTGGAGATCTCCGCGCTCACGGGCGGCGGACTGGAAAACCTTCGCGTGCATTTGGCTGATCTGTTGCGGAACCGGAGCACACAGGTTCGCTTGCGCATTCCCATTCGTGAAGGCAAACTGATCGCCATGTTGAAAACCAGCGCTTCCATTCATTCAATGGTGTTCGAAGAGGATGCCGCGCTGGTTGATGCCGCCGTACCACTGACCTTGCTTGGTCATCTTGATGCATACCGGTTGGAGCCAACCGGGGAGGGCGGGTGTTCATGAGCACGCGGGAACCGGTCCCGGGAAAAATCAGCGCATATCCCATCAGCCCGCGCCGCATCAAGGACATCCCGGAGGAGCAGCGACCGCGTGAGACGTTTGACCGCGATGGGCCGGAGCAGGTGAGCGACCGGGTGTTGCTGGCGATTCTCGTGCGGCACGGCATTCCCGGTCATAGCGCTGTCGATATCGCCGATGAATTACTCAACCGGTTTGGCTCGCTGCCGGCGCTGGCCCGCGAACCCGCCTCGGAAATTTCCCGCGTGCCCGGCGTCGGAAAAGTGAAAGCGCAAATCATCAAGTCCGCCCTGGAGCTCGGCCGGCGCCTGCCCTCGGCCACGGTGCCGGAGCGTCAGGAAGTGCGCGTACCCGCCGAGGCGGCCCGGCTCATTCGCGGCCTAAGCCGCGCCCACGAGGTGGAGGAATTCTGGGTGATCATGCTGGATGCGAAATACCGTTTGCGGCGTGCGCCGGTGGCGGTTTCCCGCGGCATTCTCGACGCCTGCCTGGTTCATCCGCGCGAAGTGTTCAAGGAGGCCATCCGCGCCTGCTCCGCAGCGGTCATTCTTGTGCACAACCATCCCTCCGGCGACTCCACGCCATCCCCCGCGGATATCAAGATCACCCGCCAGTTGATCGAGGTTGGACGTGTCGTGGATATTGATGTGCTGGACCATGTCATTGTTGGCGAAGTATCGACAGGCAATCCTCAAGGATTCACTTCCTTGCGCGAATCAGGACTGGTATCTTTCACCACATCGTAAATCTCATTTCCCTCGTAATCTTAATCATAAAATCACCACCCCCCTCATCCCATGTCCATACATCCCACTGCGATTATTGATGGTTCCGCCGACATCGGCAGGGACGTTCGAATTGGTCCCGGTGCCGTGATAGCCGCCGGGGTGGTGCTTGGCGACGGATGCGACATCGGCCCGCAGGTGGTCATTCATTCGTACACTTCGCTCGGCGCCGGTTGTCGTGTTCATGCCGGGGCGGTGATCGGTGATACTCCGCAGGACCTTGCGTTTCGCGAGTCAAAAAGCTTCGTGCGTATGGGTGCTCGTTGCGTGTTGCGCGAGGGCGTGACCATCCATCGCGGCACCAAGGAGGGCACGGAGACGGTGGTCGGCGAAGATTGTTACCTCATGGCGAACAGCCATCTCGCCCACAATGTCCGGTTGGGCCATCGCGTCATTCTTGCCAACGGCGTGCTGCTGGGCGGTTATGTCGATGTGGGCGATGGCGCCTTCATCAGTGGAAATGCCGTGGTGCATCAGTTTTGCCGGATTGGCCGCCTGGCCATGATTGGCGGACTGTCCGCGGTCAGCAAGGATGTGCCGCCGTTTTGTATGACGCGCAGTGGTTCCCTGAATACGATTGTCGGGCTGAACATTGTGGGGTTGCGCCGCAACGGATTTGCTCCGGACCAGCGGCGGGCGGTGCGCCGTTGTTTTGATCTCCTGTTCCGGGAGGGCTTGAATGTCGGTCAGGCGCTGGAAAAGCTCGCCGCGAGTCCCGCCGATCCCATCGCCGCGGAGTGGGCGTGTTTTATCGCCGGGGCCAAACGCGGAATTTGCAAGAGTTCGTCATCCGCCGGCGCCGGTGATGATGAATAACTCGCTCCGTTGTCCGGATAGTGATGATAGTGTCTTGCATGATGAATTTGCTCTTTCTCCGAAGCGCTCACTTTATTACCTTCGTGGAGTTGAGCGGTCGGGTTGGGCCCTATGCGACGGGGGCAGGTGAACCCCGCCAGGACCGGAAGGTAGCAACGGTAACCGTCGCTTCCCGGGTGCCGTAGGTCAACCTGGCCCGGCCGTTCAGCATTTCTGTGGATAACTTATGACGTACGAAGTTTTGGCAAGAAAGTGGCGTCCCCGTCAGTTTGAGACGGTGGTCGGGCAGGAGCATGTCACCCGCACGCTGCAGCGCGCGATCGAATCCAATCGCGTGGCGCATGCCTATCTGTTTGTGGGTCCGCGCGGCGTCGGGAAAACCTCGATCGCCCGTATCATGGCCAAGGCGCTGAATTGCGAAAAAAATCGCAAGGGCCAGCCTTGCGATGCCTGCAATTCCTGCAAGGAAATCGGTGGGGGTAGCAATCTCGATGTGCTGGAGATCGACGGCGCGTCCAACAACGGGGTCGACCAGATTCGCGACTTGCGCGACAACGTGAAGTTTCTGCCCGCGCGGGGACCGTTCAAGATCTACATCATCGACGAAGTGCACATGTTGTCGATCGGCGCGTTTAATGCCCTGTTGAAAACTCTGGAAGAACCGCCGCCACATGTGAAGTTCATCTTCGCCACCACCGAACCGCAAAAAGTGCCGGCGACCATTCTCTCCCGCTGCCAGCGGTTTGATTTGCGAAGGATTTCCACCCGGAGCATTGCCGATCATCTGGCCAAGATCGCCAAAGCCGAAGGCATCGAGATCGATGAAGACGCCTTGCTCGCCCTGGCCCGCGGCGCCGAGGGTGGCCTGCGCGATGCCGAATCGGCGCTGGACCAGGTCACCTCGTTCCGCGGCAAAAAGATCGCCGAGTCCGATGTGTTGCAGGTATTCGGGCTGGTATCCCGCCGGAATCTCGAGGACGTGGCCGGTGCGGTTTTGCAGGGGTCGATTCCGGATATTTTGCGCATCATCGCCGGGCTTGATGCCGCCGGCAAAGACTTGTCCCGGCTGGCCGCCGAGGTGCTCGACTATTTCCGGAACTTGCTTGTCGTGGTGCATGCGCCCGAGGTCCTTACCGCTCAGGAAGTGCCGGAGCAGCAGTTGCAGATGTACCGCGAACAGGCAGCCTCGGTGGATGCCGGCCGGCTCACCCGGATGGTGGAGGTCATCATTCAGGCCCAGGCGCAGATGAAGTATTCGCTGTCGCGGCGTATCACGCTGGAGATGACGTTGATTCGCGCCGCTCGCGCCGCCTCTGTGGCGACCTTGGATGAGGTGATTGCCGAGTTGCGTAGCGCGGGCGGCGACCTGCCGGTCGATGCGCCATCCGGACCAGTGGCGGCAAAACCACCACCCGCGCCGGAAAAAAAAACTTCCGCGATAATCGCTGAGGCGCCTCCGTCGACGGTCGCGACCATTCCGGCCGCGGATGCCGGAGACGAACTCGCCCTTTTGGAGAATCACTGGCCCCAGATCTGCTCATCCGTCGGTTCCGCGGCCCCCCTGGCCCGGGCGTATGTCCGCGATACACGTCCACTCGAGATCGGGGAACTCACCTGTATGATCGGTTGTGATCCGGAATTTGCCGGCCATGTGCCTTACCTGCGCCATCCCAAATGCGTGATGGCGTTCCAGCATGCCGTTGCCAAAGTCATCGGGCGAAAGGTCACCGTCCACGTGCGCGAGCTCGAGCAGGCGGAGTCAGGACCACTTCCTGCCGATAATCCGATGGCTGATCTCGATGGCGTTGACGAGCAGGCGTTGCCGCCCGGAGCAAAAGCTGCCGCCATGAAACGCAAGTGGTCGGAAGATCCGGCCGTCAAGCGAACACTGGAGATGTTTAACGGCACGATCAGCGATATCCGTCAGTAATCATTCAAGGAGAATAGCCATGGTCAACATGATGAAATTGATGAAACAGGCGCAGTCCATGCAGAAGAACATGGAGAAGGTGCAGGCCGATCTGGCCGTGCGTGAGTATGAGGCCAGTAGCGGGGGAGGCGTAGTCAAGGCCGTGGTGAATGGCGGGATGACAGTCAGTCGTCTGTCCATCGATCCGAAGGTTGTTGATCCTGCGGATGTCGACATGCTGCAGGATCTGGTCGTCAGTGCGGTGAACGCGGCGCTCGATAATGCCCGTAGCGATGCCGCTTCTGAAATGTCCAAGGTGACCGGTGGCATGGGTATCCCCGGATTGATGTAGGGCGGCCGGGTGGAGACTACGGACAACCTGGAGCGCCTGAAGAGCCTCTTGATGAAATTGCCCGGGGTGGGGCGGCGTTCCGCGTCGCGCATGGCGGTGACGATCGCCCGCAACCGCGATGGCTATTTGAAGCAGTTGGCCGCGGCGATTGTCGAGGTCGGCGAGACAGTGGTTATTTGCAAGGGGTGCGGATCATTGACGCCGGTGGAGCAGAATCCCTGCCGGCTCTGCACCGATGTGCGGCGCGATGATCGCCTGTTGTGCATTGTCGAGGATCCGGGCGATATCGAGGTGATCGAGCGCTCGGGTCTTTATCGCGGACGGTACTTCGCCTTGATGGGTAAATTGGCCCCGGTGCGCGGTGAAACACCTCAATCCTTGCGCTTGCAAACACTTTGGCAAAGAGTCGGGGATGGTGTTGTTCAGGAAGTCATCCTCGCACTCAACAGCGACGTCGAAAGCGATGCCACCGCGCACTACCTGGCCGAGCAGATGAGCGAGCGAAAAGTCAAAATCACCCGTCTAGCCCGGGGCATCCCCGCAGGCAGCGGACTGGCGTACGCCGATCCGGTCACGCTGGAGGCGGCGCTGAAAAACCGCACCAGTCTGTAAATCAACGCTTGCGCTTGCTAATCAGCGCCAACTGTGGTTTCTTTGTCCATTAACTGCCCCCATCGTCTAGAGGCCCAGGACGTTAGGTTCTCATCCTAGTAACACCGGTTCGAATCCGGTTGGGGGTGCCAGTTTCATGATCGCCAGTAAATAAAGGGTGAATGTGAGATTTGCGAATCGGAAAAAGTGCTAGTGCTAAAGCCTAGTGCTAAAAAGTCCATCGGTGTCATGGGTGTTTGTCTGTGTCTCCAAAGGGTTAATCATCGCCGGTGACCTAAAGAATTATTCTTGATCCTCGCCATTACGGTAAAAAAAATATTGGATGCCCACCAGAATACACGATCGGTCTTCATTCAATTTTTTGTTCTTCCCGTTTTGTTTTCGTCGAGTTGTTTTTCATAAGATATGCACTACGTACTAGTACGTAACCCCGGTTTGACCTTGTCCATCCCGTAATCAGTGATGACGTGCTAGCTCGTAATCAGTCCGTTCAGGGACATTGGCTTAGTGCTTGTGACGGAAATCAACGCTTCTCTCGTGCTCCCTTTTAATCCATGCTTGGTATAGCCACTGAGAGGAATATTCGATGAGAAAAACATCCAAGGGCAATTCATCAAAACGGTCCGTTTCGTCGGCGAATACGGACCCGTCCACGACTGGGCAGAAGGTATCGACGCAGGGACGCTTCTGTCCTCGAGTCCCAGAATCACACCCGATATACAAGACTGGATTCGCGGTCGGCGGGTGGTATCCGAAAAAAAACAGCGCAAGTGGGCGGACGTCACCAGACAAAAAGGCCTCACCGGAGCCAGACCAGATCAACAACGAGCCGGAGGACGGACCTCGTTCTCAAGAGTTGCGCCGCTTGAAGTTGCTCCACTTGGCAAACTCGTCGAAAATGAGGCTATAAGCTCCGCGTGACTATTTTTTTTGCTCATGAGTAGTCATACTGACAACTTAGCGAGGCTTGAATTGGTTGTTGATCTGCTGAGCCCGCCTTGGGCCGACAGTGATAAATACCTGCGTCTCATTTTGTATAAACCAAACGCTGAAGACTCTTTGGGAGAGGCTTGGGATGTTCTTGCGCCGCTATTCAATACGTGCCCTCGGCAAGAGTTTGACACTTACTACACGCACATAGACCTTCAGGGGGATTCGTTTGTTGGCACATCCGAGGTGGAGACTGAGCACAAGCGTGTTCTTGTTAAAGTCAGTGACGAGGATGAGGAGAGCGAGATTTGCGTCAGCTTTTCGGCTCTAGCCCATCTTCCGCAGTTGGTCTTGAATAATTTATTTTTTTGCGCCTTCTTG
>CAYNQJ010000072.1:0-10609 GCA_964399305.1 uncultured Luteolibacter sp.
GGCAGGGCGGCGGCCGGAGGGGTTGCGGAGCTGCTGTGGAGCGCGCGCGACCTGAGGAAGTCGGTAGAATGACCGACGGATTTCCACTCTGGAAATCCACTCAACTCATTCGTCCGGCTGATGGAAAGGAATCTGAAAGCCCGCGCCAGCTGGGCGATCACTTTCCGTCATTCCTGGCGAAATACCGCACGATGGCCGCAGTAAGACCGGGGATGTCGTGGGGGTTGGCTTCGAAAGCCGGTGGATGGCCGTGCTTGCGCAACGTCTCGCTGGTGACCGGGCCGATACTGCCGGCGACACAGCCTTCCGGCCACTCCAGGCCAAGGGCGAAAAAATGATCGACGGTGGAGCCGGACGTGAACGTGATCAAATCCGCGCCTTGTTCGGCAAGGCGCGCTTTCGCGCCTGTCGGATCCTCGGTTTCAGGCACGGTCCGGTATGCGATGCATTCGTCCACAATCGCTCCAAGCTGCGAGAGCCCCTCGCCGACGATTTCGCGCGACTCGGCGGCCTTGACCCACAGCATGGTGAGGTTTTCTACGGAGATTTTTTTGAAGGCCTCGATCAATCCTTCGGCGACAAAGCGCTCTGGGATCAGGTCCACGGCGTACCGGTAAGAGCGGATTTTTTCGGCGGTGCCGTTGCCGATGGCGGCGATGCGCGGGTTGCCCAAACTACGAGAATCGTCGTAGGAGGCGAAGAACGCGTCGAAAAACCGTTCCACGCCGTTCGGACTGGTGAAGACGAGCCAGTCGTATTCATGGGCGTGGGTGACCATTTCGGCGAAGGTCAGGCGGTCCTCCGGCGGCTCGATGCGGATGGTGGGGAGTTCGATGACATCCGCGCCGAGCTCGGCGAGGGCCTTGCTGAGTCCGCCCGCCTGTTCGCGGGTGCGGGTGACGACGATGCGTTTGCCAAACAACGGGCGTTTTTCGAACCAGTTGATCTTTTCACGTTCAAGGACGACGTTTCCGATCACAGCGACCGCGGGAGAACCGAAGTCGCTGCGTTCCGCGATATCGGCGATCGTGGCGAGAGTGCCGGTGATCGTTTTCTGCGCGCCGGTGGTGGCCCAGCGGGTCAGGGCGATCGGGGTTTCCGGATCCGCGCCATTCTCGATGAAGGCGCTGGTGATCACCCGCAAGCGGCCGACCCCCATCAGGAACACCTTGGTGCCGGGAGCCTTGGCCAGTTGGGCGTAATCGATGGAGCTGTAACCCTTGGTTGGATCCTCGTGACCGGTGAAAATGGTGAGCTGCGTGTTGTGGTCGCGGTGGGTGACCGGAATTCCCGCATAGGCGGGACCGGCGATCGACGAGCTGATCCCCGGCACGATCTCAAACGGTACGCCCGCCGCAGCAAGTTCCGCGGCTTCCTCGCCGCCACGGCCGAAGATCATCGGATCGCCGCCTTTCAGTCTAACCACCGACTGGCCGGCCTTCGATTTCTCGACGATCAGCGCGTTGATTTCCTCCTGTGGCATCGTGTGGTCCTTGGCGCGCTTGCCGACGTTGATTCTCACGCAGCCCGGCTTGGTCCAGCGCAGGAGTTCCGGATTACTAAGTGCGTCGTAGACCAGCACGTCGGCGCGCTCGATGCATTCCTTGGCGCGCAGCGTGACAAGGCCGAGGTCACCGGGGCCGGCGCCGACGAGATAACAGATTCCTGGGGGTTTCATGCGAGGGATTCGAACAGGGATTGAGCGGCGGTGAGGGGATCGGCAGCGCTGCAGGCGGCGGACAGCGGCGGGCCGTCCCCTTCGGGAAAGACCCGTGCCTTGAGATGGATTACTCCGTTATCCAGAGAGGAGAAAACGCCGACAGGCGTGTGGCAGCCGGCATCCAGCAGGCGGAGAAACTCGCGCTCGGCGGTGATCCGGAGCCAGGTTCCCGCGTGACCGATCGCCTCGGCGAACACCCGGCTGCGCTTGTCGTTCGCCCGGATTTCCAGGCCGATCGCCCCTTGGCCGGCGGCGGGCAGGAAGATTTCCTGATTGAGGCGGGTGGCAAACAATCCGGGCATGTTGGTCACCGGCTCCGGGCCCTCGACCAGCGGTGTTTCGGCGAGATAACCGAGGCGCACCAGACCCGCTTCCGCAAGCAGGATGGCATCGTGGTCGGTTCCAGCCGACAATTTCCGCAGACGCGTCGGGACGTTGCCGCGAAGGTCGACCACTTCGAGATCCGGACGCAGGAAAGAAACCTGGCGGGCGCGGCGCACGCTGCTGGTGCCGACACGCGCGCCCGCGGGAAGGGCATCGAGAGCGCCGCCGCGGGTGACCAGCACGTCGCGGACCGGGGCGCGTTCCAGAACCGCGGCCAGGGCGAAGCGCGGATCGAGCACGGTGGGCATGTCCTTCAGGCTGTGGACGGCGATGTCGATGGTGCCGTCATCGAGCGCCTGTTCGAGTTCCTTGATGAAAACCCCCTTGTCGAAAGTGCCCTCGGCCTTGGCGACGTCGGCGAGCGAGACATCCGTCCGGCGGTCCCCGGTGGTTTTGATGACATGGCGCTGGAGGACGACCTCCGGAAAACGGCCCGCAAGCGCGGCCTCGGTGGCGGTTGCCTGCACCAGCGCGAGTTCACTGCCGCGCGTGCCGATGTGCAGAATGAGTGGAGAAGTCTCGGACATGGGAGGGATCGGTGGGGGATATCAGAGCGCGCCGAAGCGGCGGTGGCGGCGTTGGTATTCCTGAACCGCTTCGATCAGGTCATTGCGGCGGAAATCCGGCCAGTATTTTTTGACGATGACGATTTCCGCGTAGCTGATCTGCCAGAGCAGGAAATTGGAAACCCGCATTTCACCGGATGAGCGGATCAGCAGGTCCGGGTCCGGAATGCCGGCAGTTTGCAGGCGCGAGGCGAACAGCGGGGCGTCGATGCGCGATGGCAGGATTTTGCCCGCGGCGGCATCCATGGCCAGCGAGCGGGCGGCCGAGACAATTTCCTCGCGGCCGCCGTAGGACAGGGCGAGCACCAGCGTCATCTTCTTGTGGTCCGTTGTGCGGGCCATGATTTGATCCAGCAGCTTGCGGGTCTTGGCGGGCAGCCGGTCGAGCTGGCCGATCGCCAGCAGGCGGATGTCCTGTTTTTCGAGCTCCTTGGATTTCTCGACGAGAAAGCGGTCTAACAAAGACATCAGCGCCTTGACCTCGGATTCCGGGCGGTTCCAGTTTTCCGAGGAAAACGCGTAGAGCGTGAGGTATTCGACGCCGAGTTCGATGCAGGTGTGGGTGATTTCCCTGACGGATTCGGCCCCGGCGCGGTGGCCTTCGCGGCGGGGCAGTCCGCGTTCCTTCGCCCAGCGTCCGTTGCCATCCATGATGACGGCGATGTGACGGGGCGTGTCCGGGAATTCTGGCATGCGGGTTTGTCGAAGGGCGATTGGCTGTTAGGGAGCCACCAGCGTCTGGTTGCGGTCCGGGCCGACGCCGACGAAGGCGATCGGGGCACCGCAAAGTTCGCCGAGCCGGCGGAGATAGGCTTTCGTGCGTTCCGGGAGTTGTTCGTAAGTCGTGCAGCCGGTGGTGTCGCATTTCCAGCCCGGCATCGATTCATAGACCGGCACCGCGCGGTCCCAGAACGACCGGTCGGCGGGCGGCAGCGGATGGACCACGCCATCGATGTCATAGCCGGTGCAGATTTTCAGCGTTTCGTAGGCATCGAGACCGTCCACATTGGTGACGGCCAGGCCGGTGACGCCGTTGACCATGCAGGCGAAGCGCAGCAGCACCGTGTCGAGCCAGCCGCAGCCGCGCGGGCGTCCGGTGGTGGCTCCAAACTCGCGGCCGAGTCCGTGGAGGTATTCGGACAGTTCTTCATCGCCGGTTGGGAACGGGCCGGAGCCGACACGCGTGGTGTAGGCCTTGCAGACGCCGATCACCGCATCCACCGCCGTGGGTGGCAGGCCGGAGCCGGTGCAGGATCCGCCGGCCGTGGTGTTGGACGAGGTGACAAACGGATAGGTGCCGAAATCGATATCGAGCAGGGTGCCTTGCGCGCCTTCGAAGAGCAGGTTTTTCCCGGCCTTCCATGCGGCGTGCAGCACCGGGATGGTGTTGGTGATGTGCGGGCGGAGCCGCTCGAACGCGGTGTAAATCTCATCGATGACCTGCGTCGCACCGAAAGTGACCAGGTCATGGCGGGCGAGTACCTCGTTGGCCTCGGCCACACGGCGGGTGATCTGCGCGGTGGCGAAACCGCGGTCGAACAAATCCGCCATGCGCAGGCCGCAGCGGTTGATTTTGTCCGCGTATGCCGGGCCGATGCCGCGTTTGGTGGTGCCGATTTTCTGTTCGCCGAGAGCGGCTTCGCGGGCGGCATCGAGTTCCTTGTGAAAGGGGAAAACGACGTGCGAGCGGTCCGAGATCAGCAGTTTTTCCGGTGTGATCGCGATCCCCTGGCCCTCGATGCGTGTGATTTCCTGGACCAATCCGACGGGGTCCACCACCACGCCATTGCCGATGACGTTGATTTTGTCGTCCCACAGGATGCCGGATGGCAGCAGGTGAAGGACGTATTTCACGCCGCCGGTGATGACCGTGTGGCCCGCGTTGTTGCCGCCCTGGCCGCGGATGACCACGTGTGCGGAATCAGTGAGGTAATCGACGATTTTTCCTTTGCCTTCGTCCCCCCACTGGAGGCCTGTGATGATGGTGTTCATTATGCGGTTTTGATTCTTGGGCGCGGAGTGGCGGCGTGCGCCACATTCCATGGGAGGTCAGCCTTGCTTGGTCTGGTCGATGAGTGCGGCGAATTCCGCGAAAAAGTAAGAGGCGTCGTTAGGGCCGGGTGCGGCTTCGGGATGGTATTGGACGCTGAAAACCGGGTGGTTCCTGTGGCGCATGCCTTCGACCGTGCCGTCGTTGAGGTTGATGTGGGTGACCTCGACATCGGCGGGCAGCGAGTCGGGATCGACCGCGAAACCATGGTTCTGCGAGGTGATGGAAACCCGTCCGCTGCGGAGGTCCTTGACCGGCTGGTTGCCGCCGCGGTGGCCGAATTTCAGCTTGAAGGTCTTGCCGCCGAAGGCATGCGCGAGCAGCTGGTTGCCGAGGCAGATTCCGAAAATCGGTTTTTTGCCGATCAATTGTTTGAGTTCCTCGTGGATGTATCCGAGCGCGGCCGGATCCCCTGGTCCGTTAGAGAGGAAAATGCCATCCGGGTTTTTGGCGAGCACCTCGGCGGCGGTGGCGGTGGAGTTGACCACTTCGACCTCGAAGCCCGCCTGGCGCAGGCGGCGCAGGATGTTGAACTTGATGCCGAAATCATAGGCGACGATCCGGTGGCGCACCGGAGGCAGCTCCTCATAAGGACCCGGGTGACCGGTGGAGGCGTTGGGCAGGATCCACTCGCGCGACTCGTCCCGCCACTGATAGGCGGTGGCGGTCGAGACCTCCCTGACGTAGTCCATGCCGACCATCGATGGCGACGCCTTTGCGGCGGCGACCGCCTGCTCGCGGGTCAGCTCGGTGGTCACGCAGGCGCGCATCGCGCCGAGCGAGCGGAGGTGTTTGGTGAGCGCGCGGGTATCGATGCCCTCGATGCCCTGCACACCGTGGTCGGCGAGGTAGTCGGCGAGAGGTTGGCTGGAACGCCAGTTGGACGGGACTTCGCAGAGCTCGCCGATGACAAACGCGCGGATGTGGGGTGAGCGGGACTCGGCGTCCTCGGGGTTGACCCCGTAGTTGCCGATTTGCGGATAGGTCATCGCCACGATCTGGCCACGGTAGGAAGGATCGGTGATCACTTCCTGATAACCCGACATCGAGGTGTTGAAACAAATTTCCCCGGTGGTGGTTCCTGTGGCAGCAAACGCGGTTCCTTCAAAACAGCGTCCGTCTTCGAGAGCGAGAATGGCGTTGGTGGGCACGGCTGCGGACCGTAGGCAGCCCGTCATGAGGATGCAAGTGCCGGGTTTCTCCCGATTTCACCGGCTTATGCCTATTCGCGGGCCCGGCTGTCGATCACGATCGTGACCGGCCCGTCGTTGACCAGCGCGACCTTCATGTCGCCGCCAAACACGCCACGCGCCGCGGGTTTGCCGGTTTCGCGGCTGATTTCCGTGCAAAACGCCTCGTAAAGCGGCTCGGACACAGCGGGCGCGGCTGAGCGGACGAATGACGGCCGGTTGCCCTTCCGGGTCGATGCATGCAGGGTGAACTGGCTGACGACCAGCACCTCGCCGCCACTGTCCACGACCGAGAGGTTCATCCTGTCCTCGGAGTCCGCGAAAATCCGCATGCGGGAAATTTTTGCCGCGAGCCACTCCCCGTCCGCCGGTTCGTCGCCGTGTTCGATGCCGAGCAGCACCAGCAAGCCCGGGCCGATCCGGGAGACAAGCTGTCCGTCGATGGTCACTGAAGCTTCCGTCACCCGTTGGATCACCGCGCGCATGGGCGGCAGTGTGTGGCATCCCCGGCGATGCGCAAGTCTCTCCGAAACCCGTGTTTTCCTCCCAAGCAGCACCCTTGACGCCCCGGATTGGAAAAATCATGATCCGCGATGTCCCCGCAGCCATGAGTTTCAAATCCAACACCCTCGCCGCCCTTCGCGCCGCCCGCTCCGGCCAGTCATCTCAAAAATCCGCCTTGGTGGGATTCGATGGGTTCGTGGATACCATCGTTGTGCCGGTCGCCAGACGCCATGGACTTGGCGACGACTTCACCCCGATCAACACCATCCCGGAATTCGCCCAACGCGTCGCCGGCGCAGCTGGAAAAAGCACCAACATCGAGTTGTTCCCGCAGATGACGAAGCTTGGCGGCAACGGCCCGATCATGGCCTACGCATTGCTCTCGGCAGGCACCCGCGTGACCTATGCCGGCGCGCTCGGAAAGCCCGCGCCTCACCCGGTCTTTCAGGATTTGGCAAAACGCGCGGATGTCTTTTCCCTGTGCGATCCGGGGATGACCACCGCCATCGAATTCAGCGACGGCAAGCTGATCCTGGGCATCATCAGCAGCCTCGATGAACTCACGCTCGGACTCATCGAATCCGTGATGGGTGCGGATCACCTTCGTGAAAAGCTCTCGGAAGCCGATCTGATCTCCTTGGTCAACTGGACGATGATCCCCCACATGTCCGCCATCCTCCGCGAACTCGCGGACCGCGTCCTGCCAGCCATCGCCCCAAACCCGGACCGGATCTTTTTCTTCGATCTGGCCGATCCGGAAAAACGCTCAGGCGAGGACTTGCTCGAGGCGCTGGCGATCATCTCGCGCTTCCGGGAATTCGGCCGCGTCACGCTCGGGCTGAATCTCAAGGAAGCCCAGCGTGTTTACCACGAACTCGGATTCGCCGCACGTGGCGAATGCGAATCCGACCTTCGCGCGATCGCCGCGGATATCCGCGAAAAAACAGGCCTCACCACCGTCGTCATCCACCCGCGCGAGTCGGCGGCCTGTGCCACCGCCGATGGGACATGCTGGGTTCCCGGCCCCTATGTGGAAAAGCCGCTCATCACCACCGGTGCCGGTGATCATTTCAACGCGGGATTCACCCAAGGCCAGTTGCTCGGGCTCACCCCGGAAGCCTGCCTTTGTCTCGGCGTCTGTACCAGCGGACACTACGTCAGAACCGCGGAAAGCCCGACCCTCGACCAGTTGGAGCAATTCCTCGAAGGCTGGAAATAACCCACCGCCGCATGGAAATGGCCGGAATCCCCCGCAAACGATGGCCAAACAAGCACTTGCATCCCGCCGCTACCCGTGGAACCCGTTTCCAGCCAGCGTGTGCTTAGCTGCGCACACGTTTTTTCCATAGCCCCATGCGCGAAACCCTGATTGTCATCGGATTGATTGTGCTGGCAGTCGCATTGCGCGGCACCCGCTCGGGTGGGGTGCGCAAACTCGGCGCGCTCGTCTTCCTGATGGCGAGTTTTTTCGCGCTCTACTTCCTCACCGATAATATCTACGCCGGCTGCCTCGGCGTGATGCTGTGGTTTTTCCTGCCCTGGATCGAGTTGCTCACACGCATCCGCCGCATGCGGCTGCCGATCGACAACCGGCTGAAACATGAGGAAATCCCCAACCCCTCGTTCTTTCCCAACGCCACCGAAGCCGCAGCCGCCATGGAAGAGGCCGGCTTCGAACACATCTCGGACTGCGGCTGGCAATGGGATGGCATGCACCAGTTTTTCAGACTTTTCTGGAACCCGGAAGAACGCGCCGTTGCCGCCGTCTGCCTCTGTGAACAAAGCGATGTCGCCTTCGCTTTCATTTCCATCACCTCCTACGATTGCGATGGCCAAACCTGGCGCACCACCAATTTCCCCTTCGCCCCCACCCTGAAATGCCCACCCGGCCTGCGCTGGAACCACGTGCCCTGCGGCCGCAACTGCTTCCACCAAATGCTCCGCGACCACCAGGCATACCTCGCACGCATCCGCGTCCCGGTGGACCGCCTCAAAGTCCCCGATCCCGAGGAAATCGAATCCATCATCGAGTCCGAAATGCGCCGGCAACTCGATCACAACCTGAAATCCGGAATCATCCGCCTCACCGGCGACGGTCATTTCCAATACTCGAAACGCGGATTGTTCTTCCTCTGGGGCCAGTTCCTCAAGGACATGGTGCGGTTTTGTTAGAAATCACGGTTCTCCCGCGCCTCCGGCGGTTTTCCCGCCACGTCCCGGAAAACTCGCCCCTTGCCCATTCCCAACCCCTCGTTTTAAATCCACCCATGCAGCAAGAAATCAAACTCTCCAGGGAAGTCTCCGCCATCCAGATCCCCAGCGGCGACACGCTCTCACTGCCCGCCGGCACGGCCGTTTACATCACCCAGCGCCTCGGTGGGACCTACACCGTGGCCACCTCCCAGGGACTCGCGCGCATCTCTTCCCAGGATGCCGACGCCCTCGGCGTGTCGCCCGACGAGGAACGCAAAAAGGAGGAGGCCGCCAACAAGCTCAAGGACGCCCCGCTCGAAGAACAGGTCTGGGCACAGCTGAAGGGCGTTTATGATCCGGAAATACCTGTGGACATCGTAAACCTCGGCCTCGTTTACGATTGTTCGATCGAGGAAATCGACGACAAACGCGTCGTCTCCGTCAAGATGACCCTCACCGCCCCCGGCTGCGGCATGGGGCCGGTGATCGCCGCCGACGCCCAGGCGAAAATCATGACCATCGATGGCATCGACGACGCCCGCGTCGAACTCGTCTGGGACCCTGCGTGGAATCAGGAAATGATCTCCGAGGAAGGCAAAATGAAACTCGGCATGATCTGAGGAAACCCCGTATTCCCGCAGCCCGGCCGACCATTTCCACCGGTCGTCATTTTCCGCCATGGCCGACTCCCTAACCTCCGCCGAACAGCTCCGCTATTCGCGCCACCTGATGATCCCGTCCGTTGGCGAGGCCGGGCAACTGCGGCTGAAAAACGCCTCGGTTCTGTTAGTTGGCAGCGGCGCGCTCGGCTCGCCTGCCGCCCTCTACCTTGCCGCCGCCGGCGTCGGCCGCCTCGGACTGGTGGACCCGGACGTCGTGGATGCCACCAACCTCCAACGCCAGGTCCTCCATGGCGAGTCATGGATCGGAAAACCCAAACTCGACAGCGCCGCCGCGCGTCTCCGTGAAACCAACCCGCACATCCGGGTGGAATGCCATCCGCTGCGACTCACTCCGGACAACGCCCTTGAGATCGCGAGTCACTACGATCTGATCATTGATGGCTCGGACAATTTCCCGACCCGCTTCCTCACCAACGACACCGCGTATTTCCTCCGCAAGCCGCTCGTTTACGGTGCGATCCATCGATTCGAAGGACAAACCGCCGTGTTCGCGCCCCACCTCGGCGGTCCCTGCTACCGCTGCCTGTTGCCGGAGATGCCCGCGCCGGGCAGCGTCCCATCCTGTCAGGAAGCCGGCGTGCTCGGCGTGCTCCCCGGCATCATCGGCTCGCTGCAGGCAATGGAGGCGATCAAGCTGGTTCTAGGCATCGGCACCGTGCCTCTCGGCCAACTCACGATCTACGATGCACTGCGTAGCTCGTTCCGCACCATCCGCCTGCAACGCGACTCCCGCTGCCGCCTCTGCGGCGACACCCCGCAAATCCATAGCATCTCCAACCCGGAAACCACCGCTTCCCCAGCCTGCCGGACCACCACCCAAAACATGAAGACCATCACCGCATCCGAACTCCGGAAATTGTTGGAAAACCAGTTTCAAGGATTGTTGATCGACGTCCGCGAACCCCACGAGCACGCGATGTCCCGCATCGAGGGCGCCCGGCTCATTCCGCTCGGCACGCTGCCCGGCCAGGTTGACAATCTGCCCACCGACAAGGACATCTACATCCACTGCAAAATGGGCATGCGGTCCGCCAGAGCCGTCGAGTTCCTCATGGAGCGCGGCTTCACCCGCGTCGCCAACGTGACCGGTGGCATCGACGCCTGGTTCGAATCCATGAACGAAACATAACGAATCCGCCAACTACGCCGGATTCGGGCAGGCCAAAAGCAGCAAGCAACCAATTTGACCCTCAAATACTCAAACAACCCAACAAAAAGTCAGACTTTTTATTAGATATTCTTCTTGCCGGGCGGGCGGCAAATCGGTAGGTTCGCGGGCATGGGGATGCGCACAGGTATGAACAACCGCAGGCGCTGGG
>CAYNQJ010000073.1:0-9794 GCA_964399305.1 uncultured Luteolibacter sp.
AGGCACATCGGAAAACACGACTGTCGTCACCTCACTCGTTGAGCGTCTGGCGGCATCATCGAGCGGCTTTCCGCTGAAAATCTAGTGCTTCGCCAAACGGTCGATGCCATCAGCCGCCGCGTCTTCGGCGTATCGAGCGAGAAGCTCGATGCCGCCCAGCTCGAACTCCTGCTGGATGCCGACGCGGCAAAAAAAGCGCCCGCCGCCGATCCCGCAGACCAAGGACCGGCGGCTGAGATCAGGGATCACAGGAAGCGTCCGCAGAAGACCCGCGTCCCGCGCATCCCCGATCACCTTCCCGTGCAGCGCGAAGAGGTCATTCCAGCCGAAGTTCAGCTTGAGCCCGCCGCCTATCGCCGCATCGGCGAGGAAGTGCGCGAACAACTTGGCTTCAAGCCCGCAGAGTTCTACCGCGTCCAGCTTGTGCGGCCCAAATACGTCCGCATCGACAATCCCGTCGCCAAGCCCGTCATCGCCACTCCCGGCCTCATCGCCGAGGTGATCGACAACCGCTTCGTCTGCCATCTTCCCTATTACCGGCAGGAGGAAATCTTCACCCGCCTCGGCGTGCACATCCACCGCAAGACCCTCTGCGACTGGACGCTGCTCGCCTCCGACTGGCTCGCCATCATTTACCGCGCCGTCCAATACGAACACTGGCGATGTCCCTACCGCCAGATCGACGAAACCCCCATCCGCTATCTCGAACCCGGCACCGGAAAAGCCCAACTCGGCTACCTCTGGACGTCCAACATCCCCGGCGGCAGTGTGTTCTATCACTGGCACGGTGGTCGCGATGCCAAGGGCCTTGATGCCCTGTTTGAAAAACCGGCCCCGCAACTCACCGACGAAGCCGTCGAGTAACTTGCACGCATCATCCAGTGCGACGGCTACACTGCCTACCCTTCTTGGGCGAAGGACAAGCCATGGATCAAACTGATGGGCTGCCACGCCCACGTCCGGCGCAAGTTCTTCGAAGCCACCGAACAATCCCCGCGCCTCGTCGCCTGGATCCTGCGCCAGATCGCCCACCTCTATCACATCGAACAAAAGCTGCGCGAAACCAAGGCCGGACCTGCACTGCGCCAGTCCGTGCGCGCCACCGAAAGCGCACCCGTCCACCGGCGGCTGCACAAAGCGATCACCCTGCTGGCCAAGCGCCGCATCCTGCCCAAAAGCAAACTCGGCAAAGCCATCCACTACGCCCTGCGCCAGTGGCCGCAGCTCGAACTCTACCTCACCGACGGCCGGGTCGAGATCGACAACAACCTCGTCGAAAACGCCATCCGCCCGACCAAGCTCGGTGCCAAGAACTGGCTGTTTTTGGGCAACGTCCAATCCGGCGACAAGTGCGCCATCCTCTACACCATCGTCGAGAACTGCCGACGGCTCGGGATCCACACCCGCGAGTATCTGGAGGACGTGTTGTCCCGACTGCCCGCCATGAAGGCCAGCGAAGCGGCCGACCTCACCCCGGTCAAGTGGCTCGCGGCCCGCACCGCAAAGGCCGCCCGGCAGGCAGCCTGATCATAGACGTCATAGAAATCGCATACTATGACGGCTATGAATGCAGCGTAGCAAACGCCTACGCACGGCGCTTCAGGCCCCGCTTACGGATCTTCAGTGGTCGATGGACTTCATGCACGACACCCTTTACCACGGCAAACGCTTCCGCACGCTCAACGTGCTCGATGAAGGCGTGCGCGAGGTGCTTGCCATCGAAGTCGATACCTCGCTGCCCGCCGAGCGCGTCATCCGCGTTCTGGAACAACTCAAGGAAAGCCGCCCGCTGCCCCGCCAGATCCGCGTCGACAACGGCCCCGAACTCGTCTCCTCCAAACTCGTCGCCTGGTGCGAGAACCATCAGGTCCGCCTCCATCACATCCAGCCCGGACGACCCATGCAGAACGGCTACGTCGAGCGCTTCAACAAAAGCTTCCGCGACGAGGTGCTCGACGCCAACCTCTTCGGCTCACTCTCCGAAGTCCGCGAGGCCGTCCACAAGTGGATGATCGACTACAACGAGGAACGCCCGCACGACTCGCTCGGCAACCTGCCCCCAACCCTCTACCGCCAACAAATAACCAAAACCGAAAAAACCGCCCGTTCCTCTACTTTTGAAATGTGTCATTGACGGGGGAGCTTACACCACCTCGTGGCGTTTCCATGGCGGAAATCGGCTTCCGCTCCGGAGCATGCCATGGCGGAATGTGGCGCGCTATTCCGCCGTCATCCGCTGCAAGATGGATCGTAATGTGTACTTGTAGTTCACTTGGAATCAGTGTTTTGCGACTAGTTCTTGCGTAAGGTAAAAACTTTTATATTGTGATTTCGCAATGACCGATCCCGCACCCACATGGGCCTTTTATGGCCGCCGTGCTGAGTTGGCCCAGTTGCGGGCGATTCTGGAGCGGAAGCGCTGGTTTTTCCTGCAAATTTCAGGACGCCGCCGGATTGGCAAGACGACGCTGATTCAACAGGCCTTGGGCGAGGAGGATCTGGCCCGGACGCTCTACATCCAGATTCCGGATTCTGATCCGGTGGGCGTGATCGCGGCGTGCAACGGGTATTTGGAAACCTTCGGGATGCAGGAGCGGGTTTCGAATCTGGCGGAGTTGGCGAAGCTGCTGGGGAAACTGGCGGAAGGTGGCAAGATCGTGGCGCTGGATGAGTTCCAGTATTTCCACCGCAAGCAGTTGGGGGACTTCTGCTCGCTGCTGCAGGCCGAAGTGGATCGACTGGCGGCCAGGTCCTCGGAAGTGAAGGGTGGCTTGATCGTGCTGGGTTCCCTTCATGCTGAGATGACCGCGCTGCTGGAAGACCGGGATGCTCCGCTCTTCAACCGGACCACCGACAGGCTGGAACTGGGACACCTCGACATCGCCTCGATCCTGGAAATCCTCCGGGCGCACGCGGATGAAGACCCGAACCGGCTGCTCTTCCTGTGGAATCTCTTCGAGGGCGTGCCGAAGTTTTACCGGGATGCTTTCGAGCAGGGAGTGTTGGGCGCGGATCGTGGCGACCTTCTCCGGCGAATGTTCTTTTCCAGCTCCTCACCGCTTCGGGGCGAGGCGGACAATTGGTTCCTGCGAGAGTTGCGCGGGCGCTACGACATGATTCTCCAGCATCTGGCGCGCCATCCCGGCTGCACCAACGCCGACATCGAATCGGCTATCGCCCAAGTCTCGCGTCCCGGCGAGGCGAAGCAGGTGGGTGGCTACCTGAAGATCCTCACGGATCGATACCGCATGGTCGAGCGGCGGTTGCCGATTTTCGCCAAGACCAAGGCACGCAGCGGGCGATATTACATCCGCGACAATTTCCTCAGGGCCTGGCTGTCCGCGCTGCAACGTCCGGTTTCCGCCACAGCCTTCCGTCCGCTGGAGGAGCTCATCGCCCAAGCGGATGAACGCCTCGCCAATGTGGAAGGTTATGCATTGGAAGGTCTGGTGGGTCAGCTCTACGAAGAACGGAGCCGTCTGGGTCTGGGTGAGTTTCCCTTGAGCGAACGAATCCAAGGATACTGGGACCGGGGCGATGTGGAGATCGACCTGGTCGCGATCAACGAGTCCGAGCAGCGCATCCGCTTCGGCACCTGCAAACGCAATCCCGAGAGGCTGACGGCTTCTGTTTCCGCGTTGAAAGCCGGTGCCGCATCCTTCCTTCGATCACATGGCCGGTTTCAAAGTTGGAAAACCGAGTTTGTCGCCATCGCGCCAACCATTCCTCCCGGCATCCGCGCGACGCTGGCCGATAGCCAGGTGATTGCCGAAGACGTCCGGGACCTGACCTCGGGCATGTGAACTGCAGAAACTCCGCAGAGAGTGCAGCAGGCATGGGGAAATCGCGCTGGCAAAGCGCAATTCGCGCTCTGCTCATCCAGCCCCGCGAAAATACAAAGACGCAGCAAAGTGTCTACGGATTGTGTCTACGGAGCTCAGAGCCCAGAAAATCAAAAAGCCTTAAACCGTTGTGGCTTAAGGCTTTGAGAGTGGTTGCGGGAGTAGGATTTGAACCTACGACCTTCAGGTTATGAGCCTGACGAGCTACCTGGCTGCTCCATCCCGCGATTGACCATTTGCCTTGCGGCAGGGGGCGGAATGAAACCCGCGGTCCCGCGACGAGGCAAGCATAAAATCACATTCGTTTTGGGATTCTCCACATCCGGAAGACAGGGGCGGGAAAACGTGCACGCATGGGTGATCGGTGGGGATGGGAGTTCCTGTGGTTTCGCGTACCTGGAATCGCAGATATCCCGTGATGGCGACGAGGGGTTCCACGGATATTCAAAATGCTTTTTGTTGTTACCATCGAGTTGGCGGCGGCGGGCGATAATGTCGGCGAACGCCGGATATGAATTCTGAATCCGAATCCCGAGGTCCGAGAATCCTGCTGGTCACTCCGGAGATCGCCTATCTTCCGGAAGCGATGGGCGGGGGGGCACCATGCGTCGCCGCCAAAGCCGGCGGGCTGGCTGATGTCTCGGCCGCGCTGATTTCCGAGTTGCTGGATCGCGGGGCCGACATTCATGTGGCGCTTCCAAACTACCGGCGCATTTTCGGCGAAAACGTTTTCCATCTGCATGAGCGTGAATTGCGGAAATACCATGAGATTCTTCCTCACACCCGCATCCATCTGGCGCAGGACCGGATATTCTATTACAGGGACCAGGTTTACAGCGGATACCAGAACGAAGCGATGCACATCTCGCTCGCGTTCCAGCGCGAGGTGATCAACCACATCGTGCCCACCGTGTGTCCGGACCTGATCCACTGCAACGACTGGATGACCGGATTGATTCCGGCGATGGCGAGAAGGCGCGGGATCCACAGCCTGTTCACCCTGCACAACATCCACGGCCGCACGGTGCCGCTGGCGCAGATCGAGGAGTGCGGGATCGATGCCGCGGAATTCTGGACGGGGCTGTTTTACAACCGGATGCCATCCAACGGATATGAACAGGCCCGCGCCGAGCTTGCCGTCGATCTGCTTGCCTCCGGGATTTTCGCTGCCAGCTTTGTCAACACGGTCAGTCCCGGGTTTCTCCGGGAGATCGTGGATGGCGAGCATCCGATGGTGCCATGGCCGGCAAGGGTGGAGATACGCCACAAGCACGCGGCGGGATGTGCGGCAGGCATTCTGAACGCTCCGGATGCGTCCTATGATCCGCGGACCGACCCGGCGCTGGTAAGGAATTTCAACGAACGTGATTTCACGGAGGGCAAGGCCGCGAACAAGCTGGCATTGCAGTCCCGGTTGGGCATTTCCGTCAATCCGGCCGCACCGGTGTTTTTCTGGCCGTCGCGGCTGGATCCGGTGCAGAAGGGTCCGGAGTTGCTCACGCACATCCTGCACCGGACGGTTTCCGACCATTATCCGGAGTGTCTCCAGATCGTCATTGTGGCGGATGGTCCCTATCAGATGTGGTTTCACAAGATCGTGTATGATTTCAACCTCCAGAGCCGGGTGGCGGCGGTGGGATTTGATGAAAAGCTGTCGCGTCTGGCCTACGCGGGATCGGATTTCATGTTGATGCCCTCCTTGTTCGAGCCGTGCGGGCTGCCGCAGATGGTGGCTCCGCTTTATGGGACGCTCGCCGTGGCCCGCAATACCGGCGGGATCGCCGACACGGTGCATCCGCTGGATGTTGACCAATCAACCGGCAACGGCTTCCGGTTCAACGATTACGATTCGAACGGGCTGCGGTGGGCGATTGACCGTGCGATGGATTTCTTCCGTCTGCCAGGCGATGTCCGCTGCCGTGAGATCGGGAGGATCATGCGGGAGAGCCGGATGGAGTTCAGTCACGAGCGGACGGCGCGCCAATATATGGATTGCTACGAAACCATGTTGGCCCGTCCGCTGGTGGAGGATGCCGCTGTGGCCGAGCCTGAGGATCCGGCCAACGCACGCCACGCAAAACAGTCCGACCCGGGCGGGTCCGACGGGGGGGGAGCCCTGCCATGGCAAAAGAGGCCCGGCGAGCTGGCGCTGCGTTGAAATCCGGACTTCCCTGATCGTCTGGGAAGTGGATGCTGTGGCCCCGTGCTGATGCTGGGGCGGAGTTTGCAATGCTCGACACATTGAAGAAACATTTCGGGTTTGACTCGCTGCGCGACGGGCAGGAGCGGGTGATATGCGCCCTGCTGGATGGGCGCTCCGCGTTGGCGGTTTTTCCCACCGGGGGAGGAAAGTCGCTTTGCTATCAATTGCCCGCACTCATGTTAGATGGGCTGACACTGGTGGTTTCCCCGCTGATCGCACTGATGAAGGACCAGGTGGACGCACTCAATGCACGCGGGATTCCGGCGGCGAGGCTGGACTCGACTCTGGCGTCCGACCAACTGGGCGATCTTTACGCGCGGCTTGATGCCGGAAGGATCAGGCTGCTTTACATCGCGCCCGAACGGCTGGCCAACGAGGGGTTCCGCCAGCGGATCCGCAAGTGGGATGTGGCGCTGGTGGCGATTGACGAGGCACACTGCATTTCGGAGTGGGGCCACAATTTCCGGCCCGATTACCTCAAGCTTGCGAAATTCTGCCGCTCCTTGAAAGTGGGCCGGGTGCTCGCACTGACTGCCACTGCCACACCCAAGGTGGTGGGCGAGATCCGCAAGACCTTCCGTGTGGCTGCGGAGGATCACGTCCAGCTGAGTTTCCACCGGCCCAATCTGGATCTCCGGGTGACGGCCTGCACGGCCGCGGAGCGCAAGCCGCTGCTGCTGGAGCGCCTGGCCGCGATCCACGGGCCTGCGGTCGTTTATGTGACACGCCAGGAAACCGCGGAGGAAGTGGCGACGTTTCTAGCCCGCAACGGGGTGGATGCGCGCGCGTATCATGCCGGCCTGCCCGATGAATACCGCAGTGACGCCCAGCGCGCGTTCATGACCGGAACGACGCGGGTGATCGTGGCCACCATCGCCTTCGGCATGGGCATCGACAAGGCCGACATCCGCGGGGTGATCCATTACAACCTGCCGAAGAGCCTGGAAAACCACACCCAGGAGATCGGCCGCGCCGGCCGCGACGGGCTGCCGGCCGTCTGCGAGCTTCTTGCCTGTGGCGATGACCTAACGGTTCTTGAGAACTTCATCTATTCCGACACACCGGCGGAGGGAGCCCTGCGCGCGTTGATCGACCGCGTCCTCAGGATGGGCGCGGGATTTGATGTGTCGCTGTATGATCTCTCGGTATCCTGCGACATCCGTCTTTCGGTGATATCCACCGTGCTGGCGTATCTGGAGAACGACGGCATTCTGGAGGCATGCGGGACATTTTACGGCAGCTACCAGGTGAAGCTGGTTCGCACGCGCGAGCAGGTGCTCGCGGGGCATTCCGGTGCGGGGCGGAAGTTTCTCGAGCGTCTGCTGGAAGCGGGTCGGCCCGGGCGCTCATGGCTGGCGTTCGATCCATCGGCCCTGGCGGATGAATGGCAGGTGGCGCGGGAGAAGATCGTGGCCGCATTGTGTGAACTGGAGGCGGCGGGCGATGCGGCGCTCAAAATTTCCGGCGTGCGCCACGTCTATCGGATGAAAAAGGATCCCGGAGATCTGAGAGAGCTCTCGCGGCGCTATGGGGAGGTGTTTCGCAAGCGTGAGCAGGCTGACCTTGACCGGCTGCAACAGGTTCTGGGGCTGGCTTCCCACATCGGGTGCCTGACCGGATATCTGACCCGCCATTTCGGTGAGGTGCTGGCGATGCCGTGCGGCCACTGCGACCGCTGCCGTGGTTTGCCTGCCGTGGACGTGAAGCGTGAGGCAGTCCGCCCGGTGGGTGATGCCGGGTGGGAGGCGGTACGCAGGGTTTCGGCGTGCGGTCATCCCGCGTTGGCGACCGCGCGGCAACTGGCCAGGTTTCTCTGTGGCATGAGCAGTCCTGCAAGCACGCGTGCGCGGCTCAACCGTGATGATGCCTTCGGCCTGCTTTCGGAACATCCGTTCAGCGAGGTGCTGGCCATCGCCAGTGCGGTTTTGGGGCAGCCTCAGGAATCCAGATAGCGGGCCAGCGACTCCCTCAGCGAGGTGCGCGCCCGGAACAGCAGGCTTTTGACGGCGGAAACTGTTAGGTCAAGGGTGTCGGCGATTTCCTCATAGGACAACTGCTCATAGCGGCGGAGAATCACCGCCATGCGCTGGCTTTCGGGGAGGGACGCGATGGCGGCATCGACAGCATGCTGAAGTTCCCGTTGGAGCAGCTCCGCATCGGGCTGGCGGTCCGGGCTTTCCCCGACGTAGCGGTTGGAGTCCTCCTCGCGGGCGTCGGATGAGACTTCCTTTTTGCGTCCGCGGCGGCGGGTTTCGTTGAAAACCATGTTGCGGGTGATCGTGAAGAGGTAGGTGGTGAACTTCGCGTCAGGCCTGTAGTTGGAGGCGTGCTTCCAGATGCGGAGAAACACCTGTTGGGCGATGTCCTCGGCGTCGCTCGTGTTGCCGAGCATTTTCGCCACGGTGCCGATCACGGGGTCCTGGTGGCGCTCGACCAGTTCACGGAAGGCGTCGTGGTCGCCCGCGCCGATGCGTTTCATCAACGCGAAGTCGACGTTGTTTTCGTCGGATGTTTCGGGCGTGTCAGGTTCCTCCATGCTGGGTGGTTTCGTTATCGGAACAACATGGTTGGAAACATGGGGGATCCAACCCCGGGTGGCAACCGAAGTTGCTATCGTCCGGGTTTTCTAGAGGGGAGCGGCATTCGCCCATTCCTCGATTTCCGGATCGAGGAAAACCTCGTCGAGCGCCTCGCGCGCCCAATCCTCGCGGGTTGCCAGTTCGCGGAGCATGCGCCAGGCGACCACCTGCACGGCGGGCATGTCGCTCCAGACTGCTTCGGTGAGGCACTGCCACTGCCGCCCGGCCAGGTGCTTCGGGTGTTCGAGGACATCCATGACGGCGTCGGAAACCAGCAAGGTGCGGTCGAAGTCCGGGGTTTCGCCAACGGGTGGGACTTCGTACGGCCGTAGCGGGACTCCGGAGGCACCGGTGATTTCACAGCGGGATTTGGCCCTGCGTGCGAGGTCCTTGCCCATGGCCTGCAAGGCCATCATGCGGACTTGGTGGAGTTCATAGCCTTTGGCCATGATTCGTTTCTATCGAAGAGCGCGCCCCGATGGAATCCCGAAATGCGTGGGAAGGGAAGAGTGGGGGGTGATTGGGAAAGAATGCAGGGTGTGGCGTTCCGCCACGCCCATATTTCCGCCCGCATGGGTGGTGCAAGGGGTTATGGGAAACGAACGGACTGTGCCCGCCATCCGGCGGTATCCACGGCGCGGTAGGGCCGCCACGCCCTACCGTGTGATGAGTCAAAAAAAACGCCCGGACGGCGAACCATCCGGGCGTTTTCGGGAAAACCAGTGAGGTCTTCAATAGCGGTAGTGATCCGCCTTGTAGGGGCCTTCCACCGGAACGCCGATGTAGTCGGCCTGGTCTGTGGTGAGTTTGGTGAGTTTGGCACCGATCTTCGCGAGGTGGAGCCGGGCGACCTCCTCGTCGAGGTGCTTGGGAAGCACCGTCACCTGTCCGGGTTTGTAGGTGTCCTTGTTCTTCCAGAGATCGATTTGCGCGAGCGTCTGGTTGGTGAAGCTGTTGGACATCACGAAGCTCGGGTGGCCGGTGGCGCAACCGAGGTTCACCAGGCGGCCTTCGGCCAGCATGTAGATGCTGTTGCCGGCGGGGAACGTGTATTTGTCCACCTGTGCCTTGATGTTGGTGCGGACGACTCCCTGCGCGTTGTTGAGCTTGTCGATCTGGATCTCGTTGTCGAAGTGGCCGATGTTGCAGACGATCGCCTGGTCCTTCATC
>CAYNQJ010000074.1:0-9413 GCA_964399305.1 uncultured Luteolibacter sp.
CTGATTTATGTCAACCCGGAAGGACCTAACGGAAATCCCGACCCGCTCGCATCCGCCCGGGACATCCGCGAGACCTTCGCCCGCATGGCGATGAACGACGAGGAAACCGTGGCGCTGATCGCCGGCGGACACACTTTCGGCAAGGCCCACGGCGCGGCCGACCCGGGCCCGCACGTCGGACCGGATCCGGAGGCGGCACCGATCGAGGAGCAGGGTCTCGGATGGAAAAACAGCTTCGGCACCGGCAACGCGGGCGACACCATCACCAGCGGCCTTGAAGGCGCGTGGAGCAACACGCCGACCCAATGGGGCAACGGATATTTCGACAACCTTTTCGGCTACGAATGGGAGCTCACCACCAGCCCCGCCGGGGCGAAACAATGGAAGCCGAAAGGCGCTGCCGGAGCCGGCACCGTGCCCGACGCGCATGACCCCTCCAAGCGCCACGCGCCGATGATGTTCACCACCGACATCGCCCTGATCGTCGATCCGGTCTACGCCCCGATCTCGAAGCGTTTCCATGAGAACCCGGATCAGTTCGCCGACGCGTTCGCACGGGCCTGGTTCAAGCTTACCCACCGCGACATGGGACCGAAAGTCCGCTACCTCGGACCGGAGGTACCCGAGGAGGAGTTGATCTGGCAGGATCCGATCCCGCCGGTGACCCACCCGCTGGTCGATGACCAGGATGTCGCCACACTCAAGAAGGACATCCTCGCCTCGGGTCTAACGGTTTCCGAACTGGTGGCCACCGCATGGGCGGCCGCGTCCACCTTCCGCGGTTCCGACAAGCGCGGTGGTGCCAACGGCGGACGCCTGCGCCACGCCCCCCAGAAATACTGGCAGGTCAACCAGCCCGCCCGGCTCGCGAAGACACTCGACACGCTCGAATCGGTCCGCAGCGCCTTCAACCGCGCCGCCACCGGCGGCAAACAGATCTCGATCGCCGACATGATCGTGCTCGGTGGCTGCGCGGGCATCGAACAGGCGGCCCGGAACGCCGGCCACGCCATCACCGTGCCGTTCACTCCCGGCCGCACGGACGCCACCCAGGAACAAACCGATGTGGCCTCCTTCGCGCTGCTGGAGCCCCAGGCCGACGGCTTCCGCAACTACATGAAAACCCACTTCACCACGACCGCCGAGGAAATGCTGGTGGACAAGGCCCAGTTGCTGACGCTCACCCCGCCGGAAATGACCGTGCTCGTCGGCGGCATGCGCGTGCTCAAGGCCAACTTCGACCACTCATCGACGGGCGTGTTCACGGCGCGGCCGGAATCGCTCACCAATGACTTTTTTGTCAACCTGCTCGACATGCGGACGACATGGAGTCCCACCACGCCGCACGCGGATCTGTTCGAGGGCCGCGATCGCGCCACCGGAGAGCTCAAGTGGACCGGCTCGCGGGTCGATCTGGTTTTCGGCTCGAATTCCGAACTGCGCGCGCTGGCGGAGGTTTACGGCTGCGGCGATTCCCAGGAAAAATTCCTCAAGGACTTCGTCGCCGCATGGACCAAAGTCATGAACCTGGACCGCTTCGAGCTGCAGTGAGATTTCGCCGAAAATCCGGGTTGCCCGGCGGTGGGGGATGCCCTTGAATGCGGACGTGCGATACGAACCGATACCCGCCGAGCTATTCATCCGCAATCGCTCCAGTCTCCGCCGGCTGCTCAAGCCGGACAGCGTGGTCATCATTCATTCGAACGACATCTATCCCACCAACGCGGACGGGAGCCTGCCGTTCCGCCAGAACAACGACCTGTATTACCTGACCGGCGTCAATCAGGAGAACACCGTGCTGGTGATGATGCCGGATGCGAAGGATCCGCGTGAGCGCGAGGTGTTGTTTGTGGCGGAGACCAACGAGCACATCGCGGTGTGGGAAGGTGAAAAGCTGACCAAGGAACAGGCGGTCAAGGCGACCGGGATCGAGCGCGTCGAATGGACGTCGGGTTTCGAGGGTTTCCTGCACCGGGTGATGCCGCAGGCGGAGCATGTGTACCTGTCCACCAACGAGCATTTGCGGGCGAGCGTGATTGTGGAAACCCGCAACGCGAGATTCATCAGGGATTGCCAGGCACGCTACCCGCTCCACCGGTATGAACGGCTCGCGCCGTTGATGCACCGCCTGCGGATGATCAAGAGCGAGGAGGAAATCCGCCAGATCCGGAAGGCCTGTGAGATCACGGGCGCGGGATTCCGCCGGGCGCTCGGGTTCATCAGGCCGGGTGTAGGGGAATGGGAGATCGAGGCGGAGCTGCTGCATGAGTTCGTGAGGCGCGGGTCGCGCGGGTTCGCCTACGGCCCGATCGTCGGCTCCGGCAGGAGCGCGTGCGTCCTGCATTACATGGAGAACGACAAGCGTTGTGAGGACGGCGAGCTGGTGCTGATGGATGTGGCATCCGAATGGCGCGGATGGAACTCCGACCTGACGCGCACGGTGCCGGTGAACGGCCGTTTCAGCAAGCGCCAGCGCCAGGTTTACGATGCGGTGCTGCGCGTGTTCCGCGCGGCCAACGGGTTGTTAAGGCCCGGCATCCTGCCGAGTGATTATGAAAAACGGATCCATGAGCTGATGGATGCGGAGCTGGTGGGGCTCGGGCTCTACACCGCGGCCGAAGCGAAGGCGCAGGGACCTGACAGACCGTTGATGAGGAAATACTACATGCATGGGACCTCGCACCATCTCGGGCTGGACGTCCACGACGTGTGCCCGCCCCACACGGCGGTCGAGGAAGGCATGGTCTTCACGATCGAGCCGGGGATTTACATCCGCGAGGAAAACCTGGGCATCCGGATTGAGAACGACGTATGGATCGGCAAGGACGCGAACATCGACCTGATGGCGGACATTCCGATAGAAGCGGACGAGATCGAGTCGCTGATGGCGGCGGCCCGGAGCTGACCCACAGCCGGACGGTCAGGCTTCGAGGCCGTCAAGCTCGCCGTTGCCCGTGTCGTCGAAATCCATTTCGCGGACGCGTTTCTTGTCGCGTTGGATTTCCACCTGTTTGCGCAGCACCTCGCGCATGGCGGGTCCGTCGCCGATGGCCGGGATCTGGAGGTGGGGAATGGTGCGGTCGGAGGTTTCGAGCGAGATCGTGGCGAGGCCGGTGAGGCGCATCCACCACGTGCGGATCATCTGCGAATCCTTGACCCGATAGAGTTCGATCTCATCGATGTGCTGGTTGATGACGCCGCTGGTGATGCGGATGCGTTCGCTGGTGAGTTCGAACACCTGGCACCTGATGACGAGGTATTTCCAGACAGCGTATGCCAGCGGGGCGAGGAGCGCGGTGGTGAGCGACGGGATTTCAAAATACAGCGCGCCGAGGATGATGACGATGGCGATCAGGAGCGAGACGGCGAAGTTGCCGAGGTTCAGCCATTGGGATGAGCTGGCTTTCCAGAGCGAGTTTTCCTCATTCATGGAGGCATGATGGGATGATAGAGGGGCGTTCCGCAAGCACGTCTTTTCAAGCGGAAGCCCGGCGGGGTTGCGGCCGGCGCCAAAGAGCAGGGCGATCACGCGGAGGGCGAAACCGAGCGGGGATTTCCACGGGCGGCGGGGGCGGATGATCTCCCAGCCGGCATCCCGGGCGAGCCTGGCGAGCCGCCGGGACGGATTCACCACGGTGACCGAGTCGCAGAGCGCGAGCATCGGCAGATCCGCGCAACTGTCGGTGTAGCCGTGGCTGTGAACGAGCTTTCCATGTTGGAAATATCCTGTCGGGAGCGTGGCCACCAACCGGATGACCTTGGCCTGACCCTTGTGATTGACGAGGGCTGGCAGAAAGCGCCCGAGGCGGGCTTCGGTGCCGAGCGTGAGATCGAAGCCGAGCTCGCGACCGATTTCCGCAGCATAACATTGCGGGCTGGCGGAGGCGAGGATGCACAGATGGCCGGCGGACCGGTGGCGCTCGAGCTTATCCCGCAGTTCCGGATAGATCGCCGGCAGGACCGACATGGCGAAATCGCGGGAATGCCGCAACAGGGTATCGGCCGGCATGAGCCACAGGAACGAAAGGAAAACCCGCTTCATGCGATCCGTGCCGAGCATGCCGGCGAACGGCAGCGCCAGCAGGAAGACCGGCAACAGCAGCGCGCGCCATGGCTCGCGGCGGATGACGAAGTGGCGGAACAACAACTGGCAGTCCCAGGCAAGCAGGGTGCCATCCAGATCGAAAAGCGCGATGCCTGCGGGTGGTTTGGGTTGCAATGAGTGGGACACGGGCCTCCGGGTTCGGGCGTGGAGCATGGCGGATGCAGGACGACATGGCGATGATTTCCTGATTTTTTGATCGGTTTCCCGGATCCGGGAACCTAGAAAATCCCGGCATGGCCCTGCTTCTGGCAATCGAATCTTCCTGCGACGAAACCGCGGTGGCGCTGGTGCGCGGCGAGCCGGGGGAAACCGCCTCGGTGCTGGCCTCGGTGGTTTCCTCACAAATCGACCTTCACCGCGAGCATGGCGGGGTGGTGCCCGAACTGGCATCGCGCAACCACTCGCTGTTGTTGCGCGGTTTGGTCGAGCGGGCGCTGGGAGAGGCCGGCGTTGCAGTCGCGGAAGTGGATGCCTTTGCCGCGACCACCGGGCCGGGTCTGGCCTCGTCCTTGTTGATCGGCAGCACGGCGGCGAAGGGCATGGCCTGCGCGCTGGGGCGACCGTTTCTCGGGATCAACCACCTTGAAGGGCATTTGTTGTCGCCATTCATCGACCGTGGCGTGGTGCCCCCGCACGTGGCGTTGATCGTATCGGGCGGGCACACGCTGCTGTTGGATGTCGAGGGACCGGGACATTACCGCAAGTTGGGAGGGACGCGCGATGACGCGGCGGGCGAGGCGTTTGACAAGGTGGGGAAAATGCTCGGTCTGCCCTATCCGGGTGGGCCGGAGATCGAAAAGGCGGCCCGTGGCGGCAATCCGGCGGCCTATGATTTTCCGCGTTCCATGCGGCATGACCCGCACCTCGATTTTTCATTTTCCGGGCTTAAAACCGCCGTGCTATACACCTTGCAGCGCGAACAAGGGAAAGTGAGCCTCGCCGATCTCGCGGCCTCGTTCCAACAGGCGGTCATCGAGGTGCTGGTGGAGAAAACCCTGCGCGCGGCCAAACAAAACGGGCGGCACCTGATCGGCCTGTCCGGCGGCGTTTCACTGAATCGCGCCCTGCGCGGTGCGTTCGAAGCGGCATGCGCGGCATCGGGGCACGAATGGTTGGCTGCGCGGCCGGAATGGTGCACGGACAACGCGGTGATGATTGCCTATGCCGCATTGCTCAAACACCATGCGGGGGTATCTTCGCCATTGAGCGAGGACATCCACCCGAACCTGCCACTCGCCTGATCCGTCATTCGTCCAGAGATCCCCCATGATGAAATACCGGACATTGGTTTTCGATTTCGATGGAACCATCGCCGACACGCTCGGCGAGATGCGCAGGATCTTCAACCTGCTCGCGCCGGACTACGGCATCCGCCAGGTGGAGGAAGTCGAATTGGACGGGCTCAGGCATCTCTCGCTCAAGCAACTGCTGTCCCACCTGAAGATCCCCAAGCGGCGGGTCCCAGCGTTGATCGCGCGCGGCACCGGCATGCTGCGCGACAACATCACCCGCCTGCCTCTCATCGATGGCATGGCCGAGGTGATCGTGGAAATGCGCCGCCATGTCGGCAGTTTCGGCATCCTGACCTCGAACACCACCGCCAACGTCGATTTGTTCCTGCGCGCCCATGGCCTGCGGGATCCGTTCAACTTCATTTCCTCGACCTCCAAGCTCAGCGGCAAAGCCAAACACCTGCGGGCGATCCGCAAAACCTTCTCACTGCCGTCCGAGGAAATGCTCTACATCGGCGACGAACTGCGCGACGTGAAAGCCTCGCGCAAAGCGGGAATTCCGATCGCCGCGGTGACTTGGGGATTCAACTCGCGGGAGTCGCTGGAGGCCATGCGGCCCGACCACCTGTTCCAACAACCCCAGGATTTCCTGCGCCTCATTTCCCGGGGTTGATCGATCCCTTGGCCGCAGAAGTTCTGCCGGGCACAAATGGAAACATCCCGCCCGCGCCAAACCCTCATCCGGCCGCCTGCGCCAAGAACCAATTTCCCGAAATTTCCCATTGCCAAGCGGGGCAGCCCCCTCGTAACCTTTTCCCAGCATGAAAAAACTCATCGTCATCGCTACGGCTTTTGCCTCGCTTACCGTCTTTGTCTGCGCGGACATCCACGCCCCCCCGGGATCGACCTACACCTCATCCCGCAAACTGGGCCGGGCGCTCAGCAACATCATCTACGGATTCATGGAAATCCCCGAGCAAGTCGTCCGCAAAACCGACACCTACGGCCGCAAGGCAGGCTACACCTATGGTGCGGTGGACGGAACCAGCCGTGCGCTCCGCCGCCTCGGATACGGTTTCTATGAGCTCTTCACCTTCACCTGCCCCACCCATCGCGGAACATTCAAGCCACCCTACGAACGTTGCGGTGAGGACAACCGGATCGAAATGAACGCCCACGACGGCCTCTCCGAGTTCCCGCCGGAGCTGGGAGTCGAAACCTACTTCAAATACTCACGCTCCCAGAGATACTGAGCTGCTTTCTTCATGTGAAACCAACCCGCCCGATGGCATCCCCGTCCGGCGGGTTTTTCATGTTCGGAAACGGGGCTCGCGGCAGCGGATCTCAATCGCGCCGCCGGACATCCGGAGCCGATTTCCGCGCCAGCCAGATCGGCAGTAGCCGCAATTTTTTGGCATTCGGCGATGCCGGCACGGTGAATTCAGCAACCTCGAAGCCTGAACGTTGAAGCCGCCGGGAAAGCCCGGCAACATGCCGGGAACCGGCAATGGCCAGCAAACCACCCGCCTGCAGCGCCTCATAGGCGGCCGCAAGCCAGCGGCGATCGTCGACCAACGGACGGTTGCCCGGACCGGCTGGCGCGCCATCCAGATGCAGCAGGATCGCATGCAGCGAACCGTTCTGGCGGCTCAACATGGCGGGACTGCAATCGCTTTCCACGACCACGCGCGGGTCGTTCAGCAACGGACTCTCCGGCAAGTGGGCGCGATGCCATGCCGGGAGCTCGGGCAGCGGCTCCACCACGGTGAAAGCGCCGCGTTTTTGCCGCAACTCGGCGGCGGCGGCCGACAGCGTGTGCCCAAGACCCAGTCCGATGAACCAGAGTTTCGGTTGTCGGGCCGGGCGGAATGGCGCGCAGGCGAGCCGCGCCAGCTCCTCCTCGGCCGCGCGCGTGGCGGGACCGCAGATCTGCTGGCCATGGATGAGCAGCGCCTTGCGGCCGTCGTGCTCCTGCAATGTCAGGGATCCGCCATCCGGCAGCCTGGCTTCTTCAAGAATGATACGTGGTTTCATGAAGCGGAAAACTCGGTCGAGTGGGAAAGGGATCTATGTGAGCCGGCGGCGGATGTCCATCGCGCATGAGAAAAGAAAAACCCCGACCGCGAACGACCGGGGTTTTCCTGTGGAATGGTTGTGAGACTCTGGGCTTGATCGGCCACAGGCCGACATCAACCCGGAAAACTCAGAGCTGGCTTTTCAGGGCGGAGGCCGGCTTGAAGCCGATGGACTTGGATGCGGCGATCTTCATCGACTCGCCGGTTTTGGGGTTGCGGCCGGTGCGCTCGGCACGGGATTTCACTTCAAAGGTTCCGAATCCGATGATCTGGACTTTCTTGTCGCTCTTCACGCCTTTGACGATCGAGGAGAGGACGGCTTCGAGGGCTTCGTCTGCGGCACGTTTGGTGGCGTCGTTTCCGAGAGCGGCTTGGATGGCATCGATGAGTTCTGATTTATTCATGGCAGCGGGAGTTTGTGCGGGGCCGACATGGTATTGGCAAGCCAAAACCCGATGGAAATGGTTGGTTTTTCCTGATTCGCACCCTCACCGCTTTGCGCGCTCACCTCCCGGGATGGCCATTTCACCACGAATTCGGCACAAATGGTTTTTTTTTGAACTTATATCTTGCCCTGCCTTGGAGCGATACCTAAAGACCGCCCGCGCACTTCCCCTGCCAATTCCGCATGCGAATTTTCGTCCCCACTCTCACCGTTTGGCTCCTTGGATTGCTCTCCGCCGCGCATGCGGCCGGCGACGGGCATCACGTTCTGCCGCTTAACGCACAACCGCTCTTCGGCGTCTTCACCAACTCGACCATCATGGTCTGGCTCGCAGTCGGTTTGATCGTGTTGTTCTGCCAGGCCGCGACCCGCAAAATGTCGCTGATTCCTTCGGGTTTCCAAAATTTCGCGGAGTGGGTTTTCGAGTCTCTCTACGATTTCCTCAGCGGCCTGATGGGTGCCCACCTGACCAAACGCGTGTTCTGGTTTTTCGGCACGATCTTTTTCTTCATCCTGGTCAACAACTACATGGGGCTGATCCCCGGCGTCGGCACGGTCGGTTGGAATACCGTGGACGCACACGGCCACGAAGGGTTCACCCCCTGGCTCCGCGGCGCGAATGCCGACATCAACATGACCGCCGCGATGGCCTTCAGCTTCGCCCTGCTCTGGTTCTACTGGGCGATCACCGAAAACGGCATGAAAGGCTTCATCGCCCACATCTTCGCACCAAAAGGCACGTTCCACGGCCTCATGCTGCTGATGATGGTTCCGATCTTCCTGTTCGTGGGCGTGCTGGAAATCATCTCGATCGGCATCCGCCCGGTCGCACTGACCTTCCGTTTGTTCGGCAACATCTACGGCGGCGAACAAACGCTCGAAGCACTCATGGCGCTGGCACCAAGCAAAGCCTTCGCCTTTCTCCCCGCCCTGCCGTTCTACTTCATGGAACTGCTCGTCGGCTTCGTGCAAGCCCTCGTCTTCACCCTGCTTTGCGCCATTTTCCTCAAGCTCATCTGCGACCACGGAGACGAAGAGCACCATTGACCCTTTCAGCGTTCCGACCATGGCCTGACCGTGGGGGACGAGGAAAAAAACAACACCAAACCACACACCACACACCATGTTGACCAAAGCATTTGCAGTCGCCCTCGCCGCTCTCGGCGGTGGCATCGGTATCGGCCTCCTCGGAGCCAAGGCCGCGGAAGCGACCGGACGCAACCCCGGAGCCGCAACCCCGATCCTCGTGATCTCGATCATTCTCGCAGCGCTCATCGAGGGTATCTTCATCCTCACCTCGTTCGCTGTTCCCTTCTGATTCCCACGCCGCACGCGTCATCCGGCGCGTGCGGCCTTTTATCCACGATATTCCCACCCATCATGATCCACCTGCTCGCCTTCGTCACCGCTGAAGCCCCTGAAGCCACCGGCGTTCTTGATACGATCCAGAAGACCTTCGGTCTGAACGGACCTTTCTTCATCGCGCAGGTGGTCAATTTCCTTCTGGTCATCTTCATCCTGAAAAAATTCGCGTTCGGCCCGATCCAGGCGATGCT
>CAYNQJ010000075.1:0-1796 GCA_964399305.1 uncultured Luteolibacter sp.
GGGTGGGATGATCTCGAAATCGCGTTCCGGCTCCCGGTCGCCGTTTTCGCGGCGCAGCCAGTTGATGGCGCTCTCAAGGTCGGTGATGGCCAGGGAGCGGTAGCGGCTCTTGTGTTTGGACGTGGCCAGGTAATGCAGCAGCTTGTTGGCCTTCTCCATCAGCTCCTCATTCGCCTGTGCATGCGTGGCGTGTTCCTCGGCCTCCACCGCGAGGCGCTCGGCGGTCTCATTGCACTCATGCGCCATGCGCGGATCTTTGCCTTGCACCTCACGCGCGGTGCGTGCGGCGGCTCCGGCGGCAGAGCGCTTCGTTGAGATCAGGTGATAGAGGCCGTGGGTGATCATGAGTCAGATTCCGTCTTGCTGGCTGCGGGAGAAGTTCCGTTCGCGGGCGTTGATGCCTGGGCGCGGTGAGACATATCCATCCGTGCCGTCCTCGCTGGCCGTGCCGTCGCCAGGCTCGATGGCCACCTTGCATTCCGATACGCGCCGGAAGAACTCCACGGCATCCTTCTGCTCGCGGCGTCGGTCCTCGGTGGCCTCCATGTCCAGGCGCGTGAGCATCCGGTAGCGGATGAGAGCCACGGCATGATACATCACCCGCTCGGGGAGGGTCGCTCCGGCGGCCAGGCTGTTGCGTTGGCAATCCGCGATGTGGGCGCGGCACTCTTCCACCACCTGCGCGGTGATGTCAGCCAGCACATCCTGCCCGTCGCCAGCGGCCGCTGCCTGATAGGCGGCCGTCTCCAGCGCGTTCATCGCACCCAGCACGTCGGCTTCCGTGAGTTCCCTCCACATTTCAGCGTTCGATGTTCGATGTTGGACGTTCGATGTTCATTCGTCGGTGATGCGGCCGGAGTCTCCCCCGGCCGCACGAACCGACGAATGCGTCAGCTCAGGGTGATGCGGCGGCCCGCTCCGGCGGCGACGACTTGGATGTCCTCGGTCCAGTCCATCGCGAGGATGTCCGAGACGGAGGTTTCATCGCGGTATTCCTTCACCGCTCCCACCATGGAGGCATCCACGGCGAAGGTCTTGGCGAAGGACGGGTCGTATTGCGTCGGCGCATCGCTGGCGAAGAAGATGAACACTTCCGCACCCACGATGTTGGTGACGTTCTTGGTCGCGCCGAACTTCGTCGCGTCCGCACTGAGCACGCCCACGCGGATCTCGATGCCGGGGTTGATGGTCATCTTGGCCGCGCCCTCATTGGTCACACCGATGAGTTCCGCGCCGGGCTGGCGGGCCAGCACCTTGGCGTGGTTGCGGAACACGCGCCACGCGCCGATACCGAAGACGATGCGGTTTGGCATGCGTCCAATCTCGGTGGCGATGGCCTCGATCTGGCTGTCGATCTCGGCAACCGGGTCGTTGGCCGCGTTGGACCACACGCCGATTCCGCCAGTGGCGGCCTTGCCCGCCTTCACCAGGTCGAACACCTTTTTCTCATGGCTCGCCGTGGCGGAGCTGATGAGGGTGCGCAGCTTGGCCTGCTGGAGGTTGAGCACGTTGTCGCCCGCGAGCTTGCGCTCGTGGTCGTCGATGGCGGCTTCAAGGCCCTGAGGGGCGCAGTTGAAGTAGGGATCGGAAGCCCCGAACTCGATGCGCTTCCGGCTGCCGCCCAGCGCGCGGCTGGTGTCGTAAACCTGGAAGTCGTTCTTGTCCGAGAACTTCTTGAACTGCCCGTGGGCGATACCCGTGGGCACGGTGGGCGCGATGAACTCGGCAAGGGCCGAGGCGGCGTCCTGGGCGAAACCCTGCGCGTAATTCGTGAGGGTCCGGTTGGTGGTGGCAGC
>CAYNQJ010000075.1:1896-9030 GCA_964399305.1 uncultured Luteolibacter sp.
CGCCAGCGGCGCTCTCCACGAATTTCCCGTCCTCGCCGGTGAAGTCGGCGACGTGGTTTCCGGGAATGATGGCTTTGTCTCGTGCGATCATGGTGGTGGTGTCTTTCTAACAGTGGTTGTCGGTTTCTATCAGTTGAACAGTTCGGGGCGTTCGCGGCGGGCGCTGTCCCATGCCTGGGTGTGCGTGCAGCGGTCGCGGTTGCGGATCTGGTTCACCAGGGCGGCCTGGGCATCGGCCTTCTGGTCCTCGGTCTTGGCATCCGCCACGGCGGGCTTGGCTCCCTCGCGGTTGAAGATGCGCTCGGTTTCCTTCTTCTCCGGGAAGCTGGCTTCCATGAGCTTCTCGGTGGCCTCGCGGTTTGCGATGAGTTGTTCGCGCCATTGCGCGCGCACGGTTTCCGGGACGCGCGCGCCCAGGCGGTTGAGGACGGCGTCGGCTCCCGCTTCCGCTTCCTTGGTTTCCATGTCGGAGACCTTGCTGAGCAGGCTCTCGATGGCGGTCAGGATGTCGGCCTCGGTAGCCTCGGCGGACAGCCCCAGTTTTTCGGCGATGGATTTCATCGGTTCGTATGTGGTGTTGGTGTTCGGTGTTGTCTCACCGGGCGGCAGCGTGCCGTCGCGGTTGGAGATGGGTCTCGCGCCCTTGTTGTTGGGGCGGTTGGTGAAGGCCAGGCCGCCGAGCCGGTGCGGGCGCACGGCGTTCTCAGGCAGCTTTTCCAGATCGGCGGCGTCGTATTCGGTGGAGAACCACTTGTAGCGTTTGCCCTTCACGGCTGCCTCGCCGAGGTCGGTGAGTTCCAGCCGGCCGTGGAGCTGGCCGTTGCGGATATCGAGTTCCTTCAGCCACGCAAGCGCGGCGGTCGGGTTTTCCAGATCATGGCTCAGGTGATCCGCGTCCACCAACAGTCCGGCGAAGTTCTCCTGCGCGGCATCTTCCTTGAATCGGTTCACGATGCTTTGCAGCGCCACCTCATCGATCACCTGGCGGCGGCCGTCGCCCACCGGGTGCGTGCCGGTCACTTCGATCTGATACCAGCCATCGGCCGGAGCCTCGTTTTGTCGGTTGTAAATCGGGGTATTCATTTTGAGTTGCGGTCTTGCGTTTCTTGAAGCATCCTCTCCACTGCCGCCGGAAGCTGGCTCGCAAGACCAGCCCAGCACCCCGAAGGTGTTTCCCGGTTCTTCAGATCGGGATCTACACGCGGGAAATCGAGTTCAGCGCCTCGACCGGCGGCTTTCTTCCATTTCCGGTCGAACTGGCCCGGCGTGAATTGATAGGCGCTGCGCACGCGGTATTTCCCACCCCGCAGGGTGATTTCCAACGCCACCGCGCTGTCGCTTTGCCCGCGATGGACGATCAACCGGTGATCATCCATGTTGCCCGGCAGAATGTGTGTGGGGTGCTTCAGCACATAGTCCACGAAGTCCTTTGCCTCATGAGAGTCCTTGAAATACTCCGGATGTTTTCCGGCGAGCGCTTCGCAGTCCGCAAAGATGTTACCCTCCTTGATGCCCAGTGCATCGAACAATCCAGCGGCTGGCTCAATCTTCACGTCGCGGATCGGGGCCTTGCCTCCACCGGAACCCCTGGAACACTTGTTGCCTTGCTGGAAACCGCCTTTGCCGTTGCCGCAGTTGTTTCGGATGTCCTCATCTCCGGTCAGCGCCGAGACAAGATCGGTCGCCAGCGCGTTCTCAAGCGCCGCGCTTTCCAGAAACTCCGGCATGCCCTCGGAAATCTTTTTGAGCGCCGCGCTGATCGCCGGGCCGTCGCCAGCCTGCATGGCTCCTGCAAGGGCCTTGCCCAAAGGTTGCATATCCTCGGACAGCGCGGCGAGAATCGCATCTTGTAGCGGCGGTGTGTCACCGCCGATGGCTTGCTCCCGGTTGCGGATCTCAGGTTGCGGAGCTTCTTCTTTCAGCGTTTCAGCTTTCGGGATTTCAGCATTTACCACCTCATATCCCGTTTTTTCCGCGATCCAGTCCGCAGCGATGGCATAGCCCGCGCCTTTCAACGCCACCACGTCCTTGACGATGGCCGCCGTGTCCGTCTCCTCATTGGCCGCGAGTTCGAAATAAGCCCATGCCTTTTCTCCGGGTGTCACCGCCGCGAGGATCTCGGCGTCCACCTGGCTGCGCAGGATCTCGGAAATCTCAGCCGCCTCCGCCGCCGCGATCTGCTCGAAGGTGTCGGCATGGGCTCCACCGGCCAGCGTGCCGCTGCCGCTCTCGGCCAGCATGGTGAGCTTGCCGCCGGTGCCGCGCAGGATGATCTGTTCATCCTGGTAAGCGAGGTGGTCTTTGAACGGGTTGTTGCCACGGGCACCATTGTCCACCGTCTTGATGTCGGAACCGTGGGGCAGGGCACCTCGCGCGTCGCTTACCACGGCGTCGGCGGTTTCGAGATATTCATCTTCCTTCCCGCTCGGCACATCCGGCGGCATGATCACGAACACGGCCGGGATGCCGTAGGTTTCGATGAACGCGTCCCAGTCCTTTTGCGAAAGACCTTTTCTAACAAACGCGATCAGCGCCACGCGGTTGACCGGCCTCGCCACCTCCCGGATTACAAAGCGGTCCAGCGGCACCTCATCGCCCTGGCGCGCGCCAGGCCTGCCGTCCCTGTTGAGCAGCCAGGTGCCATAGATCCCCTCGCGCACCCAGAACCACTGGTCCACCGGCGCGAGTTCCTTGAGCCTGCCGTCCGTGCCGCGCACTTTTTCCAGGTGCGAGTAGCCCCGGAACGATGCCAGTGCCAGGAACTCCAGTGCGGCGGAGAGATTCCGGATGCCGTCATAAGCCTCCCGCAGTGCCTCGGCCTGCCGCTCGGCGATGGCTTCTTTGCCGGTCGGCACGTCGTCACGCGTCTTGATGTTCCAATCCAGCCGCTGGATGGCGCTGGTCCGCCGCTCAATGAGCGCGCCGAGCGTGGCATCCTGCATCTCTATCGAGCGGTAAAGCCATTGCAGTTCCGCGAAGGCTCCGCGCTCGCCCTCTTCCAGCAGAGCCGCAGCCCGTGCGATGGTCAGTCCGCGCAGCGGATTGTAGTGGTCGCGCCACAGGTTTGCGGCGGCCACGTGCAGGCGCATCGTCACCGCGGCCGCCGCGCGGTTCATGATACCCGCGAGGCGGTTGAAAACCCCCTCACGGGACGGTCTGGGAGCGCGAGCCGTCCTCATGCCGCGCCTCCTTCCTGAAAACAGGCCCGTGCAAGCCCGTGCAAGGGTCTCCACGCCGCCGGGCGGGTCGCCTGCAAAGAGTGTGGGGCTCTGGGGCACCCCCCGCTAGAAATCGATTTTAGGGCCTCGTTCACAGCACGCTCCTTTCCGGATTGAATGACCTCCGGCCGCCGGGGCGCGGAGTGAAGGTGAATCCGCCTTTCACCTGGTGCCCGCCGATCATTTCGGACAGACCGGAATAGGCATCCGCCAGTAGAAGGTGGTTCTCGCATCCGTCCACGTAGTCGAGCGCCTCGCCACCCTCCTTGGCCGCGCGCTTCGATCCGGTGATGAGATGCGAATCAAGCGTCTCGACGATGGGCGGGCTGCCAGCCTCGCGCCGCGGAAGCCGCATGACCGGCTCCTCAAGCAACTTGCCGTCCACCACGCGGATCACATTCTCCGCTGGCGTGAGAAATTCGTTCACCACCCGGTTGATGCTCTCGAAGCGGTTGCACTGGATCAACGGATAGAACTGGTTGAAGCCGCCCTGGGGAGCGATGCCCAGCTTGTGGACGATGCCGCCGCCCTGCTTCACCGCGAACTCCACCACGAAGCAGCGCAGGCCTTCCCAGCGCCGGTTCGCGCCATCCCAGACCAGGCCGCCGGGAAATTGCAGCCGGGCTTCCGCCGGGCGGTTGTTGAACGGCCGCCAGTCGATGCCTTCCAGCCCATTGAGCTTGTAGCAGAGTGTCCGCGCCTCATCCACTGCCGGGTTCGCGTCGATGGCCAGGCACTGGATGCCCAGCCTGTGAAACAGCACCTCCGCCCGCGCCACCATTTGCGAGAGTGGAATCTGCTCCGCCCAGTTGATGCGCTTGCGGTCCTCGCCGAACACATCGCGGGAAACGAACCAGCAGCGGTTGCCGGTGTCCATCCCGGCGAAGCGCGGCGCGGCGGCCGCTGCCAGGGAAAGATCGAACGGCTCCTCCACCGTCCGGGCACGGAGAATGACTTCCGGGTTGATCGCCTGCTCGGTGTTGGATGGCAGCGCCATCACATCGCAGCGAAACACCGTCATCATCTCCGGATCTTTGACGGCGTCCTGCCAGCGGGAAACGAACTGGTTGATCGGCATCGCACCGATGCAGAACTGCGAGATCCGGAAGCTCCACTTGCGCAGCTTGATCCGCTCCGGCTTCAAGTGCTTCAGGATCGGGCGGCTCCGGTCGATCACCTCGCCGGTGTCCGGATCTGCGAAGTAGTAGTTGGCACCCGGCTCATAAGCCCACGCGTTGCCGCTCTCGTCGCGGAACTCTCCGGCCGTCGTCAGCTTCGGATCGGTCGGGCGCGGCTCGCCATCCACCGCCAGGCGGCAGACCTGCGGCCAGTTCTCCTCCAGGTTGATCTGTTTGTCATTCGCGAGCTGGAAGACATACACGCCCTGACTGCCATCCTCCCATTGTTTCTGCTGTCCGGCGCTGTGCATCCGCTGTGTGCCGATGGAGCTGCGCAAGCGGAGGTCGGAGGCCGTCATCCGGCCGGTGAGGTATTTGCTCCGCTTCGCCGGGATGTCGTCTTTCTCATCCTCCATCACCGCGTCCATGGAGAACGAAGTCGGGATCTTGCCCATGCCCCGGATCATGCCCTGCGCCTTGCGCTTGCCGTCGCTGACTTGGAACGCGCCCTTGCGGTTCACGCTCCGGCCGCGCTTGTCATCCATCTTGCCGACGGACATCAGCGGACCGAGCCAATCGATCTGCTCGATCACGTCCGGCCGCAGCTTCGCGTCCACGATGCCTTCCACCAGGTCATCATCCGGGAGGTAATAGCCCCAGTTGCGGAAATGGCATGCGGTCAGATAGATGCCGAAGTTGAGAGCGAGGATCGTCTTGCCGAATTGAGCGCCACCGCAGAGGTCGATGGTGGAATCCGGCAGCGGCTTGCCGGTGTGCGAGCCGAGCACCAGGTCAAATGTTTCGATAACGGGAATGAGCGCCTCACGGCCATCCAGGGAATAGTTCACATACTCGCCGCCCGGTGTCTTCACCTTCGCCTGCGTGGTGAGGAACTCCATGAACGAGGAAACCTTCGGCACGCTGCTCTTGGCGGTCGCGTCGAGACGCTGGTCGAGTTTTGACAGTGCGCCGCTCATGCCTTCTTCAGCACCTCCCTGAGTTTCTGGTAGATCGCCATCGCCGGGGCGTTGCCCTCGATCTCCGCCGCCAGCGCATCCAGGCCCTTCTCCACATCCGTCTTCGTGGCCAGGGTGAGCTTGTCCCGCTCGCGGGCTTCCTTCTTCTCGGCCAGCGTCATGCGCCGCAGCGAGACGTAGCCCTTCACATCCCGGTTGACCGCCGCCTCCGCCTTGAGCACTCGCTCGGCAAACCTGTCCAGCTCGGCATCCGAGATCGTCGGATCTTTCGCCAGCTCCGCACGCGCCTGCATCGCGAAGTCCTGGGCATCCCGCCAGCGCTTCCACACCTTGAGCCAGGAATAGAAGTCCGAGAGCGTGGAGCCGGAAACGGTGAAGCCATAGCGCAACGGAATCTCTGCCTGGATGGCGGAGAACTTGAGCTTCTTGCCGCCAGGCTCCGGATGCCGCCAGCTCCACAGAACCATCAGCTCCTCTTCGGGCAGGTTCTTGAGCTTCGCGTCGGAGCGCGCGTCGGGATTGAAGGGCTCTTCCATTCACTTGATGTTTTCCTGTGCGATCCCATCCGGCGTGATGAACCACTCGGTTTCCTCAGCCTGGTCATTCCACTCGCTGCGGATGAACGCGGCGGCATGGTTCCACTCGATGCCGTCGCGCAGCTCCTGGAGTGACACGCCGCCGCCCACCATCTCGTTGACCATTTCAAGGAGCATCTCCTCGGTCTTGCCGGTGCCCGCGCGGATGTTCAGCGCCTCGCGGATCTTCTTGCGGATGCGGCCCACCGATACTGTTGGTTTCCCTGTCATGACTATTGGACTCGTGTGGTTTTGATGGGAGTGCGGTCTTCCAGGCTCTTGATCCTCGCTCCGTGGATCTCCGCCATGTCGTTCACCTTTTTCCAAATCTTGCTCCGGCCGTTGTAGGCGTTCTCCGCCGTCTGCTTGATCGCCTCGGTCAGCTTCTCATCGCGCTCGCGGACCAGCGTCTGCGTTTCGCGGAAAAGCCCTTTCATCTCCGCCATGTCGCGGCTCAGCCTGGCCTCGTGATTCTCGAACTCTCGCCGCGTCACAAAGTGGTCTTCCATCTTCACGGCCAGCGGCTGGCCATCGATCTTGAAACTCTGGCTCTTGCCCGCCTTGTGCGCCACCAGGCCGGTGACCAGCGTGGTGATCGCCCCGAGCACCCCGATGAGCACCTTGCCGGAAATCATATCCGGGTCCGCGTTTGTGGCTTCAGCTAACATCAGTGTCATCCAGTCCATGTCAGAAAATCCGTTTCGCTTTCTTGGCGGCCTTCAGCGCCTGTTTGGCCAGGTAGCGCTCGCCTGCCACCACCAGCACCAGGCCCATCACCTGGTCGCGCGTCTCGCTCGGTTCGCGGCCCTCCGCGTAGTGCATCAGCGCCCACAGTTCCTCGCCCTTCGTGTCTTCCAGAATGGACAGGCGCTGGGCGGGCGGCATCGCCGGGAATTTTTCGAAGTATTGTCTGGCGGCCTTCACAGCAGTGATCCCTTCTCCTTGAATTTCGCCCGGTCGGCCGCCGTGGGCGTCTTGTGGCCGAGGTCGTATTGATAGTGCGGCGAATCGAAGCTTCTGCCCTTGAAGGTGCCGCCCCACAACAAGCCGCACTCCCCTGCATGCACGCTGCACGCGGCATGCACGCGCTCTGCCAGCGCTTTTTGCGCGGCGGTGCCGCCATCCAGATAGATCGTGCCGCCGTTGAGGAAGACGCCGAAGTCGGCGGCCAGCTTGAAGTTGTGCCACGAGTAACCGGGAGCCGTGGCCTTGGCTCCACCGGCCTGCCATTTCTTGTAGAGCGCTT
>CAYNQJ010000076.1:0-2500 GCA_964399305.1 uncultured Luteolibacter sp.
CCGATTTTTGTTGCATCTAGCTCCGATTTCTACGATTTCTCACTTGTGACCCGTCACAAGCCAAAATCAGACACACGCCGCCCCCGCGCGTCAACGCATATCCCGTTGACCGAGGCCGCCCTCAAGTTGGGCGTCACTCGCGAGCACCTCTCCCGCGTCCTGCATGGCCACCGGGAAAGCGCGTCCCTCACTCGCCGCTTCCGCGCCCTGGAGAAGTCCATGCGGAAAACCAAAACCCCAGCCTGACTCCACCATGAAAACCACCGACTCCAACAGCCTCCTCCGCTTCGATAACCTCGAACTCGACACCCATATCCGCGTCCTTGTCCTGGACGATGCTCCGCTCTTCGTCGCCAAGGACGTTTGCGAGAACCTTGGAATCGAACAGCACAACAAGGCCGTCTTCGACCTTGAGGACGATGAAAAGCGCACCCTCACTCCGGCCTCTCTAAAGGGGATTAGTAGTAACCTTAGAATCCCTAACCGCGGCCTCCAGTTCGTCACCGAGTCCGGCCTCTACGCCCTCATTTTCAAATCCCGGAAAGAGGCCGCCAAGCGCTTCCGCAAGTGGGTCACCAGCGAAGTCCTGCCCGCCATCCGCCGCCACGGCCGTTATGAGCCTGCGGACCTCGCCGGTCTCCCGCCGGAGTCCCGCGCCGCCTGCCTGCTCACCGCGGCGGACAAGCACCAGAGCCGCGCCGCCTACCTCCGCCACCAGGCGGAGCAAGACCTCATCATCCCCGGCCAGATCACCGTGCTGGAATGGCTGCGCTCCCACGGCATTCAAATCTCCGGCGGCCCCGTCGGCCGTCTCTCCCAGGCCTGCAAGCTCCGCGCCGATCAACTCGGCCTCCCCAGCGGCTTCTCCCGCAGCGCCACCATCGCCGGCCGCCGCCAGCGCCTCTCCCGCCCCGCCCGCACATTTCCGGAAGCCATCCTGCAGGAAGTCTGCACCCCTGCTCACTGATCACCGCTCACTGATCACCCTCTCCCATGACCGAACTCACCGCCGAGAAAATCCGCCTCGTCCTGCTGGCCGTCCAGGCCATGCGGATCACCGGCCGCATCGAGCCCGGTGCGGAGGTCTCCCACCGCAAGCTCGAACGCATCTCCTACCAGCTCGGCGAGCCAGTGAGCCGCGAAGAGTTCGCCCGCGCCGAAGCCCGCGCCCTCCACAAGGCCAAGCTCGCCGCCCTGGCCATCAAGGCCCGCTCCCATGGAGCGCCGGATTCATCCGGCTTCTAACCATTCTCCAATCCCGCCAACCATGAAACCCGATCCGCTGCCCGCCGCCTTTGTTGCATGGCTCAAAGACTACATTCTCAGCCAGCACTTCACCTCCGTCCGCCGCATGCATCGCGGCCTCGTGATTAGGTGGTCGCTTTGGCGCGATGGCAACCCAGACAACGCCCTGCCAGGCTACGAGACCTGTCCGCCCGCAGGCTCCAATGACCAACCCATCGGATGGTCCTATCAGAAGTTCAACGCCATCGCCCGCGAGACCATTAGCACCACAGCCATCCACATCGCACGCAAACGCGCCGCCACCTCTTGCTGATCTCCAACACCCCACCGAATCATGACCACCACCCAACTCAGCACCGTCCGTTACCACGGCCTCAACCTCACCGATCTTCAGATCCTCCTGCTACTCGCCGAAAACGGCCGCACCTGCATGACGGACCTCGCCATGGACCTCTGCCTCACCGAGGCCGCTATCACTCAGTCCGCCAAGAAACTCATCGGAAAACACCTCATCGAAAAGGTGGACCGCCGCACTGCCGACCGCTTCCGCGACAACCGCGTCGTCATGCTCTGCCTCGGCGAGCTCGGCCGCGTCCGCATCCACCAGATCACCGGCACCTTCCCGGAACCCGCCGTGGCAGGAGCCTCCGGCTCCTGATCTTCCTCGCCTCTCCAATCATACTCCCACCAACCCAGCCCACCATGAACATCCCCATCGAAGTCTACATCATCGCCGCCAGCCTCGGCGGATCCGCCATCGGCTATGTCGTCGCCGCCATTTTCCACGGCGTTAAACGCCACCGGGCCGAGCTGGATGGCTACAACGCCGCCCGCCGTTTCTACGAGCGCAAACTCAACCCCGACGCACGCCGAATCTAACCACTCAATGGGGCGGATGGCCCGCACGGCAACGCCGGGCTCGGTCTTGATCAGCCGCACTAGCATCCGCCCCGCCTCTCTCCAACTCCCCATGAAACTCCACATCACCATCACAGCCACTCCGGAGCCGACTCAATCCCGTAGAACGGAAACGGTCCCGCCCATTCCAGCGCCACCAGCTTCAGCCAGTGGTCACTGCGCCTCTCCCACAGTTCCGTCAGCATCCATGCGACGGCTGATTGAGGAGACCATCCGTCCCGCATTTCTCTGCACGGATCATCCTTCGAGAGAGGCGGAAACATCTGACCCAGAAAATCGCACGCGCACTGGAGGCGCATCACTCCCCACGCTGCCGGACCTATTCCTAGCTGCTCTA
>CAYNQJ010000076.1:2600-8822 GCA_964399305.1 uncultured Luteolibacter sp.
GCTCTAGCCGGTAAAGCAGTTTCACTCCCTCCACAAAGCCCAGGCGGCGCACCTCGCCAGCCAACATTTGATGAACTCTCACAACTTCCGGCACGCCCAGCAGCAGCTCCTGGAGATTCTGCATTCCATTCCCCGCCTGCTGCCATCTCTCCGGACATTCCATGCCCCCACTGTGGGCAGCCCATCCAGCCGAATCAAGCAGTCTCCTGACCCCTTCCATCAACCCCAATGTCCAAAACCACCATCACCACACTCCACCCCGCCTGGGACAACGCCCGCAACTACCTCGCAGGCGTCCAGCAGGCCCTCCGCCTCTCCATCGCCGGCCAAGTCCTCGTCGGCATGGAGCTCATGACCCTCAAAAAAGACCTCGGGTTCGCCGGCCGAGGAAACAACAAATCCCCGGATGGACAATTTGTCCATACGGAGCGCACCTGGTCTGAATGGGTCTCCGCCGAGCTGGGGATTTCCTACAAAACGGCGGACCGGATGATCCTCATGTTCGATGCCGCCCGCGCCCGCATCAAGAAGATCGGCCATAGCGGCGACCTGCCAGGCGGCACCAAAAAACTCGCCCTCATCGTCGATGCCCGGCCCGCCACCCTCGGCCCGGAGGACCGCGAGAAACTCGCCGCCGTCGTCGAGCGCCTCACCGATGGCACCACGCAGGCCGAACTCCTGGAGGAACTCAAGCTCGTCAAGCGCCACGTCCCTCTCACCGGCGGCGACACCAGCGCCCACCGCAAGGACAAGCCGTCCGACCAGGAACTGATGGGCCAGCTCGCCTTCAAGTTCTTCCAGCCCATTGCAGAGGGCCTGCACGGCCTGCGCACCAACCCGGATCGCGAAGCCTTCCTGCACACCATTCCCATCACCTCCAGCGAGGAGGATGAGATTTCACTCACCACCCTGGAGAACGATCTGGAGGCCGCCCTGCACGACGTCCGCGCCGCCAAGAAGGCCCGCATGAAACCCGCCACCGGCAAGGTCATCTCGTGAACGCTCAAACCCCCATCACCGTCACCCTCACGCTTGAGGAACTCATGCGCGTGCCCGCCGAAGGCGTCATCCTGATTTTGGACAAGGCCAATGCCTCGCCCGAACTCCTGCAAGCCGCACGCGAGCATGAAACCCGCCCGAACCACGGCAAGGGCCGCTGGGTGCTCCTCAACTGGATTCGCCAGAAACTCCAATCCGCCTGACACCGCCATGTCCACCCTCGCGACTCAATCCCTGTCCGTTATCCGCCTCATCGACGACTACCCGTCCTACTGCAAATTGCCAGACCGCGTGCAGGAGGATGTCATGTCAAAGCTGCGCTGGATTCACGAACTGCTCAATGCCGGTCGCGGCGAGAAGAAGGCCATCGTCAAGCGGGCCGCGCGGGATCTCAAGGCATCGCCCGGCGCGGTGAACCGATACCTCAAGTGGTTTCGCGATCACGGCTGGCGCGGTCTCATCGACGAGCGCCACGCGGGAGTCGGATCGAAAGGACTGCCACCGCAGTTCAAATCCCATGTCGCTGGCATCTTCGATCTCCACCAGCGCGACAACGATGACGCCATGGAGGTATGGCGCAAGATCATCGACGATTGGAACCTCTGGCGCGAGAGCGGTGATCCCAACAAGAAGATCCCTGGCTACACCGTCTGCCCGGAGGCCATGCCCGCCACCGGCTACCCCTATGGCTGGTCCTATGAGAACATTCTCAAGCTCAGGCCAAAGCCCGTCGAGCGTGCGCTCGGCAAGCACGGCAAAAAATCCGCCAGCGCCTTCCTGCCATCCGTCCTCACCACGCGCGTCGGCTCGGCCGTGCTGTCCCGCCTGCTCTTCGATGACCAGGACTACGACAACATGCTCACCGATGGCTTCCTCGCCATCGCCGGGATCGACACCGTCACGCGGCCGGTCAGCTTCAACTGCGTCGATTTCCGGACGGCCCGCCACATCGACCATCACCTCCGCCTGCTCTACAAGGACGCGGCCGGAACCAACAAATCACTCACCCAGCAGGAATATGTCTGGTTCGTCATCAAGCAGGCTCAGGAGACCGGCTGGCGCACGGATCAGTTCGGCACCGAGTTCATCTTCGAGCACGGCAAGGCCAACTCGTGGGCCAACAAGGAACTCACCTCGCTCGGCGGCCATCATTCATTCGAGGATGCGCTGTGCGCCATCTCCCACGGCAAAGCGCTCGTGAAGCGCTCCGGAAAATTCGAAGGCCCCGTCTTCGCCGGGATGTGCTTCCGCGCCCAGGCTACCGGCAACTTCAAGTTCAAGACCTGGATCGAGAGCGCCTTCCGTCTGCTCCGCACTTACATGCAGGCGTTGCCAGGCCCCATCGGCTCCCACGCCCGCATCAACGGCAAGGAGGAACTCTACGGCATCAAGCTCGCCGACAACGCCATCCTCACCGCCATCAAGACCTGCCCGGATGCCGAGATGCAGGAATTCCTCGTCGAGAACTTCCGCCGCGAGATGCTCGACCTCCAGACCTTCTCCCATCTGATCAACTCGGTCTATCGTGCCATCAACTTCAGCAACGGCCACAAGCTGGAGGGATGGAACCGCTGCGGATTCACCGCGAACTTCTGGCGCGTCAATGAGAACTCCACTCACTGGTTTGCCGAGAGCGAACTCGCCGAGATGTATCCCGATCCGGAAGAGCGCCAGATGATTCTCCGCAAGATCAACTCCCGGCGCGACATCCTCACCAAGATCGAGCCGATCTCGCGCGAGGCCGCATGGCGGATCGAAATGAAGCGCGACGCGCACCTGATCTTCCGCCTTCCAGATCCCATGGTCGGCCTGCTGCTTCCACGCGAGTGGGCGAAGCCCGTCACCGTCGGCGCGAACCATTGCTTCCATCTGGCCAACCCGCTCTGGCCGGACACGCAGGATCAATACGTCGCATCCTGGGATGAGAAGGACCGCATGGTCACTCTCGATGGCGGTACGAAGCTGCTGGTCTATCACAACCCGTTCTTCGACGGCCGCGCCCAGGTTCACAGTCTCGATGGCTCCTACATCACCACGCTCTGGCCCACCGTCCGGGCCGAAATCTTCAACGCGGAGCGCACCTTGGAGCAGCTCAAGCAGCGTGCCAAAATGAGCAGCGCCCAGGAAGCCCACTTCCGCGCACGCATGGATGGCATCGCCGCCAACCGCACCGCCGCCGCCGCGCACAACCGCGAAGTGCATGCCCTGGCCAAGGAGCGCCTCAACCTCACCCGTGAGGATCGCCGCCGCTCTGCAAACGCCGTGCAGGCAGAGCGCACTGCCGATGCACAGCGCATCTATGCCACCCACGGCGCGGCAGCCGATGAAGCCCTCTCCCACATCGCCGCCGCTCCGGATGAAACCTACACCGACGATCTCGATTTCTGATTCTCCAATCCCCACATCCAAAACCATGCCAGGCAAATACCCCACCGACCCCGCCCTCATCGCCGCGCTCGTCGCCCTCCGCAACGATCAAGGTCTCACCAACAAGAAGCTCGCCGCACTGCTCGGCATCCAGGGAGTTTCCGAGACCTATCTGAGCAAATACATCAACGACAACCTCGACCGCGAGGTGCCCGAGTTCGAGGCCATCGCCATGGACATCGTCCGCTCGGTGCGCGAGCGGATGCAATTCGCCTCTTCCATCTATCAGACCAGCGTCGTGCGCAAGATGGGCAACGTGCTTCACCTCATCCGCAAGACCGGAGACTTCGCCTGCCTCACCTCACCGGCTGGCAATGGCAAGACATCAGCCGTCCGGCACTTCGCGGCCGAAAATCCCAGCTCGGTCTGCATCAACCTCAATGCCACCACACGCGAGGCTGGCAAGGTCGAGGGCCTCGTTTTCCGCACCACCGATCACCGCGAGTGGAAAGGCCAGACATCGCGCTTCGATTTCCTCGTCAACCGCTTCAAGGGCACCGGCCGCCTGCTCATCGTGGACAACGCCCAGCGCCTCACCATGTCCGGCCGTCAGTGGATCTTCGATTTCGCCGATGAAGCCGACTGCCCGGTCGCGCTGGTTGGCAACCCGGAAATGATCGATGCCATCCGCGCCAACGATCAGCAGTTCTCACGCATCGGCATCCACGGCAACTACGAGCTGGAGGAAAGCGAGCTGCACTCCGCGTCGATGCACGTTTCCCGGCAATTCTCCGACGACGAAACTGCAGAGACCATTTCCGATCTCACCGCCTTCATCGCCTCCAAGGAAGGCCGCCTCCGCGCTGTTAGGAAAACCGTCATCCTTGCCCAGCAACTCCGCGCCGAGTCCGCCAAGCTCCGCGACGATCCACGCGCCGCCATCCGCGCCGCGCATGCCCGCCTCATCCGCGACTACATGCTCCCTACCGATTGATGATTACCGAGCAGGCAACCTTCGACTTCGAAGCACCGGCCGCCGAGCCGGGCGAAGTCGAAGCGCTTGTCCGCTACCTCCACCAACAAGGCACCGTCTGGACATCAGCCAAGCAGATCCACGCCGCCCTCGGCATCAACGACCGCAAACTCCGCATCCTCCGCTCCGCAGCCAAGAGCCGCATTCTATCAGGCCCCGGTTGCCCAGGATACCGCCACATCGACCACGCCACACTCGACGAGATCCACGAAGCCGCCGCCCGCAAGCGCTCACAGATCCGCGCCATGACCCGCGACTACATCGACCTCAAACGCCTCGCCCATTCCCGCCTTCCGCGATGACCATCGAAAACAAAATCCTTCGCGACCTCATCGCAGGTCAATCCACCGCCGACAGCACGGCAGGCCGTCTCGGCATCGCGACCGAAGCCGCCGAAGTGATCATGAAGCGCCTCGCGGGCGATGGATCACTCGAAGTGATCATCATCGCCGAGAAACTCCGCGTCTATCGCCTCACGCCCGAGACCCGCCAAGCCATCGCGGATGCCGACAGAGACAGATCATGAATCCTTCCCTCCATAGCGGCCCCACCACCGCAGACGATGTCACCCGCGCTCTCCCGCACGCCCTCGGCCCGGAGAAGAGCCTGCTGTCATCCATGCTTCAAGATCCGCAGGAATTCATCGGCCGCGCCATTGAGGAAAAGCTCACCCGCGAGCACTTCTATCTTCCGGCACACGCCACCCTTTTCGCCTTCCTCGTCGAGTGCTTTGAGAACGGCACGGAAGTCGAGCTGGTTTCCCTGGTGCAGAAACTCCTCGACCGTGGCTTGCTCGACCGCGTCGGCGGACCGGCCAATCTAACGGACCTCTACACCTACGCTCCGAGCCCTGGTCATTTCCAACACCACCTCCAGCACATCAAAGACAAGTTTGTCCTTCGCGCCATCATTCAGAACGCCAACGAAGCCATCGCCAAGGCTTACGACGCGCCGGATGAAGTCGCCGCCCTGCTCGACAACGTGGAAGCCAAGATGCTCGCCATCCGCGAAGGCTCGGAAACCACCAAGGCCCCGACCATTTCCGCATCCGTCAGCGAAGTCGTCGCCGAGTTCCAGCGCTTCCTCTCTGGCGAGCGCAAAACCCCAGGCATCACGACCGGCTATCCCGAACTCGACCGCATGTCCGGCGGCCTCAAGTCCGGCGAAATGATCGTCGTCGCGGCCCGGCCGTCCATGGGCAAGACCTCGCTCATGATGAACATCGTCGAGCACGTCTGCATCGACCTTGCAAAGCCCAGCATGGTCTTCTCATGCGAGATGAGCGCCTTCCAGCTCGTGCAGCGCCTCGTCTTCGCCCGCGCACGCTTCGCCCTGGCAAACCTCTCGCGCGGATACTCGCCTAACAAGGGCGACCTCCAGCGCATCCAGCGCGCCGCCACGGAGACGGCCGCCGCCAAGCTCTTCATCGACGACACCTCCGGCATCACGATCAACGAACTCCGCGCCAAGGCCCGCCGCAGGAAGCGCGATGAAGACATCCAGTTCATTGCCATCGACTACTTGCAGTTGATGAAGTCCCGCACCAGGCAGGCCGAGAATTCACGCGAGCGCGAGATCGCCGAAATCAGCGCCGGGATCAAGGGCCTCGCCAAGGAACTCGGCATTCCGATTGTCATCCTCGCCCAGCTCAATCGCGGCCCGGAAGGACGCACCGGAAAATCACTCGGCGTGCCGCGCATGTCTGATCTGCGCGAGTCCGGTGCCATCGAGCAGGATGCCGACCTTGTCGCCCTTCTCTATCGCTCCGCCTACTACGCCGACGACGCCGAGGAGAAAGCCGAACTCGCCGGGAAATCCGAGCT
>CAYNQJ010000077.1:0-8595 GCA_964399305.1 uncultured Luteolibacter sp.
TGTTGGTGCCGGTGCCGCAGTTGACATCGATGCTCGGGGTTTCCTTGAGGAACCAGACGCGCATCTGGAAGCGGAAGTCGTTGGACGTCAGCGCGCCAACCGGGCAGATATCGGCGGTGTTGAGTGAATAGTTCGAGTCGAGCAGGCGGCCCGGGTGGACGGTGAGGGTGGTGTGGGTGCCGCGCTGGGTAAAGCCGAGCACCGGGTCCCCGGCGACTTCATCCATGAAACGGATGCAGCGGCTGCACATGATGCAGCGCTCGTCATCGAGCCGGATGCGCGGGCCGATATCGACGTTTTTCGGTTTTTTCACCTTCATGTCCACGAACCGCGATGCGCCGCGGCCATGTTCGACCGAGTGTTCCTGGAGTCTGCATTCGCCGGCCTGGTCGCAGATCGGGCAATCGAGCGGGTGGTTGATGAGAAGGAATTCCATCACCCCTTCACGGCATTTTTCGACCAGCTCGCCGGTGGTGCGGATTCCCATGTTTTCCGAGACCGTGTTGGCGCATGCAATGACCGGACGAGGCATCCAGCCGATCGGCTCGTAGCCGTTATCATCGCGTTTGGGTTCCTGGCCCGGTGCCGGGCGTGCCGGCATGCCCATTTGGACGAGGCACATCCGGCAATTGCCCGGAGAACTCAATTTCGGGTGGTAGCAGTAGTGGGGGACGATCGTGCCGGCTTTGCGACAAGCCTCGATCATCCTTGTGCCTTTCGGAAATTGGTGCCAGACCCCGTCAATTTGCACGTTGACCATGCCATTTGCGGCCGCAAGGTCTTTAGGCAGAGTGGGTGCCGCAGTTGCAGAAAGTGTGTCGCTCATGGCTTAAAAGGAACAGCCGGACTTCGTGTGCAACATGGTCCGGCCGGGTCGCGCGGAATTATGAGAGCCCGGACGGGAGGCGGCAAGCGTGCTTTGTGGAAAATTTCCGAGCCAGGGCGGAGGAATTCGATCTTGCCGCCGGACTTGCAATGAAATACGCGACAAGTCGTCGCAAGCGTGCTTGAGTTCTCCCACACGCCCTTGATCCATGGCCACCAAAGTCTTCGTTTTCATTTCACTGCTTGCGTTTTCCTACGTTCTTCATGCCGAAAATCGTGATTGGAAAAGCGCTGATGGCAAACGCAGCGTGCGTGGGGAATTCGTGAAGCGTGACGTGCAGGGCGTGACCATCCGCAGAACCGACCGCCAGGTGGTGACCATACCGCTCGGCCGGCTGCATGCGGATGACCGCGCGTGGCTTGTCGAAAAGCACCCGCTGCCCGGCGAATCGCCACCAAAGCCGGAACTTGATCCTTGGTTGATTTTCAGGGAACTGCGGTTTGGTGACAGCCGCGAAGCCGTGTTGCAAAAGCTCAAGGCATGCGAATGGGTTGAGCTGACGGTAGGGGACACGTTTCTGGGCCGGACCGGACTCAACGGGGTTTTCCGCACCAGGCAAACCATCGGTGGATTGGATGCGACCCTGTCGTTTGATTGGAGCGATGACCAGATGCTCAAGGAGGTGATTCTTCAGACCAGCGGTCTTCCCGCGTCGCGACTGAAAGACCGCCTCGAACCCTGCTGGAAAACCATCACGAAACAACTGACAACAGCCCATGGAAATCCAATCCATGCCAATCCCGTGCTCAAGCTGGATCCGATCCAGGACGGTGCGATGGAAGGCACTCATTTGTGGGACGTGAGTGGCTCGGGCACGATCATGCTCGGTGCGTCACGCGAAGGTGATGACTACCAAATCGCGATCCGGTTTACCGAGGAGAAGATCAAACCGGTGCCGGTGGCCGGAAGCTAAACTTCTTGAATTGGCAGGTCGAATACCGACACTCCACCCATGTCCGAACCGGACCTTTTTTCGTTCAGCCGTTCGAGTCATTCCGAACCGGAAACCCGCATACGCGAGCTTCGCGCGCTGCTGGAACATCACAACCGCCTCTATTACACACATGCCGCCCCGGAAATCTCCGACGCGGAGTATGACAAGCTTTTCCGCGAGCTCGAAACCCTCGAAACGGAGCATCCGGAATTCGACGACCCCAACTCGCCAACCCGCCGCGTCGGCGGTGCGCCCATCGATGGCTTCCAGCAGATCCGCCATGCGGTCCCCATGCTTTCAATCGACGATGTCTTCGAACTCAAGGATGTCGACGAACCGACGGCGGAGCTCAGCGCGTTTTACCGCCGGCTCCAGAAAAACCTGGGAAGCGAGGAAATCGCGGTCACGGTGGAACCCAAGATCGATGGCGTTGCGGTCTCGCTTGTATACCGCGACGGAAAACTCGCCTACGCAGCCACCCGCGGCGACGGCACGACCGGCGACGATGTGACCCACAACGTTCGGACCATCCGCAGCATCCCTCTGGAGTTGCAGCCGTCATCCGCACCGCGCCTTTTGGAAATCCGGGGTGAGATTTTCATGCCAAACGAAGCCTTTGCCGCGATGAATGCCGAGCGCGACGAAGAGGGGCTGCCAACATTCGCCAATCCCCGCAATGCCGCCGCAGGCACGCTGAAGCAACTCGACCCGAAGATCGTCGCCAAACGCCCGCTCGCGTTTCTCGCCCACGGCCTGGGCGCCTATGATGGCCCGCCACTCGAAACCGAACACGATTTTCACAAGCTCCTTGATGCACTGCAGATCCCGCGCAACAGGCCACTGATCACCGCTGGAAATCACGATGAAATGCTGTCTGCCGTCGCGCGCATCAATCGCGAACGCCACAGCTTCGGTTACGGCACCGACGGCGCGGTCATCAAGGTGCTCAACCGTGCCGAACGCGAGCGGCTGGGATTCACCTCGCGTGCTCCGCGTTGGGCCGCCGCCTACAAGTTCCTGCCGGAACAAAAGGAGACCACGCTGGTAAATATCACGATCCAGGTCGGCCGGACGGGGGTGCTCACGCCGGTGGCGGAGCTCGCCCCGGTGCTGATTTCCGGCTCCACGGTTTCCCGCGCCACGTTACACAACCAGGACGAGATCGACCGCAAGCAAATCCATGTTGGGGCCACGGTTCTGATAGAAAAAGCCGGCGAAATCATCCCTGCCATCGTGAAAGTGACACACTCGCTGGCAGGGGCTCCGGTGTTCTCGATCTTTGCCCACGTCGGCGGAAAATGTCCGTCGTGCGGTGGTGCCATTTCCCAGGAGGAAGGCTTTGTCGCGTGGCGCTGCACGAATTTCCAATGCCCCGCCCAAGCGGTCACACGCATCCGCCATTTCGCCTCGCGCAAGGCGCTGGATATCGAAGGCTTGGGCGAAATCGTCGCCGACGCTCTCGTCCGGCGTGGCCACTGCAACAGTCCGCTTGATTTATTCGATCTGACCGAAGAACTGCTCGCCAACCTCAACCTTGGCACCGATGAGTCTCCCCGCCGCTTCGGCGAGAAAAACGCCGCCAAGGTGCTCGCCGCTCTCGGGTCCGCGAAGTCGAAACCCCTTCATCGCTGGCTTTTCGCGATGGGCATCCGCCAGCTCGGTGAGTCGGCCGCCAAGGAACTTGCCCGCCTCCACCAAAAGCTCTCGGATATCCCGGATTCGCCCATTCTCGCGGAGTTGCTCCGTGATACTCGTGCCACAGCAAAGAAAACCAATGAGTTCCTCATCCCGTATGCCATCAGCGGCGATGTAGGCCCCGCCGTCGCGGAATCGGTCACGGCTTTTTTCCAATCCGATGCCGGCCGGTATGCGCTGGCCCGTTTTTGCGAATTGGACCTCGATCCCGAATCCGACCACTATTTGCCGATTGCCGCCACCGCCGACCTTTCCAAGCTCCCGCTTGCCGGGAAGACTTTTGTCATCACCGGCACCCTCAGCATGGAGCGGGATGCGATGAAATCCCTGATCGAGAGCAACGGGGGCAAGGTCAGCGGCTCGGTTTCCGCCAAAACCCACTATGTCCTCGCCGGCGAGGGCGGCGGATCCAAGCGCGATAAAGCCGAAAAACTTGGCGTCCCGATCATCACGGAAACCGACCTCAACGGCCTCATCGGCTGATCGTTGGCCGCCCGGATCTCTTCAAATTATCAGATTAGAGTTGCCTCTTCGCCCAATTCAGCACACATTTTTCCCGAAACCTCACAAAACAAGGTAACAAACTAAGGTTATGCTTCCTGAGCACGCACCACTGACTCCCTCCCAACGCAAAGTCCTGGACACCGCGCTTTCCGATCTCAGCCCTCTCCAAAAAGGCTGGCTCGGCGGATTTTTGTCGGCGAATCCAGGAGAAGCGGTGACTGCCTCCCCGTCCACAGTAAACGGCAACGGGAAGCTCATGGTTCTCTACGGAACAGAGTCAGGAAATTCGGAATCTCTTGCCGACCGGGCGGTGAAATTGGCTAAAAAACGCGGATTCGCGGCCAGCATGCGCAATATGGCGGATGCCTCACCCGCCGATCTCGCCAAGGCCCAGAACCTGTTGGTGATCGTGTCCACATGGGGGGATGGGGAGCCTCCTGAAACCGCTGCGGAGTTCCACAGGAATTTCATGGCGTTTACCGGAAGCTTGGCTTCCGTGCGCTTTTCCGTGTGCGCTCTCGGCGACACCTCCTACGAGAAATTCTGCCAAACGGGCAAGGAATTCGACAGCCGGCTTGCCGAACTTGGAGCGAAGCGGGTAGCCGGCCGCCAGGACTGTGATGTGGACCATGAGGAGGCCTTTTCGTCGTGGATCGCTCGCTCGCTGGATGCGCTTGCTCCCGATTCCACATCGGTCGCGGCAATCACCGCACCCCCGGAATCCGCCGCCAATGAAACGCCTGAATTCGGCAAAAAGAATCCGTTTCCCGCCGAGTTGTTGCAAAGTGTGATGCTCAATGGCCGCCGCTCTTCGAAGGAAACGCTCCATCTCGAACTCTCGCTCGCGGGCTCGGGCATGCACTATCAACCTGGCGACGCGCTCGCGGTGGTCCCTATCAATGCTCCTGACTCGGTCCAAGCAATGCTCGATGCCGCGAAGCTCTCCGGAAGCGAAGAGGTTGAAACCAAAAACACCGGCGGACGCAAGACTTTGTCGGATGCGCTCCGTGACGACCTCGATATCACGGCTCTGTCCCGCAACGTGCTGACCAAGCTCGCCGAAGCCACCGGCTCAAAACCGCTTCACGACCTGCTTGCTGATGAAGCGAAGGAAAACCTGAAACAATTCAATTGCGGCCGCGAAATCGTCGATGCCATCCAGCTTTACGCCCCATCGGGGCTTTCCGCCGACGCGCTGGTCGGGCTTTTCCGCAAGATTCCGCCCCGCCTTTACTCGATCGCCTCCAGTCCGCTGGCACACCCGGATGAGGTGCACCTCACCGTGGCCGCCGTGCGCTATCATTCCCATGGCCGCCAACGCAAGGGTGTGTGTTCGACTTATCTGGCCGATCTGGTGAAGCAGGGCGATCACGTTCCGGTCTTTGTCCAGACGAACAAAAACTTCCGCCTGCCCGCCGATGGCGACACTCCCGTAATCATGGTCGGGCCGGGCACCGGCATCGCTCCGTTCCGGGCTTTTGTCGAACACCGCGCCGCTCTCGGAAATAGCGGGAAAAACTGGCTGTTCATGGGGGACCAGCACTATCTTTACGATTTCCTCTATCAACTCGAATGGCAGGAATACCTCAAATCGGGCGCCCTCCACCGCCTTGATGTGGCATTCTCCCGCGACCAACCGGAAAAAGTCTATGTCCAGCACCGTCTCGCCGAACGCGGCCGCGACATCTACGCCTGGCTTGAGGAAGGTGCGTGTTTCTACGTCTGCGGCGACGCCTCGCGCATGGCCGCGGATGTCCATGAGGTGATGATCCGCATCATCCAGTCCGAAGGTGCCAAATCGCGCGAAGCCGCCGAGGAATACCTGGACAATCTCAAGAAAACCAAACGCTACCAACGCGACGTCTACTGATCTCCAATCTCGAATCCCCAATCCACCTTCCCATGTCCGAAGAAAAGAAACTCTCCGCCAACGAATACATCAAGATCCGCAGCAATTACCTGCGTGGTACGATCGCCGAGGGGCTTGCCGACCAGTCCACCGGCTCGGTCTCCGAAGACGACCAGCAGTTGCTGAAGTTCCACGGAACCTATCAGCAGGATGACCGCGACCTGCGCGCGGAACGCCGTAAGCACAAGCTCGAAAAGGCCTATTCGTTCATGATCCGCATCCGCGTGCCCGGTGGCGTGGCCACTCCCGCCCAATGGTTGGAAACCGACCGGCTCGCCACGCAGTATGCGAATGGAACGATCAAGCTCACCACCCGCCAAGCGTTCCAGTTCCATGGCGTGATCAAAGGAAATCTCAAGCGCACCATCAAGGAGATCAACCAGGCCGCCATGGACACGATCGCCGCATGCGGCGATGTGAACCGGAACGTGATGTGCAACCCGAATCCTTATCTTTCGGAAGTCCATGCCAAGGTGCTCAAGGTGGCACAGGATATTTCCAACCATCTCACGCCGCAAACCCGCGCCTATCACGAAATCTGGCTCGATGGTGAGAAAATCGAAAGCTCCGAGGAGGAGGTCGAGCCGATCTACGGCAAAACCTATCTGCCCAGGAAGTTCAAGATCACCATCGCCGTGCCTCCGTCCAATGACGTGGATGTTTATGCCAACTGCCTTTCCTTCATCGCCATCGTCGACGACGGAAAACTCGCCGGCTTCAACGTGGCGGTCGGCGGCGGAATGGGCTCGACCCATGGCAACGAGAAAACTTATCCGCGCCTTGCCGATGTCATCGGATTCTGCACGCCGGAACAGGTGGTCGATGTCGCGGAAAAGGTCGTGCTCGTGCAACGCGACTTCGGCGACCGCACCGACCGCAAGCACTCGCGCTTCAAGTACACGGTCGATGACCACGGCCCGGAATGGATCCTGGCGAAGCTGAACGAATACCTCGGCTATGAGCTCGGCCCGGTGCGTCCGTTTGTTTTCGAAAGCAACGGCGACCGCTTCGGCTGGGTGGAGGATGCCAATGGCAACGCTCACCTGACCATCTTTGTCCAGGGCGGGCGGGTGCTTGACACGCCAACTTATCCCTTGCTCACCGGACTTCGGGAGATCGCGAGGATCCACGATGGCGACTTCCGTCTCACGGCCAACCAGAACCTCATCATTGCGAATGTCTCACCGGCCAAACGTCAGGAAATCGAGAAACTGCTTGAGAAATACGGGATCAAGGACAGCCACCTCAGAAGCGGCCTGCGGTTGAATTCACTCGCCTGTGTGGCGCTGCCCACCTGCGGGCTGTCCCTTGCCGAAGCCGAGCGATACCTGCCCGACCTGCTCACCGAGCTTGAAGAGGTGATCGAGGAAAACGGCCTGCGCCATGATGCTATCACGATCCGCATGACCGGCTGCCCGAACGGTTGCGCCCGCCCGTTCATCTCGGAAATCGCATTCGTCGGCCGCGCCCCCGGGAAATACAATGTTTATCTCGGCGGCGGCTTCGCCGGGCAGCGCTTGTCGAAACTCTACCGTGAAAGTGTGCCTGACTCCGAGCTGAAGCCCTTGCTCGCGCCGGTCATCGCCCACTACGCCAGGGAGCGCAATGAGGGCGAGCGCTTCGGCGATTTCTGTATCCGCGCGGGATACGTGGCCGCCACCGTCCAGGGCGCGGATTTCCACCACAACATCAAGCCGGAAGCACTCAAGAAAGCCTGAGATATCACACCATGTCCGCATTGAAATTCCATGCAGAACCCGATTTCGATCCGGAAGTCCTTTCAGCGGATCTCGCGCCGCTGTCCGCAGGCGAGCGGCTGAGGCATCTGCACGAACGCTATCAGGGGAACCTCGTCGCCAGCACCAGCTTCGGGCTCCAATCCGCGGTGATGCTCCACCTGCTCCATCAGCACGCTCCTGATGTGCCAGTGGTCTTTCTCGACACCGGCTTTCATTTTCCGGAAACCTACCAGTATGCCGAGCACCTGATGAATCTTCTGAAAATCGACCTTCGGATCTATCAGCCAACTGTTTCGGCGGCCCGCATGCAGGCGCTCTGGGGCAATCTCTGGGAGCAGGGCAAGGAGGGGGCCGACCGCTACGCATTGCTCACCAAGATTGAACCGATGAACCGCGCGCTCACCGAATTGGGCAGCGATGTCTGGATCAGCGGCCTGCGGCGCAGCCACTCGCAGACACGCGCGACGCGCGGCTTTGCCGAGCGGCAGAAGAAAACCCTGAAGGTTTATCCGATCCTCGACTGGGCGGACATCCAGGTGGATGTCTACATGCGCGAGCACAACCTTCCACCACACCCGCTCGCGGAAAAAGGATATGTCACCATGGGTGACTGGCATAGCACTCGTCCCGCAACGAGGGAGGAGGCCGAAGTGTCGCGTTTCAACGGGCAAAAATACGAATGTGGACTTCACCTCGAATCTTCCACCTCGGATTTCCAGATCTAACGGTATTATTGAGGCTGCGGGATGTTGTCCGGTGAGAAATTTCCTATGTCGACTCATCCAGTCCCTTTTCGCAAGTCCCGCAGGCTCCAGAGGATGCCTGCTGCCGCGTTGGCGTTGCCGCGCATTTTCCGTGCTCCATTCCTGCGCCTCGGGCCGAACCGGTCCCGCGCCGCGGCGAACGCCTCGTTGACAAACTCCCTGCT
>CAYNQJ010000078.1:0-8363 GCA_964399305.1 uncultured Luteolibacter sp.
CGGTGTTACCAAAACTGGAAACCGTGCCCACAGCGGGCGACCCGGCATCGTGGTTTGTATCGTCGCAAACGAAATGAGAAATGTTTGCAGAGAACTGAGAATTTTCCCTGACCAGGCTCAGACTTCGAGCGCCTCGGCCGCGATGAAGAGCTGATCAACCTGGTCGGCTGAGAGGCCGAGCGCGGCAGCCAAGCCGAGCACCGTCTTTCCCCTTCTCGCGAGCTTGGCGTCGCCACCCCAGGCGAGGCTGGCGACGGTGCGGTCTGGCTCAGGCAGGGCGGCGATAGCGGCCTCGACGGCCGTTAGCAGGCCCATGGTGGCGAGGATGACCTTGGCCCGCCAGTTGGGGATCTCGCGCGGCACACGGGGCGGCAGGGGCGGCAGATCGCCGCCGTCGCAGAGGGCTTGCAGGACGGTTGCAGGGTCCGTGCCGAGGAGTTGCAGGACGCGGGCGGCGTGGTCCTCCATGGTGTCACTGGCGGCCGCCGTGAAGTCCTCCGGGCCGTAGAGCGGGAGCATGCGGGGCAGCGGCGGGAGCTGCGCGCGGATCTCGCGGGCGGTGGCGTCCACCGTGACCCACATGGGAAACTCCTCGAACTCGTGCCACTCAGGCTCGTGGCCCGGATCGTCCGGGAGGGTAGCGGTGGAGTCCGGGCCGACGACGCGCGGGCGCGGGCCGGTGGCGAGGCGCAGGTCGAGCGTGACCGACGCTGGCAGGGTGAGTGTGGTGGGCAGGATCATGGGGTGTCAGAGGTAGGCGTCGTAGCGGCTGCCGCCGGAGATTTTGAGGCGGCCGAAGGCTTTCGAGAAAAGAGGAGTTCCGGCTGCGTCCACAAGGGTGCCGGCGAAGGAGGCCCCATCGACCGGATTGACCACATTGCCGAACATGTCCGCCACATAATAGACGGGCCAGAAGACTTTTGTGGTTTGGGCGTAGCTCGTGTAATTCACGGTCGGGACGATGATGCGCCAAACCGTGTCACTGGATGCCTCTACGGTCGCGGTGGGGTAAAACACCCTCAGATCCGTCTGCATCCGGGCCGCGTCCGTCGGCATCGTGTAGGGGAAGCCGCCGAGGGCCAGCACCACGCCTGCGATGGTGAGAGAGGTGAACGGATTGTTGCGCGTGTCCGCAGAGATGTTTCCGAGTTGGCCTGTGTAGCCGGAGGATATGCGGATCTCACCGCTTTTGACGGCGGAGTCCACCGGGTTGAGCGCCCGTGCCCAATACTCGTAAAAGCCGCCGCCGATGTCCACGATGGGCGTCGGCGCGGCGACAAACTTCCCGGCCGACCATGTGACGAGGTCCGGGCTCCACTCGTGGTCGATGCGGAAGTAATTTCCCGCGTCCGTCCATCCGGCCGCCGGGTTTCCGGATAGGAGGTGATCCATGGCAAAGCCCATCTCAAACCACTTCTCACCGGCATCATCCACCACGCGGCACGAGGTGCGTCCCCATATTTCCGCGCCGAGGTTTGGCAGGATCTGGGTGCCGCCGCCGAAGATGAACTCGGCTTCCTCGCCAGCCACAAAGACGCGGGAAACCTCCGCTCCGCCATGGAAGGCGCGTTTTGGAAATGCTCGCTCTGCCATAGGTCAAACAGGGATAACATACCATGTGCCGTTCATCTGCACCTCGGGTGCCAGGGCGAGGTAGGCGGCGAGGGTGAGCACGACGATCTCGGCATTGGCTCCGGCCGGGCCGGGGTCCCCATCCGCGCCTGGCACCACGCGCGAGACAGCCTCAACCTGCACCGTCTGCGTCGACTGTACGGCAGCCACGTTCACGGACTGTGGATTGGTCGTGGCGGCTACGTTGACGGTCTGCGGCGAGAGCACGGCCGCCACGTTGACAGCATCGCCACCATCGATCACCTGCACAGTGACCGGTTGTGCGGCAGGCTGGATGACTTGAACGGTGATGGCCACGGGTTAGACGGTTTCCAGAATCTCGACTTCGTCGGCCAGGTAGGTCTTGGGCTTTCCGGTGGCGGTGTTGTCCTTGCAGCGGATGCGAAACTTCCACTTGCCGAAGGTCAGCCCTGCGACGATCTGGGCCGGGATGGTGAAGGTCCAGTTGTCCGCGTTGGTGATGTTGATCTGCCCTGGCGTGGCGCTGCTGAGTTCCACGATGGGATTCGGCTGGATGTCGGTGGATTTTTTGAAGCGCATGGTGACCTCCGCGAGCGGGTTTGCCGGCGGCGCGAACGGCCCGCCTTCAGGGCCGACGGTGATGCTGATCTCCGGGACGCCGTCCCACTCATCCCCTTCGGTAAATGGATCGATTGAAAGCTTCTGTGGTTTCATGATTTAGCCGGGTTCGTAGTTGTCTTCTTGTGGGATGCGGAGGCGATCCACCAGCGAGTTGAAATCCATGCGCGGCGACGGGCCGATGGTGACTGTGGCGGAGAGCGTTTGAAGATCGATGCGGGTCTCGGCGACGGGCACTTTCATGGCGTTCCAATCCGCCGGAACCTCCTCGCCGCGCACGCTCACAAAGTCGCCGGGCATGGGCACGACGGCGGCGGACGGGGCGAATGAAATGGTGCCTTTATAGGGCGTCCAATCCTGCCGCGCGAAGTAGTTGTCGGCGAGGTCCGGCGGGGCCTCGACAAAGTCGGCACGCTCGATGAAGGCGGACGATCCGGAGGCCGCTGCCGCTTTGACTGCGGCGGCCACAACACTAGGCGCTTTGTTGATGATCGTCATATTGGCGCTGGCGGAGAACCGGATCATTTTAGCCCACGCACCCGCGCCGTAATAGCCATACCCGGAGATAGTGTCCCATGCGGCCGGGTTCACGGTTTCGAGGGACGCCATGCCGGCATTCGAATCCGTGCTCCGACGCGCTGCCCACAGCCAGCCGTTGTAATAACCGGTATCCTTGGCCGCTCCAGCGGTAGCCAAGTCCTCATCTGTGAATGCTGTCGGATTGACCGCATACCACCCGGTCGCGAAATTGCCGTCGGAGCGGTAGAGCGAGACGCCGGTCGTCTGGCCGAGCCAGACTGGAGTGCCGAATCCTTCGGGGTTGTCATACAGACTCCAGTTGCTGGCCGCTAATGACATCACGAAATTTGATTGGGCCGCTACCGCCGCCTGTAGGTTCGAGTCGCCCGCCAGCATAACCGCCCATGACGGGTAGATCTGTGCCGAGGCTGCCGCCGCATCGATGCTGGCACCCACGGCATCCACGGATGCCTGCGCCATCGCAACGGCTTTCTGTGCAGTTGTCAGCGCTTCCGTCACCAGCATGTCGCTGCGTTCCTGGCCGCTCAGATACAGGCTGAGCTTGCGGTTGGCCTCGGCGGCATCGTCACCGGCGGTCTGCACCAGGTAGAGAACCACGTCGTCGCCGTCACGCCGAGCGTAGGCGAAGGAAACCGAGAGCGCCCGCGCTTCCGGGTAGGGTGTCAGCCTCACGTCCGTGGCCTTGTGGCCGTCGCTGTCCAGATCGATCACCGTTTCGGCGGCCTCGGCGCGGGTGATGAAGCGCAGCGTCGGCGGCGTGGTCGAGTAGTCCATGCGCGTCACACAGTCCGGTGCCCACTTGAGGGCATCCTCCAGGGCGCTGGCGATGGATTGTGCGCGGAAAGCCTGCTTCGGCACGAGATAAAGATCGGGCATCGTGGCGGGCGCTTGAATCGGCAAACCGGCCGCGATGCCACGTTGCAGGATTGCCAGCAACCGCTCGCCAAGATCCTGCTCCGGATAGAGCACGAAGGCGCGGTCCCCTTCCAGCAGCGGCGTTTCCATCAGGCCTTTGTAAACATTCGAGACCGTGAAGCCATAGATGCGGCCGATGTAGGAAAACGAGCGCTTGCAGATGCCGGTGAAGAACACCGTGCCATCGTCATCCTTCAGCGTCACCCATTGCTCGTCGTCCGGAACCACGCGGCCCGGCTTGGCACGCATCGTGAAGGTCAGCTCGTCGGCATCCAAAGAGCGGATCTTCAGAGTAGCGTCCTGCACGCCGAGCACCTCGAAGGAAATCCCTTCGTTGCCCAGCGCTTTGCCTTCCTGCCCATGCAGGTAGAATGGGGGAGTTGCGATCATCGGATGCGGGCGAATAGCTGGTTGATCTGGGCTCCCTGCCTGGCGATCTCATTGGAATTTTTGATGGTGGTGGCGGAAATCTGCGCCAAAACCGTGACGACTTTTTCGGTCAAGAGATCGAGCGATTCCCTCACTTGGTTTCCCGCGCTAGCTACCGCTTGGTTCACGGCAGTGGCTTGTTGTGATGCCTGTGAGCCGATGCCTTGGACGGTTTGAGCGGCGCTCGTCGCGGCGGTCTGCATCGCGGTTTTAACTTCTTGCGCTTTGGTTTCCGCGGCTGCCGTAACGCGCGCGGCGTCGGCTTGAATGGAGGCGATGGCCTGCTGTGCGGTCTCCTGACCTTTTTGTTGCTCGGAGACAAGGCTGTTGAAGACGCCTTGGAATGCGGCTGCTGCTTTGGCGGACGTCTTACCCTCGTATTCCTTCTCTTTCGTTTCCAACGCGATCTCTGCGCTACGAAGAATCTCCTGTCGGGAATTCTCGGAAACGGTCATGAAGTCCGTGAGCTTCTGCCTTTCTCGCTGCCCCTCCGTGGCCGCCTTTTCAGCAGCGGACTTGATCTCTTGGGTGTCCTCGCTCCACAGATCTCGCAGACCGGCCGCCACCTCCTCTTGGGCAAGCTGCCATGCTTTGTTGGTGGAGATTTCCTGCTGTGTGGCCGTGAAAGCATCTTGCTTCGCGGCCACCATCTTATCGTTAAGACCTTGAAGCGCACCTTGAAGCTCGGTGGCAATCACATTGGCCTCGGCCAGCGCCACGTCGCCGCCCTTGAGTTTTGCGAGCTGGACTTCCTGCCTCGCGGCGGTGTTCGCTTGTCCGGAAAGTCTTTCCCGTAGCTGGATCATCCGCTTCAGGGAATCTTCCTGCTCTGCGAGCGCTTCGTTTTCCGCACCGATCCCCTCGACCTGAGTAATGAGCGACAGGTTGCGCTTCCGAAACTCTATGGCATCGAGGCGTTTCTGCTCCATCTCATCCGCTTGTTTCTTCTTGGCATCCTCAGTATCCAACTGAGCCCGCATTTCCTTGTATGCGTCAGTAACGCCGACGATGCCCGCCGCGATGCCTGCTAGAACTCCTATCACCGGATTCCCCGTCGCGACGGCAGCGCTGAGTCCGGCGGACATCATGTCGAGGCCATTGTCCACGGTGTCCAAGGCCGGGCCAAGATCCCCGAGTTGATCATGAAGTAGGCCGCCCTCTGCCGTCGCCTCCCTCAAGGCGGAGGTGGTTTTCTTCAACATCTCCACGGTCTGGATTGCAACCAGAGTGCGGGATGCCTTGGAAATCTCATCAAGTTGTGCGGAGTGCCTCTGCGCGGCCTCTGTCGCCTGGCCGAACTCATCCCCCTGTTCTCCAAGCGCATCGCTAACGTCGTCAATTGCCGCCGGTATTTCATTCAGCGCCTCGGGCACCTTGTTGATGTCGGCCGCCGCCGCATCAGCACCCGCGATCGAAAGCCCGATCTTGATGTCCTTGTCGTTCGCCATGGGTCAGCTTCAGGAAATCTTCGTGATGCGCAGGTAGGAGCCGGTCAGGGCCGTCACGTCATTGGTGTCATCGCTCTTGATGGCAAAGGCGAGGTTCGCCGTGGAGGATGCGATGAAGATGCCCTTGAGCATGAGCGCCCATGTGCCTGCCACCGGGCTTGTCGTCGGCGAGTAGCTGCCGCCCGTTGCCACGATGCCGAGCGCAGTCTGCGGATCGAGCAGGTAGAGAGTGCCTGCGCCGCCGGTGTTGACGATCTGCGCGGCACCGGCCGTGCCGGCGGAGGTGATGATAAGGAGAAGCTCCACCTCATAGGTTGCGGCGTTTTCCGGCGTGAACGCCAGCTCGGTCAGCGCCACGGGCGTGGTGTCCGTGGCGAGAATGTTTCCGGTGAGGCGTTTCCAGACGGAGGGCTTCACCGCGACGCTGTTGATCGTCATTGTTGCCGCCGTCATCGCCCCCGTGGCCTCGATGCTTCCATCCACGGAGATCCCTGCGGAGGAAATCGTCAGCGGCGTGGCGGTGCCGTCGCCCAGCCTCACCACCGCACCCGCGCCGAGCGTCCCGGTGCCGATGTGCAGCAGTTGATCCTTCGTGTTCGCCGGGCTCACGCCCGCGCCTGATAGAGTGTTGGATGACATGATTTTTTCAGCGTTTCAGATTTTCAGTGTTTCAGCTTTTACCTCACAGATCGTCCCAGTCGCCGGTGAGATCATCCCAGTCCTGGAGGATGAACACCCAGGGGATGCCCGCGTAGAGAGTGATGGGAGCGCCGGGCACCATCCGGCCGCCGGATGCCGCGTAGGCCGTGACGGTTTCAAAGGTGGCGGATTCCATCAGCGGCAGCGGGTTGCTTGAGGAGATCACCGTGTCCTCGATGTCCCACACTTCGCCGCCGGAAACCGTCACGCGCAAGGTGCCGGTCTTGCCGCTTGGCAGGGCGGCTGCATGGCGCATGCAGAAGCTGTGCAGGTCCGCGTGGCTCGCATGGTTGCGCACCATCGTCCAAGTCACCGCCGTCTCCGCGCCGCCCAGCGCCTGGTTCTCACTCCACTCCGCGCCGATGGCGGCGTGGCGTTTCTCACGCTGCTTCACGCCGATCACCGGAGCCGCCGCCACAATCGCTCCAATGTCCAGAAGCCTCAGCGTGGCATCCGGTGTGATGAAGTCGATTTGATGGAGGCTCTCTACGTTCACGGTTGCACGGGCGATGGAGCGGCGGGCGCGGATGGAAGTCCGGTCGCTTGCACGGTGGCGGGCGCGGCGGGTGAGGAGACGCTTCCAGATCCGGCCGCGTTAACCGGCGCGGTGGGTGAGGAGGGCTGCCCGCCCGCCTGGATGGAACTTGGAACGGTGGGCGCAGACACGCTGCCAGATCCGGCCGCGTTCACCGGTGCGGTGGGTGCGGAGACGGTGCCCGCACCGGCCGCGTTGACTGGCGCGGTGGGCGCTGAGGGAAGGCCGCCGGTTTGAATAACGTCCGGCACCGATGGCGCGGCCACACTGCCTGATCCGGCAGCGTTGACTGGCGCGGTGGGTGAGGCTGGAAACCCGCCTGCTTGAACGGAGTCTGGTGCTGACGGGCCTGGAAGCCCGCCGGAGAGAAACGTCGCATCAAAGGTCCAGCTTCCACCAGTCACGTCACCTACCGCCACAGCGACGACAAGCGCGGCCGTCTCGGCGGTCGAATTGATGGCATCAATGACCTGCTGGGCCGACGATATCAAGAAGCTTGTCCCAATGTTCCCATTCCCGGCGATGAATCCGGCTGCCGTTTTTAGCCACGGACCGCCGGGGTAGTAGAAGTCCGGAAACTGCTGTTCGTAGTATTCCACTCCATCTACGGACACCACCCACTTCGCGCCATTATACAAGACGCGGACGCCAGGATCGCCAACCCGCTCGAAATAGAATTTACCATTGATCAAGACGTCGTTTGAGCAGTAATAATCATCATGGTAAAGGCGGAACCCAAGCGTTCCGTAAGGGTATCCATCAACCAACGACAGCCTGGATTTAGCCCCTATCATCACCCAGATTTCGTTGCCGTTTTCCACCCATGCCCACGTGCCTGAGGAATTGTCCCACATGATTGTGAAGCTCAGATCGTTTCCCGCAGTTCCCGCCAGCAGAGCCTCAACAATCATGGTATTGTTATCTCCATCAGGATCGACGATGAGCTTTGCCTTCCCCTCGTTTGCCAATGGAGTCACCACATCGGGAACGGACGGAGCGCCCACACTTCCCGAGCCTGCGGTATTGGCCGGAGCCGCAGGCGCGGATGGAATGCTTTCGGGTTGAATTGCATCCGGCACGCCCGGCGCTCCCACCGCACCGCTGCCCGCCGCGTTGACGGGCGCGGCGGGTGCGGAGACGCTTCCAGATCCGGCCGCGTTGACAGGTGCAGTAGGCGCGGATGGTTGGCCGCCTGCCTGGATGGAGCTTGGAACCGCTGGCGCGGAGACACTGCCCGCACCGGCCGCGTTCACCGGAGCCGTGGGTGAGGACACGCTTCCCGCACCGGCCGCATTCACCGGCGCGGTAGGCGCGGCGGGAAGGCCGGTGGGAATGACGGGATCGGGAGCGGTGGGCATGAGCTTGTGGCAGGTGAGGGCGAGGGCTGCCGACAGCAGCAGCAGCCCGAGGAGGATGGTTCTCATCACGCTTGCACGGGCCAATTGACCGAGTTCCCCGCCACAGCCACACCGGCCACAGCCTTGATCATGGTGAATCGCAGCGATGGCGTGACGACCTTCTCATCGAAGACGTTGTCGGCATCGAGGCGGACCTCACACCACCAGTCATGCAGGAAGCGGTCGAAG
>CAYNQJ010000079.1:0-7572 GCA_964399305.1 uncultured Luteolibacter sp.
GACGCCGAAGTCAGCGAGCCCGCCGGCGTATATCGCCCCTCGCAAGAGGGGCGCGGATTGAAACACAAACGCACTACCGGAAGATGTTTCCGGCTGGATCGCCCCTCGCAAGAGGGGCGCGGATTGAAACATGTATCCGGCGCGGCCAAGCTCGATCAAGTCTTGATCGCCCCTCGCAAGAGGGGCGCGGATTGAAACACCGCGTTCTTGGATCTCGTCAATCACTAAAAGCATCGCCCCTCGCAAGAGGGGCGCGGATTGAAACATTATCTTGGACAACTGGTCAATCGTTGCCCCAATCGCCCCTCGCAAGAGGGGCGCGGATTGAAACTCTCCGGACGATGCGATCAAGCTCCAGCGCAACCATCGCCCCTCGCAAGAGGGGCGCGGATTGAAACAAGGAAAAAGCCGCGGCTGCCGGGAAGAGGGTGGATCGCCCCTCGCAAGAGGGGCGCGGATTGAAACATAAGCTGTGGATTTCTGATAGTTATGCGGCAGTATCGCCCCTCGCAAGAGGGGCGCGGATTGAAACGCCCAATGGATGGGATACGGATCTCTACTCAGAATCGCCCCTCGCAAGAGGGGCGCGGATTGAAACACCGCCTTCCTCGTCCCCTTCGCCGTCGAACGAGATCGCCCCTCGCAAGAGGGGCGCGGATTGAAACCGAATGTGCGCTGGCCAAGTTTCCGCATGAGCGAATCGCCCCTCGCAAGAGGGGCGCGGATTGAAACGATTAAAAAGCGGACGGTCAAAGCGTGGCTTGATCGCCCCTCGCAAGAGGGGCGCGGATTGAAACATAACACCGAACGTGCCAGTCAACTCAGCCTCGAATCGCCCCTCGCAAGAGGGGCGCGGATTGAAACGCGGCGGTGGCCAGCGAATTGCCAGAACAACACGATCGCCCCTCGCAAGAGGGGCGCGGATTGAAACCACGATTGGGAAGCAATCAAGACTGATTACTGCATCGCCCCTCGCAAGAGGGGCGCGGATTGAAACGCGCCTGAGCAGGTGCTCTGGTATTACAAGGTATCGCCCCTCGCAAGAGGGGCGCGGATTGTGAAATACCTACGATATCCAATATATCGTTCACCATGACCGTTCTCATCCGCTCCTACGAAGACGATCCGGGTAACCCCGAGGAAATCGGCCGTGCGTGGTTGGATTCATGCACCTGCACCGTTCTATTCTCCAGCCTGCTTATCAAGGAACTGTGCGAGGGGGCTGCCTTTGATGCGGCTGGGCCGGTGCCTGTGACAGACGCAAGCGTTTCCTCGCCAGCCTGCCGCGTTCCATTTCCGGCTCGGCCATCCGTGTGCTCAAATGGCCTGAGAGGCTGCCTGAAAAATGATTTCACAGGTCGCGCATTGCGCTCGGGGTGGTAAAATCCTTGCGCAAGACGCGCAAGGAAGCACGCAGGATGCGTGCGATCCCCATGTTTGGACAGGCTCTAAAGTTCAGAGCATGTGGCTGAACATCGCGTCGCGGAGCTTGGGTTCGAACCAGGTGCTTTTGGGTGGCATGACGCCGTTGGCGTCGGCGATGTCCATGAGGTCCTCGATCCGGGTGGGGAACATCGAGAAGGCGCAGGCGAAGTCGCCGGAGGCGACGAGTTTTTCCAGTTCGGCGGTGCCGCGGATTCCGCCGACGAAGGCGATTCGCGAGCTGGTGCGCGGGTCATCGATGCCGAACAAGGGTGCGAGCACCTTGTTTTGGAGGAGCGAGACGTCGAGCAGGTCGATGGCATTGCCCTGGGAAGTGAGTTCCGGGCGGAAGACGAGGCCATGCCAGCGGCCGCCGAGATGGAAGCCGAGGTGGTGTTTCGCCGTCGGTGTTGCGGGACCGTTTTCCGTGATTTCGAAGACGCTGGCCAGTGCGGTCATGAGTTCCGTTTCGGATCTGCCGTTGAGGTCCTTGAGCACCCGGTTGTAGGGCAGGATGTTCATCTGGTTGTGCGGGAAGATCACGCTGAGGAATCCCGCGCTGCCACCGGCTCCGCCGCGGCTTTGATAGACGCGGCCGGCGGCGGCGCTGCGGTGGTGGCCGTCCGCGATGTAGAGCGCGGGCATTTTGGCGAACTCCGCCACCAGCAATGCGATGTCTGCGGCGTCCGCGACCGGCCATGAGCTGTGGCGGATGCCGTCGGTGGCGGTGAAGTCGACTTCCGGTGTGGCGGCGGTGATGCGTGCGACCAGCGAGTCGATGGCCGGGACCGCCTTGTAGGTTAGAAATACCGGACCGGTTTGGGCGTTGAGGGATTCGATGTGGCGGACGCGGTCGTCCTCCTTGTCCGGGCGGGTGAACTCGTGTTTGCGGACGATGTTGGCCAGGTATTCCTCGCAATCGGCGAGGGCGACCAGGCCGGTCTGGCTGTGACTGCCCATGATCTGGCGGTAAAGATGGAACATCGGCGCGGGATCGCGGCGGAGCACGCCGTCGGCGATCAGTTTTTCAAAATTGGCGCGGCCTTTCTGATAGACGGCCTCCGAATAGGGATCGGTGTCTTCGGGGAGGTCGATTTCCGGTTTGCTGACGTGGAGGAAGCTCAGCGGGTTGCCGTGGGCCATGGCCCGCGCTTCGGCGGAGGACATGACGTCGTAAGGGAGTTCGCACACGCGCGGGGCGAGGGCGGGGTCGGGGCGGAGGGCGGCGAATGGGGTGACGGTGGCCATGGCGGGGAAGCCCGGATCATCGATTTCCCGATCATGGGTGCAAGACCAAGTGTGGGAGGATGCGTGAAAAAGCCGAAGGCTGGGCAGCGCCGCGTATGGTCGGCCATGCTTTTCCGGGCATTTGCAGGCCATGCGGACAGGATGTCTGCGGCACTCAGCGTTCAGAATGAACGCGCGTCCCGGCGAAAGGCGCGTCCTTGGGGACCCATGGCGGGAGGGCGGCCTCGAAGTGCAGTTGTGCACCGGTGCGCGGGTGGTCGAAGGCGAGTTTCCATGCATGGAGTTGCAATGGAGGATCGTCCATGCCAAGCGTCTGGGTATCGCCGGTTTGTCCGTTGGCGAGGTAGGCGGGATCGCCGACGACCGCGTGGCCGAGTGCCTGCAAGTGGACGCGGATCTGGTTGGTGCGTCCGCTGCCGAGCCGGGCTTCCAGCAAGGTGGTGTGATCGCCGAGGCGTTGGATCACGGTGAAATCCGTGCGTGCCGGCAGACCGTCTTCCTCATCGACTTCGCGGGTTCCCAGAGTGTCGGGTTTGGAGGAGATCGGCGCATCGGAGAAAAACCGGTCGTGTTGCGGCCATCCGGTGACGCGGGCGAGGTAGGTTTTCTCCACGCGGTCCGTGAGGAATTGTTGTTGGAGCAGGCGGCACCAGTGGCGGGTCCGGGCGAAGAGGACGAGGCCGGTGGTGTTCGCGTCGAGGCGGTGGACCGGGCGGGCGACGTAGGGTGAGTATGCCTGGTTGAGGAAATTCCGGAGCGTGTTCAGGTGGAATCTGCCGCCGGAGTGCATTGGCAGCGGCGCGGGTTTTCTAACAACAACGATGGTTTCATCCTCGAACAGGATCCGGATGTCGGTTGAGACATCGGGTTCGGCCTCTGGAGGAAACACCTGGAGGATTCGTTCGCCCGCTCGGACGACGTGATCCGGGCCGCGCACCGCGCCGCCGTAGCTGACGAAGCGTCCGGCATTGCAGCGTGACTCCCATTCCTCTTTGGGGATCTGCGGGAAAATCCTTGCCAGCGCGTCGAGCAGCGTCGAGCGGTCGTGGTCGGCGGTGATATGCACCGGGCGGCGGTTTTCGCGGGGTGTGGATCCGGGCAGCGGGTTGCAGGCCATGCGGATGCGTTGTTCCCGTTCCGCGATGCGTTCCGCCATTTTTTCCGGTTCGCTTTTGTGGCAGTATGGGCAGGATGTTCCCGGGACGAATCTCGGGTCTTCCTGTTCGGCGGCATTGAGCGGCGCGAGGCAGGCGTGGCAGACCGCGTGGTCGGACTCGCAGAGCGCGGGATCGACGCCGACCCGCTGGTCGAACACAAAACAATCGCCTTCGTAGTGCGCGCCGCCGCATTCCTCGAAATATTTCAGGATGCCGCCATCGAGCTGATAGATATTGCGGAAGCCCTGCATTTCCATGAAGGGTCCGGCCTTTTCGCAGCGGATGCCACCGGTGCAGAACATCACGACCGGCTGATCCTTCAATGCTTCCGGGAGTTTTTCCACCGCTTCCGGGAACCCGCGGAAGGTCCGGATCCGCGGGTCGATCGCGCCCTTGAATGTGCCCAGCTTCACCTCGTAATCATTGCGGGTATCGAGCAGAGTGACGGGTCGTCCTTCATCGAGCCAGCGTTTCAGCTCCTTCGGTGCGATCTTCGGCGAGGTGTATTCCGCAGGTCTCACGCAATCGACCCCGAAGGCGATGATTTCCTTTTTCAGCCGCACCAGCATGCGGTTGAACGGCTGGGTTTCGCTGAGGCTCACTTTCGGTTCCAGGTCTTCCAGTCCCGGGATGGCGCGCAGGCGGGCGATCAGTTTTCCGATCGATTCCGCGGAGCCGGCGACGAACAGATTGATGCCTTCGGTGCTGAGCAGGATCGTGCCCTTGAGGTTCCAGGCGTCGCAGGAATCCTTGAGTTCCGCGCGCAGTTCCTTGAGTCCTCCGAGTGGGGCGAAACGGTAGGTCGAGATATTGGTGACGTCGGGCACGGCGGCAAATCAGCACGAAGGCCCGGCAGACGCCAGCCCGGATTGTGGAAACTCCGGGGTCGAAAACACGCAAGTTGGCGCTTCACGCGGAGTGGCGGAGCTTGTTAAACAGCCGTGCGCGCAGGTGCGACGCATCCGGACCTTATGGAAAGCCAGCCCAACATCCATTCCTGCGCGGCCATTGTGGTGGCGGCTGGCAGCAGCCGCCGCATGGGTTTCGACAAGCTGTCCGAGCCGCTTTGCGGGGTGCCGGTGTTGCAGCGTTCGGTCGAGGCCTTTTTGGAGGCGGATGTCATTGATTCCGTGGTCGTCGTTTGCCCGGTGGAGCGTTGGCAGAAGCTGGATTTTTCCGGATCCGGCAAGCCGGTGACGCGGGTTGACGGAGGGGCGGAGCGCCAGTATTCCGTGGCCAATGGGTTGGCGGCGCTGGATCCCGGCACGCGTTGGGTGGCGATTCATGATGGGGCGCGGCCGCTGGTGGATGCGGGTGACATCGGGCGTTGCGTGGCGGCTGCGGTCGAGCATGGTGCGGCGACATTGGCGCGGCGGGTGGCGGACACGATCAAGCGCTCCGATGACCAGGATTTTTGTGCCGGTTCGTTGAGCCGTGAGAACCTGTGGTGCATGGAAACCCCGCAGGTGTTTGCGGTGGAGTTGCTGCAAGTCGCGTGTGCGGCGGTGGCCTCGCGCGGATTGGTGGTCACGGACGAGGTGTCGGCTGTCCAGGAAATCGGGGCACGGGTCAAATTCGTCGAGTCCGGTCATCCCAATCTGAAAATCACCACGTTGGCGGATCTGGCGCTGGCGGAAGCCCTGTGGCACGGAAAATCCAACGGATGAACCAGGCGACATACGAATGGATGCAGCTGCCCGGAGGCCCGCGGCTGGCGGTGGCGACGGTGAAGGACTCCGAGTGTGCGGCGTTGTCGATCCACATCCCCGCGGGCAGTCGCGATGAGGACGGGTTGCCTGCGGGGTTGGCGCATTTCGTCGAGCACATGGTGTTCAAGGGCACGGACCGCCGGAGTGCGCGGGACCTGAGTTTCGATATCGAAAACGGCGGTGGGCAGATCAACGCGAGCACTTCCGAGGACCAGACCGTGTATGAAGGTCGCGGCGAGGCGGAATTGCTGCCGGTGCTCGCGGATGTGCTGGGCGACATGGTTTGGCATGCGGTTTTTCCCGATGCGGAGATCGGGCTCGAACGCGAAGTCATCGGCGAGGAAATCATCATGTACCGCGAGTCGCCGACCGATCACATCGGCGACCTGATTTCCAAATCGTTGTGGGGGGATCACCCGCTCGGGAATCCGATCTCCGGCACGTTGGAATCGATCGCGCGAATCGACCGGGATGTCCTGCTGGCATTCCGCGACCGGCATTATTTCCGCAACGACATCGTGATCGCCGCGGCAGGGCCGTTTTCACTGGATGAGGTGCTGCGGGTTGTTTCCCCGCATTTGCCTGCGGTATTCCATGACGCGTGCGCGCCGTTGCGGTTCACGCGCCCGGCGGGTGCGGGACATCTCATCGAGGCGCGGCGTGAGACCGACCAGCTCCAGTTGTCGCTGGCGTGGCACACGGCGGGTCGTCACTCCGGTTCGCGCCACGCCTTGCGGCTGATCAGTCTGATGCTGGCGGAGACGGCGAGTTCGCGGTTGTTCCTCGAACTGCGGGAGGAGCGCGGCTTGTGCTATCAGGTCAGCGGGGATGTCACCTTGTTCGATGAGACCGGTGCCATTGAAATCAACGCCGGGCTCGACCCTGACTCGCGCGACGAGGCGGTGGCCTGCGTGCTGCGCGAGATCCGCGATCTGGCGCAGCACGGCCCGAGACCGGGCGAGCTCGACCGTGCCAAGCGGCTGGCGATCGCGCAGAGCAAGCTTGCGTTTGAATCGACCGCCGCGCATGCGGGTTGGGCCGGCGAGGGCGTGCTTGATTTCGGGAGGATTCCCGAGGCTGCGGAGTGGCGCGGGCAGGTGCTTGCCGTGACCGACGCGGAGGTGCGGGAGCTTGCGGCTTCGATCTTTCTCGACCAGCAACCATCGATTGCGGAAATCCGGCCTGCCTGACCGATGATGGATTTCGAACCGTTCAGCCGTGAGCACTGGATCACCCTGTGGATTGGCGGGGTGGCGATCGCGTTTTTGCTGATGGCGGGCAAGCGCGGCGGCAGGAGCCGTTTGTTAGCCACCGCGTTGCTGGCGTTTCTCAATCTGGCGTCGTATGTGCTCAACCAGGCGGCATGGATGTCACTCAAGCAGCCCTTGGCGGTGGACAACATCCTGCCGTTCCACCTGTGCGACATCGCGGCGATCATTGCGGGATTCGCACTGGTCACGCGGCGGCCGGTGTTGTGCGCGCTGACGTATTTCTGGGGCTTGGCGGCGACGATGCAGGCCTTGCTGACGCCGGCGATCGGGATGGGCTTTCCGGCGTGGCCGTATGTCACGTTTTTCATCCAGCACTTCGCGATCGTGGGAGCGGCGCTGTATCTGCCGATGGTTGAGGGTTGGCGGCCCAAGCGGCCGTTCTGGCGGAGCCCGCTGGAGGTTTACGGGTGGTCGGTGATCTATCTGATATTCGCCTTTGGCATGAACGGTCTGTTCGGCAGCAACTTCGGGTTTGCCTCGCAGCCGCCGCCGAGTCCGTCGCTGGTGGATCACCTCGGTCCGTGGCCGTGGTATTTGTTTTCGATGCAGGCGGTGGCGCTGGGCTTGTTCCTGCTGCTCGCTCTGCCGTTCGGCACGGGCCGGGAGCGAGAGTGAGCGGCACCCGCATCCCATTGTCACGGACCGCCCGGAACGCGGTGGCCGTCGAAGCCAGCACGGCCGCGCCCGGCACACGACGAGCTTGGGCGGAAGTAAGCGGTCGGTCTTCGGCCCCTAGCCACGCTGCAGCAGAGGAAGCATACATAC
>CAYNQJ010000080.1:0-6035 GCA_964399305.1 uncultured Luteolibacter sp.
TCAAATGGCTCCGGCGGTTGGGATCGAACCAACGACCTAGTGATTAACAGTCACCCGCTCTGCCGCTGAGCTACGCCGGATCATGTCCTTGCGGACGCGGGCGGACGATGGGGCGCGGGCGGCCATGGTGGCAAGGCAAAAATGGCCGGAATGCTTCATTTTTGTGAAATAGCTTCCGACCGGGTAATCGATACCGGATTTGAATCACTCCACGGCGTGGATGCCGATCTGGTGTTGTGTGCAAAGGGCCGCGACGCGGTCTTTTTCGAGGATCAGGGTCTTGCGGGCCTCGATCGCGATGGCGGAGACGCCGGCGGCGGCACAGGTTTCGACGGTGTGTGGGCCGACGACCGGCACATCGAAGCGGAAATCCTGGTTGGGTTTGGAAACCTTGACGAGCATCACGTTTTTGCGGTGGCCGAGTTCGCCGCCGCGTTGGATGCAGGCGTTGGTGCCCTCGAAGGCCTCGACCGCGAGGACGGTGCCGTGGCGCACGACCACGCTCTGGCCGATGTCCATGGCGCTCGTCTGCTTGGCGATCCGGAAACCGAAATCGGCGTCGCTGAGTTGCCGTTTTTTGAAAACCGGGCCACAAACGTGGCCAGGGCCGGGAAGGCAATCGTCCAGGAAAGTAGTGGCTGGCAGCACGGTGATGCCGTCCTTGGCCAGCTCGTCGGCGATCGCGCCGAAAAGCGTCTCGGCGTTGCGCTCCCTGACGCGGGCGAGCATCATCAGCGCACGCAGGTCGGGACGGAGGTCGAAGAGGTTTTTGGGAGAGATTTGCCCCATCATGACCGCTTCGGTCACGCCCTCACGGACGAAGAATTTGATCATTTTCCCCAGTTGGGCGACGCGGAACCACTCGGCGGCATCTGCCATATCGGCGGTTTGCTGGAGGGTTTCGTTGTGGAAAGCGGCGACGACCAGTTTCACGCCCGGGGAGTTCCTGCGTGCGGCATCGATGAAGGTTTGCGGGTAAACGCCGCTGCCTGCGATGATTCCGATGATGCGGGGAGTAGCCATGCCGTGAGGTGGTGGAGGGAAGCCGGCAGTCCCCAGCGATGTGGGAAGTAGCGGCTGTGGGACTCGAACCCACACTCGTTAGAACTCGATTTTGAGTCGAGCGCGTCTACCAATTCCGCCAAGCCGCCTTGGTGGGCGGCACGCTGAAGCATCTCCGGGTTTTGCGCAAGACGTTTTCTTTTGTGGGGGAGGGGAGTACCGACATGTTGGCAGGTGGAGGGGCGACACTCTTGCCTCCCGTCCTTTTCTTGGGCGTTTCATGGGCAGGGGGACAGGATGTCCCCCCAGACGGACTGGGACAAGATGTCCCAGCCACGGGCAAAGCGGACAGGATGTCCGCAGCAGGCAGCGTACAGGATGAACGCGCTCCTGAGCGCAAGGCACTCTGCGGAGTGGTTGATTCAGGAGCGCCGACATTTTGTCGGCTTCGTGGGGGGGACATGTTGTCCCCCTTCTTTTCTTTAGTGTTTCGTTGGCCTTGCGGACAGGATGTCCGCAGCAGGCAGCGTTCAGGATGAACGCGCTCCTGAGCGCAAGGCACTCTGCGGAGTGGTTGATTCAGGAGCGCCGACATTTTGTCGGCTTCGTGGGGGGGACATGTTGTCCCCCTTCTTTTCTTTAGTGTTTCATTGGCCGTGCGGACAGGATGTCCGCAGCAGGCAGCGTTCAGAATGAACGCGCTCCTTGGATTCACCAGGCGGGGCCGCCACGGGTATCGAAAGGCAGCCAGAGCAGTGCGACGGCTTCAATATTCACGTCCGCGCGGGTAGGCTTGATCGATTCGGATTCGAGCTGCAGGCCGGCTGGGTCGTAAGATGCGGCGATTCGGGCGGCTTCGGCCTCGATTTCCGCGCGCGTGGCCTCGATTTCCGCGGTGAGATCGGTGATTTTGGCATTGGCCATGGACACATCCTTTTGCTGCTTATAGGCGTTGGTTGTCTTGTTGATGGCGGTACTGCCGCGGGTAAGGGTGCCCAGTCCCGTTTTGCGGCCGAGCAAACTGCCGAGGATTCCACCGAGGACAGATACGCCCGCCTGCATTTTGGCAGCATTTGCCTCGGCTTTTTGTTTTGCGAGTTGACCCTCCGCGGTGCTCAGGCGGGATTCGAGGGTGGCGATTTTTTTCGCCGCAGTGGCGCGGAATTTATCGATGGCGGCGTCACGTGCTTCGCGGGCTTGGTGGGAGAGGCGCGCGCGGAAGTCACCTTCTGTTTCTCCGGGTTTCGACCATGCCTTCAGGGAAGCGCAGGAGAAGATCTCGGCGCGTTCGTTGCGGTAAAGCCAATCGGCGAAATCCTTTTCGACCTGCTTGTAATTGGCGGCGTTCATTGCGAATCCGGGAAGTTCCGCGAAACCCGCGCCAGCAGCAGGCTGGACGCGTGGATCGAGGGCTCCGGTAGGTGCGGTAACCGGAATTTCCCAGTCGACTCCACTGGCAGTGACCGGGTTGACCAGGCGCACATGGCGGACTGCATCGATGTCAGCCTTGCTCGAAGAAAAACGCACCGTTGCCTCACGCAGCAGGTGAGGCTGATAGATGATGTCATCGGCCGTTCCTGCCGGGTTGACTAAGATTTCCAGCACGCCATTGCCGACGGCCGGGCGCGGCGATGCCTGGGCAGTGGATGGCATTCCCGGCATGGCCATCGGGTTTGATGCTGCTGTGGGCTTTGAGGGGCCGGTTTCGAAATCCCCGCGTTTGGGATCCATCAGTTTTTTGATTTGTGTGCGGGTGAGGGGACCCGTGAGGTAACTCATCACCCATCGGACATGGAACAAAACCGGACCGTCTTCATGGACGTTGTTCATCAGGAAAACGCGGTTACCGAGGCCGGAGATCAGGCGTTCCATCGACGCGCGGTCAAAGCGGGCATTCTGGGTTCCGGCAGCGCCTTCGAGGCCATCCAGCACGCGGAGCTTGTCGCGCTCGGTTTGCAGTCGGCCGATGAACCAGGTGCCGATGTTGGAAAGTGCCTTGTAATCGAGGTCGACGGGATTCTGGGTGGCGAGAAGCGTACCCAGGCCGAATGCGCGGCCCTGTTTGAGGATCGTCATGAGCGGCCGTTTGGACGGCGGATTGGCGCTTGGCGGGAGGAATCCGAAAATCTCATCCATGTAAAGCAGCGCACGCAGCGACGTGGTGCCGTTTTGCGAACGCATCCAACCGAGCATCTGGTTGAGCAGCAGGCTGACAAAAAACATGCGTTCCGCATCACCGAGGTGGGCGATTGAGAAGATCGAGATTCCGGGTTTACCGGCCGGGGTGTGGAGCATCTTTGCGATATCGAGCGGAGGTCCTTCGAGCCAGGTGGCGAACCCTGGGGATGCGAGCAGGCTGTTGAAACGCAAGGCAAGCGCCTGACGGTCCTTCGCAGGTATGAAGGACTCCAGATCCATGACACCGATTTTGTCAAACGACGGGTTCTGGATGTGGCGGATCAGGCTTTCCAGAGTGACATGGTGTTCCGCGGCCCATGACTGATGGAAGATGGTGGCGAGCAGCACGGCCTCCGGGCTTTGTCCGCCGTTTGTCTGAACGCCCGCAAGGGAAAGCAGCGAGGATACCGTGCTTTCGATCCGTTCGCCTAACAGTTCTGTGTCCTCCATGATTTCAAAGGGAGGGACCTCCAGAGAACTGAGGATGGAAACCGGGATGCCTGCCTTGCTGCCGGGGGTGAAAATGTGGATATCCACCTTTTCGCGAAAAGCCGCGACGCGCTCGGGGGATTGCCCCCAATCGGCGAGTCCGGATTTCCATGTGGCGGCGGTTTTTGCGGCGTAGTCATCAGGCGAAAGTCCTTTTTTCGCGGCGTCATCCTCATTGATCCATGGGCGGAAGCTTTGTGCGTCAAGCGCGGGAAACGCCAACAGCAGATTCGAGATGTCGCCCTTCGGATCGATCACGATGGCCGGAATGCTGTCCATCGCGGCCTCCTCCAGCAGCGCAAGGCAGAGGCCGGTTTTTCCTGAGCCGGTCATGCCAAGGACCACGCCATGGGTGACGAGATCCTTGGAATCGTAGAGCAGCAACTCTCCATCGGCCTGTTTTGTCTCCCCATCGTAGCCGCGGCCCAGATAGAATTGACCGGTTTTTTCATAGTCTGCTGATGAAAAACTCATGACACATGCAGAGTGCACGATCGGCCGCAAAGATCCAGCAGGAAGCATGGGGAAACAGGAATGGGCCCACCCGGACTTGCAGCCCAGTGTCTCTCTGAAAAATGATTTTCCAAGGGCGCTTTGTGCTCCGATGTGGACAATGCTTGTACAGGATCCACAAGGGAAGACGCGCGATGCTTGCGCTCCCTGTTTCAAGATACGCCTTCAGCGCGGTTTGTATTGAATGAACTCCACGAGATCCTCTCGGGTTTTGGCCAAGTCCGGCGGGTTCAGATAAAACATGTGGCCACCGTCGTAATAAGTCGTCCGGATGTTGTCCCGGGAACTTTCCGGAAGATCCACCATGTGACGGATCGAATGGGCCACCCCTTCCGGTGGCGTGGCGAGGTCGGTATGTCCGGCCATCACGAGTACACGCAAATGCGGATTATCACGGATGGCGGTGCCAAGGCGATCGGTGACGTTGACCACCTCGTTGCCATTGTTCCATTTCCAGGGATGAACCCTCCCATTCACGATTTCATAGGCCTGGTCCTCCTTGTATCCGAGCCCTTCGCCGAGGTAGTCCATCATCGCAGTGCCGAACGCTCCGAAGGCGAGCGAATACGACGGGTCATAGCCGGGCAGGTGCTGTGATTCGTCGGCAACATCGGCGGCTACCCGCGCGTCGAATCGGCCGATCACCTTGCGCTCCGATCGCAGCAACTCGCTGCGGAAAAAAGTCGGACCAATGCGGAGGCTGTGCTGGATCCATGTTTTGGCGGCGATGCCGGTAAGGGCTTCAAGCCTGGCAGCCAGTTTGTCGCGCTCCGCAGCTTGGAGGGCATTGCCTTTGAGCAGCGCTGATGCGTATTCGCCGAACGCGAAGTCACGGCTTTCCTGCACCATCTTGTCACGGTCGCCCGTGATTTTACGGTGGAAATGAGCGGTACCGGTGAAGGCGGGTAGATAAACCAGATAGGAAAGGTCGTTTCCTGCGGAAGTCTGGAGCGTCGAGAAATCCAACAATGAAGAAAGCAGCACAACGCCGTTGAGTCCCATCCCGTAGCGCGCCTGCAGATGCTGGGAAAGTCCTGCCACCCGCACGCCACCATAGGACTCGCCAAGCAGGAACTTGGGCGACGCCCAGCGGTCGTGCTCGGTCACCCAGCGCCGCACGAAATCGCCCAGCGATTCGATATCTTCATCGAGACCGTGGAAATCACTGGGTTTCGCCTCGTTCTCCGCGCGGCTGTAACCCGTGGAAACCGGATCCACGAACACGAGATCGCAGACATCCAGGATGCTTAGAGGGTTGTCACGCACGCGGACCGGGGGGGCGGGGGACTGGGTGCCATCGCCCGGAAGATCGATGATTTTGGGGCCCAAAACACCGAGGTGAAGCCAGATGGCCGACGACCCCGGGCCGCCATTGAAGGCAAACATCACCGGGCGTTTGGCACCATCTGAAGCGTCGGTGCGCTCGTAGCTGACGTGGAAAATCGACGCACGAATCTTGCCATCATCGCTTTTGAGGGGGAGTTTGGCGGTTGTTACCTTGTAAGGGATCTTTTTGCCGCCGATTTCGACGGTAGCTTCCCGGACCACCGGGGGCTTGGGTTCAGGAACGGCAGGCGCCTGGGCTTCAGTCGCTGCGGCCTTGGCGTTGTCTGGGCTTGTCCTGGCCGGTTGGTCTTTTCCGGGGGCTGCTGAAAGCGGAGCCACACCCCCCAAGCCCAGTAAAATCAAAACTAACGCGTGAAATTTCATGTCCGAATCAGTGTGCCAGATCCGGAAAAAAACCAGCTTTTTTCTGATTCCCCAAGCTCCGGGAGGGATGTATTTTATATCTAAGATATGAATAAATATCATCGGCATGGGGGATCGGCATGGGGGATCGGCATGGGGGATCG
>CAYNQJ010000081.1:0-6009 GCA_964399305.1 uncultured Luteolibacter sp.
CCGGTTTCGTCCGTGAATCCTTCCACGGAGCCACCCAGCGCCTGCGGTTGTTCATACCTGTGCGCATCCCCATGCCCGCGAACCTACCCACCCAACCCACACCCGGCAAGCAGAATCTCTATAAAAAGCCTGACTTTTTATAGAGAGAAAAAAGTCAGCTATTTTTCCCACCGCAACCAAGGCTTCTTGATTCCCGGTTGTGTGCGCGCCACTCTCCCCGCATGTCTGCTTCTGCCGCCACTCCCATGATGGCCCAATACATGGCCATGCGGAAATCCCTGCCGGCCGACATCATTCTGTTTTACCGTCTCGGCGACTTCTACGAAATGTTCTTCGAGGATGCGAAGTCCGCCGCGCCGATCCTCAACGTCGCTCTCACGAAACGCGGAGGCACTCCCATGTGCGGTGTCCCCTACCACTCGGCGCAAGGTTACATCGCCCGCCTGCTCAAGGCAGGGAAACGCGTCGCGATTGCCGAACAAACCTCCGACCCGAAACCCGGAAAACTCGTCGAACGCGAGATTTCGCGCATTCTATCCCCAGGCTCGATCGATGATCTCACCCTGCTGGACGACCAGCGCCCGAATTATCTCGCCGCTGTTTTCCATCACGGGAAATCCTACGGTCTCGCCTGCGTGGACCACACCACCGGGGAGTTCACCATCGCCGAGTTCGACGATACCGCACAGCTTGCCGACGAAATCTCGCGCATCGCTCCATCGGAAATCCTCATTCCGGACCACCAGTCCGCCAATTTCGGGGCGCTCACCAACGGCATGCCCTACGACGGCTACGCGTTCCTACCCGAGCATGCCGCGCAATTGCTCAAGGACCACTTTGCTGTCCACTCGCTCGATGGATTCGGCTGCGCCAGCCTCCACGCCGCCAGCGGTTCCGCAGGCGCGATCCTCCACTACCTCATTCACCAACTCCGCCGCCCCTGCGACCACCTCCACCCGCCACGCGTCAGGGAATGCACCGAGTTCGTCCAGATCGATGCCGCCTCCCAACGCAACCTCGACCTGGTTGATTCCCGCTCGGGCAAGGCCCACACGCTCCTCGGGGTACTCGACCGCACCGCCACGCCCATGGGCGCGCGCCTACTTCGCGATTGGATCCTCCACCCACTGCGTGACCTCGCCACTCTCGCCCGGCGCCAGGACATCATCGCCGCATTCCTCGCCGAGCCCTTCCTGCTCGCGAAATGCCGGGATTCGCTCAAAGGCATCCGCGACATCGAGCGCACGACTTCACGTCTCTCACAGAATTCCGGCAACGCCAGGGATCTCCAATCACTCGCGACCTCGCTCTCCCACATCCCCGCCCTCAAGGAGGACCTCTCAACGCTCTTCGGCTCGGATATCCAACAGCATTCCCCATCCATCGATCTCCGTCTCCACGATTTCACCGATCTAACCACACTTCTCTCCGCCGCACTCGCCGATGAACCTCCCGCCAACCTCCGCGACGGCGGCATCATCCGCGACGGCTGGTCGCCCGAACTCGACGAACTCCGCAACGCCGCGCGCGGCGGCAAGGACTGGATCGCACGCCTCCAGGAGGACGAACGCAAACGCACCGGAATCGACTCGTTGAAGATCAAGTTCAACAATGTCTTCGGATATTTCATCGAAATTACCACCACCCACCTGGCCAAAGTCCCGGACGACTACACGCGCAAGCAGACGATGTCGAACGCCGAGCGCTACATCACGCCGGCGCTCAAGGAAATGGAAAACAAGGTGCTCGGTGCCGAGGAACGGTCGAAACAACTCGAAGCCGAACTCTTCTCCGGGCTCCGCTCCAGGGTGGTCACCCACCTCCAGCGACTCCAGCAGACGGCCGCGGCCGTCGCCGAAGTCGACGTCCTCTGCGCGCTCGCTGAAGTCGCGCGCTTCCACCGCCATTGCCGGCCCATCCTCGACGTTTCTAATGGATTTTTCGTGACCAACGGTCGCCACCCGGTTCTTGAACAAACGCTCACCGACACGAAGTTCGTCCCAAACGACACCGAGCTGGATCCGGAATCGGCCCGCCTCCAGATCCTCACCGGCCCGAACATGGCCGGCAAATCCACCTACATCCGCCAGATCGCGCTGATCGCCATCATGGCCCAGATCGGCGCCTTCGTTCCGGCGGACTCGGCCACCATCGGATTGGTGGACCGCATCTTCTGCCGCGTCGGGGCCTCGGACGACCTCTCGCGCGGCCAGTCCACCTTCATGGTCGAGATGAGCGAAACCGCGCTGATCCTCAACCACGCCACCGAACGCTCGCTCGTCATCCTCGACGAAATCGGCCGCGGCACCGCCACCTTCGACGGGCTCTCCATCGCCTGGGCGGTCGCCGAACACCTCCACGACGCCATCGGCTGCCGCACGCTTTTCGCCACCCATTACCACGAACTCACCGACCTCGCGAACACCAAGGCGGCCGTCGCGAACTACAACGTGGCTGTTAGGGAGTGGAACGAGGAGATCATCTTCCTCCACAAGATCCTTCCCGGCGCGGCCGACAAATCCTACGGCATCCAGGTCGCCCGCCTCGCGGGCTTGCCGAAACCCGTCGTCGAGCGCGCAAAATCCATCCTCTCCCACCTCGAGCTCCACTCGGTGAAACCCGAGGCGAAAAAACAAGGGCCGAAGGCGAAAAACACGGTCCAGTCTCCGGACGACCTCCCGAAGCCAAACCCGCCGCAACTCGACCTGTTCGCGGATTTTTAAGCCGCGATCCTGCGCTACGCTGCTTAGATTCTGATCCGCGAGCTCCGCATCCGCTCGGCTTCCACCAGCGCCAGAATCCTGGCGTAGTCCTCTTCCCGGGTGGACGACAGCATCTGATAGGAATACTCGCGCCAGTGGGACATTTCCCCGAGCGCGTTGGTCATGCGCAATGCGATGGTCTCCTTGCTGTCCGTGCCTCGCCCGGAAAGCCGGGCCAGCAATTCATCCTCGCCCGGCGGCATCACGAACAAATCCACAAACGAACGCCGGATTTTTTCGTCGGTACAACCACGGATCTGCATCGCCCCCTGGATGTCGATGTCCATCACCACATCCACCCCCGCGTCGAGATGGGCCAGAACCTCCGATTTAAGCGAGCCGTAATGATTCCCGTGAACCTCGGCATGTTCCAGGAAATCCCCGGCCGCCAGCCGCGATTGGAAATCCTCAGGGCTCAGGAAATGGTAATCCTTGCCATCAACCTCTCCCGGACGCGGCCGCCGGGTGGTGCAGGAAACCGAATACCGGACCTCCCCGGAATCCGCCAGACGACGGCACAAGGTGGTCTTTCCCGAACCCGATGGGCCGGACACAACGAGCAGGATTCCGAAACGCGCGGACATGCGCGGATGATGCTCGGGAAATCCCATTTGTGAACCACGGAATGTGGTGGCTGCCCGACCTCCCGGACTGCAAGGATCCCGGCATCCATGCCGTATCACCGGAATGACTGCTTCCGCCCCCCGCCGCAATCGGCCGAGCTCACTCTTCACATGGCGCGCCGGCATCCTCTCCGCCTGCTTTTGCGCGGCTTCCGCTGGTGCCTCATCCCCCTGCGTGATGTGGGATGACAAACCGGCGGCCGAATGGGTCGATGGCTACCCGATCGGCAATGGCCATCTTGGCGCGATGGTGGCGGGCGGGGTGGAAAACGAACGCATCCAGCTCAATGAGGACACGCTCTGGGCCGGTGGTCCCTACGACCCAAGCAACCCGGACGCCCTCGCCGCCCTGCCCGAGGCAAGACGCCTTGTCTTCGACGGCAAATACCAAGAGGCCGCGAATTTCATCAACCAGAAGATGATGTCCCGGCCGATCCGCCAGATGCCATACCAGACAGTAGGCGATCTGAAGCTGAACTTCCCCGCCAAAGGAAACATCACGAACTACCGCCGTGAGCTGGATCTCGACACCGCAATCACCAGTGTTTCCTACACCCGCGACGGTGTGAAGTTCACCCGCGAGGTGTTCGCCAGCCCGGTCGACCAGGTGATCGTCGTCCGCCTCACCGCCGACAAACCGGGGGCGATCACATTCACGGCAGCCATGGCCACCCCGCAGCAGGCGACGGTCACAACCAGCGGCGGCGACACGCTGGTCATGAGTGGCCGCAATGGCGACTTCAGCGGCATCGCGGGCGCGTTGAAATTCAACGCGCGGGTCCGCGTTCTAACCGATGGCGGCAAGCTCGCCGCCGGCAACGGCAGCCTTACGGTCAGCGGCGCGGATTCGGCCACCTTGCTTGTGGCGGCGGCGACGAGTTACAAAAACTACAAGGACGTCAGCGGCAATCCCGGAGCCATCACCACCGGCCAACTCGCGGCAGCGGGAGAGAAGGCCTTTGATCAGCTGCGCAAGGCGCATGTCACCGAGCACCGTCGGCTGTTCCGGCGTGTCCATCTGGAACTGGGAAAAACACCCGCGCCGGCTCTGCCGATCGGGCAGCGTCTCGCCCTGTTTGCCAAGGGTGAGGACCCGCAACTCGCCGCGCTGTTTTTCCAATTCAACCGCTACCTTCTCATCTCCAGCTCGCGTCCCGGCAGCCAGACGGCGAACCTCCAGGGAATCTGGAACGAGGAAATGACCCCGGCATGGGAAAGCAAATACACGATCAACATCAACATCCAGATGAACTACTGGATGGCCGAGCCCACCAATCTCGCGGAATGCGCGGAACCACTGATCCGCATGGTCGAGGAAACCGCGCAAACCGGCCGAAAGGTCGCCAAAGCCAACTGGGGTGCCGACGGCTGGGTCTGCCACCACAACATCGACCTCTGGCGCGCGACCGGCCCGATCGACGCATCATGGTATGGCTTCTGGCCAACCGGTGGCGCATGGATGTGCCAGCATCTCTGGGAACACTATCTATTCAGCGGCGACAAAACATACCTGAAGCGCATTTATCCAACCCTCAGGGAGGCGGCGCGGTTTTTCACCGACACATTGGTCGAGGAACCCGGGCACGGCTGGCTGGTCACCTGCCCATCCCTTTCACCGGAAAACGCGCACCCGGGAAACACCAGCATTTGCGCCGGCCCGACGATCGACATGCAACTCCTGCGCGACCTGTTCAACGCCTGCATCCAGGCCTCCACGGAGCTCGGCACGGATGAGGAATTCCGGAAAACCCTCGCCGAAACCCGTGACCGCCTCGCGCCCCATCAAATCGGTGAAGCGGGCCAGCTCCAGGAATGGCTGCACGACTGGGACATGAAGGCACCCAACCTCCACTTCGGCCATGTCTCCCACATGTATGGCGTCTATCCAAGCCAACAACTCAACGCGCAGGACACGCCCGAACTCTGGGCGGCGGCCAAAAAATCGCTGGAAACGCGCGGATTGATGCGCGGTGGCTGGCCCTGCGCCTGGCAGATCAACCTGTGGGCCAGGCTGGGCGATGCCAGCAAGTCCTATCAAGAATTGGTCTCGCTGCTCGACCCCAAGCGCACACGCCCCAATCTGTTCGTTTCTCCCAAGCCATTCCAAATCGACGCCAACTTCGGTGGCGGAGCCGGGATTACCGAGATGTTGCTGCAAAGCGGCCCCCATGGCATCGACCTGCTCCCCGCTCTGCCCAAGGAATGGCCCGATGGCAAGGTCACCGGCCTGCGCGCGCGCGGCGGCTTCACCGTCGATATTGAATGGCGCGACGGCAAGGTCACGGAATATCATGTCACATCTTCCGTCCCGCGCGAAACCACGGTCCGCGTCAACGGCAAAACCCTGAAAATCAAGTCGGCCAAATCCGCATGACCCCTCTCACCTGCCCGGGGACAAACGACACTGGCAATCCGCGAAAAATGGAGCATAGCGGATTCGAACCGCTGACCTTCTCATTGCGAACGAGACGCTCTACCAACTGAGCTAATGCCCCTGGGGAATCCCACGATTGCGGGACGAGGATTTATTGCCACCCGCACCCCACGGGCGCAAGCGTGAAATCCATTCCTGTGGGCGACGGAGCAAAACGGGATTTTTTGCCGGAGCAAAACGGGACAGATTA
>CAYNQJ010000082.1:0-5819 GCA_964399305.1 uncultured Luteolibacter sp.
CCATTTTCAAAATGTCCTGCTCGTGGTGGCTGGAATAGATGACGGCGCCGGAGCCAAGGATGAGCTGGGCTTTTAACCATGCGTGGGTGAAGTGGTGGAACATGCCCTGCTCGCCGGCGAGCAGGCCGACGGCCATGACCATGTAGCCGAGCTGCGAAAGCGTCGAATAGGCGAGGATGCGTTTGATGTCGTCCTGCTGGGTGGCCATCAGTGCGGCAACCAGCGCGGTGATGGCACCCACGTAAGCGATGGTGGTTCCGGCGATTCCCTCGAACGCGTCGGCGCCAATCGAGAATTGAAGGCGGACGAGCATGTAAACGCCGGCGGCGACCATCGTCGCTGCATGAATCAGCGCGGACACGGGAGTCGGGCCTTCCATGGCATCGGGCAGCCAGACGTGGAGGGGAAGCTGTGCGGACTTGCCGATGGCTCCGCAGAAGACACAGAGCAGCGCGGTGGAGAGGATGACGCCATAAGCGGCGGTGTTTTGCGCGAAATACCCGGCGTTGTCGGTTTTGAAAAGTTCGATGCCCGGCTTCATGGCATCGAAGGCCAACGTGCCGGTGATGCCCCAGAGCATGAGGATGCCGATCATGAAGCCGAAATCGCCGACACGGTTGCAGAGGAAGGCTTTCTTCGCTGCGTCGGCCGCGGAGTTTTTCTGGTACCAGTGGCCGATCAGCAGGTAAGAGCTGAAGCCCACCAGTTCCCAGAAGATGAAAGTCATGATGAAGTTGTCGGCCAGCACGATGCCGGTCATCGAGAACATGAAAAACGAGAGACCGGTGAAGTAGCGGGTCTTGGCGGCGTCATCCTTCATGTAGGCGAGCGAGAAAATGTGGACGAGCGCGCCGACGCCGGTGACCACAATCATCATGCCGGTGGAGAGCTGGTCGAGGACGATGCCGATCCGCAGGCTGAAATCCCCGATGGTCGCCCATGCGAACGAGTCGGTGCCGGATTTTCCGAGCAGGAGAAACGAGAGTACCAGCATGGTCACGGCGGACGCGGTGGAAACCAGCGGTATCAGCGGGTTCTTGCGCAGCGCAAGCTGGCAGACCGCCGCAACGGCGAGCGGAAGGAAGAGGAGGATCCAGGCGAGGTTCATGGGTGGAATCAGTGGTTGAAAATCCGAATCACCCCCTGAGCGAGGTCAGTTCGTCGGTGTGGATGGTCTGGCGGGCGCGGAAGAGGGCGATGATGATGGCCAGGCCGACGGCAACCTCCGCGGCGGCGACGGTGATGACGAAAAACACGAGCATCTGGCCATTGTAGTCGGGCAGGCCGTCGACGGTGTTGAAGCGCGAGAAGGCGATCAGGCTGAGGTTTGCGGCGCTGAGCATGAGCTCAAGGCACATGAAGACGATGATGATGTTGCGGCGCAGCACCACGCCCGCCAGCCCAATGGCAAACAGCAGGCCGGAGACGAGAAGGTAGTCGTTGAGGGTAGCCATGGAATGGAAATTGGAAATTAGAGATTAGGGGTAGGAATGAGAGTCTGGGATTTGAGATTGTGGTGTGGCGGGGGTGTTTCCAAATCCAATTTCCAATTCCCAATGTCTTTTCCTTAGCTCGCCTGCTTCTTCGAGAGGGCGACGACGCCGATGGTGGCGACGAGGAGCAGGACGCCAAGGATCTGGAAGGGGAGGTTGTACTGGGTGAAGAGGGTGTGGCCGATCAGGTGGGTGTCGGGCAGGCGGCCTTCGGCGAGGTCGATGGCGATGCGGCTGCCGGGTTTGAAGTGACCGGCCGCGGCGGCGAGGGTGTCCGCATCGAGTTCCGGTGCCGTCTTGTCCTTGTTGACAGACAGCACGCCGACGAGTTGGACGACGAATGCGATCACCAGCCCGATTCCGGCGGCGAACGGAACCATGCCGCGGATGCGGCTTTGCTCGTCCTTGATATCGAGCAGCATGATGATGAAGAGAAACAGCACCATCACCGCGCCGGCATAGACAAGGATCTGGATGATCCCGACAAAGAACGCGCTGAGGCCGATGAAGAGCCCGGCAAGCCCGGCGAAACAGGCGACCACCGAGAGCGCGCTGGAAACCGGGTTGCGGAAGGCAATGACCGCGGTTCCGCCAATCAGCATGATCGCGGAGAAGAGCCAGAAGAGGTAGGAGGGCATGAGGGATTGGAGATCGGTTATCGGTTATCGGGCAGCAGGAATTCAGGACTGTTTGGCGGCTCGTTGGAGGTAGGTGATGCAGCCGTTGGTTGCTTTGACGGCTTGGTTGACGAGAGCGCGCCCTTCAACAAGCAAATCGTCAGAGATCAGGCCTTCGTCGTTGGCTGTGATCAGGTGGTCCAGGGTTTCCCAATAATATCCGCGCGAATTGGAACAAAACTTGGCATTGTCCAGATAATGGAAGCGCCCATAGCCTTCGGCGATGTTAGCAGTGGTGGATCGCGAGCAGCGGATGAGTTGATCAGTCAAGCGGTGGATTTCTTCTTTTGGCATCAACGGCAGGATCATTTGGCGAATAAAGACCGGCAGCGACCTGCATGCCTGCCAGCATTGGAGGTCTTCAAAAATTTTAATGTTATCTTCATTCATGATTCTGATAACCTATAACTGCTAACTGAATCACTTCAACTCATTCCATTTGTTGACGAGGCCGGTGCGGACGCCGCCGATCTCGTAGAGTTTCTTTTTGTCATGGACCATGTCGGCGCGCTTGAGTCCGGTGATGAGGTAGTCCTTGCGGAGGAAGATCGCCTGTTCGGGGCAGACTTCCTCGCACATGCCGCAGTAGATGCAGCGGATCATGTCGATGTCGAATTCGAGCGGGCGCTTCTCGACTTTCTTCCATGGGTCGCCGTCCGGGATCTCGCTGGGGACGATCCTGATGGCCTTGGGCGGGCAGATGAATTCGCAGAGCTGGCAGGAAACGCAGCGTTCGCGCCCCTGTTCGTCGGTCACGAGTGCCGGGGCACCGCGGTAGTATTCCGGAAAGTGTCCATCCCAGCGTTGCTCGGGGAACTGCATGGTGACGCCGAGCCCCGAGGATTCGAGGTTCTCGGCACCGGCGGATTTTCCACGGAGCGATTTGATCGCGTGGGTCATCGTGAGAAGGAACCCTTTGACGAGGGCGCCGAAGTAGATTTTCTCACCGAAGCTGAGTTTCGGGCGCTGGAGTTTGATGACTGCCATGAGGGGGATTGAAAAATCGGTTATTGGTTTTCAGCTGTCGGGATTCAGGCGCGCAGTGGTTTCGGGTGCTCTTCGGAGATTCTGGCGACCCAGATGATGGCGGCGGTGACGGCGATCAGCAGCACGGCACCGACAGCTAGAATGGTCCCGGTGAGAGCAGGAGCTGCCAGAATCAGGGCGGCGAGGAAAACATTGATGAGCGCGGCTTCGAAGAAAATAACCCAGCCGAGTTTCATGAGCTGGTCATATCGGAAACGCGGAACCGTCCAGCGGACGAGGATGAAGAACAGGATGAACGCGATCAATTTCGCCAGGAAGATTCCCAGGTGGACGAACCCGCCGAAGTGGAATCCGCCGATGTGGAGGCTTTGGATCCATGGGTCCAAACCGAATCCAAGAGACCAGCCACCGAGGAAGAGGGTGACGATCATCGCCGAACCGATCACCATGGCGGCGTATTCACCCATGAAAAACAGCGCGAATTTCATCGAGGAATATTCCGTGTGGTAGCCGCCGACGAGTTCGGTCTCGCACTCGGGCAGGTCGAATGGCATGCGGTTGGTTTCCGCGAAAATCGAGACGGTGAAGATAAGGAAGGCGATGAAGGCGGGGATCCAGAAAAGTGCGGTCTGGAGGTCGGGAAGACCGATGTGGCCGTTCTGCCAGAGAGGTAGCAACAACCATCCGTGGTCGGCCTGGGACTGGACGATTTTTCCGAGGTTCAACTCACCGTAGTAAAGGAGAACCGGAATGATCGACAGGCCGAGCGATATCTCGTATGAGATCATCTGGGCTGTCGAACGGACGCCACCGATGAATGAATACTTCGAATTGGATGACCAGCCCGCCAGTGTGATGCCATAGACCGTAAGTGAGGAAATCGCGAAAACAAAGAGGGGGCCGACATCAAGATCGGCGATTAGCAGTTTTTCCGTGCGGCCGAACAAGGTGACAGGGGACCCAAAGGGAACCACGCAAACCGTGATCAGCGCGGGCACAACAGTCAGGGCGGGTGCCAGCCAATAGAATGCCTTGCGGACATGCTCGGGCGTGAAGTCTTCCTTGAGGAACAATTTCAAGCCGTCGGCCATGGGCTGGATCAGGCCGAAAAAGTGGAAGTCCTTCTTGAAACCGAACAAAGTGAGCGGGATGCCGGTGCGGTTGGGGCCGACGCGGTCCTGGATCACGGCGCAGAAGCGGCGTTCGAAATAAACCGAGATAGGTACCAGCGGCAGCACCACCAAGAACGTGAGGGTGACGATCTTGATCAGAATGATGGCGATATCGAGCATCTGGGGGATTCAGGTTGGAAGTGGTGGGTCAGCCGTTGATGCGGCCGGCTGCCTTGGCGGCGCGCTCGTTGGCAAGCAGAGGGATCTGATAGCCTGTGTCGATGACCGGTGTACCTTGGTGGCCGATCTTCGACAGTGTGAGGCCGTTTAAGGCTGGGACGGATGCGGCGAGTGATTTGAAGACATCCTCGATCTGGTGGACCGGTGATCCGGCCTCCCCGAGGGCGCGGGTAAGGTCACGCAGGATTTCCCAGTCGTCGCGTGCCTGGCCGGGAGCTTCCACCGCCCGGTTGAGCCGTTGGAGGCGGCCGCAAAGATTGACCATCGATCCACGCTTTTCTGCGAACGCGGCCGCAGGCAGCACGAGGTGGGCGGCAAGGGCGGTCGGGTTGGCGGTGGTGTGCGTCTGGATCAGGAAATCGAGATTCGCCAGTTCGGAAAAATGGAAACCCGCGTCGGAGATCAGGTCTTCGCCGAACACGAGGAGGGCTTTGATCTTGCCTGAGCGGACACCATCACGGATGGCATCGAGTTTGGCGAACGGGTCTTCGGTTTGCAGAACGAGTTTCGCACCGGTGGTGTTGGGATTGCGGTCATCGGCAATCAGGAGATGGTCGGCACCTGAGAAACGCGGGACCAGCGAGAGCTGGGTGGTGCCGATAGTCTGTGCGAGAGAGCGGGTGAGGTGGAGTTCCTCATTGGTCATGCGGCCGGAAGCGATGATGGCGATCTGGTCCGGAGTGTGGCCTTTCAGTTTGGCTGCGGCGGTTTGCAGGGCCTCGTCCCAGCGGATGGGCGCGTGCTGGGCACCCTCCTTGGAGAGCGGTTCGGCGAAACGCGCCTCGCCGTCGATGTAGTGGAAATTCAGGCGGTGCGAATCCGGCATCCAGCAGGAGTTCACCTCGTCGTTCTGGCGCGGGGTGATGCGGTGGATCGTGTTGCCGCGGGTCCAGATGGTGATGTTGGTGCCGGTGCCGCAGTTGACATCGATGCTCGGGGTTTCCTTGAGGAACCACACGCGCATCTGGAAGCGGAAATCGTTAGAAGTGAGCGCGCCGACCGGGCAGATGTCGGCGGTGTTGAGCGAGTAGTTCGAATCCAGCAGGCGGTTTGGGTGAACGGTTAAAGTCGTATGCGTGCCGCGCTGGGTGAAACCGAGCACCGGATCGCCGGCCACCTCGTCCATGAAGCGGATGCAGCGGCTGCACATGATGCAGCGTTCGTCGTCGAGCCGGATGCGCGGGCCGATGTCCACGTTCTTCGGCTTCTTCACCTTCATGTCCACGAAACGCGAGGCACCGCGGCCGTGTTCGACCGAGTGTTCCTGCAATCGGCACTCGCCGGCCTGGTCGCAGATCGGGCAATCGAGC
>CAYNQJ010000083.1:0-5813 GCA_964399305.1 uncultured Luteolibacter sp.
TGGCGAAGATGCTGCGGTGCCGCGTGAGGTATTTCACGGACGGAGCGGTGATCGGGAGCCGTTTGTTTGTGAACGAGGCGTTCACGGCTGCGCGCGAGCGTTTCGGGCCGAGGCGCCGGGACGGCGCGCGGAAGATGAGAGGAGCGGCAGCTGCGGCAAGCTCACTGTGGAGCGCTCGGGATCTGAAGCTAAAGGTGTGATACCCTTAGCATTCATTTGCCTCCCGTACGGTGTTCTCCTGGCTATCGGTTTCCGGGAGTGGTTGAGGCATGCGGCCGTTGTTTTCCAGAAGGATGATGACTTCGTTTTGCAGTGCTTCGACTTGTGAGAGAGGGATGTCCGGATCGCGGATGAGGAAGATGTCGCCGGTTTTGCGGTGTTCATAAACGCGGAGAATGCCGCTTGGGGTGCGTTGACTGTCTGTTTCGCGCAGCAGTTTTTGGCGTTCGAGCATCACGGCAAGGATGTAGCGTGTGTTTTCCGTGTGATCCTCGTCCTCCTCGACGAGGCGGTGGAGGATTTCTTCGGGGCTGAGTTTTTCAACCGGGTCCTCCAAGTCCTTGCCGGTGGGTGCGGTGAATGTGGTTTTCCAGAATGAGAACGGTTGTTCCGCATCCGCCGGCCGTTGATTCCAGGCATCCAGGCAAAAATCGCGGCGGGCATAGGAGCCGGATTCGGCGTCGGGGAAGAGGGCGGTCACGATCGTTTCACCATCGGCGAACGGCTGATGGGTTGAAGCGCATTCGCGCGAGCGGGAGCGGACATGCCATGATTCGGCGTAGGCCATGGTCGGTTGCTGGGATTGGGATGTGGAAGAATCAGGCGGAGCCTACCGGCAGGAGTTTCCGCAGTGAGTGATAGATAGGGCGGCCGGAGATGCGGCGGTGGAAAAGATAGAGGGCAAGCAGCATGAATACCACATTCGGGATCCAAGCGGCGAGGGCGGGGTGAATGATGGCCGCCTCACCGAAAGCGAGGACGATCGTGCTTACGAGCATCATGATGGCGGAGAGGACGATGGCGAGGAAGATGCCACCGCCCGGGCCGCGTCGTGAAAAATGGATGGCCAGCGGGGTGGCGAGCAATACGGTGACGAGGCAGGTGAACGGCAGTGCCCAGCGGTAGTGCCACTGGGTGAGATAAGGGGCGGGGTCGGCGGATGACGGGTGTTTCAGTTGAGAATTGATCCAGGTGTTGAGTTCGGGGATGCCGAGGTAAGCGGCGCTGAGTCCGGGTTTGATCAACTGCCATGGGGTTTCCGACCATGATTTCATGATCAGATGCTTGGAGGTTTTTTCGAATATTGGAGGAAACCCTTCCTGATGGCGGCTGATCATCGGGTTGATGAATGTCCAGTGGCGTGTGTTCCGGTCCCAGCGGGCGTGAGTGGCGATCAGGCGTGATGCAATCCTGTGGTCGGGGGAGCTTGTGGTGATTTCCACATCGGTGAGCGGCGCGCCTTTTTCATAGCCGACGGGGAATGCGCCGATCATCCAGAGCCGGCGGTCCTGGGCATTTCGATAGAGGACATGATTGGCTCCGGCGGCGGTTTTGCCGGAGGCTTCGGCCAGGATTTCGTCCTGCCTTCCCTCAGCCGTGGGGGCCCAGTGGTAGTTGAGGCCGGCGCTGAAGATGGTGCAGAAGATGCCCGCGGTCATCAGTGGGAGGGTGATGCGGAACACTCCGCGTCCCGATTGGATGATGGCGATGATCTCGTGATTGGAGGAGAGTCTGCCGAGGCAGTAGAGCAGCGAAAGCAACAGGCTGTATGGGAGGAGCAGGACGAGTACGGCAGGAGCGCGGTTCAGGTAGAACACCCCGATGGTGGTCATGACATTCGCGGAGTTCTGGAAGTCGCTGATTTTATCGCTGAGGTCCAACAGCAGCCAGATCAGGAAAAGCGCGCTCAGGCAGATACCGAAGATCGATAGGAACAGCCGGGTGATATATCGGGCGAAGATGCCGCCCATGGCATAGGCGAGGCAGGCAAGAGCCGGGATGGCGCAAAGAGCGGCGAGAATATGAGGCCGCAACTGGTGGGCGCGGACATCGGAGTCGGGGAATCCCACCAAGTGGCTGGCGACTGCGCGATGTTCCACAGGGACGAGCAAGCTCCCGCAGAGGACTCCCAGCGCCGTCAGCGCGAGGGTCAGCAGGATGAGTGGGAAATTGCGACGGAGCACTGGCATGGGTGGCGCGTGTGGGAGGAGATTGGCTGGATGCGGGGTGGGGTGTCGAGCGTGATGTGGTGGCTGGGAGTATCCTGCATCTCCATTCTTGAGGGTTGCCCTGCGCGGGACTGCCGGATAGCTTTTTTAAGGGTCGGTTGGATTGACCGGCTGTTTTTCCCATGAATATCATCATTGTCGGAGCAGGTGAAATCGGGCGGCATTTGGCGTCCTCGCTGGCGCGCGAGGCTCATAATATCTCGGTCATCGAGAAGTCCCAGGAGCTGGCGTCCGAATTGGAGCAGGCGATTGATGCCAAAATCATTCATGGCAATGGAGCCAGCGTTGAGGATCTGGCTGAGGCGGATGTCGGTGAGTGTGATTTGTTTCTCGCGCTGACCGCCTCCAACACGGCGAATTTGATGTCCGCCTCGATGGCCAAAAGCATGGGGGTGGCGAAAGTGGTGAGCCGGGTGCATCCCGGTTTGCAGCGCGAGGAATGGTTGTTTGATTTCAAAGGGCATTTCGGGATCGATCATTTGTTCAGTTCCGAGCGGTTGACCGCGATCGAGCTGGCCAAGTATGTGAGGAATCCGGATTCCCTGCTGATTGAGGAGTTGGCGCGCGGGAGAATCGAGCTGCAGCAAGTGAAGGTGGGAGGCGAGGCGAGGGCCTGCGGGTTGACGTTGAGGCATCTCAAGGCGCCTGCGGGCATCCGGCTTGCCCTGGTTTCGCGCGATGGCCGGCATTTTGTTCCGGATGCGGAGACGGTGCTTCAGTCGGAGGATGTCGTGACGATATTCGGGGAACCGAGAAAACTCCGGGATTTTTCAATGGGTTTGCAGGGAGCGCCGGCCAAGCGCGAACGGCTGAGGGTGGTGATTTTCGGTGGCAACGAGTATGGATTTTCGCTGGCGCAGATGCTGGAGAGTGTTGATTGTGCCGTGCGGATTTTCGAGAAAGATCCTGCGCTTTGTGCCAAGGTGGCGGACCGCCTGACCAACACCACCGTAATTCGTGCGGATGCGACGGTGGTTGCGGAGCTTGAGGAGGAGCAGGTGGGCGAGGCGGATTTTTTCATCAGCACCTGCCCGGATGACGAGGACAACGTCATGTCCTGCCTGCAGGCGCACACCTTGGGTGTGAAACACTGCCTGACCTTGATCCATCGGGCGGATTATGCGGCGGCGATATCAGCCAGTGGGCAACATTTCGGCATTCGTGCGGCGGTGAGCCCGCGCGAGGCGACGAGGCGTGAGATCCAGAGGTTCATCACGACTGACCGCTACCACGTCATGAAAACCTTTGACGGGGCCTTGTTGCTGGAAATGCGTGTGGGCCGCGGCTCGATTGCCGCTGGACACATGGTGCACGAGGTCGCCTGGCCGCCCGGGGTGGTGCTGGTCGGGCAATTGCGCGGCATTCATGCGGATGTCCCCGGTCCGGACGATGTGTTGATGGCCGGCGACCATGTATATGCGGTGGTGACAAATGCCGCGCTCAAGCCGTTTGTGAAATTATTGGAGGAATAATCCGGCATGAATTTTCCCATTGTTTCACGCGTTACCGGCATTTTGCTCGTTCTTGAGGCCATGGCGATGGTGGTCTGCGGGCTGTTCGCGCGGTTTGATGTGGTGGCTGGGGACGCGCAGGCGATGGCCGCTTTGTTTCAATCTGCGGCGATCACCGGGGTGTTGGGTGTGGCGATGATTTTAGCGGGCGGGTGGAAGTTCAAAGCGCATCGGATCAAGCGGCGCGACGCGGTGGCGATCGTCGGACTGGGATGGGTTCTGAGCGGCGTTTGCGGCGCGTTTCCATTCATGCTGTGTCCTCCGTATCTGGGGTTTGCCGGGGGGGTGTTTGAGGCGGTGTCCGGCCTGACCACAACCGGGGCCACAGTGATTGGGGATTTGAGCGAGTGGCCGCGCGGAATCATTCTGTGGCGAGCGGTGACCAACTGGCTGGGCGGTATCGGCATTCTGGTGTTGTTCGTGATGGTGCTTTCGCAAATTGGCGAGGGGGGCAAATCGTTGTTCATGTATGAATCATCCTATCGCGGCGGAGAATCGCGTGCGGCACGGGTGAAGGACAACTCGTTGATTCTGTTCAAAGTGTATCTTGCGCTGACGGTGATCTGCGCGATCGGGCTCAGGGTGTTGGGGTTGGGTTGGTTTGATTCGGTCACTCACGCGTTTTCGACGATTTCCACCGGGGGGTTCAGTCCGCACAATGCGAGTGTCGGGTATTATTCGTCCTGGGCAAACGGTGCGCTGATTGAAATCTGGATAGGGATTTTCATGTTGGCAGGCGCGCTGAACTTCCTCGTTTATGTCCTGATTGCGAGGAAGAGATGGGATCAGCTGCGCGTGCAGGAGGATGCGGTCTGGTTCCTTGGCCTGGCATTGGGAAGCACGTTGGCGATCGCCACCATGATCAGCATTACGGAGGGGCGGCCGTTTCTCGAAGTGCTGAGGGGGACGTTTTTCTCCGTGGCCACGGTGGCTTCCAGCACGGGTTTTGTCACGGTGGATTTCGACCAGTGGCCGGCGTTTGGCAAGGTCCTGCTGGCGGCGATCATGATTGTGGGGGGCTGTGCGGGATCGACCGCGGGCGGGATCAAGACGGGTCGTTTTGTGGTGTTTTTGAAATCCTCCGTTCATGAGATCATCCGGTCTTTCCGGCCTAACCAGTTTTTCCGGCTGCGGATGAGCGGCCGCTCCCTCGATGAGGAATCCCGCCGCCGGGTCATGGCTTTCATAGCCATGTTCGGATTCATCATCATTGGATCGACATTGATCTTCGCGTTGCTGGAGGCCGGCACCGGGGTCTCGATGGAAACCTCGATCGGTTCCGTCCTGGCATGCATGTGCAATGTCGGCCCTGGGTTTGATGCGGTGGGGCCGACGGCGAACTATGCCCACCTGGGTCCCCTCTCCCAGGTGTTCCTGGCATGGCTGATGATTCTCGGGCGCTTGGAATTGTTCGCGTTGCTGGTATTGTTTTTCCCGAGCGCGTGGCGGCGGTATTGAGCGGTTTTTCTTCAAAAGATGATTGATTGCCTGGGATTTACCAGGAACTTGGTGCGCCACCATGTCCGCCCTGCTATCTGCCAATGAAATCCGCCTCAGTTACGGATATCAGAATCTGCTGGACGGCGTGACCCTCGCTGTGGCGGCGGGAGAAAAGATCGGGATGGTCGGCCGCAACGGCTGCGGCAAAACTTCATTGCTCAAAATCCTCAGCGGCGTCCAAAAACCCGATGCCGGCGAAATCGCCGTGAGGCGAGCGTTGCGGATCGGCTACCTGCCACAGGAGTTTGAACTCGATGGTGAACTCAGCGTGGGCGAAAACATCGCTGCCGGGGCTGCGGACATCGTCGAAGCCGTGCGCCGCTATGAAAACGGCGATGGTGGCGAAGCCGAACTGGCCGCGTTGCTCCAGCTGATCGATCATGCCGACGGCTGGAACCTTGATGCGCGCATCAAATCGGTGGCGACCGCGTTGGCGGCCCCCGCGCTGGACGCGTCGGTCGGTCCTTTGTCCGGCGGTGAAAAGCGGCGGGTGGCGCTGTGCCGGGCGCTGGTATGCCAGCAGAGCCGGTCCGGAAAAACGGAGCCAGGGGCTTAATTAGGTTGAGACGGTTTG
>CAYNQJ010000084.1:0-5217 GCA_964399305.1 uncultured Luteolibacter sp.
ACAAACCGTCTCAACCTAATTAAGCCCCTGGCTCCGTTTTTCCGGACCGGCTCTGTCCATACTGGGCCGAAAACCCAGCCCGGAGGGGTCCATGCCGGTTTATCCAGGTTGGCATACCAATCGTCCGGCGGATAAAGCAGTCCGGTGAAGCGGTGCACAGAAGGTGGCCGCCACAAAGGCGGGAAGGGCAAGAAGGTCGCGTTTCATAAAAATCATTTTCATGCCAAGAAATTCATTCCGCACAACGTCTTAATCGATTGACGTGCCATGCATTAGGTGATTCGTTGTGTCAGATTGTGCGGGATATTGTCATTTGCCTTTTAAAGGTGGAGGGCATACTCACAATCATCCCACACGGGTTTCCAGGATGAGGAGGCCGGTGCTAGGATTTAGAGGTCGAACAAGAGAAGCAGATGGGCTGGGGGGCCATCCCTTTCTTCTCGTTTTCATTCCGCCTCTGAATCTTAGCATCGGCTTTTTCATCAGCCAGGCTTCGCCAATTTCACCAAGTGTGCAGTATACCCTTCATCGGCCTGGTGGGTGCCGGGAAAAACGAAAAAGGGCGTGCTGAATTGATTTCAGCACGCCCTGTGAGGTGAAACCATTGGTTTCAACAGGTGTTCGGAAGTGCACTTGCCGGGTGCCGTTCCGTGAGGAATGCGGCATTCCAGTGTGCCAATCGGACGATGATGGCTCCGGTGGAGTCCGATCAAACCGCGTCCTTGAGCAACTTCTGAACCTTCTTGATGGTGGTGGCGGTGAGTTTGCCGTCCACGCGCTTGGAACCATCGATGATCTCGCGGAGCTGCTTCAGGGTCTTTTCAGCCACGGCGAGCGACTTTTTGCCGCCGCCAAGCTTTTTGTCCGGGAAGTAGCGGGTGAAGGTGGTGCCGGTCACGCTCACGCAGAGACGCCATCCTTCAAATGCCGAGTTTTCATATGTGAATCGGGTCAGGTTCTTTTTTGATTTCAATGCCATTGTATTGGGGGGTGGGGGGTGAGGCGGTAAAACTAGCATCAGATTCGGGGGAATCCAGAAAAAAATGTGCTAGCCCCACCCTGAGGTGGAAAACTGATTTTCGACGGGGCCAATGTGGACGAATGATATCTCCAAGGTGTGTGAAATCCGGGCTATGATTAAGCCCGCGGAGTATCCTTGGGAACTAGGTAGCATGTTTGCCGTGAGTGAGTGGAAAGGCCCGCGCCCGGTGTGCATGGCACGCGGGCCGCGTGCCAAGGGGGTGTCTGATGTTCAGGTCAGGGCTTGAAACACAGGCGGGAAAGCGTCGGTGATTGGAACGGGGAAGTGGGGACTTTGTGTTCCATATCGTTGTTTTTCAAAACCCGGTCTTTGCGCTTGGGTTGGAGAATGGCGGTATGCGCATAACCGGAGCAACCGTTGGTTCCAGCCCATTTGACAGGACTGAGATTATATAAATGATCGCCCCCGATGAAACGTAATGTTCTTGCGCATGAGTCTTGGCGTTGCATGCATGCCATGGCGCGGTTGGTGGAGTAATGCGGTGGGTTTGTCATGCCGGCTTCATTCCCTGAAAGGGAACGATGGTATTTTGCGGCCATTGGTTAGTCCTGCGTGGCCGGAGGCTGTGGAGGCGATGGGCTTTATCTCCGCCGTTGGTGCAGGCATCGGAGAAAACAGGCGTATCTGGATAGGTTGGTGGGCAAACCGCTCCGGCGGGCAGTTCATCATCCGGACCGCCCCCCTTGAAACAAGCCAAGCGGCAACCCAAAATTCAGGCTTTCTCCGGGCGGTTCGGTAGGATACTCAAGGGGCGGCGACAATGGCAGTGCTTACTCCCCCTCCTACACTCCATGTGCCCATCCGTATCCCCCACGGATGCGCCCACCACTGATCTGAAATGTCTGAAGTCAAAACGCCAAATAAGTGGGCTTTGTCGCTAGTCGCCCTGGGAGTCGTTTTCGGCGACATCGGGACCAGCCCGCTCTACGCGCTCAAGGAATGCCTGGCCCACTCCCATTTTGACCCGCTTCGGCCGGATCTGGCGATAGTTTACGGGCCGATTTCACTGATGTTCTGGTCGCTGACCGTCATGGTGTCGGTGAAGTATCTGTTGCTTGTCACCCGGGCCACCAACCAGGGCGAGGGGGGTGTTTTCGCCCTGCTTTCGCTGCTGCGTGGCAAGAAGGAGGCATTGGGAGGAAGAGTGCGGGGGTTCATCTTGCTGGCCCTGCTGGGGGCCGCGCTGCTTTATGGCGACGGCATGATCACACCCGCCATCTCCGTTTTGTCAGCAGTGGAGGGCCTGGAAAAACTCAATCCCGGTTTGCACCCATATGTGGTTCCTGCGGCGTGCGCCATCCTGCTCGTGCTTTTCCTGCTGCAAAAGCACGGCACAGGGAAGATAGGCGTCGGTTTTGGTCCGGTCATGATCCTGTGGTTTGGCACTCTCGCCGGTCTCGGGCTTTTCCGGTTCCTACAGCATCCGGAAATCATCAGTGCGCTGTTGCCGCACCACGGGTTCGATTTCCTGGTGCACCATGGCCGCCAAGGGGTTGTCCTGATGGGTATGGTGCTGCTGGCGGTGACCGGGTGCGAGGCGCTTTACGCCGACATCGGCCACTTCGGCCAGCAGGCGCTGCAGCGATCGTGGTTCTGCCTCGTTTATCCGGCTTTGACTTTGAATTATCTGGGACAAGGTGCCCTGGTCAGTTCCACGACAGACCCGCAGGCGCTTGCCGAGGTCCTTGAATCGCCTTTTTACTCGCTTGCGCCGGCGGGGATGCTGATGCCGCTGATCATTCTGGCCACGCTCGCCACAGTGATCGCCTCGCAGGCGATGATCACAGGGGTTTTCTCGCTCACCCTTCAGGCCGTGCAGCTGGGATTCATGCCGCGCCTGCGAATTGTCCACACCAATCCGGACGTGCGGGGACAGATCTACATGCCGCAGGTGAATTACATGCTGATGGTGGCGTGCATTGGCCTGGTTCTGTTTTTCCAGAGCTCGAGCAACCTTGCTTCGGCCTACGGACTGTCCGTTTCAATGGATATGCTGCTTACCAGTTTCCTCTTCTTCCTTGTCGCATGGCGTGTATGGAACTGGGCTTTTTGGAAGGCGTTGCTGCCGATCGTTTGCTTCATGTGCATCGAGACGGGCTATTTCCTTGGCAGTCTCGCCAAGTTCATGGATGGTGCCTGGTTCCCGCTTGTGATCGGTTCCGGCATGTGGCTAGTCATGAAAACTTGGACCGACGGCCGGGCGATCCTCTATGCAACGATGATGAAAGGCCGCCTGCCGGTGGAACATCTGATCGGCGAAATCAAAAGGAACCGGATCATCCGCGTGCCTGGCACCGCGGTCTTCATGTCTGCTTCGGCCGACGGGCTTCCGCTGGCGCTGCTGCACCATCTCAAGCACAACCGGGCGCTGCACCACAAGGTTGTGCTGCTTTCCGTGAAATTCGAGCAAATCCCCCATGTGGCTTCCAACGCCCGTGAATCGGTGGAGAAACTCCACGACGAATTCTTCCGCGTGGTGCTCCACTATGGATTCGCGGAGTCGCCCCGGGTGCTTGATGATTTGTGCAAGGCGCTTGCGGACCATATCAGGATCAAGCCCCATCACATCACATTCTATCAGAGTCGCGAGCTGCTGCTGACCAACGGCCCTTCCCGGATGGCGGTTTGGAGGAAAAAACTTTTCGTCTTTCTCTCCAGGATCTCCCGGCCTGCGACCGGATATTTCGAACTGCCGCCGAGGCAGGTCATCGAGCTGGGGATTCAGTTGGAAATCTAGTGTGATCCGGTGTTGTCCGCATGGGAAGACGGTGCGGTGGTCCGCGCGGCCGTTTCGAAACATTCAGCCGGATAACCTGCCTCTGTTTTGGACGGAGATCCGGTGGCCTGATGGCCGGCACGCATGTTTTCTGATGGTGATGGGTTTGTGCTTCACACCGGCATAGAAGACGATGATTTCGGCGGGCACATCACCGTCATTCCTGCCGTAATGCCAGGTTTCCGTGACTTCGATAATCGGGTCATAGGGTTTGAGGCGGAGGATCTCGCCGTTTTCCTTGGTTACGGTAAGTTCTCCTTTCAACAACACCCCGGCATTGATGGTCGGGTGTTTGTGCATGGGTAGCGCCTGTTTTGGTGGAACGATGATCCGCAGGATTGTGATTTCCGGCGTTCCTTTCTTGTATGGAGGCAAGGGTGTTCCGTCCCAACTGGCGCTCGATTTGACCAACTGGACTGTTTGCACGTCCTTGGCGTGCTGCGGAGATGAACAGCTTGCCGCCAGTGCAGAGCAAACAAGGCAAAGAATGGCGTTTCTCATGGTGTGGGCTGTTGATGCACTGTGGCGGGATGCGGAAGAAACAGGACCTAACACAACTGCAGTTGTGGGGAACGAGTCTGAATTTTCATTGCTTGCGCCAGCAGGTATCAGGCGAAGACCGTGAAGTAGATCACCAGGATGACGCCGAGGCCGAAGGCAAACGAGTATGCCTGGAGCTGGCCGGACTGGATCTTGCGGAACAGCCCGCCTGCGCTGGCGGTGGCGCGGCTGAGTCCGCCGACGAAAAGACCGTTGATGAGGAATTCGTCAAACAGATGGACGATTGCTGCAAAAGCATCCTGGAAGAAGCGGACGATGATGTTGTCGTAGATCTGATCGATGTAGAAGCGATTTTTGAAGAGCGGGATGGAGAGAGGTTCCTTGTCCTTGCCCGCATAGAGGAAGAAGGCGGCACCCGAACCGACGATCAGTGCTCCGAGTGAAATCCAGAAGAGGAAGTTGGGATGGAACTCCCCGGCATGTGAAGGAACTGCGGGTGCGAGACCATGGGCAAAGGCATAGCCACTGACCAATGCGAGGGCGGCGAGCAGCGCAAGCGGCACCCACATCAGCGGACCAACCTCATGGGCATGGTCGGCGTGCTCCGACTTCGACTTGCCGAGGAAAGCGACGACAAAGAGCCGGGTCATGTAAAATGGAGTGAGAACGGCGACGAAGGCGGCAATGTAGAACAGCAATTGGTTCTTTTCGTGTGCTGCTTCCAGAATGAGCTCCTTGGAGAAAAATCCGGAGGTGAATGGCACGGCAATGAGGGCGGCAAAACCGAGGAAGAACGCGATCCCGGTGATCGGCATCTTTTTCAGCAGGCCGCCCATTTTCCAAATGTCCTGCTCGTGGTGGCAGGCATAGATGACCGCGCCTGAGCCGAGGAAGAGCA
>CAYNQJ010000085.1:0-5099 GCA_964399305.1 uncultured Luteolibacter sp.
TGCTGCCGGATCTGGGGTTGGCGAAGATGCTGCGGTGCCGCGTGAGGTATTTCACGGACGGAGCGGTGATCGGCAGCCGACGTTTTGTGGACGAGGTGTTTGAAAGCGCTCGTGAGCGGTTCGGGCCGAAGCGCACGAGCGGAGCGAGAAAGCTGCGTGGTGCCGGAGCCGCTGCGGCTGGAGTTCTGTGGAGTGCGAGGGATTTACAGAAGGGGATTGGTTGATCGTCGCGGAAGCGAAAAAAATCAGTCCGGGTTGTTTGAAGTCAGCTTGATTTGTCGCTCAGCAGGTTTTGCAGGTCCTGCATGGACCAGCCTGCAGCGTTGTCTGATCCAGCTTCATCGATCGCTGCGGCGAGGGCTCGTTTGCCAGCCTGGAGGCGTAAGACCTTTTCCTCGACGGTGCCACGGGTGAGCAGACGGTAAACGGTGACGGGGCGGGTTTGTCCGATTCGATGGGCACGGTCGGTGGCTTGATTCTCAGCGGCGGGGTTCCACCATGGATCAAAATGGATCACGGTGTCGGCCGCTGTCAGGTTGAGTCCGTAGGCACCGGCCTTCAGGCTGATCAGGAAAACCGGTGGTCCGTTTGCGGTTTGGAACTCATCGACCAGTTTTTGGCGGTTGACCGTCTGGCCATCGAGCCTCAGCCAGGTCCAGCCACGAGCGGCAAGGGATTTTTCGATTTCGATCAGTTGTTGGCGGAATTGGCTGAATACCAGAACGCGGTGATTGCCCGCAGCCGATTCTTCGAGCAGTTCCAAAAGGCGCTCTGTCTTGGACGACCGGCGTGACAGGGGGAGGTTGTTGAACCGTTCGTTTTCAAGCAGTGAGAGGTCATTACAAGTTTGGCGGAGCCGCAGCAGGGCGGTCAGCATGCGCATGCGCGCAGCCCCTTGGTTGCCCGCGTCAGCAGCGGCATCAATCTGTTTGCGGGATTCCGTGAGCAAGCTGCGGTAGACGGCCTGTTGGTCAGTGCCCAAATCGCAGAATTCGTCGATCACCAGTTTTGATGGCAGTTCCGGAGCAACTTGTTCCTTGGTGCGTCGGAGCAGGAATGGCTGGGTTTTGAGTTTGAGTCGCTCCATAACGCCGGCCGATTCGCCTGAGGATAATGGAATCTCGTAACGATCGCGGAATTCTTGTCGGCTTCCCAACCAGCCGGGCTGGATGAAACGAAATACCGACCACAAATCACGGACTCCGTTTTCAACCGGGGTGCCGGTCAATGCCACCCGTCCGGCTGAGCGCAGCTTGCAAACCGCCTTCGCATGGTCTGTGTCCGGATTACGCATCAGGCTGGCCTCATCGACGACCACCAATCGGTAATCGCGCTTCAAATGCCATGCCAAATCACGAGCCAGCGTGCCATAGCTGGTCAATACGACATCGCCAGCCGATACCTGATCGCGCTCTGTCTCCCTTCCCGTGCCGTGGAGCACACGAACCGTTCTGCCCGGTGCAAAACGCCCAAACTCCGCTCGCCAGTTGCCCAAAAGAGAGGTGGTCGCTACGACCAAAACCACACCAGGGGTTTCCGGGGAGTTGTTTAATAAACTTTCTATTAAAGCGATTGTTTGAATGGTTTTTCCAAGACCCATGTCGTCTGCCAAAAGTGCGCCGCCAAATCGAGCTAAACGGTCGTTTAGCCAGGCGGCTCCATGTGCCTGATAAGATCTCAAATCTGCCTTCAAGCCGACCGGTTTTTGGAATGTTACTGAAGAACCTATTTCGCTTGTTTTAAAATTTTTATGAAGTTTTTCACGGATTCTCAGGATGACTTCGGCAGACCCGTTTTTTGCCTCGTAGTGACCATCGGTTTGTTGGAGGTCGAGTTCCGAGAAAAGCGGTTCAATCAGATGATTGAATTCGTCGGTGGCGACTAAGCGGTGGCCGCCTGAGCCTGGCTTGCCATGGCTTCCAGTGCGGAGAATTGGGCGAACATCCTCGACCGGGATTTTTTTTCCATCGAATGTTTGAAACGATAAATCAAAGCGTAACCAATCTTCGCCGGATCCGATGATGTCGATTTTGGGTGAGATGAGGACGATCTGTTGGCGGAGGGAGTGGAAGCGTGAGGTTTCGGTGATTTTCCAGTTTGGAGGGAGTGATGGAAGAGTGTGGGAGAGAAAATGGAGGGTGGCGGACTGTCCGGAGAGTTGCCAAGTGCCGGGGGAAGTGGGGCGTGTGTGGAAACCTGAGGATTCGAGGAGTCGAACGGCTTCGGATTCGGCATGGAGGTTGCGGACTTCGCAGAGCGTGTCGCTCAAGTGTGGGAGGCTGGTGATACGTCCGCAGGTGGGAGGGACAGGTGTGGACCCGGCATAGTGGGCGGTGAGTTTGGCTTCGAGAGAGTCCGACGAGCCATCGAGGGCAAGGTGGAAAGTGACTGGTGCGGGGACAAAATGGAGCGATTCGAGCCAGCCGGAGGATGGGAAGAGGAGCCATTCCTGCCAGCGGTCGAGGTGGGCGAGCAGGTCGTGCACTGGCAGCGTGGTGGCTTGGCCTTTTGCGAGTTGCTGGAGGTTATTGCGGGCGAAGTCCGGGATCTCCCCGATGCCTGCGCGGGATAAGGTGAGTTCGTTGATTTGCCACAGAGAGCCCCCGATTTCGGACCAGATGTTTTGCTCAGGATGGGGGATCAGGGTGAGAGCTTCGTTTTCGAGGCGGGTATCGACCAGAGCGATGCGTTGTGCCGGGAGGATTTCCAAGGGTGTTTCCGTGGCGGTGACAGTGACTCGAGGGTGACCGCAGAGGGTTTGGAGAAAAGAGGCGGCATTGGAGCCTGCAAGTTGGAGGTGGGCATTTGGATTGTCTTGTGCGCCCTGGGCGGCCAGCCATGTGTCGAGTTCGACATCGGCCGGGCAGGCATCGGTGTTTTCCAAGATCGTGAGGGAGGCTGCGATTTTACCGCGCTTCAGACTTTCCTGCCAATTTTTGGGGAAGAGGATGGACCTGGCTTTTGGTGGGGCGTCGGCGGCGGGTGCGGCTTGGGTGGTTGTGCGGGAGGAAGGAGCGGGGGCCAAGGATGCCAAGCCGAGTGCCACCGCGTGGGAACAGATCGCGCCGGACGACTGGTTTACCGGGCATGAGCAGCGGGCTTCGATATGGTTGGCGGATCCGGTGATGAGCGACAGGCGGATCAGGCGGCTGCCGGAGCGAACGGCACCGCGCCAGCCGTTGGGCGTGGCTTTCAGCTCGGCGACCGCTCCGTTTTCATAGAGCGACTTGCCCTCCTTGAATGCCTGCCACGAGGCGGCCGCACGCAGGTTTTGTTCCGTCCATTCGCTCATGCCGCGGGATCATCATCGAACCGTATGGCTTCGGCAAGATCCGGGCGCGGCGATTTTCGAGATCGGCCGTGACCGGTGGCGATTCAGTCGCTAACCTGCCGCGGTTCACATATTCATGAAACTTGTCAAACTGCTCGCCAATCTGGGTTACGGCTCCCGCAAGGAAGTCCAGCGCATGATTCGCGGCGGAGCGGTTACCGACGATGCGGGTCAGGTGCTTGGGGAAGGGGATTTATTGCCGCATGAGCGGATTCGTTTTCGCGGCGAGCCGCTGGATCCCATGTTCCCGTTGACCCTTATGCTCAACAAGCCGGACGGCTACACATGCAGTGCGGATGATCCCGGATCGACGGTGTATGACCTTTTGCCCGAGCGTTTTGCGCACCGCAATCCCGGACTCAATCCTGTGGGCAGGCTCGACAAGGACACCACCGGACTGTTATTGATGACCGATGACGGCAAACTCTTGCACCGCGTCATTCATCCCAAGTCCGGTTGTCTCAAGGTCTATCAGGCTGATCTCGACCGGCCGTTGGAGGGCCACGAAGGGGGCTTGTTCGGGTCCGGCGAGCTGGTGTTGCAAAGCGAAACCAAGCCTTTGCTGCCGGCAGGGTTCGAGAAATTGGGGGAAAAACGCGCGCTGGTGACCCTGCACGAGGGCCGTTATCATCAGGTCCGCCGGATGTTTGCCGCAGCGGGCAACCATGTGGTCGCGCTCAAGCGTATTTCCATAGGTGGTCTGAAACTGCCGGATGATCTGGCCGAGGGTGAGTGGCGGGTGTTGACAGCGGGCGAAATCGACGCGGTCTTCCAAATTGACTGAGTTTTCCCAATCCGATGGCCGAACCGCTGAGCTATGCCTGTCCCACTTGCGGCCGCGAGGTGCGGGTTGGTGGCGTGTGTGCCGGCTGCGCCGGGAAATCCGGGAAACCCCGGCCACGACCGAAACGCAAATCATGGGAGGAGGATGGCCACGTCGATGGTTTGGATCTTCCGGATGATGATTTCGACTACGAGGACTTCATCGCGCGCGAATTCGGGAGGTCACCGCAACGGCGGACCGGTGTGAAGTGGTATTGGTGGTGCCTGGGTTTTTTTCTGTTAGTCCTGCTGGTTGCCGGGGTTTTCCGCGGGTTTTTTTAGGCGGTTCAACATGGCCAGGCGGACCTTGCGGCGGCGTACGGGCAGATGGTGGGGCATGATCGCGGAGAACAGGTGGACAAGTGGAAAGGCGCACATTGAAAGCACAACGCCGGATGTGATCATGCCGAGGATGAAGCTTGCGGCGTTGAGCATGCCAAGGCCGGGGACTTCAAACTGCACGTTGGTGATGAAATGCGGCATCGGAACGTGCAGGTGGTCGCGCATCCACTGGCCCAGCATGAACTGGCCATACCACACCGGCCCGGATGTCACCGGGTTGGTCACCCAGCATGCGGCGATCGCAAACGGGATGTTCGCCTTGAAACGCATCGCAACAAGGATTGCGGGAACCATTTGGAAGGGCATCAGCATCATCGAGAAGAACAGGCCGATTGAGACGCCGGTGGCGACCGAGTCGCGGCAGGGGATCCATAGGCAGCGGTTGGCGACCGGACGGGTGAGTGCGATCCACCAACGCCGGTGGCGCAGGTGAGGGTGGCGCAGCGCCTTGAGCGACTGCCTCACCATTTTGAGATATCGTTTCTTCATGGGTCCTTGGCCGGGCGAAAGATTCATCTTCCGTGGCGCACAATCAACCGCAATCGGCTTGCGTGTGGGCGACGGAGCAAAACGGGATTTTTTGCCGGAGCAAAACGGGACAGAT
>CAYNQJ010000086.1:0-5096 GCA_964399305.1 uncultured Luteolibacter sp.
GCCGAAGCGGGAGCGGAAACCGTGACCGTCACGCTTTCCTCGCTGCCTGACACGGAAAACCTGTTCTTGCGGGTGAAAGCGCACTAATGGTCTGTCGGATTTCGACATTCGCTGTCACAATTCTGGCTTGATGCAAACCTCGTCAACACATGAAAACCCACACTGCAGGAATGATACTGGGCATGGCGATGGCCGCGTCCATCGCCCAGGCAATGGAATTACCGGACCCTCTGGTGACCGCCAAGGGAGATGCCGTCACGACCACCGCCCGCTGGAGGGAGGAGCGGCGACCGGAGATTCTCGAATTGTTCCGCAAACATGTTTACGGCCGCAACCCGGTCGGAAGACCGGACAACCTCCGCTTTGAAACCACGGAGACCGACAAAAACGCGATGGATGGCATGGCCACCCTGAAGCGCATCGCCATCCACTACTCAGGTCCGGGTGGAAAGGGGAGGATGGAGCTGATCGTGTTCATTCCTAACAAGTCCGCGCGGCCTGTGCCGGGGTTTTTGTTCATTTGCAACCGTGGCCGGGAGCACATGGACCCCACGAGGGAGAAGAAGAGCGCCTTCTGGCCTGCGGAACGCATCGTGGAACGCGGGTACATGGCGGCGGTATTCCACAACTCCGACCTGGCGCCGGACCAACCGAACATGTTCCACCTCGGAGTGCACGGGATTTTCGAGGAGAAAAAATCCGGGCGGGCCGCAGACGCATGGGGGGCCATCGCCGCCTGGGCGTGGGGCGCGAGCCGGGCGATGGATTACTTTGAAACCGACAAGGAGATCGATGCGAAGCGCATTGCCGTGGCCGGCCACTCGCGGGGCGGAAAAACCGCGCTATGGTGTGGCGCGCAGGACGAACGGTTCGCCATGGTCGTCAGCAACAATTCCGGAGAAACCGGCGCGGCCCTGGCCCGCAGAAAGATCGGCGAGAGAGTGGCAGACATCAACAATCAGTCGCACTGGCTTTGTGGCAATTACAAGAAGTTCAACGGCAGGGAGGATGATCTGCCGGTGGACCAGCACCAGCTCCTCGCGCTGATCGCGCCACGACCGTTGTATGTGGCCAGCGCGACGCAGGACGACTGGGCCGATCCGCTCGGCGAGTTCCTGTCCTGTGTCCACGCCGGTCCTGTCTATCAACTCCATGGCTTCAAAGGGCTGGGAACCGATGTTTTCCCGAAGGCCGGGCAGCCGCTCCATGCGGGCCACATCGGCTATCACCTTCGCGAAGGAAAACACGACCTCACGGAATACGACTGGGACCGCTTCATGGACTTCGCGGACCGGCACTTCGGCATGCGCAAGGACGGCGGTCCGGACGGTTCCGGGAAATGAGGTGTGGCCCGCCGATGCGAGAGCCGCTTGCCACGGTGAAGAAAAAGTGAGTGTGCGTTTTGGAGAAAACCCAACTGGCGGGCTGTCGGGGGGGCGGACATGATGGAAATGCATCATGGCAACCCCGTGACTTCGGTAAGAAGTCTCCGATTCGCCCGCTTCCCGGGCAAAACCCAAAAAATCCAATGAACAAGATGAAGCGTCCGCTGGCGTTATTGAGCGCGGTTTTGCTGCTCGGAATTGCCATCCACATGATGAACGGCCGGGCCGTGCCGGAACCTCCGTCCCGCCGCGATGGCGGGAGATCCGCACATGCGGTGCCGCGCGAACATGAACGGCCTGCTCCGCGGCGGGCGGAGCCACACTCCGGGCGGCGTTCCGATCTTTCCCCGCCCCCGCGCTTGGCCGGGCCGGCTGCGGACGCGTTGCCTCCGTCAATCGCGGCTGACCGGAAGTTTCCCGCACCGGATCCGGATGTGCTGGCCCTCCAACTGCCTGCGGATTCATTCCGGATCTATCAGAAGATGAGGGCGGAGTTTCCCCATGTGGATTGGACGGACATCGATGCTTCACACCAGGCGTTCATGAACAAACGCGCAGAATTCCCGCTCAACCTGGATCACAAAGAACGCGAGGCGTACGCCGCATGGCTCGGCGAAGCAGAGCCTGTGAGCCGGGCGCTCATCCGGCTGCGGGCGGAGGCCCACGGATTATCGGCCAACGGCATGGAGAATGGCCGGGGTTATTATATCGACGGATTCCGCGAGGGGGTTCCCGTTTACATGGTCACTTCCAACCTCGGTGCGGCCACCACCACGGGAACCAGTCTTGTGCGCTGGAATCCCGGTTTCGATCCGGCGCTTGGAGCCACGGTCAACGGCGGTGATATCTACGTGAACATCAACGATCACGGCACGATCTACGAGCACCAGGAATTTCAACTTCCCAACGCTGGGGGATCGCGCATTTTGGTGAAGGAAATCAACGACAGCGGAAACCGCGACCACATGACCCATGTGGCCGGCACCTTTGCCGCGTGGGGATACAATTCGTCCCTGCAGGGGATGGCGCCACGGGTATGGATCCGGGCGCTGATTTCGCAGTCGGCCTCGGATATCACCGGCTATGGCATGGCCACGCCCGGCCAGCAAACGGGTGAGACCAACCCACGGACCGGCAACCCCCAGTTGAAATCGGTCGTCGGCAATACCTCTCTGGGAACCACCAATCCTTACAATCTTTACGATAGCACCTCGGCAACCTATGATACCGCGTTGCGGGATCATCCCTATTACATGCACTTCGCATCGAGCGGTAACTCAGGTGGGGGTTACGAGACACTGACAGGCGGATTCAAAATGGCAAAAAACATGATTGGCATCGGGAGTGTGTCGGAAGCCAGCCGTAACTCCGCAGGTGTCTACACGGGGGGTGGATCGATTGCGTCAAGCAGCTCCCGTGGACCTACCTACGACGGCCGGATCAATCCCGACTTCGTCGCCAAGGGTGAGTCAGTGTATTCCACAGTCGGTACAACTGGCGCCCAGTTCATGTCCGGCACCTCCATGTCCTCACCCAACGCGGCCGGCAGTGTCGCGCTGCTGATGGACTACGTCCGCCAGCGCCTGCCGCAGCAGTATCTACGTTCTTCCACCTACCGGGCGCTGCTGGCCACCACGGCGGATGATCGGGGCGATCCAGGCCCGGACTATACCTATGGCTGGGGGATTCTCAATATCCACGCGGCTGCCAAAATCGTCCGTCAACAAGCGGAAAATCCCGCACAGCGCCTGATCATCGAGGATACGCTTTCACCCAGTCAGACATGGACGGAAAACTATTACAGCGATGGCACCAAGCCCATCCGTGTCACTATCTCGTGGCTGGATCCGGCGAGTACGAATGTATATTCCTACAACCGCTTGACACGGCTGGTGAACGATCTCGACCTGCGCCTCATCGACCCCAGCGGGACGGAGCGCAAGCCCTACGTGATGCCCTTCACCACCGGCCAGGGTGAAACCCCCGCATACAGCACGAGCCTCTATAACGCCAACGCCGTGCAGGGCGATAACTTCACCGATCCGGTCGAACAGGTTTTCCTCGCCTCGTCCATGCCCGGCACCTACACGGTCCAAATCACCCACAAGGGGGCTCTGAAGAACAATGAAGCCCAGCCGTTTTCTGTTGCCGTTTCCGGCCTCACCACCGCATCCGGCCTTGCGCCAACGATCGATGTGGCATTCACCGAAGCCGTCCCCCAAAACGGCCTCCTCAGCCCCGGTGAAGAGGCGGTCGCCGCTGTGTCCGTGGTCAATTATTCGCGGGAGACCGCTAGCAACGTGATCGGCAAAATCACCACCACCGATCCGGACGTCATCCTGCTCAACGATACGGTTTCGTATGGAACGCTGACTACCGGTCAAATATCGGGCGGTAACGGAAGCTTCCGCATCCGCCTGCCCCAAGGTGCCCCTCCACGCGAAATCGAATTCACGTTGACCCTCACCACCACCTCACCTGCCGGACCATGGACCCACCCGGCCTCCTGCGCCTATGTCAGCGAATCGGCGATCAATGGGTATGTGCGTGACGGGCATGGAAACCCGGTCGCCGGTGCCACGGTATCATGGACGGGAATCAGTATGGGACAAACGACAAGCGATGCCAACGGATTCTATGTCATCGCGGAAGTCGATGGTTCTTACAACCTGACCGTCAGCGCGCCCGGATATGTCAGCCGGGCACCGGTCTCCCTAACCGTGCCGCCTTATGTCTCACAGGATCTGATTCTGGATTATTACGATCTCGATGTCTCGCCGGGCACGTTTTCGATGCAGGCACTCATCGGGCAGACGGTCTCCACGTCCATGACGCTTGCCAATACCGGAACCCTGCCGGTCACCTGGTCGATTCCCACCAGCGAATACCGCTTCACAACCTCCGACCAGTCCGGCGGACCGGCATACGTATGGAACGACATTTCCTCCACGGGAATACGGGTCACCGGAGCCGGCGATGACACAACCCATGGACCCTACAATCTCGGGTTCTCGATGCCGTTTTATGGGCAAAACTTCACCAGTATCCGCATTTGCTCGAATGGTTGGCTCAGTTTCACCTCCACCGAAAAAGGCTACGCGACCTATGACCTCCCCAACGCCTCAGTTCCGGAAAATCTGATCGCACCGGTCATGCGGGATCTCTCGCTCTTCACCGAGGGGACGATCCATTACAAGCAGGTCGATCATTCAACCTTTGTCGTCCAATTCACCAATGTGCCGAAATGGGGAAGCACTACCAAGAAAGTCACCTTCCAAGTGGTCTTGAAGCGTGATGGAACCATCCTTTTTTATTATCAAAGAACGGACGATGCCACCGTCGGACTGGTGGGCATCCAGAACTCCACGAAAAACGCGGGACTGACCATCGCGCACAACCAGCCCTTCCTGAAACCCGGGTTGGCGGTGCGCATCCAGAGCAAGCCGACCTGGCTGGGCATCACGCCAACTTCGGGGACCATCCCTGCGGGAGATTCGTCCACAGTCACGTTGACCGGCAATGCCACCGGCTTGGATCTCGGAACCTATGATTCAAATCTCTTTGTGGTATCCAATGATGGCGGGAATCCGACCCAGAGAACGCTGGTGTCGTTCAATGTGGGGTCAAGTCAACCGACTGTCCACGAATGGCCGACCGCCAGCGGAATTGTTTTCGGTCAATCTCTATCGAGCTCCACCTTGAGCGGCGGCT
>CAYNQJ010000087.1:0-5036 GCA_964399305.1 uncultured Luteolibacter sp.
AACGAACTCAGACACGACACCCGCACTCTACATCGGACTCGACGTCCATAAAGAAAAAACCTCCGTTGCCATCGCCGATCCCGGCGCGAAAGGCGAGATTCGACCGCATGGCGAGGTGGCCACCACCCAGGTCGCCCTCGACCGGCTCATCCGCCGTATTGCCAAGGCTCGCAATATCCCCGTTTCCCGGATCTCGGTTTGCTATGAGGCCGGCGGGTGCGGGATGTGGATTGCCCGGATGCTCCACAAAATGAAGGTCCCCTGCACGGTCATTGCCCCATCACTGATTCCCACGAAATCCGGCGATCACGTCAAAACCGATAAAAAGGATGCCATCAAGCTCGCCCGCCTCCATCGCGCCGGAGAGCTGGTTTCCGTCTTCGTGCCCGACGAAACCGACGAAGCCGTGCGCGACCTGTGCCGTGCGCGGGTCGATGCCATCGACGACCGCCGCCGTGCCAAAACCCGGCTGCTGGCGATGTTGCGCCGGCTCGGGTTCAACTACACGGGCAAGACCACTTGGAATGACGCCCACAAGCGCTACCTGCGCGACCTCTCCCTGCCGTTTCCGGCCCATCGCGTCATCCTCGAGGAACTCATCGGCCAGATCGACCAACTCGACGCCCGGATCGCCCGCTACGAAAGCCACATGGAAAGTCTCTATGCCGGTTGGAGGCACAAACCCATCGTCGACGCCGTCATGGGACTCAAGGGCTTCCAGATGATCGCCGCGATGATGATCGTCTCGGAAGTGGGCGACTTCGTGCGCTTCGGCCACCCCAAACAACTCATGAGTTATCTTGGCCTCACGCCGGGTGAATACTCCTCGGGAGGAAAATCCAAGCGCACCGGCATCACCAAGTGCGGCAACAGCCATGCGCGGTGGATTCTCGTCGAATGCGCCACCCATTACGGCAAAGAGCCGAGAGTGGGCGCCCATCTATCAACGCGGCAGGAGGGACTCGCGCGCTGGATACGCGAGATATCCTGGTCGGCCCAGAACCGGCTGTATCTGCGCTTCAGCAACCTGCGCAGGCGCCTCATGCACCACAACAAGATCAAGGTCGCCGTCGCGCGCGAGCTGTGCGGAGTCATTTGGGAAATCGGATTCAAGATCCAAAGTGGAGCCATCAAATGAACCCGGTGCCTCCAACGCAAATCAATGATATGAAACCACCCCGGAAAAAGGAGCGCCCGCCATGATGATAGGACGTCCGCCGCGTCCGGGGCTTTGCGGTCCCGGGCGGGGAGAAGGTGACGCTTGCAGACCCGTGCCCGTCGTACGTTCTGGGATAAGATGCACTTGGCCAAAGACATCGAGCGCCCGCCCCTAGACTGGGACAAGGTCGAGTGGTGAATCAAAATCCTGTTGGATAGGTCCCGGCAACGGGGCAGCCCACGCACAGCAGCATACCAGGCAGTAGATGAAATCACACCTATCACGTCACGCTTCCCGCCCGGGTCCCCAGAGTCCCGCAAACCGGCTTCAAAGGTGATACCGGCTGCGGAAAGTTGCCCACAAGAACCCTCGCTCCGACGAGCTGCCGGAGGGCCCATTCTCGCGAAGAACCTTGTGGACAACTTTCCGCCAAGAGCATCGGAAGAAAACTCCCGGACCATCAAAGTCGCGGGATAAAAAATCATTTTGCCCCTTGACGAACAAGCAGCCATAGCAACGTGGAGGCCTGGCACCCGCTACCGGGAGCGTCTCTCCGATTCAGGTTGAGGTTTGTCCCGACCCTCCGACTTCGACTCGGGGCGTGTAGCGGGTTGTCCAGTGCTGGTTTGTTCTGCATGGTTATTAGATGACTGTTTGAAACGGCTCCAAACAAGTAATATAATTGATGGGACTACAAGGAATATAATCAGATTCATCGGATAAGCGAGAAAGGTTGTGGGCCCGACAAAATCCAACCAAGGGGATTCAGCGTCGTCTCGCTGGAAAACCACCGTCGGGATCGGCCAACCTTCAAACCTCGTATTCGAGTTGGGATAATAGACGTAGTTGAAGGTGGTAAATATGCAGACGCCTGCCGCAATGGCAACAAGTAACCAATAAATCACTCTGATTATCCTCGGTATCGAAGTGCTACACACTTGGACCATCGCGGCGATCACAGTAACTAGGCTTAACAGTAACGGCACGATAATGATTACTGACATGGATAGAATAGGACTAGGGTATTGTGTATCTAAATTTGGTTCGTCATGAGAATTTGTGTGGATTTTGATGAGTTACTAATGAGTCCGTTTTAGAAGGGACGCATCATGCGGCATAACACGTGGTTTCTGAATGAAAGAAGCTTCTGACAACATCAGGCTGTTTCTGCAGACGGCGGAGATGAGAAATAGCCTCCATTTTCATACTCTGTTTTGTCAGGTGCTGGAGTTTGCCCATGACTCCGGATTTGAGATTTCGCCAAACCCATTCGTCCGGATTCAGTTCCGGCGAGTAACCGGGCAGCAGGTAGAGCGAAACCTGCCCGTTGAGGGATTCCACGAATTGTTTGACCTTCTTAGCCTTGTGGGTCGGATGACCGTCGACGATGAGGAACATCTTGCGGTTGGTGCCGTGAACCAGACGCTTGATGAATTCAATGAACTGCTCGGCTCCGACCGAGCCCTCCACTACCATGAACCGCAGCATGCCCTTCGGGCTGACTGCCGAGATCATGTTAAATCCGAAGCGCGCGCCTGTCGTTTTCACCACCGGAGTCTCACCTTTCGGAGCCCAGGTGGTCCCGGAGTGGTAATCGGAGCGGATCCCGGCCTCGTCCCCGAACCAGATTTCGCCCTTGCAGCGGGCGGCCGCGCGCTTGATGGCCGGAAACTCTTCCTCAAGCCATCTGTCGACGGCTTCCGGATTCTGCTGGTAGGCCCTCCAAAGCGGACGCTGGGCCGTGAGTCCGAGTTGGTCAAGCAAGCGCCCCACGGATGTTTTGCTCAGTTTGATGCCATACTTCTTCTGGATGAGGGTGGCGATCATTTGCCGCGTCCACAGTGCGAAGGCGAACTTGAACTGGAGCGGGTTTCCCATGGTGACGGTGGCATAGACCCACCTGAGCATCTTGCCGTCGAGCTTTGGCTTGCGTCCGCCTCGCTTGCCTGCCCTGAGCGCATCCCATCCTCCGCTGCGGTAAAGAGCCAGCCAGTCATAGATCGTCGTCCGGCTGATACAAAGTGCCTTGGCGACAAGTTCGGGACTTTCGCCGTTTTGCACGGCGGTAACTCCACGTGTTCTCAGTTCGGTGAGCTGCACATGTGTCAACTTCCTGCCGTCTGTATCTCTAACCTTGCGCATGCGGCTTGACAAAGCACTCATTATGCCAATGTCCTTACTATTATGGACTCATTAGTAACAGGTCGTGTAGGTGGCTAGCAGTTGCTCGCTCCTCGCCGCTGTCAAGCGGGCCGACGGCATAAAATTTGCACAACTGATGGCCTGCGGTGTCGGCAGGCGATTTATACGTCCGCCCGCTTGACAGCGGCTGCGGGCTGCGCCCGGAGTCCGCTATGGGTTTTGCGTGGCAAAACCCTTCGGCTTTTCCGGATTCGACGTGAGGCATTGTCCGAGCTTGTGAATGGCGGCCACGGGCGTTGGATGGGGTTGTCACACAACAAACAACCCCGCAACCGCCATTCAACTCACCGTTAAAACACTTATCCGCCGCGTGCAAGACCTTGCCGGGTTTGTCATCGAAAACGTCCGTCACAGCCTTGATGCCACTGGACCCCGCATTGATGTCGATCTGCAAGCCGATCCGCGCTGCATGCGCCGCTGCTCCTGCTGCGGTCACCCCGGGCGCATCCATGACAAGACGCCCTGCCGACAATGGTATTTCGTGCCGCTCTGGAACGTCCCCGTGTTCTTCCACTACACGCCGCGCCGAGTGGTGTGTCCGGTGACCGGCAAGCCCACTGTAGAGGCGATGCCATGGAGCCACGGCAAAAGCCCCTACACCATCGCCTACATGCACTTCCTGGCCCGTTGGGCCAGACGGCTGTCCTGGAAGGAGGTCACCCAAATCTTTCCCGCCAGTTGGGACGCGGTACGCACTTCGGTGGAGTGGATGGTCCGATACGGCCTGCAACACCGCGACCTCTCCGGGGTCACCGCCGTGGGCGTCGACGAACTCCATCACGGACGCGGCAAGACCTCGCTCAACTTCCTCACCTTGGTCTATCAGATCGACCGCGGTTCTCGCCGCCTGCTCTGGATCGGTCGCAGCCGCACCGAGGCCACTCTGCGCGATGGCTTCGACGAGTTGGAGAAACTCCACGCCGGTTTCCTTGCTGCTTTGCGTGTCGTCTGCTCCGATATGTGGAAACCCTTTCTCAAGGTAGTGCGTGAGCGTTGTGGCCAGGCACTCAATGTGCTCGATCCTTTCCACGTCGCCCGCCACATCAACGAGGCGCTCGACACAGTGCGCCGAGGCGAGCAATCGCGATTGCATGACAAGTCCGCGCGCAAGGAGGTCAAGGGCGGACGGTTCCTTTTGCTCAAACGCGGCACCAAGGTGCGTGGCAAGGCCCGCGCCAAACTCAATGCCGTGCTTGCTTCTCTCGGTAAGACATCGCGGGCGTGGGAGTTGAAAGAAAGCTTCCGCCGCTTCTGGAGTTACCGCAGTCCGGCTTGGGCCGCCGCCTACCTCAAGGCATGGACCACGCGCGCCATGCGTTCCAGAATCGTGCCAATGAAGAAGGTCGCCAAGATGCTGCGTAAACATGAGGATCTTCTGCTCAACTATTTCCGCGCCAAACGACAATACACCAACGCCATGGTCGAAGGCATGAACCACAAGGCGCGTGTTTCGCTTGCGCGTAGCTTTGGCCACCGATCCTTCGACGTGCTCAAACTCGTTCTTTATCATAACCTTGGAGATCTTCCAGAACCTCCTTGCTCACACAAATTCTGCTGACGAGGCAAAAGTAATAGTCATGGCCATGCCTTCCTCTCTGATGTTGATCTTGTATTCAGCAAGGTAAGCGTAGTCCGAAGCACCGTGCATATGCGTTTGCGACGCTTCATTCATAGC
>CAYNQJ010000088.1:0-4940 GCA_964399305.1 uncultured Luteolibacter sp.
GCCGATTTGTAGCATAATTCCTCAAATGCGCTAGTATTTTATTGCCGGATTAATAATCCGCCCTTCGAGTGGCTCCGCACCCCGACCCGGCTCTCAATATTGGACACCGTTGTCTGGTATTCAAAAAGACAGGCTTTTTATAAAGATTCTGCTTGTCTAGTTGGATGTTTCCTGTATTTTTGCCGTCATGAGCATGAGCAACCGGAGGCGATGGACGGCACCGTGGAAGGATTCGCGGACGAAGCCGGCGATTTACCACTGCATTTCACGGGTGGTGGACCGGCGCTTTGTGCTGGAGGCGGATGAACGGGAGCATTTCCGGATGCTGATGCGGATGTGCGAGAAGTTCACAGGCTGCCGGGTGCTGTCCTACTGTGTGATGTCGAATCACTTCCACCTGCTGCTGGAGGTGCCGCCGATGCCGGAGGGCGGGATCCCGGACGAGGAGTTTTTCACCCGGCTGCGGGCGTTTTACAGCGAGGCGCAGGTGGCGGATGTGGCGAAGGAAATGAGGGAGGTGGTGGAGGTTTCTGCGGTGCGGAAGCGTGAAGAGTTCGAACTGCCACCGCGGGGTGAGGATGGTGAGTTGCTGACGCCCGCGCAGGAAATCGAGCAGGCCAGGCAGCGCGCGGCGCGCAGGGTGGAGGAAATCCGCAGCCGCTACACGCGTCGGATGCATGATTTGAGCGAGTTCATGAAGTCGTTGTTGGAACGCTTTACCAAGTGGTTCAACCTGAGGCATTCGCGCTCGGGCACGCTGTGGGAGGACCGCTTCAAGAGCGTGATCGTGGAGAGCGGGCAGGCGGCGCGGACGATTGCCGCCTACATCGATTTGAATCCGGTGAGGGCCAGGATGGCATCGGATCCTGCGGAATACCGCTGGAGCAGCTATGGCGAAGCGGTGGGTGGCGGCAGAAAGGGCAATGGCAAGAAGGCGCGTGAGGGATTGGTGCGGGCCTGCATGAGCCATGAGGGGGTGGGGTTTGAATCGGAGAAATGGAAGGAGGTGTCGCGGATTTACCGGCGTGCGATGGGGATGGCGCTGGGGAGCAAGAGCGGTCGGGCGGACATCCAGCGACGGCCACAGAACGCCGCTACAGTGACCAAGAACACCGAGGAGATGTTAGCGAGTGAGGACAACCAGACGGTGTTGCCGGATTTGAGGATGAGCAAGATGTTGTGGTGCCGGGTGAGATATTTCACGGATGGCGCGGTGATCGGCAGCAGGAGTTTCGTGAACGAGGCGTTTGTTGCGGCGCGGGAACGTTTTGGGGCGAAGCGCAAGGATGGAGCGAGGAAGCTGAGGGGCGCGGGAGCTGCGGCAGCAGGAACCTTGTGGTCGCTGCGGGATTTGCGGGTGAAGGTGTGATCGTTCTAAATGTCGGGCGTTAATATTCAAAAAGACAGGCTTTTTTAGAGATTGTCGCTGGGACTGCCAATGGGATGCGGAAAGAACAGTGGATGCTTCCACGTGTTCTAACCGTTCATTTAGCAGAATGTGTGTATATGAAGTCGGCGGTTCCGGTGGGAGGGCAAGAAAGCAGTCCCAACCTCACCTCTTTCCTGCGCGAGCCTCCGCGTTCTTGCGGTATGATTTCCTCAGCAAGCGAGTTTTGACCGGTCAGGAATCGGCGATGGCCTGCCGCAGAATCTGGGAGGGATGGAGCGCGTCCAGGCCGGTGCCATCGTGGATCTGGTGGCGGCAGCTTGTGCCTGGGGCCGCGAGTATGGCGTTCTGAGGCAGCGCACGGACCGTGGGGAAGAGCACCAGTTCTCCGATGCTCATGGAAACCCCGTAGTGTTCCTTTTCATAGCCGAACGATCCGGCCATGCCGCAGCAACCGGAAGGGATCACGGCGACCTGATAGTTCTCCGGCAGTGACAACATGCGCACGGTGGGCTCCACCGATGCCAGCGCCTTCTGGTGGCAATGGCCGTGGAGGTGCACCGTGCGGGCCTCGCGGGTGAAGAGGGAGGGATCGATCCTGCCCGCATCGGCTTCGCGGGCGATGAACTCGTCGAGCATCAGGCAATGCGGCGCGAGTTCGCGGGCCGCCTCACGCAGTGGCGGATCCACCAGGGCGGGATATTCGTCGCGGAAACCAAGAATGGCCGACGGCTCGATGCCGATGAGCGGTTCGTCGGCCGAAATGATGCCCGTCAGGCGGCGCACGTTCTCACTGGCGAATTTTTTGGCGCGCCGGACGAGTCCTTTCGACAGCGAGGCGCGACCGCTTTCGACATGGTCAGCAAGGTTGACCTCGTATCCTAACAATTCCAGAAGTTCGACGGTGGCGATCCCTGCGTCGAGGTCGTTGTGGTTGGTGAACTCGTCGCAGAACAAGTGGACGCGCCCGCGGTTCTCACCGAGGTGTTTGAGTGGTGTGCGTTTGGCGAACCAGCGTTGGAGCGGCGTGCGGTTGAGCCGCGGCATGGTGCGGTCGGGATGAAAACCAAGCATCCGGTTGGCGATGCGCCGCAGTGCGGGTGTTTGCAGCACGGCGTTGTAGAGCCATGGTGCCAGTGAGGCGACGCAGGCTGCATCCGCAAAGCGGGCGACGATCCACGACCGCCACGGCACGCCGTGCGCATCGTGGTGGTGTTGGAGGAATTCAGCCTTGAGTTTGGCGATGTCCACGCTCGACGGGCATTCGGATTTGCAGGCCTTGCAGGACAGGCAGAGGTCCATCACCTCACTGAGTTCATCGCTATCGAATGGCCGCGTGATGTCGTCGGGATGGTTGAGGACGTGGCGCAGGATGTTGGCACGGGCGCGGGTGCTGTGTTTTTCCTCACGGGTGACCATGTAGCTCGGGCACATCGTGCCTCCGGCCAGCGGTCCTTTGCGGCAGTCGCCCGAGCCGTTGCATTTCTCGGCCGCGCGCACCACGCCAAGCGTGTCGCTGAAATCGAAGATCGTTTCATAATCCGGCGTTTGGTGGCCGGGCTGGTGGCGGAGCGAGCTGTCCATCGGCGGGGTGTCGATGATCTTGCCCGGGTTGAAGATGTGGTCGGGATCGAACACGGTTTTCACCTCCCGCATCAGCTGATAGCAATGCTCGCCCACCATCAGCGGGATGAATTCGCCACGCAGGCGTCCGTCCCCGTGCTCGCCGCTGAGCGAACCCCGGTATTTTTTCACCAGGTGCGCGATGTCGGTTGCGACGCTGCGAAACAGCCTGAGTCCTTCGGGCGTCTTGAGGTCGAACAAGGGCCGGGTGTGCAGTTCGCCGGAGCCGGCGTGGGCGTAATAGACACAGTCGATCCCGTATTTCGAGCGCAGCAGGTTGTCGAATTCCGCGATGTAGTTCGGCAGATCGCGCACATCCACCGCCGTGTCCTCGACGATCTCGCGCGGTTTGGCGTCGCCGACCACATTGCTCATCAGGCCCTGTCCGGCGCGGCGCAACTCCCAGACCTTATTGCCATCGGCATTCCACAGGACAGGGTAGGCATAACCATGACCGGCCGCCTGCCAATTGGCGATCAGGGCGGCGACTTCCACATCGACGGCCTCGCGGGAATCGCGGCGGATCTCGACCACCAGGATCGCGCCGGGATCGCCGACCACGAAATCACGGTTGCGCTGCTGGGCGAGGTTTGACTTGGTGCATTCGAGGATGTGGCGGTCGATCAGCTCGCAGGCGCTCGGGCCGTGCTGCAGCGCGAGCAGGTTGGCATGCAGCGACTCGTTGACCGATTCGAAATGCCCGCACACGAGCGCGGCGTGCGGCGGAGGAAGTGGGGAACAGCCGAGTTCGATCTCGGTGATGAAAAACAAGGTGCCTTCCGATCCGGCGATCAGCTTGCAGAAATTGAACGGCTGGCTGCTGGACGGATCGAAGGCTCCGGCATCCATCAGGAGGTCGAGCGCGTAACCGGTGTTGCGGCGGGGAATGGATGCGAGCGGAAAGTTCGCGGTGATGGCGCGGCGGTTGTCCGGGTCCGCCAGTAGGGCGCGAATTTTCTGATAGATCCGGGTTTCCAGCGTGTCGGGGGCATGGCAACGGCTCTCGAATCCGTCGCGGTCCAGCTGGCCGAAGGTCGCCTCACTGCCATCGCTGAGGAAGCCTTTGACCGAAACCAGGTGCTCGCGGGTGCTGCCATAGATCACGGAGTTCGAGCCGCACGAATTGTTGCCGACCATGCCGCCGATCATGGCGCGGTTGGCAGTGGACGTTTCCGGGCCGAAGAACAGGCCGTGCGACGCCAGGAAATGGTTCAGCTCGTTGCGCACGACGCCCGGCTGCACGCGGACACGGCGGTTTTCCACATCCACCCCAAGGATGCGGGTGAAGTGTTTCGAGACGTCGACCACCAAGCCGCTCCCGACGCACTGGCCGGCGAGCGAAGTTCCCGCCGTGCGTGGAATCAGTCCGAGTTTGTTACGCCTTGCGAATCGGATGATCTCCCCGATATCGGCTTCGGTTTTTGGAAATACGACGCCGGCAGGCATTTCCTGATACTCCGAGGCATCAGTGGCATAGAGCTTGCGGAGCGTGGTGCCGGTGTGAAGCTCGCCCTCGATGCGCGAGGCAAGCTGGCCGAAAGGAATCGTGCTCATGGTCCGGAGGAGCCGATCATTTCCGGCGGCCAAACTCAATCAAGGTTTATGCTTCCGGCGGAGGTGGCTTTCTCCAAGAGCCTGTCTGGAAAATCATTTTCCAGGTCGCGCGTTGCGTTCCCCTTTTCAAGACAGCCTCTAACATGAAATCGCGCCTCCCGGCTGCCCTCTCCGGAGCCGTCGTCGGGCACGGGGCTCTGTGCGGCATGAAATCCATCGCTTCGACCCGGCTGGAACCACTTCTCCCCCTGATTTGCCCGGGCTTCCCGATGGCCTTGAGAGGTGAAAAGCCCTGTAAAAATAGGTTTTTTTAAGTCCTGATAAAAAAAAGAAAAAATTTGGGCGAAATGGGTTGACGTGAGGGGGTTTGGGAAGA
>CAYNQJ010000089.1:0-4829 GCA_964399305.1 uncultured Luteolibacter sp.
GAGGGCCACAACCTCCAGGAGCACTCGATCGTGCTCGTGCGCGGCGGCCGTGTGAAAGACCTTCCGGGTGTCCGTTACCACATCGTTCGTGGCTCGCTCGACACCCTCGGAGTGGATAAGCGCCGCCAATCCCGTTCGAAATACGGTGCCAAGCGCCCGAAAGCCGGTGCCGCCGCCGCCCCCGCCAAGAAGAAGTAATTTCAGCAACCTAACCTTCACCACCCAACGCCATGCCACGCCGCAAGCGAGTTTTCGTCAAACCAGACCGTCGCGATCCCCGTTACGACAGCGCCCTCGTCGGCCACCTCATCAGCAAGGTGATGACCGATGGCAAGCGCTCCCTCGCGCAACGCATTGTCTATGCAGCCATCGATCGTGCCAATGAAGGCATCGACACCGTCGATCCCCTCGAAGTGGTCACCCGCGCCGTGGAGAATTCGAAACCACGCGTCGAGGTGAAATCACGCCGCGTCGGCGGAGCCACCTATCAGGTGCCCCTCGAAGTCGCTCCAGAACGCTCGGAATCGCTCTCGATGCGCTGGCTGGTCAACTACGCCCGCAACCGCAAGGGCACCCCGATGCACGTGGCGCTCGCCAATGAGATCAAGGACGCCGCCAACAACCAGGGCGCCGCCGTCCGCAAGCGCGACGACGTCCACAAGATGGCCCAGGCCAACCGCGCCTTTGCCCACTTCCGCTTCTAACCGCCCCGCGCCGCAAGGCGCAACCCGCCGTGAACCCCAACAGTCCAAAACGCCAATATGTGCTCGAACGCACCCGGAATATCGGGATTGCGGCGCACATTGACGCGGGCAAGACGACCCTCACCGAGCGGATCCTATTCTACACGGGCATGATCCATAAAATCGGCGAGGTGCACGACGGCGCCGCGACCACCGATTGGATGGAACAGGAACGCGAACGCGGAATCACCATCACCTCCGCCGCCGTCACCACCGAATGGTGGCAGCGCGCCGAAGAGGGGACGGTAAAGCTTTTCCCCGAGCAAAAACACCGCATCAACATCATCGATACTCCCGGCCACGTGGACTTCACCGCCGAGGTCGAACGTTCACTCCGCGTTCTCGATGGAGCCATCGTCGTCTTCTGCGGCGTCGCCGGCGTCCAGCCCCAGTCCGAAACCGTCTGGAGGCAGGCGACGAAATACCACGTCCCGCGCATTGTGTTCGTCAACAAGATGGACCGCACCGGTGCTGACTTCGACAATGTCTTTCGCGAAGTGAAGGAAAAGCTCGGTGCCAACGCCGTCCGCATCCTGATCCCGATCGGTTCCGAAGACCAACTCATCGGCCAGATTGACGTCGTCAACCAGCGCGCCGTCTATTTCTCCGACGACGAGAAATACGGATCCACCTACACCATCAAGGAGCTTGAAGGTGATCTGGTGCATATCGCGAAGGAAGCCTATGAGGAACTCGTCCACACCGTCGCCGATGTCGACGATCAGGTCGGAGAGAAATTCCTGATGGAAGAACCGGTTTCCCTGGAGGAACTCAAACAAGGCATCCGCCGCGCCACCATCGCCAACAAGCTGGTCCCTGTCGCCGGTGGCTCCGCTTTCAAAAACAAGGGTGTCCAATACCTGCTCGACGCGGTGGTCGATTATCTCCCGAGCCCGCTCGACATCCCGCCGGCCATCGGCATGGACCCCTCCAACGAGGAACACCAGATCGAGGTGGTTACCTCGGATCACGGGAAATTCGTCGCCCTCGCCTTTAAACTCTGGGCTGACAAATTTGTCGGTAAACTCGTTTTCTTCCGCGTCTACTCCGGTGTCATCCGCAAGGGCGACACCATCTACAACCCCCGCACACGCCGCACCGAGCGGGTCGGCCGCCTGATCCAGATCCAGGCCAACGAACACAAGGACATCGACGCCTGCTACGCCGGCGACATCGCCGCAATGGTCGGCCTCAAGAACGTCACCACGGGTGACACCCTGGCCGCTGAAAAACACGACGTCGTTCTCGAACCCCCGACTTTCCCGGAACCGGTCATCTCGATGGCCGTCGAACCGAAAACCAAGGCCGATCAGGAAAAACTGGCCATCGCCCTCAGCCGCCTCTCCGAAGAAGACCCCACCTTCATGGTCAAGACCGACGAGGAAACCGGTCAAACCATCATTTCCGGCATGGGCGAACTCCACCTGGAGATCATCATCGACCGCATCCGCCGCGAGTTCAAGGTGGAGGCCAACACCGGCGCGCCACAGATCGCCTACCGCGAAACCATCACCAAGGCCGCCGGCGGCGAAGGCAAGCTGATTAAGCAATCCGGCGGTCGCGGCCAATACGGCCATGTGATCCTTGCCATGAAGCCCAACGAAAAGGGCAAGGGCCTCACCATCGAAAACAAGGTGGTCGGCGGAACGATCCCCAAGGAATACATCGGTGCCGTCATCAAGGGCGTCAACGAGGCCATGACCAACGGCATCATCGCCGGCTACCCGGTCATCGATGTCCACGTCGATATTCTCGACGGCTCCTATCACGACGTCGATTCCAACGAAAACGCCTTCACCATGGCCGCCATTTTCGCCATGAAGGATGGTTTCAAAAAAGCCAAGTCCATCCTGCTGGAGCCCATCATGGCCGTCGAGGTCTCCACCCCGGATGACTACCAGGGCGATGTCATGGGCGATCTTTCCCGCCGCCGCGGCCAGATCCAGAACACGGAAATGAAAGGCAAGCTTTCGATCGTCCACGCCAATGTCCCGCTCAAGGAGATGTTCGGCTACTCGACCGCCGTCCGCACCCTGTCCTCGGGCCGCGCTTCCTACGCGATGACCCCCTCCCATTTCGAGCAAGTCCCCACCAATATCGTCGAAGAGATCGTAAGCGACCGCTTAGGCTGATCACTCGCCCTGTAGAACCACCACGTAAACCGTCAAGCAACCTCCACCATGGAAAACCAGAAAATCCGCATCCGCCTCCGCGCTTTCGACCACCGCGCGATCGACCGCTCCGCACAGGAAATCGTGGAGACCGCCAAACGCACCGGCGCCCGCGTCGCAGGACCCATCCCGCTTCCCACACGCATCGAGAAATTCAGCGTCAACCGCTCGGTCCACGTGAACAAGAAGTCCGCCGAACAATTCGAAATCCGCACCCACAAGCGGCTCCTCGACATCGTCGACCCCACCGCCCGCACCGTGGACGAGCTGAAGAAGCTCAACCTCCCAGCCGGTGTCGACATCACCATCCGCATCTAACACGTTATTCGGCCCCTGCTCACCCATAACAATTAACTTTCAACTTTCTCCCACCGCCATGTCACTCGGCCTACTCGGCAAAAAACTCGGTATGACCCGCCTGTTCGACCAACAGGCAGGGATCATGATTCCCGTCACCGTCATCGACGTTTCCGGAAACACGGTTCTCCAAACCAAAACTCCTGAAAAGGACGGCTACACCGCCGTGCAGGTCGGCTACGACGACCAGAAGGAGCAGCGCGTCAGCAAGCCTGACCTCGGCCGCTTCAAGAAGGCCGGCGCAACCCCGAAACGCTTTGTCCGCGAGTTCCGTGTTGAAAACGGTGCCGCCCCCGAAACCCATCCGGGTATGGAAACCTTCACTGCCGGCCAATGGGTCGACGTGATCGGCGACTCGAAGGGCAAGGGTTTCCAAGGTGCGGTCAAGCGCCACGGATTCGGCGGTCTCAAGATGACCCACGGTTCCATGATGCATCGCCGGACCGGCGCCATCGGCTGCCGTTCGACTCCCGGTCGCGTCTGGAAAAACCAGAAGATGCCCGGCCACATGGGAACCACCCGCACCACCGTCCAGAACCTCAAGGTGGTGGCCGTCCGTCCGGAAGACGGCGTGATCCTCGTCTCCGGTGCCGTCCCCGGCACCAAGGGCAGCTATGTCACCGTCCGCCCCGCCAAGAAAAAGTCCGCTTGATCTCACGGCACTCCTCTAACTCCCACTGACACCCCATCATGTCCGCCAAGCCCCTTACCGTCGAAGCCGCCCAGGCTGCCAACCTCGTGTTGGTTGGCCCGGAAAAAGGCCGTCAGGCCGTCCACGACCTGGTCACCGCCTACCGCGCCAACCGCCGCACCGGCTCCGCCTGCACCAAGACCCGCGGCGAGGTCTCCGGCAATAACAAGAAAATCTACAAGCAAAAGGGCACCGGTAACGCCCGCCACGGCGACAAGCGCGCTCCGATTTTCGTCGGTGGTGGTGTCGTCTTCGGCCCACGCCCACGCGATTACTCGAAGAAGGTTTCCAAAACCGTTCGCAAGCTCGCACTGCGCCGCGTCCTTGGTGACCTCGTCCGCAACGGTAAAATCCAGACGGTCGATTCATTCTCGATCGCCGACGGCAAGACGAAATCCTTCATCAGCGCAGTCAATGCGATCACCTCCCCCGGCAAGATCCTGATCGTCTCGAACTCCTTCGACGAGAAAACCTATCTTGCCGCCCGCAACGTCGCGTGGGCCCAGCTCGTCACCGGAGCGGACCTCAACGTCGAACAGCTCCTCCTCGCCAATTCCGTCATCCTCGTCGGTGACGCTCTTGAAACCCTTGCGCAACGCAGCGCCTGAACCCCGGACCAAGCACCGAGATCATGAAAGACATTCACCAGGTCATCAAAAACGTCCGCCTCAGCGAGAAAGCCACCTTTCTCCAGGAGACGAACAACGAAGTCACCCTCGAGGTGGATCGCAAGGCCAACAAGCTGGAGATCAAACAAGCCGTCGAGCAACTCTTCGGGAAAACCGTCGTCGGAGTCCGCACCAGCAATTGTGACGGCAAGCTCCGCCGCAAGCGCCGCGCCGATGCCGGCCGCACCAGCAATTGGAA
>CAYNQJ010000090.1:0-4759 GCA_964399305.1 uncultured Luteolibacter sp.
GAACCCCATCGATTCCAGCGCGCAGTTGCCGGCGAGGATCATGAGGTCGGCCCAGGAAATTTTGCGGCCGTATTTCTGTTTGATCGGCCACAGCAGCATGCGGGCCTTGTCGAGGTTGGCGTTGTCCGGCCAGCTGTTGAGCGGTGCGAAGCGCTGGGTTCCGGCTCCCGCGCCACCTCGTCCGTCGGCGGTGCGGTAGGTGCCCGCGCTGTGCCATGCCATCCGGATGAAAAGCGGACCATAATGTCCGTAATCCGCAGGCCACCAGTCCTGCGAGGTGGTCATGAGTTCACCGATGTCCTTTTTGACCGCCGCGAGATCGAGCGACTTGAATTCCTCGGCGTAGTTGAAACCCTCGCCCATCGGATCGGAAAGCGACGAGTGCTGGCGCAGGATGTTGAGCTGCAGCTGGTTGGGCCACCAATCCTTGTTCCTTGTGCCCCGGCCTGCGGTCTTGGCTCCGGAATTTCCTGAAAACGGGCACTTGCCCGCATGGTCCGCGTTCTGGTTGTGTGAGAGGTCGTCTTGCATGTCGTGGGTGGGGTAAGGGTGGAAACAAGGGGGGAATTTGCCGCTGCGGGCTTTGTTGTCGCCATGGTCATAGCACCTTGCGGCACCGGCGCAAAAAAAATTTTGGCGCGGCGGGTTCCGGCTTCGCGGGGATCCGTGCACCATCTGCGCGTTGTCCCTGGACCGGACAAGCATCCGGCGGGCTTCCCAAGGCCGCCTCACCGACAGGATACGGCCAAAAAACTCATTGGCAGGATGGGCCGGGAAGTTATGCTGCCGGGCATGGTTTCCGCAAACCGTCTCCCGGACTAACAGCCAAAACCCGCGCCCCATTCCATGGAAAACCCGCTTGCCCAGTTGATCCGCGACGCCTTCGCAGGCGGTGCCACGGATATTTTCCTGATGGAGGATGAACCGCCGCGGATCCGCCGCGAGGGCGATGTGGTCGTTCTTCATCCGGGCCCCGTGCCACAGGCCGCGCTGCTCGCGTTCTGGAAAAGCTGCGGCGTCGATCCGGAGACCGCGAGCGAGGCGGACGTCTCATGGCGGGTGCCGACGGGCGGCCGCGTCCGCGTCAACCTCTACCACACGCTCGGCCGGCTTGCCGCCGTGCTGCGGCCGATCCGCAACGACGTCCCGGAACTCGCCGCGCTCGGAATGCCCGCCGAACTCCTGCAATCATGGATCCAGCGGCGATATGGCCTCATCCTGGTGACCGGGCCCACCGGCTCCGGCAAGTCGACCACCGTCGCCTCATGCCTCGACTGGATCAACCACCACCAGCGCCGCCACATCGTGACGCTCGAGGACCCCATCGAGTACCTGTTTGAAAACGACCTGTCGCATTTCTCGCAGCGGGAGATCCGCCAGGACAGCGGGAGTTTTGCCGTGGCGCTGCGTTCGGCACTGCGCCAGAGTCCCGACGTGTTGTTTCTCGGCGAGATCCGCGATGCGGAAACCGCCCTAACAGCCTTGCAGGCGGCGGAGACGGGGCACCTTGTCATTTCCACCCTGCACAGCGCCAGCGTGACGGAAACCATCGAGCGCTTCTCGCAGCTCATCGGCGGCCCGTCCTCCGGGGCGCTGCATCTGCTGTCGTCCCAACTGGTCGGCGTGATTTCCCAACAGCTTCTGCCGCGCATCGGCGGCGGGCTCATCGCCGCGCTCGAATATTTTCAAAACGAGGCCGCCACCCGCCGGTGGATCATCGAGGGCCGCATGGCCGAAATCAAGGACCACATCGCCAAAGCCACCAGTCCCGGCAATTGCTCGCTGCTGGAGTACCTGGTCGCCTGCACCCGGCAGGAGCTCGTCGATCCCGAGATCGCCCGCTCGGCCTGTGCCAGACCCCAGGATTTTGATCGCGCCATGCGCGGGATTTCCTGATAAACCATTCCCGCCATGCCACGCGACATCACCGAATACCTCAGCGAAAGCCTGGCACGTGGCGGCTCGGACCTGCATCTCAGCGCATGGGCGCCACCGTGCGCCAGGGTCAATGGATCGCTGGTGGCCGTCGGCGATGAATCGCTGGACCCCGCCACGGTGCGCGCCCTGATTCTCGACACGCTCACCGAAGCCCAGCGCGCCTTGCTGGAGGAAAACCTCGAACTCGATTACGCGCTGCAGGTCGAGGGCGTCGGACGCTTCCGCGGCAACATCCACATGGCACGCGGCAATGCCGAGGCGGCGTTCCGTTTCATCTCCCACGAAATCCCCGAGCTCGACAACCTGGGCCATCATCCGGCAGTGGCGAACTTCTGCACGCTCCGCAGCGGATTCATCCTCGTCACCGGCGTCACCGGCTCGGGCAAATCCACCACGCTGGCCTCGATGATCCGCCGCATCTCGGAATCCAGAAACGGCGTGATCATCACCCTGGAAGACCCGATCGAGTTCGTGTTCGAACATCGGTCGAGCCTGATCAAACAACGCGAGATCGGCAACGACAGCCGCAGTTTCCCCATCGCCCTGCGCCAGGCCCTGCGCCAGGACCCGGACGTGATCGTGATCTCGGAATTGCGCGACCTGGAAACCATCCGCATCGCCCTGACCGCCGCCGAGACCGGCCACCTGGTGCTCGCCACGCTGCATACGGCCGACGCCCCGCAATCGATCGACCGCCTGGTGGATGTCTTCCCGGCCGACCAGCAGCCACAGATCATCACCCAGCTTTCCAGCGTGCTGCAGGGGATCGTCTCCCAACGCTTGATCCCGCGCGCCGACGGCCAGGGCCGCGTGCTCGCCACCGAGGTGCTTTGCCCGAACCACGGTATCCGCAACTGCATTCGCGAACGCAAACTCGAACAAATCCTCGGCCTCATGGAAATCGGATACCGCGAGGGCTGCCGCACCATCGACCAGTCGATCGAGACCCTGCTCAATGCGGGCCTCATCACCCGCGAGGAGGCGATCTTCAACTGTCGCGAGCGCAAGAAATTCGAACTCCCGCCCAAGGATCCCAAAAAACCCAAATCCATCTGGACCTGATCTTCATGAACCTCCCCAGCCCCGCCACCCTCGTCACCCGCTTCGCCCTGATCCTGGGCCTCATCATCGCATCGCTTTACGGCTACGGGTATCTGAAAAAGAAACAACGCATCAGCGCGCTCGTCACCGAGGCGCAAACCCTCGCCACCGACAGCTCGTTTTTCCATCAGTTCTATCCGGAGGACGGCCGCAAGACCCTCGTCCGCTCCATCGGACTGATCGCCGCGGCCAATGAACTCGGCATGCCGCCATCCTCTTTCATCGACCGCACCCTCGGTTTGGAAAAATCCTTTTTCGACAGCGACAAGGAAACCGAGATCGAACCTCGCCAGAAACTGATCCGGCGCACGCTTGCCTCGAATTACGACAATTTCCGCAAGCTCGGTTATGTCGCCAATCCACAAACCCTCGCGGACCTGAGGGAGGGGAGACTGCCCGCCATTCCCTCCGGCCCGATGGCGCGCAGCAAGGCAGAGGTCGGCACGATCATCGATCCCGCGCTCTCGCCCGGTCTTGAAAAAATCGTCGCCAATCTCCAGATCCGCCCGCCGCGCGAGGAAAACGCCCCGCCCAGCGATGTGGAAATCGCCGCCGCCAAACGCCTCGCGAACGATCTGGCCGGAGCCGGTGTGATCGAAGCCACCGTGCGCGACCGCCTGATCCGCGACCTGACCCCGCCCGCCAAAGAGCAGGCTCCCGAGTGAGCCATGCAGGCCCCCTCTGGAAAATCGTCCTGTTCCCATGACTTCCGTCAACCTTCCCGCCTACTTCGCACGCATCGGATACCAGGGTTCCTCCGAACCCACACTGGAAACCTTGCAGGCGCTGCACCTCGCCCATGTCTGCACGTTCCCGTTCGAGAACCTCGACAGTTGGAGCGGCCGCACGGTGTCGCTCAAGCTCGCCGACATCGAGCGCAAGATGCTCGTTGAAACGCGCGGCGGTTACTGCTTCGAGGGCAACACGCTGTTTGAAGCCGTGTTGCGCCAGCTTGGCTTTGAAGTCACTCCCCTGATCGCACGTGTCCGCTGGATGCGCCCACCGGACATGGAAACCCCGCGGACCCACATGCTGCTGAAAGTAAACATCGACGACCAGGATTGGATCGCCGATGTCGGATTCGGAGCGGTGGGCCAAACCGTCGCCTTGCGCCTCGATACGGACGTGGAACAACCGACACCGCACGAAGCGCGCCGTTACCGCTGTGACAACGGCATGTTCATCCAACAGATCCGGATCAACGCGTACCGCTGGGAGGATGTGTACGAGTTCGACCTCCAACGGGCCGTCCCGATGGACTTTGAAGTGGCAAACTGGTTCATCTGCACCCACCCCGAATCGCTCTTCCGCCAGACGCTTTTCGTCACCCGGCCACGCGCGGATCACCGCATGATCCTCGTCTTCGGCGAACTGACACGCCGCAACCTGGATGGCACGGTCACCAAACGGCCCGTAACCGACGACCAGGATCTCCGCAACATCCTGACCAGCGAATTCGGCTTCCCGCCCGACCACCCGGCAGTGCGCAACGCAACGCTTGCGCAACCTGGATGATCCCGGCCGATTTCACCACAGCCGCCAAACCCCGGACGGATTGTCGACCGTTGATCGGAAAAATACGGCATTTCCCGTAGCTGGGACTTTCAGTCCCAGTCCGTCGCAGGAACATGCTGTTCCTGTTCTTCTCTTCCTCTTCCTCTTCCAGTAAGCGTAGTCCGAAGCACCGTGCATATGCGTTTGCGACGCTTCATTCATAGCG
>CAYNQJ010000091.1:0-4607 GCA_964399305.1 uncultured Luteolibacter sp.
TGGCACCGGCATCGGTGATGACGACGTCGAACTCCGTCTTTTCCTCGACGGCTTCGGCGGCGGCGGCGGGACCGGCAACCATGGCGACCGGTGCTGCGGCGGAAACGCCCCAGGTTTCTTCAAGTTTCTTCACGAGATCGACAGCTTCCAGAACGGAAAGTTTGCCGAGTTCTTCAACGAGTGTGTCTATGTTGGCCATTGTGTTTTGTTTCTCCTTGTTCGGTATCGTCGCCCCCGGAGCCTCCGGAGATTTCAGAACGGCAGCCGCCGCGCCGACGAGGAACCATTATGGGTTCGGGCGGCAGCGGGAGGCGCTGCCGCCGTCCTTTCAGATTGTGGGTTCGGCGGCGCTCTCCGCGGCTTCGGGTTCCGGCGCGGCCTGGGCGGCGGCGGGTTCCTCGGCCGGGGCGGAATCGCCATCGGGATTGAATTTGCTGTTGATGACGCGGGCGATGCGCGAGGCGGGCTCGAGGATCGTTCCGAGCAGTTGCGAAAGCACGGCTTCACGCGACGGGATGTCGGCGATGGCTTTCAGCTTCTCACCATCAAGCACGGCATTGCCGAGCAGGCCGATTTTCATCTCCGGTTTCTTGAATTCCTTTTCGAAATTCTTGATGGCCTTGGCGGCGGCGAAGACCTCGCTGTCACCCATGACGAAGGCCGTTTGACCGACGAGGTCGCCGCTGATGTCGGGCATGCCGACCTCGGCAAGCACCTTGCGCATGTAGCTGTTTTTGGCGACCGTGCAACGGGCGCCGCCGGCACCGAGGCGGTTGCGGAGTTCCGTGAACTGCTGCACGGTGAGGCCGGTGTAATCGATGACGATCAGGTAAGGCGACGCGTTGACGCGGTCCAGCAGTCCGTTGATGATGATTTTCTTGTCGGGATTCATGGTCGTGGGCGGTGCTGGTTAGGAAGAGGATTTGGAGTAGGTCGAGGCTTCCAGCGGGATCCCGGGAAGCATCGAGGCGGAAAGGGTGACTGCCTGAATGTAGTTGCCCTTGGCGGACGCGGGTTTGGCGCGAACCACGCTGTCAACAAACGCGCGGGCGTTTTCCTCGAGCTGGGCAGGTTCGAACGAAGCCTTGCCGATCGATCCGGAAACGTTGCCGTTCTTATCGAGCTTGAAATCGACGCGGCCGGCTTTGACTTCGCGGACAGCCTTGGCGGTGTCGTCGGTGACGGTGCCGGTCTTTGGGTTGGGCATGAGTCCGCGGGGGCCGAGCACGCGCGCGATTTTCCGGACTTCGGTCATGGCATCGGGCGTGGCGATGGCGGAATCGAAATCAGTGAAACCTTCCTGAACCTTCTTGATCAGGTCTTCGTAGCCGACGTGTTCCGCGCCGGCGGCGATGGCGGCTTCAGCGGCGGCACCTTGGGCGAAGACGGCGACGCGGACATTGCGGCCGGTGCCGTGTGGCAGGGAGACCGAGCCGCGGACCATTTGGTCGCTTTTGCGGGGATCCACACCGAGGTGGAACGAGAGGGTGACGGTCGGGGTGAACTTGGGCGCCGGGAATTGCTTCACGGTGCTGATTGCTTCGGGGAGGGAGTAGCTCTTGCCGGTTTGGACGAGAGCGGCTGCCTGTTTGTAGCGTTTGCTGCGGTGTTTGGCCATGGTGGTGTTTGGTTAGCAGTTCGGACGGAAACCGTGGTTGTTAGTTCCCTCCTGCGGGTGCTTCGGGCGGTGAGGCCTTTGGCTGAGAATCGGGTTGGATGCGGGCGAGACGCCCACGCCCCTTGAGTTACATACCTTCGATTTCGAGGCCCATTTGGCGGGCGGTGCCGGCGAGGATGCGGCAAGCGGCTTCCGGGTCCTTGGTATTGAGGTCAGGCATCTTGATTTTGACCACGTCCATCAACTGGGCCTTGGTGATTTTGCCGACCTTGATCTTGTTGGCTTCCTTGGATCCGGACGCGAGGCCTGCGGCTTTCTTAAGCAGGTTGCCGGCGGGCGGACGCTTGGTGATGAAGGAAAACGACTTGTCCTTGTAGACCGAAATAACCACCGGCAGGACATCGCCGGACTGGCTTTGGGTGGCGGCGTTGAATTCCTTGCAGAATGCCATGATGTTTACGCCTGCCTGGCCGAGGGCGGGGCCGACGGGGGGAGACGGGTTGGCGGCTCCTGCGTTGATCTGGAGCTTGATGATTTTGACAACTTCCTTGGCCATAATGAATGCTGGTTTACGTTCGGGAGAGGGGTGATTGGAAATTCAGGGGCTTGCGTCGAGACAAATCATTCAATTATTCGCGTTCGACCTGCCAGTACTCGAGTTCGACCGGAGTGCTGCGGCCGAAAATGGTGACGGAAACCCGGAGTTTGCCGCGTTCGGGGTCGATTTCCTCGACCACGCCATTCTGGCTCTGGAAGGGACCGTCGGCGACCTTCACGGTGTCTCCGACCTCGAAACTGATGGCGGGGCGGACGCTTTCCTCGCGTTCCTTGATCTGGGAGAGCATGGCATCCACCTCGCGCTGGCGCATCGGGGCGGGGCGGTCCTTGGTCCCGGCGAAACCGATCACACCTTCCATTTCCTTGATGAAAAACCAGGTTTTTTCAACAAGCCGGCCGTCCTCATCGGTGAGGTTCATGTTGACGATGATGTAGCCGGGGAAGAATTTCTTCTTGGTCTCGGTTTTCTTGCCGCGGCGGATCTCGGAGACCATTTCAGTGGGCACGAGCACCTCGCGGATCGAGTCGGTCATGTCCTCGGCCTCGGCATTGCGCATGATCCGGTCGCGAACCTTGCCCTCCTGGCCGGAGAGCACCTGGACAACATACCACTGGTCGCGGAAAGGCTTGGTATCAGACATGACGGGTCGGTCGGGGGTAGGTAATGAAGAGGCAAATGCGGGTCAGCGGCCGACGCTGGTGAAAAACCCCACGATGAGCATGTGAATGAAGTCCCAAAGCTGCACAAACCCTGCGAGCAGAATCATGGCGATGAGCACCACGATGGTCGAATCCACCAGCTCCTTGTACTTCTTCAGTCCCTTGATTTTCGGGTCGGACTCCCACGGCCAGTTGGCTTTGCGGAGTTCGCCTTTGACTTCACCGAGGAAGCTGGAAATTTTGGAAAACATGATGGCTGGCGGGTTGGCTGGGCTTGGAAAGTGGCACGGCAGGAGGGACTCGAACCCCCAACACTCGGTTTTGGAGACCGATGCTCTACCAATTGAACTACTGCCGTTTTGAGGCGACTCAAGGGCACTCCATTTGACCGGAGTGCCCTTGAAATTTTTAAAAGTCCGGAACCGGCCGGGCAGGACGGCACCGGAACTTCGGTGAACGATTACTTGATGATTTCACCCACGCGACCGGCACCGACGGTGCGGCCACCTTCGCGGATGGCGAAGCGCATGGTCTGTTCCATGGCGATCGGGGTGATGAGTTCGACTTCCAGGTTGACGTTATCACCAGGCATGACCATTTCCACGCCTTCGGGGAGCTTGATGCTGCCGGTCACGTCGGTCGTACGGAAATAGAACTGCGGACGGTAGTTCGAGAAGAACGGGGTGTGGCGGCCGCCTTCTTCCTTGGAAAGAACGTAGATTTCGGACTTGAACACCGTGTGGCCCTTGACGGTGCCGGGCTTGGCGATGACCTGGCCGCGCTCCACATCGGTCTTCTTGAGGCCGCGGAGGAGGAGACCAACGTTGTCACCGGCACGACCTTCGTCGAGCAGCTTGCGGAACATTTCGATGTCGGTAACGGTGGTCTTCTGGGTGTCGCGGATGCCGACGATTTCGACTTCCTCCATCTTCTTGACGATACCGCGTTCGACACGGCCGGTGCAGACGGTTCCACGGCCTTCGATCGAGAACACGTCTTCGATCGGCATGAGGAAGGTCTTGTCAACCGGACGCTCTGGCTCGGGGATGTAGGAATCCACGGCATCCATGAGCTTCATGATGTTTTCCATCTGGGCGGCGTCGCCCTCGAGGGCCTTGACGGCGGATCCCTTGACAACCGGGATTTCATCACCGGGGAAATCGTAGGAGGAAAGGAGGTCGCGGACTTCCATTTCGACGAGTTCAAGGAGCTCTTCATCATCGACAAGGTCCACCTTGTTCATGAACACCACGAGGGCGGGCACGCCGACCTGGCGGGCGAGAAGAATGTGCTCGCGGGTTTGGGGCATCGGGCCGTCCGCAGCGGAAACCACCAGGATGGCACCATCCATCTGGGCGGCACCCGTGATCATGTTCTTCACGTAGTCGGCGTGGCCGGGGCAATCCACGTGAGCGTAGTGGCGCTTGGCGGTTTCGTATTCGACGTGGGCGGTGTTGATGGTGATGCCGCGCTCGCGTTCCTCGGGGGCCGCGTCAATGTCCGCATAGCTCTTCTTCTGGGCGAGACCCTTCTCGGCGAGCGTGTTGGTGATGGCTGCGGTGAGCGTGGTTTTACCGTGGTCAACGTGACCAATAGTACCGATGTTAACGTGCGGCTTGTTGCGCTGGAATGATTCTTTAGCCATGGTGGTTGTTGTTCTGCGTGAGACTGGTTGGGATGGTTTCGTGATCGCCCTGGAGCTCGCGGGGGGAATTGAACCCCCGACCTCATCCTTACCAAGGATGCGCTCTACCCCTGAGCTACGCGAGCG
>CAYNQJ010000092.1:0-4362 GCA_964399305.1 uncultured Luteolibacter sp.
CGGTGGAGACCGCCCAGAAACGCGTCGAACAACGCAACTACACCTGGCGCAAGCGCGTGCTTGATTTCGACGACGTGATGAACATGCAGCGCGAGGTGGTTTATGGCTACCGCAACGAGGTGCTCACCACCGAAGTCCCGCGCGAGCTGGTCATCGAGATCATCGAGGAAACCATCCCCGCAAAGGTCGCCATGTTCCTCGAAGACCAGGACGGGCCCGGCATGGATTGCTCGGAGTTGCTGCAGTGGATCAACAGCTCGCTTCCGCTCCGTGTCACCGCCACCGATCTCGCCGATCTGTCCGACATCCCTGCGATTTCCAATTTCCTCGTCGCCAAGGTGAAGGACGCCTACGAATCCCGCGTCAGCTCTCTCCCGATGGAGGTTCTCGACCAGGAGGAACGCCGCATGGTGCTCGTCGCCATCGACAAGCAATGGCAGGAACATCTCTACAACATGGACGCGCTGCGCGAAGGCGTCGGCCTCCGCGCCCAGGGCCAGAAGGACCCGCTGGTCGAATACAAAAACGAAGCCTACAATCTGTTTGTCACGCTGATGGATTCGATCAAGCAGGAGGCTCTCGGCAACCTCTTCCGCTCCGCCGCAAACCTGGAGGCTTTCCTGCAACAACTCCACAACGCCCCCACCCGGCTCCAAGGCGGTGAGGAATCGATCACCCGCGACAACATCGCTGTCTCCGGCCGCAGCGATCAGATGAACCCCAGCCTGATCCCATCTCCCGAGGGCAGTGCCCTCAAACTCAACCTGCCGAAACGCAAACCCAGTTTCTCGATCGAGAGCACCGGACGCAACGCCCCCTGCCCGTGCGGCTCCGGCAAGAAATTCAAACAATGCTGCGGCCGGGAAGCCTAAGCCATCTTCACCATGTCCGCACGATCCGACTTCCGCAGCCGTCACCTGGGCCCCATCGGCGACGCCCGCGATGAAATGCTCCAGCTCACAGGGTATCCATCCCTCGACGCGCTGATCAACGACGCCGTTCCCGGTGGAATCCGCATGGACCGCGCACTCGACCTGCCGGACGCCCTATCAGAGCATGATGCGCTGGCCACCCTCAAGGGCATCCTTTCTAAAAACCGCCTCCTGAAGTCGTTCATCGGCCAGGGATACTCCGGCACCCACACTCCCGGAGTCATCCAGCGCAATATCATGGAAAACCCCGGCTGGTACACCGCCTACACTCCCTATCAGGCGGAGATCGCCCAAGGCCGCCTGGAGGCCCTTCTCAATTTCCAAACGATGATCACCGATCTCACCGGCCTCGACGTCGCCAACGCGTCGTTGCTCGATGAGGGTACCGCCGCTGCGGAGGCCATGAGCCTCGCTCTCGCCGGCAAGCCGAAAGGCCGCGCGATCTTCGTCTCCGACCGCTGCCACCCGCAGACGATCGACGTCGTCACCACCCGCGCCGAACCGCTCGGCATCGAGGTGATCACCGGCGATTGGCAAACCTATCAGATTCCAAGCGATGGCAGCGTCTTCGCGGTGCTGGTGCAATATCCGGACACCCGCGGCCGCATCGATACCTTCACGGACTTTTTCTCCCACGCGAAAGCCGCCGGGGCCGCGACGATCGTCGCCGCCGACCTGCTCGCGCTCACCCTGCTCAAGGCTCCCGGCGAGTTCGGTGCCGACATCTGTGTCGGTTCATCCCAGCGCTTTGGCGTGCCGATGGGGTTCGGCGGTCCTCACGCCGCCTTCATGTCCTGCACCGACGCGCTGAAGCGCAAGATGCCCGGCCGCTTGATCGGTGTCTCGGTGGACTCGCGCGGCAAGCCAGGGTTCCGCCTCTCGCTCCAAACCCGCGAGCAACACATCCGCCGCGACAAGGCCACTTCCAACATCTGCACCGCACAGGTCCTGCTCGCCGTGATGGCCTCGATGTATGCCATCTATCACGGGCCGGAGGGCTTGGAACAAATCGCGCTTCAAATTCTCGGCCAGACCACCCAGCTCGCATCCTCGCTTGCCAAATCCGGCATCGCCATCGAGCCCGGGCATTATTTTGACACGATTGTCGCCCATGTCCCGGGCAAGGCGGACGCCATCGTGCGGAACGGGATTTCCAATGGCATCAACCTGCGTCTCATCGACGCCGATCATGTCGGGATTTCCCTCGATGAAACGACACATGGCGGCGATCTGGATGCGATCTGCAAAGCCTTCGGTGCCGGACTCATCGCCGACTTCCCCCACACGGACTGGCCGGCAGAAATTTCCAGAACTTCCCCTTTCCTCACCCAGAAGGTTTTCAACAGCTATCATTCGGAAACCGAGATACTGCGCTACATCAAGCGTCTGGAATCAAAAGACCTCGCGCTCAATGAGTCGATGATCGCCCTCGGCTCGTGCACGATGAAGCTCAACGCCACCTCCGAGATGGTTCCACTGAGCTGGCCAGAGGTTTCCTCGCTCCACCCATTCATACCCGCCGACCAAAGTGCTGGATATCGCGAAATGCTCGCGCAATTGGAAGGCTGGCTTGCCGAAGTCACCGGCTTCGCCGCCGTCTCGCTCCAACCGAACGCCGGCTCCCAGGGTGAATACGCCGGACTGCTTGCCATCCGCCGCTACCACCTTTCCCGCAACGAGGGACACCGCAATGTCTGCCTCATCCCGGTTTCCGCCCACGGCACCAACCCGGCCTCCGCGGTGATGGTCGGCATGAAGGTGGTCGGCGTGAAATGCGACGATTCCGGCAATATCGATGTCACGGACCTCAAGGCCCGCGCGGAAGAACACTCGGCCAATCTGGCCGCCCTGATGGTTACCTACCCGTCCACACACGGTGTGTTCGAGGAAACGATCCGCGATATCTGCCAGATCATCCACTCGCACGGCGGCCAGGTTTACATGGACGGCGCCAACATGAACGCCCAGGTCGGCCTCACCAGCCCCGGCCTGATCGGTGCCGATGTCTGCCACCTCAATCTCCACAAAACCTTCTGCATCCCCCACGGCGGCGGCGGACCCGGCGTCGGCCCGATCGGCGTCGCCCCGCAACTCGTCCCCTTTCTCCCCGGCCACCGCGAACTCGAATCCACCGAAGGTGCCGTGTGCTCCGCGCCATGGGGCAGCGCCTCGATCAACACGATCTCATGGATGTACATCGCCATGATGGGCGGCAGCGGACTCAAGGAAGCCACGGAAGTCGCCATCCTCAACGCGAACTACATCGCCAAACGCCTCGGCCCGTATTTTCCCATCCTTTATACCGGACACGCCGGTCTTGTCGCCCACGAGTGCATCATCGACGTCCGTCCGCTCAGCGACCAAAGCGGCATTACGGTCGAGGATGTCGCCAAACGCCTGATGGACTATGGTTTCCACGCCCCCACCATGAGCTGGCCGGTCGGAGGAACCCTGATGATCGAACCCACGGAATCGGAGTCAAAAGCCGAGCTCGACCGCTTCTGCGACGCGATGATTTCGATCCACAGCGAAATCACCGCCGTGATTCATGGCGAAATGGATGGCACCGACAACCCGCTCAAGAACGCCCCGCACCCGGCCGATGTCGTCTGCGGCGATCATTGGGACCATCCATACTCCCGCGAGCAGGCCTCCTATCCGCTCCCGTATCTGCGCCAACACAAGTTCTGGCCATCCGTAGGCCGCATCGACAATGTCCACGGCGACCGCAACCTCGTCTGCACTTGCGACAGCGTTCAGGCCTACGAGGAAAGCCACTGACGCCCGCCACGCGGACGCCGCCCCCACCCCGCCCCATGTCCTCGCCCATCGACTGGTCCCAATGGCAGGGTGTCATCCACGCCACCCTGATGTTCATCGTCAAGGACGGCAAGATCCTGCTGATCGAGAAAAAACGCGGACTTGGCGCGGGAAAAATCAACGGCCCCGGTGGAAAAATCGACCCCGGCGAGACTCCGCTCCAGTCGGTCATCCGCGAAACCCGCGAGGAACTCCTCATCACCCCGGTGAATCCCAGGAAGATCGGCGAGCTCTGGTTCGCTATGTCCGATTGCCCGGATATCCTCTGCCATGTCTATCGCTCCGATGACCACATCGGCACCCCTACCGAAACCGAAGAGGCTGCCCCTGTCTGGACCGCTGTCGATGCCATCCCCTATCAGCGGATGTGGGAGGATGACCGCCATTGGTTGCCGCTGCTGCTTGCCGAAACTACCTTTCATGGACGATTCCTTTTCAACGGAGAATCGATGGTCTGGATGGACATGCGAACACAGATCTCCTGGCATCCAGAGAGCCCGTCCCCAAAAATCCCATCCGCATCCGCCTGATTGGCAAGACACCAAAGGAAGCAAAGGAAGCAAGGGAAGCAAGGGAAGCAAGGGAAGCAAGGGAAGCAAGGGAAGCAAGG
>CAYNQJ010000093.1:0-2961 GCA_964399305.1 uncultured Luteolibacter sp.
TGGAACCGCTTCCCCGGCATTGACATCGTGCTCGGCCCGGAAATGAAATCCACCGGCGAGGTGATGGGCATCGACCCGGATTGGGGCATGGCCTACGCGAAGAGCCAGATCTCCGCCTTCAACCCGCTGCCAACCCAGGGCAATGTCTTTCTATCGGTTTCGGATCTCGACAAGGACCGCGCCGTCGCCACCGCGCGCGACCTTGTCGATCTCGGGTTCAAAATCTTCTCCACCGGCGGCACCCACGCCCGTCTCACCGAGGAAGGCATCCCCTGCACCCGCCTGTTCAAGCTCGCCGAGCAGGCGCGCCCGAACGTCATCGACATGATGAAGAACCGCGAGATCCACTTCGTGATCAACACGCCCTCCGGTCACGAGGCCCGTGCCGATGAAATCCAGATCCGCTCGACCGCCATCGCCCAGAAAATCTCCCACGCCACCAACCTCTCCGCCGCAGAAGCCTCGATCAAGGCGATCCGCTCGCTCAAGGAAAGGGATCTCACGGTGAAAAGCATCCAGGAATACCACGCGTGAGCCGCAGCGTGGCTACGGCATGCCGCCAGGTGTCTGAGGGAAGCGGCGTTCCCTGCCGCGGGCGATTCCAAACTCACTCCAGCACCGCCTGCAGCTCGTGGGTCTGCCGTGCGCGGGGAACAAACGGACTGTTGTATCCTAACAAACGATATCCTGCGGCCTTGAGCCCCAGGCGGGTGAGTTTCTCATCGATGGCCTTGCGTGCGCGTGAGGTGGCCTCGGCGTTGCGCGCTCCCTGCCAGGCATAGCTCAACGCCTCCTGCGCCGGAATGTCGCGCACTTCGATCAAGTCGCCACCCGCGCCGGGTTTGCCGACCTCCTGGGACTGATAGAGAAACGCCATCTCTTCCATCTCGGCGGTTTGTGTTTTTGCGGCGTCCAGTTTCATCTCGACCGGCGCGGTCATCGGGATGTTCTCGCGCTTGATGTGTTTGAACAGGCGGCGGAACCCGCCGTTCGGACTGGACTCGGTGGTGAATGCCGCCCGGTAGGCCGGATATTTTTTGCGCACCACTTCGCCGAATGGCCCGGGTGCCGGCCAGCCGACGGGCAGTGGCGATTCCTCCTTGTATCCTGCGGGTGTGGCTGGAGGCGCCGGCTTGTGACCTGTGCCGCCCTGTTTGGACGCGGGGTCCGACATCGCAGGGGTCACGGCCAACAGCAGGAGCAATAGAACAGGGGGACGCTTCATCGGGGTGAAACTCCACCTGCATTTCCCCGATGCAAGCGGGATTTCAATGGCGGCCGTGATCTTTTTGATGCTGGCGGTAGTGCTCCGCGAGCATGTCGCGGCCGAAATCCCCGCCGGTTGAGCGCCAGGTGGTGTGGATGTGGTTGGCCTGGTTCTGGGTGTTGGCTGCCTCAATCAGGAATCCGGGACCTTGGATCCGGTAATACCATGCCTCGCCCGGCTTGATCCCGCCCGCCCAGCCGAAACGGATCTTCTCCACTCCGGCCTCGCGGATTTTTCCCATCTCCGCGTCCGCCAGGTCCTTGCGGTGGCGATTCGCATACGCGGCCACCAATCCGATCAGCGCGTCCTTCTGGGCAGTTGTCATCTCCGACGCTTCCATCCCCACCGGGTCGAGTGCCCGGGCTTTACGGTCCTCGCCGGTCAGGATTTCCGCAGGGGCGTCACGACTGAAAACGACCTTGTTAGTTCCCGACTCCAGCAACGCCACTACCAGCGTCCGGGCCAGGTCCTCCTCCTCCGCCAGCACCCGCAACCCCTTGTGCTCCCCTGCGCGGACTTCCGCCGGATTCGCACCGAGAAACGACGGTGTCACTGAAAACCCGCCATCCTTGCCCACGGTGTAGTTGAGCGAGACATGATGGCCCTCGTATTTCCATCCCCACGGCCCCGCCTTGGCGGGATCCCCAAAGATCATGAAATGATACTTGCCGGAGTCCCGGTATTCGGGCCGTTTTTCCAGATCTGCAAGCACCCCTTCCAGTATCAGAACCTGTCGCACCTTGAGCGCCCCCTTGTCACTGAGAACCGACGATAGCAACGATTTTGATGCCTCCACCTGTGCCGGGGTCATTTCCTTCAGCGGCATTCCGCCCCGGTCCCGAGGAGTGTAGCGGAATTCCTCCCGCGCGTCTGCATCAAATGGGTGCAATACCTTGCCGCGGCCGGCATCATCCAACGTGCCTATGAATGCCAATGCCGCCTCGCGCATTTTTGCCAGCGATGCCGGCGGAGAATCCGCCGGCACCGATCCTGCGGTGATGAGCAGGATTGAGATCACAGAAAAATTGCGGAGCATCAACATGACGCGGAAGTTCCGTCACTGAAGCCATCATGACAAGCCGCAATCTTTTCCAAACGGCAAATCATCTCGGCTGACCACATGTCTTGCTTGGCCAACACACTCACATGTCTGATCGTAATGTTGGCTTGTGCCGATGATTACTCAACGTTTGTGCTCAAATCCCGCATCGACCACAAGCTTCCCGCCGCCGCAGCTGCCGCTCCTCTCATCTTCCGCGCGCCGTCCCGGCGCCTCGGCCCGAAACGGTCTCGCGCGGCCGTGAACGCCTCGTTCACGAACAACCGGCTGCCGATCACCGCTCCGTCCGTGAAATACCTCACGCGGCACCGCAGCATCTTCGCCAGCCCCAGATCCGGCAGTACGGTCTCGTTGTCCTCACTCGCCAACAACTCCTCGGTGTTCTTGGTCACGGCGGTCTGCGGCCGTCGCTGGATTTCCGCCGCGCCGCTCTTGCGACCCAGCGCCATCCCCATCACCCGCCGGTAAATCCGCGACACTTCTTTCCACCGCTCCGACTCAAATCCCACTCCCTCATGGCTCAAGCAGGCACGCACCAATCCCTCACGCGCCTTTTTCCCATTCCCTTTCGGTCCTCCTCCCACCGCCTCGCCATAGCTGCTCCAACGGTATTCCGCAGGATCCGATGCCATCC
>CAYNQJ010000094.1:0-2371 GCA_964399305.1 uncultured Luteolibacter sp.
GCGCCGCGAAAACGGCGACCGGGAGCCGGAACGCGATTTCGAGATCATCCCACCCGCCGCTCCCGTGAACGGGAAGGAACATCCAACATCGAACGCCCAACATTGAACGTCGAAGTGAAGAATGCCTGACCTCGCCACCATCACCGACGCGCTGGCCACCGCTCAAAAGCGGGGGCTGCTGCCGACCGCGCTCGGCACGGCGGAGCTGCGCGAGCTGGGTGCCGATGTGCTGGCGAGATCCGTTTTCACGGCGCGTGGAACCAACGCGATCTTCGTGGACAAACTCAAGAAGCTGATCGACCAGCTCGCGGCCGGTGATCTGAGCGAAGGCCAGGTGCGCACGGCGCTGTGGGAAACGCTCGATGCCCTGGGATACGATGCTGAAAAAGGCGGCTTCCCTGGTGAAGAGCTGGAGCCTGCCGTGAAGGGCACGCTGCAAGACCTCAAGAGCTTCCGCCGCCGCGATCTGATCGTGCGCACGCAACGCGACCTGATGCAGGGCGCGGGCGCGAAGATGCGGGGCAGCGAGCCGGACCGCTTGAGCGAGTTTCCCGCGTGGGAACTTGAGCGGTGGTATGACGTGAAAGACGCGCGGGAATGGCCGGATCGGTGGACCATCGCTGGCGGCATGCCACGCGTGGCCGGCCGCGATCCGATGGCTTACAAGAAGGTGGGCGTGCCCACTGGATTCATCGCGCTCAAAGGCGATCCCGTGTGGGGTGAGCTGGGATCGTCCGGGAACTTCTCCGACGCGCTCAACGTCGATCACCCGCCCTTCTATTTCAATAGCGGCATGGGCTGGCGCGAGGTCTCGCGTGAAGAGTGCGCGGAGCTTGGAATCACCGGCCCGGATGGCGAGACGCCGGATGAGTGGCTGGCCAGCGAGCCTGCGACTCTATCAGGCAAGCAGCCGCTGCCGACTCCGCAGGTTTCCCTGGACGGCGTCGATCCTGCGATCATCGCCCGTTTCAAGAAGGCGGTGAAGGCGGAGACCGGCGGCAAGCCCTACGTCTTCACCTACTCGGACGTGCTCGCGAAGGAACTGCAAACCGCCGACGAGGCTTACCGGAAAGGAGCACCCACCCGATGAGCGCATTGACGATCAAGGTGACACTGGCTGGCCTGAGCGAGACGGACATGGCCTTGCAGGAGCTTCGCAACGCCATTGCAAGGCGCGGGCCGATGCACGCCCGCATGGCTGTGCGTGGGCAGCAGTTCACGCAGGCCTACCTGCGCGGGCTGAATCGTCATCGCAGCGCGGAACGTCTGGGAGCGAAACCACGCGGACACATGGAACGAGCTGCCGCCAGCGTTGAGGCGCAGAGCGATGAAAACGAGGCGCGTCTCGTCATCCCGCGCCGCACGGGTCTCGGCCGTGCGTTTGGAGACGTGGTGATCCGCCCCGGCAGCGGCCGGACCTATGTGACGATTCCGGCCCACCAAACCACCTACGGCCGCAGTGTGCGGGATTTCCCGGAGGGGACGTTCCGCTTCGCCGTGATCAAGAGTTGGCGCGTTTTCCTCGCCCAGGTTTTCAAGGATGGTCCTTACAAGGGGGAGGTAGGCTACTGGCTCAAACGCGAGGTGCGTCAGAAGCAGGATCGCACGCTTCTGCCATCTGACGAAGGCTATGCCACCGTGGCCCGCCGCGCCGCAATCGAATACCTCACCAATCTGACCAACAACCCGAACGGCCCGCGCGGAGGAGCCTCCTCCGGCATGCCATCCGCCTTTCCATCATGAGCGCCGCACTCGACATGGCGGACATGATCCGCAACCGCATCCTCACCGCGCCAACGGGCGGCGAGATCGCCACCACGGTGGATCTCACGCGCATCGATGTGATCATCGACCGCCAGAAGCCGGTTCTCTCACTCATCAAGGCGGCGGTGGCCAAGGCCACGGGCACCGCCATCGTGATCACCTGGCAGGGATTCCAGGTGCCGGATCAGAACACATCAAGGCCGCGCCTGTCACACCGATACAACATCGCCGTTTACTCCAAGCAGGTGATCGATGGCGAGAACCGCCCGGCGGACAACGTGATCGAGAGCATCGTGAATCGTCTCTGGCACTGGGTGCCGGACGGCGGCCATGCCTTCGGCGAGGCCGAGGTGATCAACGGCGACATGGTGCCGGACAATTCCTACCTTGTTTACGACTGCGAAGTGATCATTCCCGTCTCCCTCTGAAACCGAACCACGAAACCACCATGCCCAAGAAACCAGCATCCGAAACCGGCGATCAATCCGCCGACGAGCCCACCGCGATTTACGAAGTGATCTGTCACTCCGTGGAAATCGACAACCTCATCTGCTACCGCACGCACCGCCTGCGCCTCACCAAGGCCAAGGCCGATGCGATCAACGAA
>CAYNQJ010000095.1:0-1979 GCA_964399305.1 uncultured Luteolibacter sp.
ATCTGGGGCTGGCGAAGATGCTGCGGTGTCGCGTGAGGTATTTCACGGACGGAGCGGTGATCGGCAGCCGGTTGTTCGTGAACGAGGCGTTCACGGCCGCGCGAGACCGTTTCGGGCCGAGGCGCCGGGACGGCGCGCGGAAGATGAGAGGAGCGGCAGCTGCGGCGGCGGGAAGCTTGTGGTCGATGCGGGACTTGAGGGTATGATAATCTTCGTCTTTCCCGGGCACTAAAGCTTGACCAATCATTCATCTCCTCGTTGCCAAACACAGCCCAGATCCACCGTCTGGAAGTATTTCTCATCTTGCCAAGCACACTTTCAAAGCTATCCCTGGTGAAAATATCATCATGAACCATATAAGTAGGAGACTTTACCCTGCGATTGGCTTGGCGATGGCTGGCTGTTCCCTGCCGCTGAGCGCATCCATACCCGCAAACGGTTCTAAGGGCTTGCCAAATATCGTTTATATCATTGCAGACGACCTCGGATATGGCGATGTCCGTGCCTACAATCCGGAATCCAAAATCCCGAGTCCGAATTTGGACAGGCTGGCCAGCGAAGGGATGCGTTTCACGGATGCCCATTCCGGAGCGGCTGTCTGCACGCCGACCCGCTATGGTATCATGACGGGCCGCTATTGCTGGCGGACCACCTTGAAGGCGGGCGTGCTCAACCATACGAGCCGGTCATTGATTGAGCCCGGGCGGATGACAGTGGCCGCGTTGCTCAGCAGGCATGGGTATCAGACCGCATGCCTTGGGAAATGGCATCTGGGCCTTGAACAATCCGGAACAAGGCTGGACTATGCGAAAGATATCACCTTCGGCCCCAACCAACTCGGATTTGATCATGCTTTCTACAGCACCGGGACGCCAGGCCTCAAGATCAACGGCCTCCATGTCGATGAAGGGGGGGTGGATCCCGCGAAAGCCAGCCAGGAGCAACTCGGTGGGACATGGATCGAAAATGGCAGGATTCAGCGAGAATATCTGCGGCACTGGAAACAAAATGATGTGGGCCCGACGTTGACCGGCAAGGCCTTGGACGTCATCCGGCGGCACGCGCCAAACGGAACCGGCAAGCCGCTGTTCATGTATCTGGCATTGTCCGCGGTCCACAATCCGGTGGTGCCTGCCGGATTTTGCAAAGGCAAAAGCGGGATTGGTGATTATGGGGACTTCGTATGCGAGGTCGATTGGACGGTCGGCAAGGTGCTGGAGGCGCTGAAAGAAAATCAGATGTCTGACAACACGCTGGTGATTTTCACGTCCGACAACGGCGCGGTTTTGAGTGGGGCGGAGAAAGCCGGGCACCATGTGAACTCCGTGTTTCGAGGTGGCAAGGCGGATATCTTCGAAGGGGGGCACCGCATTCCGTTCATCGTCCGATGGCCTCACAGGGTCGCGCGAAACAGCACCTCGGGTGAAATCATATGCCTCACGGACCTGCTGGCCACCTGCGCGGCTATTGTCGGAGCGGATCTCCCGGCCAATGCCGGTGAGGACAGTTACAACATTCTGCCTGCAATGTTCGGCCGCAAGCTGGAGCAACCGATCCGGGAAGCCACTGTGCACCATTCGCTCTTCGGGGCATATGCCATCCGCCAAGGTCGTTGGAAGTTGATCACATCCCCTGATTCCGGTGGGTGGAGCCCTCCAAAGCCGCAGGCCGCAAAAGGGTTGCCTCCGGTCCAGCTCTACGATCTTGAGGCGGATATCGGCGAAAAGGTCAATGTCCAGGACAATTACCCTGAGGTTGTCGGTCGACTGACCAAGTTGCTGGACAAATACAAATCCGACGGGCGCAGTGTCCCTCCGTCTCCACCAGTGCGGGGAGCCGACGAGCGGTGAATAGCTTCGGGCGGGGTCCTAAGTGCATTCGATTTCAACGGCAAGACAAGGCGTCTTGCGGTATTGATATCTTTTCACAGCCATCCCATAGCATAGACACAGGGGAGCTATAACCCTGATTTTGCAGGA